>NZ_JBIUYF010000003.1:0-1029611 GCF_044744405.1 Streptomyces sp. NPDC087310 | reverse complement strand
CCTGCGTTTCCGACTCTATCAGACTCTTTCGTGTCCGATTCCCCGTCGGAGCGGGGTTCGCTTTCCAGTTCTTCGCTTTCGCGCTTTCCCTTTCCGGCGGTTCCGACTCTATCAGATCCTTTCGGGCCTGATTCCCAGTCAGCGGGGCTTGTCCTCCCGGCCCTTCGGCCGTTCCGACGAGTGAGACTTTAGCGGAATCCTGGGCTCCGACGCTAATCGAGGCTTCGGTGCCGGCGTCCGGGTTCGAACGTCGATTCCTCATTTCGCATAGGCGCACGCAAAACAATGCGACACGAAGTCGCCTGCTTCTCGTAGGTCCTGCGGAATGACTGTCCGGGGACCGGCACTCGACCGGTGCTCACGTCGGACAGCTCGGAGAACATTACGGTTCCGTGTGGGGCGTGTCAACTTGAGGGGTCCGGGCGCTGCTCGGCCGCTAGGCTTGGTGGCATGACAGCGCATGCGTGCATCCTTCAGTGGTGGGCCGCCTGACGGCGGCCGCCTCACACGTATGCGATCAACGGCCGCCGCTTCGGCGGCCGTTCGCGTTTCCCCAGCTCGGGGCGGGCCGCAGGTGGCGGCGGCTCCGACCGAGAGGGTGATGAGAGATGACGCGGATCTTCAGCGGGGTCAAGCCGACCGGACATCTGACGCTGGGCAACTACCTCGGGGCCGTACGCCGGTGGGTCGAGGTCGATCAGCACCGGGCCGACGGGCTCTTCAGCGTCGTGGATCTGCACGCGCTGACCGTCGAGCACGATCCGGCCCGGGTCCGCCGGCTCAGTCGGCAGGCCGCGACGCTGCTGCTCGCGGCCGGACTCGACCCCGCGCTCTGCACCGTATTCGTCCAGAGCCATGTGGACGAGCACACGCGGCTCTCGTATCTGCTGGAGTGCACGGCCACCGACGGGGAGCTGCGGCGCATGATCCAGTACAAGGGGAAGAGCGTGCGGGCCCTGGCGTCCGGGGAGAGTGTGCGGTTCTCCCTGCTGTCGTATCCGGTGCTGATGGCGGCGGACATCCTGGCCTATCGCACGGACGAGGTTCCGGTCGGTGAGGACCAGACCCAGCATGTGGAGCTGACCCGGGATCTCGCCGTGCGGTTCAACCAGCGGTACGGGCACACCTTCTCCGTACCGAAGGCCACCCAGCCGCCCGTGGCCACGCGGGTCATGGATCTTCAGGACCCGGCGTCGAAGATGGGGAAGTCCCATGACGCGACCGCCGGGATCGTCTATCTGCTGGACGACGCCGATGTGGTGCGGAAGAAGATCATGCGCGCGGTGACGGACAGCGGGCAGGAGGTCGCGTACGACCCGGAGACGAAACCGGGCGTGGCCAATCTGCTGGAGATCCTGGCCGGGTGTACGGCGCAGGAGCCGGCCGCGCTGGCCGAGGCGTACACCTCGTACGGGGAGTTGAAGCGGGCCACCGCCGAGGCCGTGATCGAGGCGCTGCGGCCGGTGCGGGAGCGGCACGCGGTGCTGGCCGCGGACCCCGGTCAGGTGGACGCCGTACTGAAGGACGGGGCCGAGCGGGCCAGAGGGATGGCCCGGCCCGTGGTCGACGCCGCGTACCGGGCGGCCGGGTTGCTGCCCGCCGGTTGAGCCCCGTGCGCCGCCCGTGACCTCAGCCGTTGCCCGAGGCCAGGGCGCGGCTGCGGTCGCGGGCCGCTTCCAGTGCCGCGATGAGGGCCGCCCGTACCCCGTGGTTCTCCAGCTCCCGGATGGCGCTGATGGTGGTCCCGGCCGGGGAGGTCACGGCCTCGCGGAGCTTCACGGGGTGCTCGCCGCTGTCCCGCAGCATGACGGCGGCGCCGATGGCGGCCTGGACGATCAGGTCGTGGGCCTGGGAGCGGGGCAGGCCGAGGAGGATGCCCGCGTCGGTCATGGCCTCGACCAGGTAGTAGAAGTACGCCGGGCCCGAGCCCGAGAGCGCGGTGCAGGCGTCCTGCTGGGACTCGGGGACGCGCAGGGTCTTGCCGACGCCGCCGAAGATCTCCTCGGCGTGGGTGAGGTGCGCGGGGAGGGCGTGGCTGCCGCCCGAGATGACGGACATGCCCTCGTCCACCAGGACGGGCGTGTTGGGCATGACGCGTACGACGGGGGTGCCCGGGGCGAGGCGTTCCTCGATGAAGGCCGTGGGGATACCGGCGGCGGCGCTGATGATCAGGCGGTCGGCGGTGAGGTGGGGGGTGAGTTCGTCGAGGAGGGTGCCCATGTCCTGGGGCTTGACCGCCAGGATGAGGATGTCGGCGCGCTTGGCGGCGTCGGCGTTGGTGACGGGCTCGACGCCGTACCGGTCGCGCAGCTTCTCGGCGCGTTCCGGGCGGCGTGTGGTGACCAGCAGATCCGTTGCCCGCCAGCCGGCCCGGATCATGCCGCTGAGCAGGGCCTCGCCGATCTTTCCTGTGCCGAGGACTGCGACGGTCTGGGGCATTGCTGGTCACCTCGCCGTAGGGGACGGACGTTGCTTCCATCGTCGCATCGGAGGCGGGCCGGGTGCGTGAGGTGTCCGAGGAGCGGTCGCCCCCGCGTCGTCCCGCCGTCGTCCCGCCGTCGTCCCCTCGGCGTCAGGTCGTACGGCGGCGGAGGGTGGCGGCGCCCAGGGCGAGGACGAGAAAGGCGCAGCCCGCGACGATCGCCGCGTCGCGGACGAAGTCGCCCGTGATGTCGGGGTGGCGCAGGACCTGGTTCATGCCGTCGACGGCGTACGACATGGGCAGGACGTCGGAGACGGCCTCCAGGACGGGGTGCATGGCGGTCCGGGGCGCGAACAGTCCGCAGAGGAGGAGCTGCGGGAAGATCACCGCGGGCATGAACTGCACGGCCTGGAACTCGGAGGACGCGAACGCCGAGACGAAGAGGCCGAGTGCCGTGCCGAGCAGGGCGTCGAGGAGCGCGACGAGGAGGAGCAGCCAGGCCGAGCCGACGACGTCCAGGCCGAGGGCCCCCACCGCGAGGCCGGTGGCCAGCGTGGACTGGACGACGGCGACGAGTCCGAAGGCGAGGGCGTAGCCGGCGATCAGGTCGCCTTTGCCCAGGGGCATCGCGAGGAGGCGTTCCAGGGTTCCCGAGGTGCGTTCGCGGAGGGTGGCGATGGAGGTCACCAGGAACATCGTGATCAGCGGGAAGATGCCGAGCAGCGAGGCGCCGATGGAGTCGAAGGTGCGGGGGCTGCCGTCGAAGACGTAGCGGAGCAGGACGAGCATCGCGCACGGGACGAGGATCATCAGCGCGATCGAGCGCGGGTCGTGGCGGAGCTGGCGCAGTACGCGGGCGGCGGTGGCCAGGGTGCGGGCGGCGGCGGCCGTGGTGGCGGGCGGGGTGACAGGCGGGGTGACGGCGGTCGCGTCGGTGGGGGTCATCGGGGGCTTCCCTGGAGTGTGTCGGCCTCGTCGACCAGGTGGAGGAAGGCCGCTTCGACGGTCTCGGTGTGCGTACGGGTGCGCAGGGCTTCGGGGGTGTCCTCGGCGAGGACCTCGCCGTCGCGCATGAGGAGGAGCCGGTGGCAGCGTTCGGCCTCGTCCATGACGTGGGAGGAGACGAGGATCGTCGCGGCGCGGTCGGCGGCGATGCGGTGGAAGAGGGTCCACAGGTCGCGGCGGAGTACGGGGTCGAGGCCGACGGTCGGCTCGTCGAGGACGAGGAGTTCCGGTGTGCCGAACAGGGCGACGGCGAGGGAGACCCGGCTGCGCTGGCCGCCGGAGAGGCGTCCGGCCAGGGAGTCGGCGTGGGAGGCGAGGTCGACGTCGGTGATCGCGCGGTCGACGGCTTCCTCGCGTGCGGTACGGCGGGTGCGGCCCGGGTCGAGGACGGCGGCGAAGTAGTCGAGGTTCTGGCGGACCGTGAGGTCGTCGTAGACGGAGGGCGCCTGGGTGACGTATCCGATGCGGGCGCGCAGCGCGGCGTCGCCCGCGGGGTGGCCGAGGACGTCGAGGACGCCGGTGACCTGGGCCTGGGTGCCGACGACTGCGCGCATCAGGGTGGACTTGCCGCAGCCGGAGGGGCCGAGGAGTCCGGTGATCCTGCCGGGCGGTACGGAGAAGTCGAGCCCGCGCAGGACGGCGCGGTCGCCTCGGTGGACGGTGAGGCCGCGGGCGTGCACGGCGGCAGCACCTTCGGGCAAATTCATCATGTGATGAATAATGGGCCCGGCCGACGGGCTCGTCAAGCGTTCGGGCGGGCGGGCGGCTCAGGTCGTTCGGGCGGGCGGCGGGCGGCTCAGGTTCCGGGCGACCGGCGCCGGGCGGTCAGGCGCGGCGCGTGAGCGTCAGCTCCACGACGTACGCCTCCTCGACGGTCCCGTCGGGGAAGAGCCCGAGCAGTTCCGCGCGCTCGGCCGCGAGGAAGGCGGCCGTGGCCTCTTCCCCGCGCATCCGGAAGACGGAGTGGCTGCCGAGGTGGGCGAGGTGGGTGTCGAGCGGGACACGGCGGGTCCACCGCACCCGCCGCTCGGCCGGGCGCAGCTCCGCGGGCAGTTCCCCGCCCCGGCCGGAGACGCTGTGCGCGCCGTGGGCGCTGTCGTCGGCCCAGCGGCGGATCCGCAGGTCCTGGGCGGCGATCCAGGGGACGTCGGCGTCGGCGATGTTCCACCACAGGGCGAGCGCGCCACCGGGCCTGAGCACTCGCAGGGCCTCGGGCAGGGAGCGGGCCGGATCGGTCCAGTGCCAAGCCTGGGCGTACGTGATCAGGTCGGCGCAGCCGTCGGCGAGGGGCAGGGCGTCGCCGAGGCCGCGGAGGAGGGGGACAGCGGGCTGGGTACGGTGCAGCCGCTCCGCCATGCCGGGGCCCGGCTCGACGGCGGTGACCCGGGCGCCGCGTGCGCGCAGCAGGCGGGTGGCGATCCCCGTCCCCGCGCCCACGTCGATGACGCGGGCGCCCCGGAGCGGGCGGCCGGCCAGTTCCTCGATCGCGTCGAAGAGGGCCGGCGGGTAGCCGGGGCGCGCCTCGTCGTACTGGTCGGCGACGGCGTCGAAGGAGAGGGCGCGCGTGGTGGGGCCAGGGGTGGGGCGAGGGGTGGCGCGCGCAGTGGGATGAGGGGTCGGGCGGGGAGCCGGGGCGGGAGTCATGTGGCCATCGTGGCGCCCGCCGTGGAGGAAGGGCTAGGGCCGCTTGGGCTTCTTGGTCCTGGACTTGGCGGCTCGGGCGGCGGGGTTGCCCGCGCGGGCGGTGCGGCGGCGTTCGTACTGGGCCAGGGCCGTTTCGTACTCCTTGCGGCGCAGCCCCTCGCCCGGGGCTTCGGCCAGGGAGCGCAGGAAGTAGGCGATCAGGGCGCCCATGAAGCCGATCGCCTTGACGCTGCGCAGCGACTCCTCGCGGGCGGGGTCGGCCGGGCGGCGGGTGAAGCCGTCCCAGGTCCTGCGGAAGGCGATGGCGCTGCACACCGAGAACATCACGACGAGGAGCAGACCGACGAAGGAGCCCACCTTCGCGATCTCCAGGCCCTCGTAGGCGAAGCGGAGTACGAAGCAGGCGGCGACGGCGGTGGTGAGGGAGCCGGCGGCGACCGCGGCGCGGCGGGCCGCGTAGCCGCCGTCGCGGGCGAGCCAGGTCGTACCGAAGAACGGGATCGCCTCGGGCTCCGGGCCACCGCCGCCTCCGCGGCCACGTTCGCCGCCCGCCTTCCTGTCGGAGGCGGTGGCCGCGGCGGTGGACGTGGCCGCAGTGGTGGACGTGGCCGCAGGGGCGCCCTCGGGGCGCTCGGCGTGCGGGGAGTGCGGGGAGTGCTCGGGGTGCTCGCTCACGGGGCGATTATCCCCGGCGCGCGGGCGGGACCGGCCCTGAGGTGCCGCACCCGGGCGCGGCACCTGGGCGCGGCACTCAGGACCGGTGCTCAGGGCGCAGCGCCCAGGGCCGGTGCTCAGGACCGGCGTTCGGGCTTGTCGCTCAGGCGCGGCGCCCAGTGCGGCGTTCAGGCTCGTCGCTCAGGCGCAGTGCGGGGCGACGTAGCCGCTGCTTCCCGTGTAGACGTACGCGTCCGAGATGAACTGCCCGTTGGCGATGTTGTCCCAGAGCTTCGTCGTGCCGTACGGGCCCGTGATCCGCTCCCCCTCCTGCTGGCAGTTGATCGGCACGCTCGCGCCGTACGGGAGCACCTTGACGAGCGAGTAGTGGGTGCCGGGTCCGCTGCGGACGTTCACCCGGTAGTCCGGGTGGACCGCGTAGCGCTTCGCGGCCAGCGTCCCCACTTCCGCTTCGGTGGCTTCTCTCGCGGTGTTCTCAACCTCTTCGACGCTCATGCGGTCCTCCCCCGTTGACGGTGTGTGCTCTGCGCCGCGCAGGCTAGCAAGCCATGGCTTGATAGCACGCACCATCGACTAGGCTCCGTGCGTCGCGCTTGCGCACGAATACACGGGGGTGGGCAAATGCCACCACTGCGCAACACCGGGTCGGCCCCGGAAGCGGAGCATCCGGATTACGCCGGCCGCTACCTGCTCGAATCAGCCCTGGGCTCGGGTGGAATGGGCGAGGTCCATCTCGCCACCTCCGCCTCGGGGTTGCGGCTCGCCGTCAAGGTCATCCATGCGGGTCACGCCTCCGATCCCGAGTTCAGGGCCCGCTTCCAGCAGGAGGTCGCGGCGGCGCGCCGGGTGAGCGGGGCGTTCACCGCGCCCGTCGTGGACGCCGATCCGGAGGCCCCGCGGCCCTGGATGGCGACCCTGTTCATCGACGGGCCCACCCTCTCCGAGCGGGTGAAGCGGAACGGGCCGCTGGACGCCGAGGCGTTGACCAGGCTCGGGGCGGGGCTCGCCGAGGGGCTGCGGGACATCCACCGCGCCGGGGTGGTGCACCGTGATCTCAAGCCCAGCAACGTCCTGTTGGCGTCCGACGGGCCCAAGGTCATCGACTTCGGCATCTCGCGTCCCGCGGACAGCGATCTGCGGACGGAGACGGGCAAGCTGATCGGCACACCGCCGTTCATGGCGCCCGAGCAGTTCCAGCGGCCGCGCGAAGTCGGGCCCGCCGCCGATGTGTTCGCGATGGGCGCGGTCCTGGTGCACGCGGCGACCGGGCGCGGCCCTTTCGACTCGGACAGTCCGTACATCGTCGCGTACCAGGTCGTGCACGACGAGCCGGATCTGACGGGCGTACCGGAGCGGCTCGTTCCGTTGATATCGCGGTGTCTGGCGAAGGACCCGGCGCAGCGGCCGACGCCGGACGAGGTGATGAGCGCGCTGCGGACGACGGATCCCGCGCCGGGCGCCGCGCCGGACGGGGGACGCCCGTCCACCGCGTACGACCTGCGCGGGCCGTACGGGGCGCGGGCGCTCGTACCGGTGCAGCGCGGGCCCGATCCCCTGGAGACCGCGGGCTCGGGTTCGGGCTCCGTGCCCACGAACCACGCGGTACCCGCGCACCACGCGTGGGGCTCCGGGACCGTTCCGTCCCAGGGGATGCCTGCGTCGTCCGAGGCGCCGTCGTCCGTCGAGCCGTCGCCCGTCAGGCCGTCGTCCGCGTCCGCGCGGTCGCCGCGCCGGGTGCGTACGGTGGCGGTCGCGCTGACGCTGGTGGCCGTGGCCGGTGCGGGTTTCCTCGGCGTACGGGCCATGAGCGACGCCACCCGGGCCACGGCGGAGGAGCCGCCGTCCCGGACGTTCCGACCGTGGGACACCACGCTCGGCACCGGATCGGGCGGGGCGGGAGGGGCGGGCAGGGCCGGGGGCAATCAGGTGCCGGTGTGCGCCTCCGACGCCACGGCCGTCTACTGCGCCGGCCCCGGCGTCACGGCCGCGCGGCTCGACCCCGTCGACGGTCGTACGGAGTGGTCCGTGAAGGCCACGAAGGGCGGGAGCGCCGCCGCGACCGACGAGGGCGCGGCGCCGGTGCTCTCCGGCGGACTCCTGCATGTCGTCGCGGGCGGCGCGGGCGGTACGGGCGGCGGCGGGAAGCGACTGGCCGCGCTCGACCCGGCCTCGGGCGCCGAGCGCTGGGCCGTCGACATCTCCTCGTACGCCACCGTCCGGCACAGCGGCGACGCGGTGCTCCTCGTCTCGTACGACGGGCGGGTGCGCGCCCTCGACAGCGCGACCGGCGACGAACGCTGGACGGAGCGGCTCGGCGCGACCGGCACCGTCTGGACGGCGGCGAGCGGCACCGGCGGCGCGCTGTTCGCCACGACGCAGTCGGCCGACGGCTCGGCGACCGACGTCCGTTCGATCGATCCGGCCACCGGAGCGGTGCGCTGGGAGAAGCGGCTGACGGGCACCCTGGCCCCGGCCGGGGCCTCGGACGACGCGCTGTTCCTGCTCGGCGGGGACGCGGACGGCTTCACCAGGGCGGTCGTACGGCTGGACGCGTCGAGCCGTACGGTACGGCGGGTCCCGCTGACCGCGCCGGTCGACCAGGCGCAGGCCACCGTCGTGGGCGACACCGTCTACGTCATCGGCTACACGGGCTCGCTGCTCGCCGTCGACACCGGTGCGCGGAGCGCGGGCGTCCGCTGGCGGCTGGAGACCTCGGTGACGCGCGCCTCGCGCCCCGCCGCCACCGGGGACCGGGTCTATCTGAGCGCGGGCGACGGCCGGCTGCTCGCCGTGGACGCCGGGCGCGGGAGGCTGCTGGGGCAGACGAAGCCGCGGATGGCCGACGGGCCCGACACGCTCGTCGCCACGCTGCCCGCGCCCGTCACGGCCCCCGGCCCCGGCAACGGGTCCGGCAGCGGCCCCGACAACGAGTCCGGCAACGGGTCCGGCAGCGGGTCCGGGGCGACGACGGTCGTCGGGAGCGCGCCCGACGGATCCGTCTTCGCCGTCGCCGGGCGGGACCCCGCTTCCTGGTGACGGTCCTGGGCCCCGGGGCCCAGGACCCCCGGGAGGGCTCAGCCGAGGCGGGAGATGTCCCGGACCGCGCCCTTGTCCGCGCTCGTCGCCATCGCGGCGTACGCGCGCAGCGCCTGCGAGACCTTGCGCTCGCGGCCGACCGGGGCGTACACGCCGTTCAGCGCCGCGCGGCGCTCCGCGAGTTCCGCGTCGCCGACCAGCAGCTCGATCGTGCGGTTCGGGATGTCGATACGGATCCGGTCACCGTCGTTCACCAGCGCGATCGTGCCGCCCGAGGCCGCCTCCGGCGAGGCGTGGCCGATCGAGAGCCCCGACGTACCGCCGGAGAAGCGGCCGTCCGTGATCAGCGCGCATGCCTTCCCGAGGCCGCGGCCCTTCAGGTACGACGTGGGGTACAGCATCTCCTGCATACCGGGGCCGCCCCGCGGTCCCTCGTACCGGATGACGATCACATCGCCCTCGGCGATCTCCTTGCGGAGGATCTTCTCGACGGCGGCCTCCTGCGACTCGCAGACGACGGCCGGGCCCTCGAAGGTCCAGATCGACTCGTCGACACCCGCCGTCTTCACGACGCAGCCGTCCACGGCCAGGTTGCCCTTCAGGACCGCCAGACCGCCGTCCTCGGAGTAGGCGTGGGCGACATCGCGGATGCAGCCGCCCGAGGCGTCCGTGTCGAGCGTGGCCCACCGCTCGGACTGCGAGAACGCCTCGGCGGAGCGGACGCAGCCGGGGGCCGCGTGCCACAGCTCGACGGCCTCCTCGGACGGCGAGCCGCCGCGCACGTCCCAGGTCTCCAGCCACTCCTTGATGCCGGGGGCGTGGACGGTGTGGACGTCCTCGTTGAGCAGACCGCCGCGGTACAGCTCGCCCAGGATGGCGGGGATGCCGCCGGCCCGGTGGATGTCCTCCATGTAGTACGTGCCGCCCGGGGCGACGTTCGGCGCGACCTTGGCGAGGCAGGGGACGCGGCGCGAGACGGCGTCGATGTCGCTGAGGTCGTAGTCCAGCTCGGCCTCCTGCGCGGCGGCGAGCAGGTGCAGGATCGTGTTGGTGGAGCCGCCCATGGCGATGTCGAGCGCCATGGCGTTGTCGAAGGCCGCGCGGGTGGCGATGGCGCGCGGCAGGACCGACGCGTCGTCCTGCTCGTAGTGGCGCTTGGTGATCTCGACGACCGTGCGGCCCGCGTTCTCGTACAGCGCCCTGCGGGCGGTGTGCGTGGCGAGGACGGAGCCGTTGCCGGGGAGGGAGAGGCCCATGGCCTCGGTCAGGCAGTTCATCGAGTTGGCGGTGAACATGCCGGAACAGGAGCCGCAGGTCGGGCAGGCGTTCTCCTCGATACGGAGGATGTCCTCGTCCGAGATGGACTCGTTCACCGCGTCGGAGATCGCGTTGACCAGGTCGAGTTTTCGGACCGTACCGTCCACGAGGGTCGCCTTGCCGGCCTCCATGGGGCCGCCGGAGACGAAGACCGTCGGGATGTTGAGGCGCAGGGCGGCCATCAGCATGCCCGGGGTGATCTTGTCGCAGTTGGAGATGCAGATCAGCGCGTCCGCGCAGTGCGCCTCGACCATGTACTCGACGGAGTCGGCGATCAGGTCGCGGGACGGCAGGGAGTAGAGCATGCCGCCGTGGCCCATCGCGATGCCGTCGTCCACGGCGATCGTGTTGAACTCGCGCGGGACGGCGCCCGCGGCCTTGATGGCCTCCGAGACGATCCGGCCGACCGGTGCGAGGTGGGTGTGCCCGGGCACGAACTCGGTGAAGGAGTTGGCCACCGCGACGATCGGCTTGCCGATGTCGCCGCTCGCTACGCCCGATGCCCGCATCAGGGCGCGCGCGCCCGCCATGTTGCGGCCGTGGGTGACAGTGCGGGACCTCAGCTCGGGCATCGTCTCTCGCTCCTTCAGCAGATCTCAGCGGATCTCAGCAGATCTTCCGGCCGATTCCTTCGGCAGAAATGACTTCTTCGAGCGTACGCCCCGGATCCAAGATCTGGACAAGGCGTCCGAAATACGGGACGACTGTTCAGCTTTCGGTCAGGTGCGGCTTCCGGTCGGCTTCAGCTTTCGGTCAGATAGCGCTGGAGCGTGGGCGCGACCATCGTGATGATCTCCTCGATGTCCGCCGACGCCAGCGGCTCCGCCTTGATCACGTACCGCAGGAGCGCGATGCCGATCATGTGCGAGGCGGACAGCTCGGCGCGGAACTCCGGATCCGGTACGTCCAGCCCCTCAGCGACCTGGCCGAGCAGCCGGCGCAGCACGAACGTACGCAGCACCGCCGCGGCGGCCTCGTGTGTGAGCGCCGAGCGGATGACCGCGAGCAGCGGGGCCCTGGTCGCCGGGTTCTCCCAGACGGCGAAGAAGTTGCGGGCGAGCTGTTCCCCGATCGCGTCGGGGCTCCCGGCGAGCACCTTGGCGGGGACCGTCAGGGCCGGTTCGAAGGAGATCTCGACGGCGGACGCGAAGACCTCGTCCTTCGTCCCGAAGTAGTGGTGGACGAGTGCGGGGTCGACGCCCGCCGCCCTGGCGATACCGCGGACGGACGTCTTGTCGTACCCGCGCTCCGCGAACTCCGCGCGGGCCGCCCCCAGGATCTTCTGCCGGGCGCTGGGGCCGGACTCCGCGTCCTTGCGGGCGGGGCGGCCCCGGCGGCGGGGGGTGGCGCCGGCGGTCATGACGGGCGCGCTCCGGAGGAGCCCGAGGCGCCGGACGAGCCGGAGCTGCGGGGCCGCCGGGGGGTGCGAGGGGTACGGGGCGTACGGGGCGCACGTACCGTCGGCGAGGGCTGCGACCTGGTGGGGGCGGGGGACTCCGAGGCGGAGGCGGAGGACGAGGTGTCGGACTTGGCGGAAGCGGAAGCCGAGGTGGGCGGCGACGCGAGGTGCAGGCGCGCGAAGGCCAGTGCCTCCGCGAGGTCCGCCTCGCGCTCCGCCGCCGACATCGCGCGCCGGGTGTTGACCTCGATCACGACATGGCCGTCGAAGCCGCCGTCCGCGAGCCCCTCCAGCAGCTCGGCGCACGGCTGCGTACCGCGCCCCGGCACCAGGTGCTCGTCCTTCGCCGAGCCGTTGCCGTCAGCGAGGTGGACGTGGCCCAGCCGGTCGCCCATGCGGCCGGCCATGGCCATGGCGTCGCTGCGGGAGGTCGCGGTGTGCGAGAGGTCGACGGTGAAGTGCCGGTAGTCGTCCTGGGTGACGTCCCAGCCGGGCGCGTACGCGGGCATCTCGCGGTCCCGGTAGCGCCACGGGTACATGTTCTCGACGGCGAACCGTACGTCCGTCTCGTCCGCCATCCGCCAGATGCCGGTGACGAAGTCGCGCGCGTACTGGCGCTGCCAGCGGAACGGCGGATGCACGACCACCGTGGACGCGCCGAGCTTCTCGGCCGCCGCCCGCGCCCGCTGGAGCTTCACCCACGGGTCCGTCGACCAGACCCGCTGGGTGATCAGCAGACAGGGCGCGTGCACGGCGAGGATCGGGACGCCGTGGTAGTCGGAGAGCCGGCGCAGCGCCTCGATGTCCTGGCTGACGGGGTCCGTCCAGACCATGACCTCGACGCCGTCGTAGCCGAGGCGCGCGGCGATCTCGAAGGCCGTCGCCGTGGACTCCGGATAGACCGAGGCCGTCGACAGCGCGACCTTCGTATCCGGGATGCGCACCACTGGATCTGCCACGGGGACAGCGTACGGGCCGCGGCGGGGCGGCCGTCGGCCTGTCCCGCTCCGCGGCCCCCACCCGGTCACGGCGCGAGCCGCCCGGTCACGGCGCGAGCTGGTCGAGGCGGCGCAGGATCACGCCCTCGCGCAGCGCCCACGGGCAGACCTCCAGCGTCTCGACGCCGAACAGGTCCATCGCGCCCTCCGCGACCAGCGCGCCCGCCAGCAACTGCGCCGACCTGCCCTCGGAGACCCCGGGGAGCCCGGCGCGCTGGACGGCGTTCATCGTGGCCAGCTTCGGCACCCACTCCTCCAGCGCTGTACGGCTCAGCTCGCGCTGCACGTACAGCCCCTCGCCGGACCTGGCAGCGCCCGCCAGCCGCGCGAGCTGCTTGAAGGTCTTGGACGTGGCCACCACATGGTCCGGGCTGCCGAACCGGGCGAACTCCCCGACCGTACGGGCGATCCTGGCCCGTACATGGCGGCGCAGCGCCTTCACGTCGATCGGGTCGGGCGGGTCCCCGGGCAGCCAGCCCGCCGTGAGCCGGCCGGCGCCCAGGGGCAGGGAGACGGCCGCGTCCGGCTCCTCGTCGATCCCGTACGCGATCTCCAGGGAGCCGCCGCCGATGTCCAGGACGAGCAGCTTCCCCGCCGACCAGCCGAACCAGCGGCGGGCGGCGAGGAAGGTCAGCCGGGCCTCCTGGTCACCGGTGAGGACCTCCAGATCCACCCCGGTCTCGCTCTTGACGCGCGACAGGACCTGTTCGGCGTTGACGGCCTCGCGTACGGCGGAGGTGGCGAACGGCAGGACGTCCTCGCAGCCCTTGTCCTCGGCCGCCTGGAGGGCGTCCGCGATCGTCGCCACCAGACGGTCGACCCCGTCGGGGCCGATGGCGCCGTCGGCGTCGAGCAGTTCGGCGAGGCGCAGCTCCGCCTTGTACGAATGCGCCGGCAGCGGGCGGGCACCGCGGTGGGCGTCGACCGCCAGCAGGTGCACGGTGTTCGAACCGACGTCCAGGACTCCGAGTCTCATGAGCGGAACGCTACTGCGAACGCCGCATACGCTGGACATGTGCCAAAGACGAAAAAGGCGAAGCCGGGCAAAGCCAAGGGCCCGAAGAAGCAGGACCAGCAGCAGGGGACCCGGGGCAACGCCCGGGCTGTCCCTGACGAGAAGGGGCTGGACTTCGCCCGTGCCTGGGTCGAGTTCCCGGACCCGGCCGACGACGAACAGGTGTTCCGCTGCGATCTGACGTGGCTCACGTCACGGTGGAGCTGCATCTTCGGCAGCGGCTGCCAGGGCATCCAGGCGGGCCGCGCCGACGACGGCTGCTGCACGCTGGGCGCCCACTTCTCCGACGAGGACGACGAGGCGCGGGTCGCGAAGCATGTGGCGCGCCTCACGCCGGAGCTGTGGCAGTTCCACGAGGAGGGGACGGCCACGGGCTGGACGCAGACCGACGAGGACGGCGAGCGCCAGACGCGGCGCTGGGAGGGGTCCTGCATCTTCCAGAACCGTCCCGGCTTCGCGGCGGGCGCGGGGTGCTCGCTGCACATCCTGGCGCTGCGGGAGGGCCGTGAGCCGCTGGAGACGAAGCCGGACGTCTGCTGGCAGTTGCCGGTGCGGCGTACGTACGACTGGATCGACCGGCCCGACGACACGCGCGTGCTCCAGGTGTCGATCGGCGAGTACGACCGGCGCGGCTGGGGGTCGGGCGGCCACGATCTGCACTGGTGGTGCACGTCGGCGACCTCGGCGCACGGCGCGGGCGAGCCGGTGTACAAGACGTACGGGCCCGAGCTGACGGAGCTGATGGGCAAGGAGGGGTACGACCAGTTGGTCGAGCTGTGCGAGCGGCGCGTGGCGAGCGAGCTTCCGCTGCTGGCCCCGCACCCGGCGGACCCGCCGGCTCCGGCTCCGGCTCCGGCTCCGGCTTCGGCTCCGGCTTCGAAGGGCTGACGCGGGCGCCGCTCAGCGGGGTACGGCGGACGGGCTGGCCCCGGCGGCACCGGAACCGGCGCTGGAGCCGTCGCCGGAACCGGCGCCGGCGCTGGGGTCCGGATCGGGCGGGTCCGGGTCGGGGGGCGACTGCGACGGGCCGCCGGTCGGGGCCGGGGAGCCCGGGGCCGAGGGGCCCGACGGGCTCGGGCCCGGCTCCGTGGGGCCCGCCCACGTCGGCCTGCCGGGCCCGGGGTGGCCCGGGTCGCCGGGGCGCGCGGTGTGGCCGGGCGGTCCGCCGTGGGCCGGGCGGCCGGGGAGCGGGGGCCTGGTGCCGTACCCGTGGATCCGTACGGCGGCGCCCGCCGGGTAGAGCGTGATCCGCGCGCTCCACGGGCCCGCCGGTTCGCGCGCGTGGTCCACGAGGACGCGGACGGTGACGGACTCGCCGGGCGCGAGCGTGCCGTAGTGGCGGCTCAGGGAGACCCAGGGGGCCCGGGTCCCGGCCGTCCAGGAGACCCGCTCGCCGCCGGAGGCCCGCAGCGTGATCAGCGTCGTGGCACCGGCGGGGCGTGCCTCGACCGTGAGCCCGCCGGGGTCGGCGTGGCCCGCGCCGGGCGGCGGCGCGCCCGTACCGTCGCTGATGATCTCGACGGAGACGTCGGGCGCGCGGCTGCCCTCGGTGAAGCGGGCGCCGGGCCGGTTCTGGGCGCTGCCCGCGTTCTCGTAGTGGTCGTCGTGCTCGTACCCCTCGTACGGATCGTCGTACGGGTGCCCGCCCGGGGCGGGCGGGCCCGCGGTCTCGCCCGCGGTGACCGAGGCGCCGTCGCGGCCCTCGCCGGTCTGCGGCGCGCCGCGGTACGCCGCCCAGAGGGCGAGGACGGGCGCGGCGACGACGGTCGCGACCACGGTGGTCGTCACGGCGCGCGCCCGCAGCCGGTCGCGGCGGGCCGCGCGGTCCTTGGGGTCCATCGGGAAGCCGTTGCGGCCGAAGCGCGGGGCGGTGGCGCGGGCGCGGGGCGCCTGGATCATGGCGGTGTACGCGGCGCCGCGCGGCGCCTCGACGAGCGGCAGCGGCGCCGAGCCGACGCCGGCCGACAGGTCCTCGGTGACGGACGCGGCGGACGGGGCGGACGAGCCGGACGGGGCAGGCGAGCCGGACGGGGCGGGCGGCGTCGCGCCCGAGCCCGGCCAGGGCCCCGCGGCCTCGGCGCGCTCCGCGGCGCGGCGGCAGCGCGGGCAGTCGTCCACGTGGCGGACCAGTTCGCGGCGGAGCGCGGCGGAGAGCAGGACGTGGTGGTCGCCGGTGAGCCGGGCGACGGAGGGACAGTCGCCGGTGTCCACGACGGCGAGCGCGGCGCGGGTGCGCTCGACCTCGCAGGCGGCGGAGGAGAGCAGTTCCCGGGTCGCGGAGAGTTCCTTGGAGAGTACGGCGGCCACGTCACGCGGGCCGAGCCGGTGCCGTACCACCAACTCCAGGACCTCGCGCTGCTCGGGCGTCGTCCCGGCGGCCTCGGGCCAGGCCAGCAGGGCCAGTTCGCGGCGGCGGCGTTCGGCGGTCTCCGGTGCGACGCCGGCGGACGGCGACGCGGGGTCAGGGTCCGGGGCGGGCTCGCGGTGGCCTGAATGCGCCCCCTGGCGGGTGCGGCGCTGTTCGGTGAGCTTGCGCAGACAGGCCCAGCGGGCGAGGGCGTAGAGCCAGGCCCTGCGCTCCCCGGCGCCGGAGGGGCAACGGCCGTACTGCCGCTCGGAGATGGCCAGGACGTCGCCGAGCACCTCGGTGGCCGCGTCGTGGTCGCAGAGCACGGAGAGGCAGTAGGTGAACAGGCCGTCCAGATACGGCTCGTACCGTGCCGGAGGGCGCTGCGCCACCGAACGGGGCGCACGACGGAGCGCGCGGTGTGCGCCGGTGGTGTGCGTGGAGGTTTCGGGGCTGCTGCTCATCACCCGGCGACCGTAGACAGGGCGGCCCGTACCCTTCACACCCCTTGAGCACATTTAATCCTTACGGGTGAAGCTATCCCTCAAAGGGGGACACGAATGTCGTGTTTCGATGAGTTCGAAGTGGTACAGGGCCCTCCCCCACCTGGCTTATGCCCTCCCGGAGCGCCGGCGGTCCGGCAGGGTGGTCCCGGCTGTCGGTGGGCCCCTATACGGTGACGCCATGGCTGCCCGTGCGAAATCCAAGGACCGGCCGTCCTACCGCTGCACCGAGTGCGGCTGGACGACCGCCAAGTGGCTCGGCCGCTGCCCCGAGTGCCAGGCGTGGGGGACGGTCGAGGAGTACGGCGCGCCCGCGGTGCGGACGACGGCGGCCGGCCGGGTCTCCACGGCCGCGCTCCCCATCGGCCAGGTCGACATCCGTACGGCGAAGGCGCGCTCGACCGGTGTGCCCGAGCTGGACCGGGTGCTGGGCGGCGGGCTGGTGCCCGGGGCCGTGGTGCTGGTCGCGGGCGAGCCGGGCGTGGGCAAGTCCACGCTGCTGCTGGACGTCGCGGCGAAGGCGGCCAGCGACGAGCACCGCACGCTCTACGTGACGGGCGAGGAGTCCACCAGCCAGGTCCGGCTGCGCGCCGACCGGATCAAGGCCATCAGCGACCACCTCTACCTCGCCGCCGAGACGGATCTCTCCGCCGTCCTGGGCCATCTCGACGCGGTCAAGCCGTCGCTGCTGATCATGGACTCCGTACAGACCGTCGCCTCGCCCGAGATCGACGGGGCGCCGGGTGGCATGGCGCAGGTCAGGGAGGTCGCGGGGGCGCTCATCCGGGCGTCGAAGGAGCGCGACATGGCCACCCTGCTGGTCGGCCATGTGACGAAGGACGGCGCGATCGCGGGCCCCCGGCTGCTCGAACACCTCGTGGACGTCGTGCTGTCCTTCGAGGGCGACCGGCACGCCCGGCTGCGGCTGGTCCGCGGCGTGAAGAACCGGTACGGCGCGACGGACGAGGTCGGCTGCTTCGAGCTGCACGACGAGGGGATCACGGGCCTCGCCGACCCGTCGGGGCTCTTCCTGACCCGGCGCGACGAGCCCGTCCCCGGCACCTGTCTCACCGTCACCCTCGAAGGGCGCCGGCCGCTCGTCGCCGAGGTGCAGGCGCTCACGGTCGACTCCCAGATCCCCTCGCCCCGGCGCACCACCTCGGGTCTGGAGACCTCCCGGGTCTCGATGATGCTCGCCGTACTGGAGCAGCGCGGCCGGATCAGCGCGCTCGGCAAGCGCGACATCTACAGCGCGACCGTGGGCGGCGTGAAGCTCACGGAGCCCGCGGCGGACCTGGCGGTGGCCCTCGCGCTGGCCTCGGCGGCGAGCGACACCCCGCTGCCGAAGAACCTGGTCGCGATCGGCGAGGTCGGGCTCGCGGGCGAGGTCAGACGGGTCACAGGGGTCCAGCGCAGGCTGGCGGAGGCACACCGTCTGGGCTTCACCCAGGCGCTCGTTCCGACCGACCCGGGCAAGGTCCCGCCCGGTATGAAGGTGACGGAGGTGGCCGACATGGGCGACGCTCTGAGGGTGCTGCCGCGCCGAGGTCGGGCGGACGCCCCACGGGACGACAACGCTCGCCGGTAGACTTTGCCCTGGTCTCGCCCATCCGTACGAGCCGGAGGAGTGCAGTGGCAGCCAACGACCGGGCATCAGCACCCGGAAAGTCCGGCGCGGGCTCCGGCAACGAAGCGCTGATCCGCGCGTCCCTGAGCGCTGTCGCGCCGGGGATGGCGCTGCGCGACGGGCTGGAGCGCATCCTGCGCGGTAATACCGGCGGTCTCATCGTCCTGGGCATGGACAAGACCGTCGAGTCGATGTGTACGGGCGGGTTCGTGCTCGACGTGGAGTTCACCGCGACCCGGCTGCGCGAGCTGTGCAAGCTCGACGGCGCGCTCATCCTCGACAAGGACATCACCAAGATCCTCCGGGCGGGCGTGCAGCTCGTCCCGGAGTCCTCGATCCCCACCGAGGAGACGGGCACCCGGCACCGCACGGCGGACCGGGTCTCCAAGCAGTGCGGCTTCCCCGTGGTCTCCGTGTCGCAGTCGATGCGGCTGATCGCGCTGTACGTCAACGGGGAGCGCCGGGTCCTGGAGGAGTCGGCGGCGATCCTGTCGCGGGCGAACCAGGCGCTGGCGACCCTGGAGCGGTACAAGCTCCGTCTGGACGAGGTCGCGGGCACGCTCTCCGCCCTGGAGATCGAGGACCTGGTGACGGTCCGGGACGTGACGGCGGTGGCGCAGCGGCTGGAGATGGTGCGCCGGATCGCCACGGAGATCGCCGAGTACGTGGTCGAGCTGGGCACCGACGGCCGGCTTCTCTCGCTCCAGTTGGACGAGTTGATCGCGGGTGTGGAGCCGGAGCGGGACCTCGTGGCCCGCGACTACGTCCCGGAACCGACCGCGAAACGGGCCCGTACGGTCGACGAGGCACTGGTCGAACTGGACGCGCTCACCCACCCGGAGCTGCTGGAACTGCCCATCGTGGCGCGGGCCCTGGGGTACAGCGGCTCACCGGAGACTCTCGACTCGGCGGTCTCGCCGCGCGGTTACCGCCTGCTGGCGAAGGTGCCGCGGCTCCCGGGAGCCATCATCGAGCGGCTGGTCGAGCACTTCGGCGGGCTCCAGAAGCTGCTGGCGGCGAGCGTGGACGACCTCCAGACGGTGGACGGCGTCGGCGAGGCCCGCGCGCGGAGCGTCCGCGAGGGCCTGTCCCGCCTGGCGGAGTCGTCGATCCTGGAGCGGTACGTCTAGCCGTACAGGTACACCGGATACATGAACGCCCCGGCCGGGGAAGAGATCCCGGCCGGGGCGTTCGCGTATCCGGTGCTGTCGCGGGTCAGTCCTTCTCCAGGCGGATCGACTGCTGCCCCTGCTTGACCGTCGCGCCCGGCGCCACCGCCTCCACCAGGTACGTCCCGGGGCCGACCGCACCGGCGGGCGGGGTGGCGCACTGGGCGGCGCTGCGCCCCCGGTCCCACTCGACGGTACGGGTGACGGTGGAGCCCGCCGGTACCCGGAACAGCGCGCTGCCGGCCCGGGGGCAGTCCTTGGAGGACCAGACCTTGTCGTCGTCGGAGTCGGTGACGGTGAGCGCCACGGCCTTCGGCCCGAAGTCCGCCTTGCAGGTGGTCGCCGAGGTGTTCTTGGCGGTCAGCCGGAACACGGGCTTCTCGCCGGGCCCGTAGGCGACCTTCGTCGTGGAGAGGGTCAGCGTCAGGGAGCCCGGGGCGCAGTCCGGCAGCGAGGAGTCCCCGGGCACCTGCTGGCCCGAGGTGGTGGTGCCGGCGCCGGAGCCAGTACCGCCGCCGGAGGAGCCGGACGAGCCGGCGGAACCGGCGGAGCCGCCGCCCGACGCGCCGTCGCCGCCGCCCGAGCCCGCGCCGCCGCTGTCCCCGCCCGAGCCGGATCCGCCGGTGTCGCCGTTCTTGCCGCCGTCGGCGCCCGCGTCCGTACCGCTCTGGCCGCCGTCGTCCCCGCCGGCGCCGTCCGACTCGTCGCGACCGCCCGGCTGTTCGCTGATGGCGGGGCCCGAGCCGGAGGGGCCCGGGGTGATGGACGTCACGGGATTGGCGCCGTCGCCCTTGCCGTCGGCCTTCTTACCGCCACCTCCGCCCGAGGTGACGACCCATACGACCAGCAGAGCGAGCAGCGCGATCAGCGTCGCCGCTACTGCCCTCCGTCGCCAGTAGATGGTGGAGGGAAGCGGCCCGACCGGATTGCGCAAAGATCCCACGGCGCAAACTGTACGAGAGATCCGGGCCAACTCCCGCCCCACATGCCGCCCGTGCGCGCAAGTTTTACGGATCATCATCCCGGAGGGGCGAGTCGGGCGGCGTTCTTCGGCTGATGCGTATTCAGATGGCGGTTGGGGGAACTCGGGATGGCCTCGGTACGTTCTCCCCATGAACAGCAGCGCCACCAGCGGCCTCTATCGCGATGTCGTCGACTTCGCCCACACCACCCCTTCCTGGTTCCAGTTCCTGGCGGAAATATGGACAGAAGCCGGACTGCTCTTGTTCGGGGTCCTCTTCGTCGTGATCTGGTGGCAGGCCAGACCGACCGGCTCGCGCGCCGTGGCTGTCGCGGTGCTCGCCCCGCTCGCGACCGCCTTCGCCTACGTGTGCAGCGAAGCGTCCAAGTCGGTGATCCAGGAGGACCGGCCCTGCCGGACCGTCACGGGAGCCGTCTCCCTCATCCCCTGTCCGCCCGTGGGTGACTGGTCCTTCCCCAGCAACCACTCGACGATCGCCGGTGCCGCGGCGATCACCCTCGTGCTCGCGCGCCCCGTACTCGCGTATCTGACGGTGCCGATGGCGCTGCTGATGGCGTTCTCGCGGGTCTTCGTCGGCGTCCACTACCCGCACGACGTGGCGGTGGGCCTGGTGGTGGGCGGTGTGGTGGCCACGATCGTCGTGCTGCTCGCGGCCCGTCCCGTACAGGCGCTGGTCGAGACGATGCGCGCCAGCAGCTCGGGCGCGGCGCTCTGGCTGGCGGGTCCCGGCGACGGCGCACCGGTCGTGGCGCGCGGACGCCACAGCGCCGGCCGGAGCTGAGCCCGACCGCGGAAGAGAACGGGGAAGAGGGAAAGGCGTACTTCCGGAGAGCGTGGTGCCGTCCCGGCGCGGGGACGTTGACCCGGGCGCGTGGTGCCCTCCGGCGTACTCCGGCGTACGCCTGCCTGCTGCACCGTCCTCGCGCCCGCACATGTCAGGATCGGTGGTGCCATGACTGCTACCTCCGCGCACTCGACGCCCCCGCGCCACCCGTCGCCCCCGTCGCACCCCGCCCCGGCGGCCGGGACCGGTCCGGCCGCCCCTCCCTCCACCCTCCACACCCCCGTCATCGCGTGGTTCGAGACGCACGCCCGCGATCTGCCCTGGCGGCGCCCCGAGGCGGGCGCCTGGGGGGTGATGGTCAGCGAGTTCATGCTCCAGCAGACCCCGGTGAGCCGGGTCCTCCCGGTGTACGAGCAGTGGCTCGCCCGCTGGCCCCGCCCCGCCGACCTGGCCGCCGAGGCGCCCGGCGAGGCCGTACGCGCCTGGGGCCGGCTCGGCTACCCGCGCCGCGCGCTGCGGCTGCACGGCGCCGCGCAGGCGATAACGGAGCGGCACGGCGGTGACGTACCCCGCGAACACGCGCAACTGCTCTCGCTGCCCGGCATCGGCGAGTACACGGCCGCCGCGGTCGCGTCGTTCGCGTACGGGCAGCGGCACGCCGTGCTCGACACGAACGTCCGGCGCGTCCTGGCCCGCGCCGTGAACGGTGTCCAGTACCCGCCGAACGCGACCACCGCCGCCGAGCGGAAGCTCGCCCGTGCGCTGCTGCCCGAGGACGCGGCGACGGCGGCGCGCTGGGCCGCCTCCTCCATGGAGCTGGGCGCGCTGATCTGCACGGCGAAGAACGAGGGGTGCGCGCGCTGCCCGATCGCCGCGCGGTGCGCCTGGCAGCTCGCCGGGAAGCCGGCCCACGAGGGCCCGGCCCGGCGCGGCCAGACCTACGCGGGCACGGACCGCCAGGTGCGCGGCAAGCTCCTCGCCGTCCTGCGGGAGGCGGTCACCCCCGTACCGCAGGCGGCGTTGGACGCGGTGTGGGACGAGCCGGTGCAGCGGGCGCGTGCCCTGGACGGGCTGGTCGCGGACGGACTGGTCGAGCCCCTGGAGAACGCCCTGTACCGGCTGCCGCAGAGCTGACGCCGCTCGTCCCGGCCCCGTTACCCCGATCGGACCGCCGTTACACAACCGATGGACAGCCGTGCGTCCGCCGACGGCTGTCCCGTACAGCCTCGTGACAAGTGCTCCGTAATTTCAGTGGCGTCAGGAAAGTGCCGTCAGGGAACGGCGCGGATGATCACGGGGTCGGAGGCGGTTGGCATGGCGCAGGGTGAGGTGCTCGGATTCGAGGAGTACGTGCGGACCCGGCAGGAGGCACTTCTGCGGAGCGCCCGGCGCCTCGTACCCGATCCCGTCGACGCGCAGGATCTCCTCCAGACCGCGCTGGCCCGTACGTACGGCCGCTGGGACGGCATCGCCGACAAGTCCCTCGCCGACGCCTATCTCCGCCGCGTCATGATCAACACCCGTACGGAGTGGTGGCGCGCCCGCAAGCTCGAAGAGGTCCCCACCGAGCAGCTTCCCGACGCGAGCGTCGAGGACGGCAGCGAACAGCGCGCCGACCGCGCGCTGCTGATGGACATTCTCGGCGTTCTGGCTCCCAAGCAACGCAGCGTCGTCGTGCTGCGACACTGGGAGCAGATGAGCACGGAGGAGACGGCCGCGGCGCTCGGCATGTCGGCGGGTACGGTGAAGAGCACGCTGCACCGCGCGCTGGCACGGCTCCGGGAGGAGCTGGAGAGCCGCGCGGCCGGGAGCCGGGACGCCAACGCGCCTCAGAAGCCGGCGGTGGTCCGTCGTGACGCACGTGGCGGCCGGGGTGGCCGCCAGGAACGGGGGCGGGAGAGGTGCGCGGCCTGAGAGGCCCCGATCGGTCGGGGAGCAGATCGGCGGAGACCGGACCGGCGGGCCAGGGACCGGCGGCGGACGGACCGCCGGGGCAAGGAGCATCGGGGCGGGTGTCGATGGGGCACGCGTCCCTGGCGGCGGGCAGCACGGTTCTGGCCGGGCTCGCCGCCTTCGGGCTGCTCGCGGCCGGCTGTTCCACCGGCGGTACGGGGACCCGGGACGAGGGCGCGGCCGTGACCACACCGGTCGAGCGGGGCGTACCCCCGCACAACGCCTCGGCGGTGGCCCCCTCCGAGACCGTCGACGCGGTGTCCCTGCTCCGGGGCGACCCGAAGGTCAGCCCGCGGATCAAGGCCGATCTCAAACAGTGCGGCGAGGGCACCTATCCGGTGGACACGTCGTACGGGGACCTCACCGGCGGCGCCGCGCCCGATGTGGTGATCAACGTGATGACGTGCGGCGACGCCGTCGGCGTCGGGACGTTCGTGTACCGCGAGAAGGACAGGGCGTACGAGAACGTCTTCGCGGCCGAGGAGCCGGCGGTCTACTCCACGATCGACCGCGGCGAACTGGTCGTCACCCAGCAGGTGTACGCCAAGGGCGACCCGATGTCGTATCCCTCCGGCGAGGACGTGGTCACCTATAGCTGGGGCGACGGCAAGTTCAGCGAGCGGTACCGCGTACGCAACGACTACAGCCGGGCGGCGCCCAAGCCCGCGCCGGAGCCCTCCGTGGCCGACGACGGCTGACGCCGTACCGCCGGCCGACGGTAGCAACCACCTGACCGACACCAGCACCCGAGAACCGAGAACTGAGAGCCGCAGGATGGCAGAGACCCATGTCCTGTTCGTCGAGGACGACGACGTCATCCGCGAAGCCACCCAACTCGCGCTGGAGCGCGACGGCTTCGCGGTCACCGCGATGCCGGACGGACTCTCCGGCCTGGAGGCGTTCCGCGCGAACCGGCCCGACATCGCGCTGCTCGATGTGATGGTGCCCGGCCTGGACGGCGTCAGCCTGTGCCGGCGGATCCGTGACGAGTCGACCGTGCCCGTGATCATGCTGTCGGCGCGCGCCGACTCGATCGACGTGGTGCTCGGCCTGGAGGCGGGCGCGGACGACTACGTGACCAAGCCCTTCGACGGCGCGGTGCTCGTCGCCAGGATCCGCGCCGTACTGCGCCGCTTCGGCCACGCCGGCCGCCCGGCCGGGGAGCCGGGCGGACCGGGCGGGCAGGGCGAGCCCGACGAGCACGGCGTGCTGTCCTTCGGCGATCTGGAGATCGACACGGAGGGCATGGAGGTACGCAGGAGCGGCGCGCGGGTGGCGCTGACCCCGACGGAGATGCGGCTCCTCCTGGAGTTCTCGGCCGCGCCCGGCACGGTGCTCTCCCGGGACAAGCTGCTGGAGCGGGTCTGGGACTACGGCTGGGGCGGTGACACCCGGGTCGTGGACGTCCATGTGCAGCGGCTGCGCACCAAGATCGGGCAGGACCGGATCGACACCGTCCGCGGTTTCGGATACAAGCTCAAGGCATGAAACACCTCGTCCTGCGCACCGGCGTCAGGTGGAAGATCAGCATCGCGATCGCTGCGGTCAGCGCGCTCGTGGCGGTCGCCCTGAGCCTGGTCGTCCACAACTCGGCCCGGGTCTCCATGCTCGACAACGCGCGCGAAGTCCAGTTGGAACGGCTGCTCTTCGCCCAGCGGATGTACGACAGCACGAAGGATCCGAAGTTCGGCACCAAGGTCGACGACCCGGCGCTGCCGCGCTCCCTGGAGCAGAAGATGCGCGAGGGCAGACGTGCGACGTATGTGCAGGAGGGGGAGAACGGGGTGCCCGACGTGTGGGCGGCCGTCCCGCTCGGCAACGGCTCCGTGCTCTCGCTGCACAGCAAGTTCGCCGACCGCTCCACCACGATCATGAAGGACCTGGACCGGTCCCTGATCATCGGCTCGGTCTCGGTGGTCTTCGGCGGCTGCGCCCTCGGGGTGCTGGTCGGCGGCCAGCTCTCGCGGCGGCTGCGCAGGGCCGCCGCGGCGGCGGGCCGGGTGGCGCAGGGCAATACGGACGTACGGGTCGGGGAGGCCGTCGGCGGTGTCGTACGCGACGAGACGGACGAGCTGGCCCGCGCCGTGGACGCGCTGACGGACGCGCTGAACGAGCGGATCGAGGCGGAGCGCCGCGTCACCGCGGACATCGCCCACGAACTGCGCACCCCGGTGACGGGGCTGCTCACGGCGGCCGAACTGCTGCCGCCGGGGCGCCCCACCGAGCTGGTGCGCGACCGGGCGCAGGCCATGCGGACCCTGGTCGAGGACGTCCTTGAGGTGGCGCGGCTCGACAGCGCCTCGGAGCGGGCGGAGCTCCAGGAGATCGAGCTCGGCGAGTTCGTCGCGCGGCGGGTGGCCCTGCTCAACCCGGACATCGAGGTCCAGGTGGTCCATGACTCGTGGGTCAACACCGACCCGCGCCGGCTGGAGCGCATCCTGGGCAATCTGCTGGCCAACGCCGCCAAGCACGGCGGGACGCCGGTCGAGGTCACCGTGGAGGGGCGTGTCGTACGGATACGGGACCACGGGCCCGGCTTCCCCGAGGAGCTGCTCCGCGAGGGCCCCAGCCGCTTCCGTACGGGCGCCACGGACCGCGCGGGATACGGCCACGGCCTGGGCCTGACCATCGCCGCGGGCCAGTCCCGCGTCCTGGGCGCCCGGCTCACCTTCCGCAACGCGGCCCCCGCGGGGGCGCCGGGCAGCGGCGCGGGCGGCGCGATCGCGGTCCTCTGGCTCCCGGAGCACGCCCCGACGAACACGGGCAGCTTCCCGATGCCGCAGCACCTCCAGGACTGAGCGGCTCCGGGACTGAGCGGCACCCGTCCGGACCCCCCGACGGCCGCCGGCCCCGCCCCGCGGAGGCGGGACAGGGCCGGGAGGGGGAGGGGGAGGCAGGGAAAAGCGGTGCGGGTCAGACCGCCGGCTGGGCCTCGTCGGACTCCTTCGGCCCGGCGCCCCGCAGCGGGACCTCACGGACGAAGAACGCCACCGCGAAGCCGATCACCGCGATGCACGCGCCGAGCAGGAACGCCGAGTGCGTACCGGCGGAGACCGCCTGCTGGTACGCCTCGCGCACCACGTCCGGCAGCTTCGCCAGGCTCGCGGCGTCGAGCTGCGCGGACTGCTCCGTCACCCCGGCACCGCCGGAGCCCGCGCGGGACGCCATCTCGTCCTGCACCCGGCCGGTGAAGAGCGCGCCCATGATCGCGGCGCCGAAGGAGCCGCCGAGCGTGCGGAAGAGGGTGGTGGTGGACGAGCCGACGCCCATGTCCTTCATCTCGACGCTGTTCTGCGCGACGAGCATGGTGATCTGCATCAGGAAGCCCAGACCGGCTCCGAGCACCGCCATGTAGACGCCCGAGGTCAGCCGCGAGGTGTCCGGGCCCATCTGCGCGAGGAGGAAGAGCCCCGCGACCATCAGGCCGCTGCCCAGGATCGGGAAGATCCGGTACTTGCCGGTGTTGGTGGTGATCCGCCCCACGATCAGCGAGACCAGCATCATCGACAGGAGCATCGGCAGGAGCAGCAGACCGGAGTTGGTGGCGGAGGCGCCCTGCACGGCCTGCTGGTAGAGCGGGAGGAAGAGCACGGCGCCGAACATCACGAAGCCGGTCAGGAAGCCGACGACCGACATGATCGTGAAGTTGCGGTTGCGGAAGATGTGCAGCGGCATGATCGGTTCGGGCGCCTTGGTCTGTACGGCGACGAACCCGACGAGCGCGGCGACCCCGACGAAGATCAGCAGCAGGATCATCCCGGAGGTCCAGGCGTACTCCGTACCGCCCCAGGTCGTGACCAGCACGATCGAGGTGATGCCGATGGTCAGCAGCCCGGCACCGAGGTAGTCGACCTTGGCCTTCGAGCGCTCCTTGGCGGGCAGGTGCAGCACGGCGGTGATCATCGCGAGCGCGACGGCGCCCAGCGGCAGGTTGATGTAGAAGCTCCAGCGCCAGCCGAGGTGGTCGGTGATCGTGCCGCCGACCAGCGGTCCGCCGATCATGGCGAGGGCCATGACACCGGCCATCATGCCCTGGTACTTGCCGCGCTCCCGGGGCGGGATCAGGTCGCCGATGATGGCCATGACGCCGACCATCAGACCGCCGGCGCCGAGTCCCTGGACGGCCCGGAAGCCGATGAGCTGGCCCATGTCCTGGGCCATGCCGCTGAGCACGGACCCGATCAGGAAGACGACGATCGAGGCGAGGAAGACGCCCTTGCGTCCGTACAGGTCGCCGAGCTTGCCCCAGATCGGTGTGGAGGCCGCCGTGGCGAGGGTGTACGCGGTGACCACCCACGACAGGTGCGCGAGGCCGCCCAGCTCACCGACGATGGTCGGCATCGCCGTACCGACGATCATGTTGTCCAGCATGGCGAGCAGCATCGCGATCATCAGCGCCAGCAGGACGACGCGCACGCTGCGCGGCTGCCGCGCACCGCTCGGCGCCGCCTCCGCGGTCGCGGTCGCCGTGGCCCCCGCGTCCCCGTGCCCCCCTGTGGCTATGGCCCCCGCGGCCCCGTCCCCCGCCGGCGCCGCCTCCGCGACCGTCCCTGGCTGTTTCCCGTTCGAACTCATCGTCCCCACCGCTCCCCTGGTACACCCTGATGCCTGGTACATGTGCCTGCCGGGGCCCTTACTTGCCGACCGGCTAGCTGACTACACTGCGGTAAGGTAGACCTCTACTTGCCGGGCGTCAAGTAAGTATTTTGGGAGAGCACCCATGGGCAGCACGCAGCACCCCCGGCGGGGGAACACCCGCCAGCGCATCCAGGACGTCGCGCTGGAGCTGTTCGCGGAACAGGGGTACGAGAAGACCTCGCTGCGGGAGATCGCCGAACGGCTGGACGTCACGAAGGCGGCGCTCTACTACCACTTCAAGACCAAGGAAGACATCCTGGTCAGCCTCTTCCAGGACCTCACGCGCCCGATCGACGAACTGATCGCCTGGGGCCAGGACCAGCCGCACACCCTGGAGAGCAAGAAGGAGATCCTGCACCGCTACAGTGCGGCGCTCGCGAGCGCGGCACCGCTCTTCCGCTTCATGCAGGAGAACCAGGCGACCGTACGCGAACTGAGCGTCGGCGAGAGCTTCAAGAGCCGCATGGTCGGCCTGTTCGACCTGTTCAAGGACCCCGGCGCCTCCATGACCGACCAGGTCCGGTGCGTGAGCGCGCTCTTCACGATGCACGCGGGCACGTTCGCGCTCAAGGACGTCGAAGGAGACCCCCAGGAGAAGCGCGAAGCCATCCTGGAGGTCTCCATGGAACTGATCACCAAGGCGCACCACGGGACCACGTCCTGAGACATGGCCCCTTACGCGGTCCCTCCGTGTCAGGTGTCAGACCTTGACGCCGACGGAGCGCAGGAAGGGCACCGGGTCGACCGCGGAGCCGTAGTTCGGCGTCGTACGGATCTCGAAGTGCAGGTGCGGGCCGCTGGAGTTACCGGTGTTGCCGGACAGGGCGATCTTCTGCCCCGTCGTGACGGCCTGACCGATCCGGACGTCGATCTTCGACAGGTGCGCGTACTGCGAGTACGTGCCGTTCTTGTGCTTGACGACGATCGCGTTGCCGTACGCGGGACCGTCACCGGCGCCGTTGGGGCCGGCCTTGACGACGACGCCCTTGTGGGCGGCGTGGACGGCGGTACCGATCGGCACGGCGAAGTCCTGGCCGGAGTGCTTGTGCGACCACATCGAGCCGCCGCGGCCGAACTTCGCGCTCAGCGTGTACTTCTTGACGGGGTCGGTCCAGGCGGCGGCCTTCTTGGCGTCCGCCGCGCTCTTGCTCTGCGCGGCGTCGGCGGCCTTGGCCTGCACGGTGGCCTGCTTCTGGACGGCGGCGGCCGAGGTCACGGCCGAAACCGAGGAGCCGGCGGGGCTCGCGGCGGCGTCACCGCTGGTCGCGGCGAACGCGGTCCCGGCCCCGGCCACCATCGTCACTCCGAGTCCGGCAGCCAGAACGCCGGCACGGGCACGAAGGGCGGACGGGCGGGACAGACGGGACAGGTTGCGCTGCGACATACGGGATGAACCTCCGGGCAAGAATGGTCCCGGCACTCATGCGCCGGGCTGGCCACACCTTGGTAACCCGGACCCACCCGCATCCCAAAACACCCCATCTACGACATCTCGTCGTAGCACCGGCCGTGGCCGTCGGCCTCTTGACGCACCGCCTGTCCCGCGCACCGCACAGGCGCCGCACAGCGGGGCCTTCCTGTCGAACCCGCGCCTTCCGCACTATTCCGTCTAGTAGCGCCGAAAACGCCTGTGCGCCTTGTCACGGCCACCGGGTAGGAGGACTGTCCGTTTCGGGACCAAAGGCCCAGCCCGCGCCCTAGGCTCGGAAGCTTCCGAATCCAGGAACTTCGCCAGGGGGACACCACCATGACCGCACCGGCCCACGCCCGCCCCGACGACCACGAGCACGGTTTCGACGGCATCGAACTGGCCGACGCGATCCAGTCCGTACGCGACCAGCTCCTGGACGCCGCCACGCGCGCCACGGGCGCTCCCGTGGCCTTCGAGGTCGGTGACATCCAGATGGAGTTCACCCTGGAGCTGCGCAAGGAGGTCAAGGGCGGCGCGAAGGTCAAGGCATGGGTGGTCGAGGCCGGCGCGGACGCCTCCCGGACCTCGGGCCACACCCACAAGGTCGCCTTCACCCTGAAACCCCAGGACGCCCGCTCCGGCGCGCCCTGGAAGGTCGGCAACACGGACCACGGCAGTACGGCGGGCTTCGGCGGCGGCGCGCGGTGAGTGTCACCCGGGTCGTCGCGATCCTCGGGGAGCGGCAGGGGTCGGGCGTCCTGCTCACCCCACGCTCCGTGCTGACCTGCGCACACGTGGTCGGCGCCACGGACAGACCGACGATCGCCCACCCCGGCCGGGCGGACACCGTCACCGCCGAGGTCCAGTGGCGCGACGACACCCTGGACGCCGCCCTGCTCGTCACCGACCACGACATCCTCGCCCCGGAGGTCGCCGCGCCGCTCGGCCGCCTCCGTATCGGCGCACTCGCCACGGAGGCGCCGCTGCCGCACTGCGAGATCGTCGGCTTCCCGGACATCCAGCGGTACGGGGCGGACGGCGCCCTGGAGCTGGACCAGTACCGCGCGACGGTCCTCCCGGCGGCCGGCGCGCTCCGTTCGGCCCTGGTCTGCGAACTGAACCACCCGGCGGCGGCGGAACGCGCCGACGGCACCAGCCCCCTCCAGGGCCTCTCCGGCTCCCCGGTCTTCGCGGGCGCGGTCCTGCTCGGCATCGTCACCCAGGTGCCCCGGGGACGCGGCCACCTGCGGGTGGAGGGCGTGCCGGCGACCCGGATCCTGGAGGCGGGCGGGCCGCTCAACAGTGTCTCGGGGGTCGAGAGGGTGACCGAGGTGCATCCCCAGGACGAGCGCTTCTGCGAGCAGTACGCGAAGGCCGTCAAGGCCCGCTACCGCAAGACCCGGATCTTCGGCATCGACGAACTGGGGACGCACGAGGCGACCTGGGACCTGGACACCGCGTATCTGAGCCTGGAGGCCGGCGGGCTGGAGCGGCCGTCCGGCCTGGACAGAACGGAACCGCACCGGCCGTCCCCGGTCCAGCCGAGCCGTATCGACAACCTGCTGGCGGACCGCCCCCGCACCCTGCTGCGCGGCGAGGCGGGCGCGGGCAAGACCACCCTGGTGTGGTGGCTCGCCGCCCACGCGGCCTGCGGCACACTCGGCCCCGAACTGGCCGACCTGAACGGCCTGGTGCCGTTCGTCGTCCCGCTGCGTACGGTGCACGCCCGGGGCAACGGACTGCCGACACCGTCCCAGCTCTCCTCCGTGGCCCAGGTCCTGACCGACGACCCGCCCACCGGCTGGGCACGCCGGGTACTGGAGTCGGGCCGGGGCTTCCTCCTGGTCGACGGCGTGGACGAGTTGCCTCCCGACGAGCGCGAGCACACCCAGGTCTGGCTGAACGAACTGCTCGACCTGTACCCCGCCACCCGCTGCCTGGCCACGGTGCGCCCGCTCGCCGTCGAGGAGGAGTGGCTGCGCTCCGGACGCTTCGACGAGCTGCAACTCCTCCCGATGCGCCACGAGGACATCCAGGCGTTCGTCACGGCCTGGCACCGGGCCGCCCACCTCGAATGCGACACGTACACGGACGAACGGCGCGCCGAGTCGGAGCGCGCCGAACTCGCCACGCTGGAGACCGACCTCCAGGCACAGTTCGCCCAGAACCGAGCCCTGCGCACCCTCGCCCAGACCCCGTTGCTCTGCGCCGTCATCTGCGCCCTGCACCGCCGCCGGGGCGGCCTGCTGCCGGACACCCGCTGGGAGCTGTACCGCTCCACGCTCGCGATGCTGCTCGGCACCCGGGACAAACAACGCGGGATCGCCAACCCCGACGGCATCACGATGGGCTTCGAGGAACACCTGGAGCTGTTGCAGTCCCTGGCGGTCTGGCTGGTACGGGGCGGCCAGGCACAGCTCTCCCGCGAGGGGGCGGAGGGGCAGATCAAGGTGGCGATGCGGCGACTTTCGCAGGTCAGGTCCCAGGGGTCACCGAAGGCCGTCCTCACCCACCTGCTCAACCGCAGCGGCCTGCTCCAGGAACGCGCGGACGACGAGATCCAGTTCATCCACCGTACGTTCCAGGACTACCTGGCGGCCCGCGCGTTCGTGGAGGGCGGCTCGCTCACGGAACTGCTCCGTAACGCCCACAACGAGCAGTGGCAGGACACCGTCCTGCTGGCGGTGGGCCACTGCCGCCCGGCCGAAGTCCGCGAGCTGATCGAGGGGTTGCTGAGGAACGGGGAAGGGGCCGCTAGCCGAGCCCAACGCGTGAGCCTGTACACGCTCGCCGCTGGCTGCCTCCTCGACACCGTCGTAGTCGACGAAACAGTCAGTCAGTCGGTCGCCACCCGTATCCGCACTCTCCTGCCGCCCGAGAACAACGCCGAGGTAGAGGCATTGGCAGCCCTCGGGGCCTACGTACTGCCCCTTCTCCCGGAGCCGTCCGATCTGGCCCCGGAGGGCGCCGAGTACATGGCTGACCTCCTGTGCGCGATCGGAGGTGCTGACGCCATTCCCTACGCGAAGCAGCTCTCGCAGCATGAGAACCCGACCCTGCGGGCTCAACTTGTGGCGGGCTGGATCTCCTTCCCCGTGGAGGAGTACGCCCGTGAAGTACTCGCCGGTCTGCCTTCGTCCGATCTGTTCCTCACCGTGACCCGCCAGGAGCAGCTACGGGCGTTGCGGGAAGTGCCACATGCCACGTATGTCCACACCCTCGGCGACTTCACCCCCGCTCAGTTGCGCGACCATCTCAGCCCCGTGAGGTGCCCGTCCCTGTCCGTGTTCGGCAACCATGACCTCAGCCATGTGTCCTTCCTCGGTGAACTCACCTACCTGAGCGACCTCTACATCCAGCAGTGCCCTGAGTTGCAGGACCTTTCAGGGTTGGCAGAGGCATCGCTCACCTCGCTGGTACTGGACGTGAGCGCTCTGAGCCAGGCAGGGCTCACGCCCGTCCATCGGGCACCGAACCTGCGGTCCTTGGAGCTCGACTACGGCGATTCCCTCCTCGGACAACTCCCCATCGCACATCCCGAAGTGGAGCGCTTGGCCCTGACATGCAGCAGACCGATCGACCTCTCCTCCCTGCGGGAATGGCCCTCTCTCCGTCGCCTCGGTCTGGCCATCGGTTCCTGCACCTGGCTGCTCCATGGTTCCCCCCGAACGGTGCCCGCGCCCCAGGTCACCTCGGTCACGTTGCATCTTGAGTCGGGTTACGCCGGTCTGACATACCTGCCCGGATGGTTTCCCTCCCTCGGCACGCTCAGGCTGATCAGCAACGTGCCGGAAGCCCGACCACTGGATCTGGCACCCCTGCACCGCCTCCCCGGGCTACGGGTCACCGTCGCGTCCGAGTGGCCCGGCGTCCTGCCCACCCTCCTCGGCACCGAACCCCTCGGCGACCGCCTGACCGTAGACACCTAGCACGCCTGGGACGCCCAGGACGCCCAGGACAGACGAAAAGGGGCTGCCCCGGACCGTAATGAAACGGTCCGGGGCAGCCCCTTCAGGCGCTCAGGCCAGCAGCGTCACGCGCGCGGGGCGCGTCACGCCTCCTTCGTCAGGTTCGGGCCGCCGCCCGCTGCCTGCTCGATCGGGGGGACGTCCGGGAGAGGCGACTTCTCCTCGCCGCGGAAGGTGAACTTCTTCGCTTCACCCTCGCCCTCCGTGTCCACGACCACGATGTGACCGGGGCGCAGCTCACCGAAGAGGATCTTCTCGGAGAGGATGTCCTCGATCTCCCGCTGGATCGTCCGGCGCAGCGGCCGGGCGCCCAGGACCGGGTCGTAGCCCTTCTTCGCGAGGAGCGACTTGGCGTTCGGGCTCAGCTCAAGGCCCATGTCGCGGTCCTTGAGACGCTCGTCCACCTTGTCGACCATGAGGTCGACGATCTGGATGATGTCTTCCTCGGTGAGCTGGTGGAAGACGACCGTGTCGTCGACACGGTTGAGGAACTCGGGGCGGAAGTGCTGCTTGAGCTCTTCGTTGACCTTGTTCTTCATCCGCTCGTAGTTCGTCTTCGTGTCACCCTGCGCGGCGAAGCCCAGGTTGAAGCCCTTCGAGATGTCCCGCGTCCCGAGGTTGGTCGTCATGATGATGACCGTGTTCTTGAAGTCCACGACCCGGCCCTGGGAGTCGGTCAGGCGACCGTCCTCCAGGATCTGGAGAAGGGAATTGAAGATATCGGGGTGGGCCTTCTCGACCTCGTCGAAGAGAACGACGGAGAACGGCTTCCTGCGGACCTTCTCGGTGAGCTGGCCGCCCTCTTCGTATCCCACGTATCCGGGGGGAGAACCGAAGAGGCGGGAAACCGTGTGCTTCTCGCTGAACTCCGACATGTCGAGGGCGATCAGCGCGTCCTCGTCGCCGAAGAGGAATTCGGCGAGCGTCTTGGACAGCTCGGTCTTACCGACACCGGACGGACCGGCGAAGATGAACGAGCCTCCGGGGCGCTTCGGGTCCTTCAGACCCGCTCGCGTACGGCGGATCGCCTGCGAGAGCGCCTTGATGGCGTCCTTCTGGCCGATGACGCGCTTGTGCAGCTCGTCCTCCATGCGGAGCAGCCGGGAGGACTCCTCTTCCGTGAGCTTGAAGACCGGGATGCCCGTGGCCGTCGCCAGGACCTCGGCGATCAGCTCCTCGTCCACCTCGGCGACGACGTCCATGTCGCCGGCCTTCCACTCCTTCTCCCGCTTGGTCTTCGCGGCGAGGAGCTGCTTCTCCTTGTCACGGAGGGAGGCGGCCTTCTCGAAGTCCTGGGAGTCGATGGCCGACTCCTTGTCGCGGCGGACTCCGGCGATCTTCTCGTCGAACTCGCGGAGGTCCGGCGGCGCGGTCATCCGGCGGATGCGCATCCGGGAGCCGGCCTCGTCGATCAGGTCGATCGCCTTGTCCGGCAGGAAGCGGTCCGAGATGTAGCGGTCGGCGAGCGTCGCGGCGGCGACCAGCGCGGAGTCCGTGATGGACACGCGGTGGTGCGCCTCGTAACGGTCGCGCAGACCCTTCAGGATCTCGATCGTGTGCGGCAGCGACGGCTCCGCGACCTGGATCGGCTGGAAGCGGCGCTCAAGGGCCGCGTCCTTCTCCAGGTGCTTGCGGTACTCGTCGAGCGTCGTCGCACCGATGGTCTGGAGCTCACCGCGGGCCAGCATCGGCTTCAGGATGCTGGCGGCGTCGATCGCGCCCTCGGCGGCGCCGGCACCCACGAGGGTGTGCAGCTCGTCGATGAACAGGATGATGTCGCCGCGGGTGCGGATCTCCTTCAGGACCTTCTTCAGGCGCTCCTCGAAGTCACCGCGGTAGCGGGATCCGGCGACGAGCGCGCCGAGGTCGAGGGTGTAGAGGTGCTTGTCCTTGAGGGTCTCGGGCACCTCGCCCTTGACGATGGCCTGGGCCAGTCCTTCGACGACCGCCGTCTTGCCGACGCCGGGCTCGCCGATGAGGACCGGGTTGTTCTTCGTACGGCGGGACAGCACCTGCATGACCCGCTCGATCTCCTTCTCGCGCCCGATGACCGGGTCGAGCTTGGATTCGCGGGCGGCCTGGGTGAGATTCCGGCCGAACTGGTCGAGGACCAGGGACGTGGAGGGCGTGCCCTCCGCAGGGCCGCCCGCTGTGGCGGCCTCCTTGCCCTGGTAGCCGGAGAGCAACTGGATGACCTGCTGCCGCACCCGGTTGAGATCGGCGCCCAGCTTCACGAGGACCTGGGCGGCGACGCCCTCGCCCTCGCGGATCAGGCCGAGCAGGATGTGCTCGGTGCCGATGTAGTTGTGGCCGAGCTGAAGGGCCTCGCGGAGCGACAGCTCCAGGACCTTCTTGGCACGGGGGGTGAAGGGGATGTGCCCGGACGGGGCCTGCTGGCCCTGGCCGATGATCTCCTCCACCTGCTGGCGGACCGCCTCGAGCGAAATCCCGAGGCTCTCCAGGGCCTTAGCGGCGACACCCTCACCCTCGTGGATAAGGCCCAGGAGGATGTGCTCGGTGCCGATGTAGTTGTGGTTGAGCATCCGGGCTTCTTCCTGAGCCAGGACGACAACCCGCCGCGCGCGGTCGGTGAACCTCTCGAACATCGTTAATCGCTCCTCAGAGCGGTCAGGCAGTAAAGGGGTCGGTCCCCTCCCTGTCCTTCCGCAGCTTAGTCCCGCAAGCGGGGACCGCTCATTCCAACTGCCGACTACCTGTCCCAGGCTCCCAGCCCCGAACGCCGGACAACAGCTTCAACCTGATGGTGGGAGACGATGTTCCCGCAGGCCAGGCAGATACCCTCGCCATCACTACGCCGATGGCGAACGCGAGACGCCAGGAACCGCGTGTCGCCCCTTCCCACTAGGAATGTCTTACCCGCAGGCACCGACACTCCATGCGGCGCGCCCCGATTCACTCCGCTACGGGCGAACAACCTTGCGCTCCCCGACGCGCCCGCGCGCCCCCGGATCGAGGACTGTGGGCGACGGGGTGCCCACTCACCGTAACTCCGGGCGGGGATCGGGAGTTCCCCGGGGTATGGCTCCGACTGTTCCGACTGTTCCGTCTCCCCGCACGCCGTCCGACGACGGCCGCGCCCCCTGGCACGCGCGGTACACGGAACCGTACGCGGAGCGGTGCGACGGCTGGTACGCGGACTGGTACGCGGACGGGCTCGGCTGGCCGACGGTGTCCGGGCCGCCGCTCGGGCTGCTCACCGGGGTCCGTTTCGACGTGCTGGAGCTGCCCGCGGACGCGGGCGCGGCGCTGCTGCGGCGGATCGGCCCCGCGAGCGGTCCGGTGGCGCTCAGCGGATGCGGCGGCCTGGTCCGGCTGCTGGTGGCCGAGGGGAGCGCGGACGAACTGCCCGGGCTGCTCGACTGGCTGGACTGGGGCGGTATCGCCCTGGGGCTGACGGCGCTCGGCGCGGGCGGGCGGATGACCGCCCCCGTACCGGCCGTCACACCGGCGATCCTGCCCGTGACCGTACGGAGTACCGCTCCCCCGCGGCGGACCGGTGGGGGCACCACCGCGCCGGGGGCCGCCGTATGGCTGCGGCCCCCCGAGCCTGGACGCGAGGTGGAACCGACGCTGCCGGCGTTCGCTCTCTCCGGACGGGGGGACGGTAACGGGGGCAGTGGTGGGGGTGCCCCCGATCTCGTACGGCTTGTGGACGCGGCGGCCACCGAGTGCCACCGGGCCCGCTTGCTGCGCGGAAATGTGTTCCGAGCGAATACTCAGCCGTTGGCCTTCTCGTAGGCTTCACGGATCTCGGCGGGAACACGGCCGCGGTCGTTGACGCTGTAGCCGTTCTCCTTCGCCCACTTGCGGATTTCGGCGGTGTCCTTGTTGCCACCGGCCGCTACGCGGCCCTTGCCACGGCTGCCCGCGGCGCGGCCACCGGTACGCCGGCCACCCTTGGTGTACGGATCGAGGAGACCCCGCAGCTTGTCCGCATTGGCCGTGGTGAGGTCGATCTCGTAGGTCTTGCCATCCAGAGCGAACGTCACCGTCTCGTCCGCCTCGCCGCCGTCGAGGTCATCGACAAGAAGGACCTGAACCTTCTGTGCCACCGGATTTCCTTTCATCGAAAATGCAGTACGCGGAAAGGAAACCGCTTTTCTCAGGAAAACACAAACCCCCGGGAGAGGTTCACAGCCGCAACAGGACGGGAAACGTGCGCGATTCGGACATGGAGCTCTGCGGAGTCGGACGATCACAGATGCAGAAGCATCCGGCTGTTGCCCAAGGTGTTCGGCTTCACCCGTTCGAGACCCAGGAACTCGGCAACACCCTCGTCATAGGAACGCAGCAGCTCTCGGTACACATCTCGGCCGACCGGGGTCTCACCGATCTCCTCGAAGCCCCGCTTCGCGAAGAACTCGACTTCGAAGGTCAGGCAGAATACCCGGCGCACTCCGAGCCAGCGGGCCGTCTCCAGCAACTTGTCCAGGAGAAGATGGCCCGCGCCGGCCCCCTTGACCGCAGGATCAACGGCCAGTGTGCGCACTTCGGCAAGGTCCTCCCACATCACGTGCAAGGCACCGCAGCCGATGACGCTCGCGTCCGCGTCGCGTTCCGCGACCCAGAACTCCTGGATGTCCTCGTAAAGCGTCACCGGCGCTTTGTCGAGCAGGATGCCTTCGCTCACGTAAGGGTCGACAAGACGCCGGATCGCCGGTACATCCCTGGTCCTGGCCCGCCGGACGGTGAGGGCATTTGCATCGGCATTGGTAACGGATGGCACTGAGGGCATGACCGGACGCTATCGCCCCGCCCCGGAACCCTCGTCGGCGCCCTCTCCCGGCCGGCCCTCCGGGGCTTCGGGGACTTCGGGGGTTTCGAGCGCTTCAAGGGGTTCCGGGACATCCGGTACGCCGGGACCGTTCACCCGGACCATACGGACGGCGTCCTCAAGGGCTTGGCGCTGCTCGGCCGACATCATGCCGAAGAAGGCGACCAGAGCCGCGGCCGGATTGTCACTCTTCGACCAGGCTTCGTTCATCAGTGCCGCGGCGTAGGCGGCGCGGGTGGAGACCGCCGTATATCGATAGGCGCGGCCGTCCACTTCCCGGCGCACCCAGCCCTTCTGATGAAGATTGTCCATTACGGTCATGACGGTGGTGTAGGCGATGGACCGTTCCCGCTGAAGGTCTTCGAGGACTTCCCGGACGGTGACCGGACGGTTCCATTGCCAGACGCGTGTCATGACGGCGTCTTCCAGGTCTCCCAATTGACGGGGCACTCCGCCACCATAGTGCGAGATGTCCGAATGGCCGGTTATTGACGTAACAAAAAGGACGTACGACTGGATTCCAGTCGTACGTCCGTACGTCCGGTGCCCCGGACGGGGGTCCCTCAGACGCGGTGCGCCTCCGGGGCGCCGCCATGCTGCCCGGCAGCCTCCGCGCGGGCCAGGGCCGCGTCGACCGCCGCGTCCTCCTTGGCCTTGTTGGGGCCGCCCTGGCTCTTGACGATCGTCCTGACCAGGAGGGTGAAGAACGTGGCCATGACCACGGGGGGCAGCAGCGCGGAGACGTAGTCCATGCCGTACAGGGTAGCCAGGGCCTTTCGTTCGGGTCTGGCTGGGTCAGGGAGCGGGGTCTGGTGCCGTGGATCGCAAGGCGGAGGAGGGAGGCGACGCGGAGCGTCGTGGACCGACGACAACGCCGCGAGGCGCGGTGCCAGGGCACGCGAGCCCAGCCAGACCCGAACGAGAGGCCCTAGCCTGCGGCGAGCCGCTCCGGTGGGGGCGCGGGTCTGCGGCGTGGGGGGAAGACCTCGGACGGCTTGGGCATCGGCTTGTCCGGCGCGGGGCGGCGGGGCTCCGCGGGCTCGCGGGGCCGCGCCGGCTCGGCGGGCCTGGCGGGCTTACGGGGCTCGTGCGCGGGCTTGTCGGCGGCCCGGCCGCCGGGCAGCGCGAGGAGCCGGGTACGGGGCGCGGGGGCCGCGGGGACCGTACGGTGATCGGCGGCCGGCCCCGCGAAGCGGGCCCGTACCGAGCGCTCGGCGAGCCGCCGGCAGTGGTCGAGCAGGGCCGCGGCGGCCGGGTTGCCCCGCAGGGCGCGCAGCGCGGCGAGGTCGTCGGGGCCCGGCGGGTAGCCGGTGGCCAGGGCGTCCTGGAGCAGTTCGAGATAGCCGGTGACGGAGCCGGGCAGCGCCTGGCGGTACCGGGCCAGATCGGCGACCAGGAACGCCCGCATCCGCCCCGCCTCGCGTACCGCCTCGTCCACGGACTCGGCGAGCCGCAGGCAGTCCTGGACGTCTTCGCGCGGGAGCGGGGCGGGGTGCAGGGCGGCGGCGAGGGCGCGTCGGAGCACACACAGTTCGTCTGCGCCGAACGCCATGCCGCCGCGGGATCCGTAGGGCGTGGGCATGGGGCGACAGTACGCGCCAAAGGGACAAAATCCGCTTAATACCCTACTTCGGGCGCGCCCGAAGTGGGGTAGGACGGCGCGGGCGGACGGCCCTGCCGTACAGGGCCCGTCCGGGCCCGTGAGCCACCCTCACGGGCCCGGACGGGGGCGGCCCGGTCCCGGACAGCCGGGGGCCGCCGGGACCCTCCCGTACGCGCGGTCAGCTCCGTGCGTACGGGAGGCGCCATGCGTACGGGAAGCGCCGGCCGCCCGGGAAGCGCCGGCCGGGAAGCGCCTCACATGCGGGAGACGTTGCGCTCGTACACCAGGCGCAGGCCGATCAGGGTCAGCCACGGCTCGTGCTCGTCGATCACGGACGCCTCGCCGAGGACCATCGGCGCGAGGCCGCCGGTCGCGATGACCGTCACCTCTTCCGGGTCGTCGGACAGCTCGCGCGCCATCCGCGACACCACGCCGTCGACCTGGCCCGCGAAGCCGTACAGGATGCCCGATTGCATCGCCTCGACGGTGTTCTTGCCGATCACGCTGCGCGGCCTGGCCAGCTCGATCTTGCGGAGCTGCGCGCCCTTGACGCCCAGCGCCTCGACCGAGATCTCGATGCCGGGTGCGATGACCCCGCCCGTGTACTCGCCGCGCTCGCTGACCGCGTCGAAGGTCGTCGCCGTACCGAAGTCGACGACGATCGCGGGGCCCCCGTACAGCTCGACCGCCGCGACCGCGTTGATGATGCGGTCGGCGCCGACCTCCTTGGGGTTGTCCATCAGGATCGGCACGCCCGTCTTGATGCCGGGCTCCACGAGGACGGCGGGCACGTCGCCGTAGTAGCGGCGGGTCACCTCGCGCAGCTCGTGCAGGACGGAGGGGACCGTCGAGCAGATCGCGATGCCCTCGATGCCGTCGCCCAGTTCCTCGCCGAGGAGCGGGTGCATGCCCATCAGGCCCTGGAGGAGGACGGCGAGTTCGTCGGCGGTGCGGCGCGCGTCCGTGGAGATGCGCCAGTGCTCGACGATCTCCTCGCCGTCGAACAGGCCGAGCACGGTGTGGGTGTTGCCCACGTCGATGGTGAGCAGCATCAGGCGCCGACCTCGCGCAGGTCCAGGCCGATGTCGAGGATCGGGGAGGAGTGCGTCAGCGCGCCGACCGCGAGGAAGTCGACGCCCGTGTCGGCGTACGCGCGGGCGTTGGCCAGCGTGAGCCGTCCCGAGGACTCCAGGACCGCGCGGCCCGCGACGATGCCGACGGCCTCGGCGGTCTCGGCCGGGGTGAAGTTGTCCAGCAGGATCAGATCGGCGCCGGCGTCCAGGACTTCGCGTACCTGGTGCAGGGTGTCGACCTCCACCTCGATCGCCAGATCGGGCGTACCCAGCTCCTCCAGTGTGGCCCGTACGGCCTTGAACGCCGGGGCCACCCCGCCCGCGGCGACGACGTGGTTGTCCTTGACCAGGGCGGCGTCGGAGAGCGACATCCGGTGGTTGACGCCACCGCCGCACCTCACCGCGTACTTCTCCAGGGCGCGCAGCCCCGGGGTGGTCTTGCGGGTGTCGCGGACCTTGGCGCCGGTGCCTTCGAGCGCGTCGGCCCAAGCGCGCGTGGCGGTCGCGATGCCGGACAGCCGGCACAGGAGGTTGAGCGCGCTGCGCTCGGCGGTGAGCAGATCGCGGGTGCGGGTGGTGACGCTGAGCAGCTTCTGCCCGGCCTCGACGCGGTCGCCGTCCAGGACGTGCCGCTCGACCTCGAACTCCTCCGTACAGACGAGGGAGAGAACGGCCTCGACGATGTGCAGCCCGGCGACCGTGCCGCTCTCGCGGGCGGTGAAGTCGGCGGTGGCGACGGCGTCCTCGGGGACGGTCGCGAGGGTCGTCACGTCCACGCCGCGGTCGAGGTCCTCCTCGATGGCGACATGGGCGATGTCCTCGACCTGGACGGGGTCGAGACCGGCGTCGGCGAGAAGCTGGGCGAGGGCGGGGTCGAGCCCGCACTCCAGGTCCTCGGGGCCGTCGGGGTCGTATCCGTCCTCGCCGCCGCAGCCGCAGTGGTCACCGCAGCCGCCGCCGGTGGCCCCGGCGGGGGCGCCGATCTGGATGAGCGGTACGTCCACGGGCTCGGGGCGCGGACTGTCTTCGGGCGTGCTCACGGTTACGGCTCCCTGGGGGCGTTGGCTGGGCGTGGGGGTACGTCATCGACGTAAGAGGGCTCGACCTGGGCGAGGTCGACATAAGGAGGGTCGACGGGCGGGAAGGCGGCCGTCGGGGTACGGCGCAGCACCAGGCCGCGGTCGGGGGCGAGCCGGGCGACGAGGTGGGCGCGCCAGTCGGTGTCGTCGCGCTCGGGCCGGTCCTCGCGCCAGTGGCAGCCGCGGGTCTCCTCGCGCTCCAGGGCGGTGGCGACGAGGACGCGTGCGACACAGAGGAGGTTCGTCGTCTCCCAGGCGTCGACGCCGGGGACGGCGGCCTTGCCGGGGGTCCCTGCGGGCGGCTCGGTCCCGGCGGGCGGCTCGGTCCCGGCGGGCGGCTCGGTCCCGGCGGGCTGTTGCGCGTCAGCAGGCTGTTCGGTGTCGGCGGGCGCTTCGGCGTCCGGGCTCAGGGCGTGCTGGAACACGGCCTCCAGGGCCTCCGCTGCGCCTTCGAGGCTCGCGGCGGAGCGGAGCACCCCGGCGCCCCGGGACATGACGCGCTGGATGCCGGCGCGGGCCTCGGGGGCGATGAGCGGGAGATGGAGCGTGCCGGCCCGTTCGACCGGTACGGCGACGGCCTCGGCGGGCCCGCGCCGGGGTGTGACGCCCTCGGCCCCGCGCGCGGCCCCCTCCGCGATGTCGGCGGCGATGCGCTCCGCGAAGACCAGGCCCTCCAGGAGGGAGTTGGAGGCCAGCCGGTTGGCCCCGTGGACCCCCGTGCAGGCGGCCTCGCCGCTCGCGTACAGGCCCGGGACCGTCGTACGGCCGCGCAGGTCCGTACGGATCCCCCCGGACGCGTAGTGGGCGGCGGGGGCCACCGGGATCGGCTCCGTCACCGGGTCGATGCCGTGCGAGCGGCAGGCGGCGAGGATCGTCGGGAAGCGGGTCGCCCACATCTCGGCGCCGAAGTGCCGCGCGTCGAGATACATGTGCTCGGCGCCCCGCTCGCGCATCCGGCGCATGATCGCCTTGGCGACGATGTCGCGGGGGGCCAGCTCCGCCAGTTCGTGCTGGTCGAGCATGAAGCGGACGCCCTCGGCGTCGACGAGGTGGGCGCCCTCGCCGCGTACCGCCTCCGAGACCAGCGGCTGCTGGCCCTCGGCCCCGGCGCCGAGGAACAGCACCGTCGGGTGGAACTGCACGAACTCCAGGTCGGAGACCTCCGCGCCCGCACGCAGCGCCAGCGCCACGCCGTCGCCGGTGGAGACCGGCGGGTTGGTCGTCGCGGAGAAGACCTGGCCCATGCCGCCGGTGGCGAGGACCACGGCGGGGGCGTGGACGGCGCCGACGCCGTCGTGCTGCCCCTCGCCCATGACATGGAGGGTGACGCCCGACGTGCGGCCCTGTTCGTCCGTCAGAAGGTCGAGGACGAGCGCGTTCTCCACCGTGTGGAGCGCGGCCTCGCGGACGGCCTCGACCAGGGCGCGGGAGATCTCGGCGCCGGTGGCGTCGCCCCCCGCGTGGGCGATGCGGCGGCGGTGGTGGCCGCCCTCACGGGTGAGCTGCAGCTCGCCCTCGGCGGAGGTGTCGAAGCGCGCGCCGGTGCCGATGAGGCGGCGTACGGCGGCCGGGCCCTCGGTGACCAGGGTGCGGACCGCGTCCTCGTCGCAGAGTCCGGCGCCGGCGACGAGCGTGTCGTCGAGATGCTGCTCGGGGGTGTCCCCCTCGCCGAGGGCGGCGGCTATGCCGCCCTGCGCCCAGCGGGTGGAGCCGTCGTCCAGCCGGGCCTTGGTGACGACGACGGTACGGAGTCCTGCGGCGGTGCAGCGCAGGGCGGTGGTGAGTCCGGCGACGCCGGAGCCGACCACGACGACATCGGCCTCGACGGCCCAGCCGGGGGCGGGGGCGGTCAGCCGTATTCCGGTTCCGGTCGGGCGTCCGGTCACTGGGGGGCTCCGAAGGTCAGGGGGATGTTGTCGATCAGCCGGGTGGTGCCGACCTTCGCGGCGACGACGAGGACCGCCTCGCCGGTGTGGCCGTCGGGGACCTCGGTGAAGTCGGCGGGGTCCACGAGGGCGAGATAGTCGAGGTCCAGCGGCGGTACGGCGCGGGCGGCGTCGTCGAGTACACCTCGGGCGGCGGCCCGTACGGCGTCCGCCCCGCAGGGGCGGCCCGGTGCGCCGGGGGCCGGCGCGGGGGCCACCACCGGCTCCGTGTCGCCCTGGGTACGGGCGGCGGCCACCGCGTGGGCGTCGGCCGCGAGGCGCGGCTCGCCGAGGGCGGAGAGCCCGGCGGCACGGGCGCCGGGCGCCGGGGCGGACGCGGCGCGGGCGCGCAGCGCGTGCTGGGCCGCGAGCCGGTCGCGGGCGGCGAACAGGGCGCGGGAGAGCGCCAGGGCGGTACGGCGCTCGGCCACGGACAGGTAGCGGTTGCGGCTGGAGAGCGCGAGGCCGTCGTCCTCGCGGACCGTCGGTACGCCGACGATCTCGACGGGGAAGTTCAGGTCACGGGCCATCCGGCGGACCAGCGCGAGCTGTTGGGCGTCCTTGAGGCCGAAGAAGGTGACATCGGCGCGGGTGAGATGGAGGAGCTTGGCGACGACCGTGAGCATGCCGTCGAAGTGACCGGGACGGGAGGCGCCTTCGAAGTGCTCGCCCATGGGGCCCGCGGCGAGGGTGATCTGCGGGGCGCCGCCCGGGTAGACCTCGTCGGCGCCCGGCGCGAAGACCACATCGGCGCCGGCCTCGCGCGCGACCTTCAGGTCGGCCTCAAGGGTGCGCGGATAGCGGTCCAGGTCCTCCCCCGCGCCGAACTGGAGCGGGTTGACGAAGACGGTGACCACGACCAGGCCCTGGGGGCCGACCCGGGTGCGGGCGGCGCGTACGAGCGTCGCGTGGCCTTCATGGAGCGCGCCCATCGTCAACAGGACGCCGATCCGGGCACCGGGGGCGCGTCGGTCCAGGAGGCGGTCGAGGTCCGCGCGCGTGGCGGCGAGTTCGAAGCTCATGGGATCCGTCTCTCCGGTCCGTCCGGTGTCTCCGGCCCGTCCGGGCTCGTCGGTGTATCCGGTCCGTCCGGGCTCTTGGGCGCGTCCGGGCTCTTGGGGCTTTTCGGCCGTCGGTCCGGCCGGGCTGATCGGGCTCATCGGGTGCCTCCGGCGCCACCGCCGCGGGTGTCCCCGAGGCTCTCGCCGCCCGCGAGCACGTCGAGCAGATCCTCCGCCAGCTCCGGCTTGAGCAGCCCGTGCGCCAGCGCCCGGTCGGCGGTCGTACGGGCCATCGCGAGGTAGCCGGCGACGGCGCCGGGGGCGTGCGCGCGCAACTCCGCGACATGGGCGGCGACCGTGCCCGCGTCGCCGCGCGCCACGGGGCCGGTCAGGGCCGCGTCGCCGGAGCGCAGCGCGTTGTCCAGGGCCGCCCCGAGCAGGGGTCCGAGCATCCGGTCCGGGGCGGCGACCCCGGCGGCCCGGAGCAGTTCCATGGACTGGGCCACCAGCGTGACCAGGTGGTTCGCGCCCAGGGCGAGCGCCGCGTGGTAGAGCGGACGGGACTCCTCGGCGATCCACTCGGGCTCGCCGCCCATCTCGATGACCAGCGCCTCGGCGGCCAGCCGCAGCTCCTCGGGCGCGGTGACCCCGAAGGAGCAGCCGGCCAGCCGCTGGACGTCCACGGAGGTGCCGGTGAAGGTCATCGCGGGGTGCAGCGCGAGGGGCAGGGCGCCGGCCCGCAGCGCGGGGTCGAGGACCCGGGTGCCGTACCGCCCCGAGGTGTGGACCAGGAGCTGCCCCGGCCGTACGGCACGAGTCTCGACCAGCCCCTCGACCAGGCCGGGCAGGGCGTCGTCGGGAACGGTCAGCAGGACCAGCTCGGCGCGGGCCAACACCTCGGCGGGGGTGACCAGCGGGACGTCCGGGAGCAGGGCGCCCGCCCTCCGTACGGAGGCGTCCGAGACGCCCGAGACGGCGACCGGGCGGTGACCGGCGAGCTGGAGCGACGCGGCGAGCGCCGGCCCGACGCGGCCCGCGCCGACGACGCCGACCGTGAGCCGGGCGGGACGGTCCCGGGGATCGAAGGACTCTTGAGCTGATGCGTTCACGCGAGGGCCTTCCGTTCCAGTCCGCAGGGGGTACCGGACGATTTCTCGCCATGCTACGCCAGCGTTTCGCACCGCCACCCGAGTTGTCCACAGGCTGTGGGCGGTATCCACAGGCTCACCACGGCGGGTCCGGGCTGGGCCATCATCGGTCCATGGACGAGACGAGCGGGACGAGCGAGGTGACCGGGAAAACCGGGGAGCCCGGAACGGCCGGGGAGAACGGGACGGACACCGGGACGGCCGCGGGGGCGGACGAGGCCGTACGGCGGCGGAGGCTGGCCGCGTGGCGCGGATCCCGTCGCGCGCTGGCGCGCCCCGCCATGGATCTGCGGCTGGGCGAGCGGCTGGCGGCCCTCGCGGCGGACGCGGGGGCGGTGCACGACCTGGACGATCCCGCGGACATGTACGGGGACGGGGTGGTCGCCGAGCTGGAGCGGCGCGTGGCCGGGCTGCTCGGCTTCCCGGCCGCGGCGTTCTTCCCGACGGGCACGATGGCGCAGCAGGTGGCGCTGCGGTGCTGGGCGGGGCGTACGGGCAACCGCACGGTGGCGCTGCATCCGCTCGCGCACCCGGAGGTCCATGAGCGGGACGCGCTGTCGGCTGTGAGCGGGCTGCTCACGGTCCGTCCGACGACGGAGCCGCAGCTGCCGACCGCGCAGGAGATACGGGACCTGGCGGAGCCCTTCGGCACGCTGATGCTGGAACTGCCGCTGCGGGACGCGGGCTTCGTCCTGCCCGGCTGGGACGAGCTGGTCGCGGTCGTGGAGGCGGCGCGCGAGCGGGACGCGGTGGTGCATTTCGACGGCGCGCGCCTGTGGGAGAGCGTCACGCACTTCGGCCGCCCGCTCGCCGAGATCGCGGGCCTGGCGGACAGCGTGTACGTGTCCTTCTACAAGTCCCTGAACGGGCTGTCGGGCGCGGCACTGGTGGGCCCCGAGGAGTTGGTGGAGGAGGCGCGTACCTGGCGCCACCGCTACGGCGGCCAGGTCTTCCAGCAGTTCCCGGCCGCCCTGTCGGCCCTGCTGGGCCTGGAGCGCGAGCTGCCCCGGCTGCCCGCGTACGTGGCGCAGGCGCGCATGGTGGCCGCGGCGCTGGCGGAGAGCCTGGCCGCGTCCCCCGTCCCGTGGTTCCGCGTCCACCCCGAGCCGCCGCACACCCACCAGTTCCAGGTGTGGCTGCCGTACGCGCCGGAGGTGCTGAACGAGGCGGCGGTGCGGCAGGCCGAGGAGACGCAGGTGACGCTGTTCCGTGCCTGGCACCCGGCGCCCGCCGGGCCCCCGGGCCTCTCCTTCACGGGGGTGACCGTCGCGGAGGCGGGTCTGGAGTGGACGGCGCAGGACATACGGGCGGCGGTCGAGGACTTCGTACGCCGTGTGCGGGAGGAGCAGGAGGAGCGAGAGGAGCAGGAGGAGCGGGAGCGGGCCTGACGACGCGGCGGGGCGGACGCCATATGACGCATCAGCCCGACGCCACCGTGGTGCCGCTGGCCCCGGGTCAGCCCGCTCCGCCGCCCGCCCTGACCAGTCCCGACTCGTAGGCGAGGACGACCACCTGGACCCGGTCGCGCAGCCCGAGCTTGGTGAGGATCCGGCCGACGTGGGTCTTCACGGTCGCCTCGGAGAGCACCAGCCGTCCGGCGATCTCCCCGTTCGACAGTCCCTGCGCGACCAGCATCATGACCTCGCGCTCACGGTCGGTCAGCCGTTCCAGCTCCTTGTTCTGCGGCTTGCTGCTGCTGGGCAGCAGCGGTGCGAAGCGGTCGAGGAGGCGGCGGGTCGTGGACGGCGCGACGACCGAGTCGCCGCTGTGCACCGCGCGGATCGCGTTCAGCAGTTCGCCCGGGGGCACGTCCTTCAGCATGAAGCCGCTGGCCCCGGCCTTGAGCCCGGAGAAGGCGTACTCGTCGAGGTCGAAGGTGGTCAGGATGAGGACCTTCGGGGCGTCGGGCACGGCACAGATCCTGCGGGTCGCCTCGACGCCGTCCAGCCTGGGCATCCGTACGTCCATCAGGACGACGTCGACCTCGGTGGAGCGGAGGTTCTCGATCGCCTCCGCGCCGTCCCCGGCCTCCGCGACGACATCCATGTCCGGTTGCGCGGCCAGCACCATACGGAAGCCGGTCCGCAGCAGCATCTGGTCGTCGACGAGCATCACGCGGATCGACATGGGGGGTTCCTTGTCCGGTAGGGGCCATCAGTGGTGCGGAGGGTGGTGGTGCCGCGGAAGGGACGGAGGAGCCGAGCCCGGTGCCTCGACGCGGCGGAGCCTGCCGGGCCGGGCGGGTCGTCCGGAACACGCACTAGTGCCCCGCCTTCAGGGGCAGCAGCGCGCTGATCCGGAAGCCGCCGCCGGGCCGCGGGCCCGCGTCCAGCGTGCCGCCGACCATGCCGACCCGCTCCCGCATGCCGATCATGCCGTGGCCGCGCCCGTCCGCTCCGCCGTCCTCGTACAGTTCGTGCGCCGCGCCCCGGCCGTCGTCCTCGACGAGCAGGCCGAGCCCGTCGTCGAAGTAGACGAGCCGGACGCTGGCCCCGACGTCCGGGCCGCCGTGCTTGCGCGAGTTCGTGAGGGCCTCCTGCACGATGCGGTACGCGGTCAGCTCGACGCCGCTGGGCAGTGGCCTCGGGGTGCCCTCGATCTTGAAGTCCACGGCCAGGCCCGCCTCCCGTACCTTCTCGACCAGGTCCTCGATCTGCCCGACGTCGGGCTGCGGAACGTACTCCCCGGTCTCCTTGGTGTCGCCGGTCCGTAGCACGCCCAGCAGCCGGCGCATCTCCGCGAGCGCCTGCCGCCCGGTGGTCGAAATGGTCTCCAGGGCCTGTTTGGCCTGGTCGGGCGCGGCGTCCAGGACATAGGCGGCGCCGTCCGCCTGGACCACCATGACCGACACGTTGTGCGCGACGACGTCGTGCAGTTCGCGGGCGATCCTGGCGCGTTCGGCGGCGACCGCCACCTTGGCCTGCGCCTCGCGCTCCTTCTCCAGGCGCGTGGCCCGCTCCTCCAACTGCGCGAAGTAGGCGCTGCGGGTCCGCAGCGAGTCGCCCAGCACCCAGGCCAGCAGGAACGGCACGGTCAGCACGGCGGTGAAGAAGATCCGGCCCGCGACGCCCGCCTCGTCCACCGGCCAGCGGAGCTGTGACAGCGGTGCGGCGAGCACGCCGCCGACCAGCGCGAACCGGGGGGCCCAGCGTGGTCCGCCGCGCGCGGCGACGGTGTAGATGACGACCAGCATCGCGAAGTCGGCCGGGCTCACATGGACGTTCAGCACGAGCTGCGCGACGCCCACGGCCGCCACCAGCAGCAGCATGTACTCGGGCACGCGTCGGCGCAGCGCCACCGCCAGGGAGAGCGGGACGGTCAAGGCGATCGCGATCAGCCGTGGCTCGACGCCGATGTTCTCCTGGACCGCCCACAACAGCGAGATCCCGAAGAGCAGGACAGCCCAGAAGCTGTCGACGCCCGTCGGGTGTCGTCGAAGAAAGTCGTAGAAGCGCTGCACGTAACCCAGCGTAGGGAAGCGGATAAGCCGGAGGGTCAACCGGAGGATCGATCCGGTCGGCGGAAGCCTACTCCCCAAGGTGGAGACTTGGCCCCGTGACGGATGACGTGACGGGTGAGACGTGTAAGTCGCGGGAAGCGCGAAGCGACCGGCCCGGACCCGGCCCCGGTTCAGGCCCCCGCTCCGGCGCCGGGCCCGGCGCCGGGCCGGTGCGCTGGCGTACGGCGGCGGAGGCGGCGCTGTACGGCCCCGGCGGCTTCTATCTGCGGCCGGAGGGCCCCGTGGGCCACTTCCGTACCTCGGTGCACGCCTCCCCCCTCTTCGCCGCGGCCGTCGCCCGGCTGCTGGTGCGGACCGCCCGGCTGCTCGACCGCGACGAGGTGGCGCTCGTCGACATCGGCGCGGGCCGGGGTGAGCTGCTGACCGGCGTACTGGCGGCGGTCCCGGAAGGGCTGACGGTGCGCCCGTACGCCGTGGAACGCGCCCCGCGCCCGCCGGGGCTCGACCCGCGCGTGGAGTGGTGCGCGGAGCCGCCGGCCGGGACCGTCGGGCTGCTCTTCGCGAACGAGTGGCTGGACAACGTGCCGCTCGACATCGCCGAGACGGATCCCGAGGGGGTCGTACGGTACGTCCTCGTACGGCCGGACGGCTCCGAGGAGCTGGGCGGGCCCGTGACGGACGCCGACGCGCGGTGGCTCGCCCGCTGGTGGCCGCCGGCCGGGCCCGGCACCCGGGCGGAGATCGGCCGCCCGCGCGACGAGGCGTGGGCGGCGGCGGTCGCCACGCTGGAGCGGGGGCTCGCGGTCGCCGTGGACTACGCGCACGTACGGGACGCCCGGCCGCCGTTCGGCACCCTCACCGGTTTCCGGGCGGGCCGGGAGGTGGCCCCCGTACCGGACGGGACCCGTGACCTCACCGCGCATGTGGCGCTGGACGCGTGCGCGGACGCCTGCCCGCTGCCCGGCGCCGAGTTGCTCGGCCAGCGCGAGGCGCTGCACCGGCTGGGCGTGCGCGGGGCGCGCCCGCCGCTCGCTCTCGCGTCGTCGGACCCGGCGGCGTACGTACGGGCGCTCGCGGCGGCCGGTGAGGCGGCGGAGCTGACGGCGCGCGGCGGCCTCGGCGACTTCGGCTGGCTGACGCAGCCGGCCGGGATCACGCCACGCGACCTGTGGGGACCGGGGGACCCGCACGAGCCGGGGGACCCGCAGGGCCCGGGCGGCCTCTGACGTCGGAGGACGACGACCGGAGGACGGCGAAGGGTGTTAGCGGCGGGTCCGCGCGCCTCTGAGAGACTGTCGCCCATGACGGAGACCACCCGGACGACGGTCGGCATCGGCGGCGCGGCGGAGAGCACCGACATGGTGCTCAATATCGGTCCGCAGCACCCCTCCACCCACGGGGTGCTCCGGCTGCGCCTGGTGCTCGATGGCGAGGTGATCCAGCAGGCGGAGCCGGTGATCGGCTACATGCACCGGGGCGCGGAGAAGCTGTTCGAGGCGCGCGACTACCGGCAGATCGTGATGCTCGCCAACCGCCACGACTGGCTGTCGGCTTTCTCCAACGAGCTGGGTGTGGTGATGGCCGTCGAGCGGATGCTCGGCATGGAGGTCCCCGAGCGCGCCGTCTGGCTCAGGACGCTGCTCGCCGAGCTGAACCGGGTCCTCAACCACCTGATGTTCCTCGGCTCGTACCCCCTCGAACTGGGTGGGATCACCCCGGTGTTCTACGCGTTCCGGGAGCGCGAGGAGCTCCAGGCCGTGATGGAGGAGGTCTCCGGCGGCCGGATGCACTACATGTTCAACCGGGTCGGCGGCCTCAAGGAGGACCTGCCCGCGGGGTGGCTGGGCCGGGCCAGGCACGCGATCGCCGATGTGCGCTCGCGGATGGACGTGTACGACCGGCTGGTCCTCGGCAACGAGATCTTCCGGGGGCGCACGCGCGGCGTCGGGGTGCTGTCGCGGGAGGCGGTGCACGCGTACGGGGTGTCGGGGCCGATCGCCCGCGCCTCCGGGGTCGACTTCGACCTGCGCCGCGACGAGCCGTACCTCGCGTACGGCGAGCTGGCGGACGTGCTCACGGTGGTGACCCGGGAGGACGGCGACTGCCTGGCCCGTTTCGAGTGCCTGCTGGAGCAGTCGCACAACGCGCTGGCGCTGGCGGACGCCTGTCTGGACCGGATCGCCGAGCTGCCGCAGGGGCCGGTCAACCAGCGGCTGCCCAAGGTGCTGAAGGCGCCGGAGGGCCACACGTACGCCTGGACGGAGAACCCGCTCGGCGTCAACGGCTACTACCTGGTGTCGAAGGGCGAGAAGACGCCGTACCGGCTGAAGCTCCGCTCCGCCTCGTTCAACAACATCCAGGCGCTGACCGAACTGCTGCCCGGGACGCAGGTCGCCGACATGGTGTCGATCCTGGGGTCGCTGTTCTTCGTCGTCGGCGACATCGACAAGTAGAGCGAGTATCGACAAGCAGGCGGTAAGGCCGCAGCGCCGCTACGGCCTTACCCCCTACGAGGCTTACGAGGCGTACGGGGCCTACGAGCTGATCGCGCCGCGCAGCTCACCGAGAGGAAGCTGCTCCGTCTCGTCATGCGCGGTCAGGTCGATGACCTGGCCGATCCCCCGCTCCTCGGCCCTGCGCCGCTCGGCGAGCGCCTCTTCGCCCACCACGTCGGCCAGGTCCTCGCGCGCCACGCGCGCCAGCCGGTCCAGGGGTACGGGCGCGGCGGCGGCCGGAGCCGGTTCCGCCGGTGTCTCCCTGTCCTGAGCCCGGTCCTGAGCTCCGTCCCCGTCCCTGTCCCTGTCCCTGTCCCCTGCCCCGTCCTCGGAACCGTTCTGGTCCTCCAGGACGTGGGCGCACTGGGCGCCGAAGAAGTCGAAGCCGCCCTCGGGTCGGCGCCCGGGCCGGCCCATCGGGGAGTACGGGACGATCGCGGACGCGATCGGCACGGGAGGCGCGGACGGGGTGGCGGAGGCGGAGAGGGCGGACGCCGGGCGGCTGTGCTGCTCCGCCCCGGCGGCCGCCGCGTGCTTCCCCTGCGGCTCCTCCGCCTCCGTGGCCCGCTCGGCCAGATCGCGGGCGCGGGCCGCCGCGACGGTCCGCTTCACCTGCTGGGTCACGCCGTTGCGCGTCAGCTCGTCCAGGGCGCGCGCCGCTCCGACGTACGCGGCCTTGGTCGGCCCGCCGCTCGCGGCCGTCAGCGCCTTGGGCTCGGCCGCCGCCTCCAGGGCGAGCTGACGCCGCCCCTCCAGCGCGGTCGCCCGCTCGGTCTCCGCCGTGGCGTACCGGCGCAGCAGCGCGGCGTGCTCGCCGCGCAGGCCCGCCAGTTCGATCCGCTTGGAGCGCAGTTTGGCGTCCAGCTTGGCGCGCAGTTCGCGCGACTCCTCGACGTCCGCCTCCAGTTCGGCTATGCGCTCCTCGGTCTTCCAGTGGTCGCTCTCCCGGCCGCGCGTCAGCTCGGCGACACGGCGGCCCGCGTTCCGGTCCCAGCTCCGCATGAAGACGGCGCCGCTGACCGCGGCGACGGCCGCCGCCGTGATCAGCCCACGGAGCACCAGAGGATCCGCGAACAGCCAGGAGCCCGCAGCGCAGAGAACCGCGGCTCCGGCGACCGCCGTCGGCGGCAGAAGCTTGTGGAGGGGTGGGGAATGGCGGTGGCGTCCACGTGGCATGGCCTGAAATTTACCGTGCGGGGAAGCCGATTGGGGCACCGGTCGGACAATCTTTCCCGGCCTGTTGTCGACTCCGCTCCCCCGCCCCTCCCTCTCGTCTCCTGTTTCCTCTACAGAACTCCGTTTTGCCTGCCGCGACTTACCGCCCGCTTACCGTTCACGCGGCGCGCTTCGGCTACTTCTTGACCAGACCTTTGGACTCCAGATACTCCTTGGCCACGTCCTCGGGCTTGGCGCGCTCGGAGTCGACCTTGAGGTTCAACTGTGCGAGATCGGCGGTCGTCAGGGCATCCGTCAGCTTGCCGAGAGCATCGGCTATCTCCTGCGAACCGGCGTCCTTGGCATTGACCACCGGCAGTACGTTGTCCGCGTTCTGGAGCTTCTTGTCGTCCTCCAGCACCACGAGTCCGTAACTGTCGAGCGTGCCGTCGGTGGTGGAGCTCAGGGCCACCTGGTCCACGCCGTCCTTGACCGCCTGCTTGGACTGCGGCGTACCGACTCCCTTGGGGTCGATGCCCGCTACATCAATGCCGTAGGTCTTCTTGAGACCGGGGGCGCAGAAGGGCCGTACCTCGCACTCGTCGCCCGCCGCGATCTTGACTTTGATCTTGGATTTTCCAAGATCGGAAAGCGTCTTGAGCTTGTTCTTGTCGGCGAATTCCTTGCTGACGGCGAAGGCATTCTGGTCGACGGCCTGCCCGGCGGGCAGCACCTTCAGCCCGCGCGGCTCGGCGAGCTTCTTCAGCTCGGCGACCGTCGCCGCGGTGTCGCTGGAGGCGAGGGGCTTCTCCTGCGCCGCCTTGGCCCCGTTGACCTTGGCGTTGAGGAATTCGGTGATCGTCGCGGCGTACTCGGGCACCACGTCGATCTCGCCCTTCTCCAGGGACGGCTCGTACAGCTCACGGTTCTTCACGGTCGTGACGGACGTGGAGTAGCCGGCGCCGCCCAGCACCTGGGCGTACAGCTCCGCCAGCACCTTGGACTCCGTGAAGGCGGCGGCGCCGACGACCAGGGAGCCCTTCTCGCCGGATCCGGCAGCCGAACCGGAACCGGATCCGGAGTCCGCGCCGCTCTTGTTCTTCTCCAGGCTGTCGCCGCCGCACGCGGCGAGCGACGCGGTCAGCGCCGCCACCGCGAGTACCGCGCCCGCGAAACGCGAGGTCTTGCTCATGATGTCCACTCTCCAAAGAAGCAGAAAAGCCACGCCAGTCGTGATCACACGGGTCGTCGTCACACGGTCGTTGGTCGTCACACGGTCGTCGTCACACGGTGGTCTTCACCCGGTCGTTCGTCTTCACCCGGCCGTCCGTCGTCGCACGGCCGCTCGTACGGGCGGGACCCCCGCCGTCGTCAGGGGTCCCGGCGAGGGACGGCGCCGGGTCGATCACCCGGTCCAGCGCCACCAGCGCGCCTTCGACGAGCAGCGCCAGGAGCGCGACGAGCAGCGCGCCCGCGACCACCTGCCCGGTGTCGTACGTGTTGAACCCCGCGGTGATGATCCGGCCGAGCCCGCCCTGTCCCACCATCGCCGCGATGGTGGCGGTGGCCACCACCTGGACGGCGGCCGACCGCAGCCCGGTCATGATCATCGGGTAGGCGAGGGGCAGCTCCACGCGGACGAAGACCTGGCGCCCGGACATCCCCATGCCCCGCGCCGCCTCCACCACCGCCGGGTCCACCTCGCGCATGCCCACATAGGCGTTGGTGAGCAGCGGCGGCACCGAGAAGAGCACCAGCGCGATGATCGTGGGCACCGACCCGCTGTTGCGCAGCGGCGAGACCATGAAGAGCGCGAGCACGGCGAAGACGGGGATCGCCCGCCCCACGTTGGAGATGTTGATGGCGAGCGCGCCGCCCTTGCCGAGGTGCCCCAGGAAGAGCGCCAGGGGCAGGGCCATCGCACAGGCGAGCGCCAGCGAGACCCCGCTGACGACGACGTGCTCCTCCAGCCGCTGCCACACCCCGCCGTCGCCCGACCAGTTGGCCCCCGTCGCCAGCCAGCTCCACGCGTCCCCGAGAAAACCCATGGTCACCCCACCGCCTTCGCCGCGCGCGTCCGTATGCGGGTCCAGGGCGTCAGCGCCCGCTGGACCCCGAGCAGCAGCAGGTCGGCCACGACGGCCAGCAGCACGCACAGCACGGACGCCGTCAGCACCTGCGCCTTGAAGAAGCTCTGCAACGCGTCGTCGATGAGGTTGCCGAGCCCGCCGCGCCCCACGATCGAACCGACCGTCGTCAGCGCGACCGTCGACACCGTGGCGATCCGCAGGCCGGCCATGAGCGCGGGCAGCGCGAGCGGGAGCTCGACCTCCCAGAGCAGCCGCCCCGGTCCGTACCCCATCCCGCGGGCGGCCTCCCTGGCCTCTTCCGGCACCGAGGCCAGTCCCGCCATGATGTTCCGTACGAGAATGGTCAGCGAATAGAGCACGAGACCCGTGATCACCAGACCGGCGGAGAGCCCGAAGACCGGCAGCAGCAGCGAGAACATCGCGAGCGAGGGAATCGTGTAGAGCAGGGTCGTCAGGCCCAGTACGGGGGCGGTGAATGCGGGCCTGCTCCGCGCGAGCAGCGCGAGCGGAAATGCGACCAGCAGTCCTATGGCGACCGAGACCACCGTGATCCACACGTGCTGGACCGTGGCGTCGATCAACTCCTGGCTACGGGAGCGAAGATATTCCCCGCAGATCCAGTCGTTCGCCGCCAGGCATCCTTGCGTACCCATCCACCCCCGCCTCCCCGTCCGGCCGCCGCGCACACCCGCGTCGGCCTCCACAACCTCCCACTCCGGCGAGCCTATCCCCGACCTCTGACATTCGCGGAAGTCCGCCACATTCCAGCAACATTGCCTTCACACAACGCGCCGCACAATGGGGAACCATGATCCGATTCGAGCATGTCACCAAGCGGTACCCGGACGGCACCACCGCTGTGGACGACCTCTCCTTCGAGGTCTCCGAAGGCGAACTGGTCACGCTCGTCGGGCCTTCCGGCTGCGGCAAGACCACGACCATGAAAATGGTCAACCGCCTCATCGAACCGTCGGAGGGGCGGATATTCCTCGACGGGGACGACATATCCGCGATCGATCCGGTCAGCCTCCGGCGCCGTATCGGCTATGTCATCCAGCAGGTCGGCCTCTTCCCGCACAAGACGGTCCTGGAGAACACCGCGACCGTCCCGCATCTCCTCGGCTGGCAGCGCGCGAAGGGCCGGGCGCGCGCCGCCCAACTCCTCGATCTGGTCGGCCTGGACCCGTCCGTCTACGGCGACCGCTACCCCGAGCAGCTCTCCGGCGGCCAGCGCCAGCGCGTCGGGGTGGCCCGCGCCCTCGCCGCCGACCCGCCCGTCCTGCTGATGGACGAGCCGTTCGGCGCGGTCGACCCGGTCGTGCGCGACCACCTCCAGAGCGAGTTCCTCAGGCTCCAGGCGGCCGTACGCAAGACCGTGCTGTTCGTCACGCACGACATCGAGGAGGCCGTCCGGCTCGGCGACCGTATCGCCGTCTACGGACACGGCAGGATCGAGCAGTTCGACGCCCCGGCGGCGGTGCTCGGCGCCCCGGCCACCCCGTACGTCGCGGACTTCGTCGGCGCGGACCGCGGCCTGAAGCGGCTCTCCGTCACCCCCATCGAGGAGGGCGACCTCGAACAGCCGCCCGTCGTCCATCTCGACGACCCGCTCGCGCGCGCCGCGGCGAAGCTCACCAAGGAGGGCGCGCGCTGGGCCGTCGTCCTGGACTCCGACGACAACCTGCACGGCTGGCTCTCCGCCGACCGGGCCGCCACGTCGGGCGGGACGCCCTCGGGGACCGTACGGGAGCACGCGCGCCGCATGGAGGCGTGGCTGCCGGTCGGCGCCTCGCTCAAGCAGGCGTTCGCCACGATGCTCCAGCACGACGCGGGCTGGATAGCGGTGATCGACCGGGCGGAGACCGGACGGTTCCTCGGGGTCCTCACCCCGGCGCGGCTGCACGAGGCGCTGCGCCGGTCGATCGACGCGGACGCGCAGGCCATCGCCCGTACGGACGTCGAACTGGAGACCGTCAGCAAGCTCGTCGCCCCCTGAGCGTCCTGAGCTCCCTGGCAGCCCTGGGAGCCCTGAGCTCCTTGAGCGCCCGAGTTCCGCGCGCCCCCGGACGGAGCCGGCTCAGTTCGCGCTGAGCCGGCTCGACATCCACTCCAGGGCCGGCGGGATCTCCCGGCGCCAGGTGTTGAAGTTGTGCGCGCCGCTCTTGAGGATGATCGACGACACCTTCGAGGGCGCCTTGACCTTCTGGATGAACTGCTCGGTGGACTTGAGGTTCCGCTCGCCCTTCCTGGAGCTGGTGACGAGCAGCGACGAGTCGCCCTGCCGCCCGTGGTCCAGGCTCCACAGCAGGTCGGCCCTGTTGCGCAGCTTCTGGTCGCCGTGGAAGAGGTCGCCGGTCGTCGGGTCCTCCGCCGCCTTGTAGTACGCGGAGAGCCCGGCGCCCACCGAGTACTGCTCCGGGTGGTGCATGGCGATCTTCAGCGCGCAGTAGCCGCCGGTCGAGTTGCCGATGATGCCCCAGTTACGGGGCGAGGTCTTGACGCGGTACGTCTTCGACACGGCCCGGGGCAGGTCCTTGCCGAGGAAGGTCTCGGTCTGCGGGCCGCCGGGGACGTCCACGCACTCGGTGTCGCGCGGCGGCGCCACGGTGGGCCGCAGCATCACCAGGATCATCGGCTGCATCGCGCCGCGCCGGGCGAGCCGCCAGGCGGTCGACGGGTAGTTCAGGCCCTTGATCAGGTTCTCGGCCACCCCCGGGTAGCCGGTGAGCACCACGGCGGCCGGGAAGGTCTGCCGGGCGAACTGCGGCTGGAAGTACTCGGGCGGCAGATAGACGTACGCCGTGGAGTCGATCCCGGACGTCGTCCCCGCGACGGCGACCTTCTGGATCTGTCCCGCCGTCGCCGGCCGGCCCCCGCCGGGGACTGCCGTGCGCTGGGTGTCCATGACCGCCATGTGCGTGCCGTCCGCCGCCCGGCCGACCACGGAGCCCAGCTCCTGCTCCTGGCCGAAGAGGTCGCCCCAGGTGCCGTAGAAGAGGAAGTACTGGTTGGCCACCAGGCCCACCGCCGCGAAGATCGCCGCCTGGGTGGCGAACGTGAGTCCGATCCTGCCGAGCACGGCCCGCGCCGTACGCCGCGACAGCCGCGGCCAGAGCCAGATGGTCGCGACGAACAGGAGGACAGCCAGCAGGACGGCCAAGGCCAGGACTTTACGGCTGGTGAGACCCATGTCGACCGAGCTTTCTTCCGTGAGATTTTCCCGGATGCAGAGGAACCCTCCCCCCGAAAGCCGCGTCCTAGAGGGCGCAAAATGTCCGGCCCGCGAAGAAGAAGCGGACTCGGGCCCACACTCTCTCGCGGAGCCACGGGAAGCGATGTCTGTGACGCTAGATGGGGATAAATCGGGATCGGTTCCGGATCGTGCACGACAGTCACCCGGAACGTACTCCAACAGGTCACCGCACCGGCCGCCGTCCCTGGCCCGCCGTCTGCTCCGCGGTCCGCACCCGGAGTCCGTCCCCTCCCTCGTCGGTACGGCCTGCGCCCTCATCGGTCTCGTCGACATCGCCGCGGGCGTCTTCCCGCGCTTCCGCCACAGCCGGATGCACTCCTTCGCCGAGGTACTGCCGGGGGCGCTCGGCCCCTTCGCCGCCGCGCTCTCGCTGAGCGCCGGCGTACTCCTGCTGCTGCTCGCGCACGGGCTCAAACGGCGCAAGCGCCGCGCGTGGCGGGCCGCCGTGTTCCTGCTGCCTGCGGGCACCGTGGCCCAGTTCGCCTACCGGCACTCGGTCATCGGCGCCCTGCTCTCGCTGGGCCTGCTCGCCCTGCTGGTGCGCCACCGCGGGGAGTTCGCCGCCCTGCCCGACCCGCGCAGCCGCTGGCGGGCGCTGGCGAACTTCGTCCTCATGGGCGCGGGATCCATCGGGCTCGGCCTGGTCATCGTCAGCGCCCACCCGCACCGGACCATCGGTAACCCCAGCCTGTCGGAACGGCTCGAACATGTGCTGTACGGCCTGTTCGGCTTCGACGGCCCCATCGACTACAAGGGGATCGTCAGCGGCACCGTCGGCTACTCCCTCGGCTCGCTCGGCCTGCTCACCGCCCTCACCACCATCTACCTCGCCTTCCGCCCCGAGCACCCGGTCGCCCGGCTCACCGAGGACGACGAGCGGCGGCTGCGCGCCCTGCTCGACCGGCACGGCGGCCGCGACTCGCTGGGCCATTTCGCGCTCCGCCGCGACAAGGGCGTGGTCTTCTCCCCCAGCGGCAAGGCGGCCGTCTGCTACCGCGTCGTCTCCGGGGTGATGCTCGCCAGCGGCGACCCCATCGGCGACGTGGAGGCGTGGCCCGGCGCCATCGAACGCTTCATGGACGAGGCGAAGGCCCACTCCTGGACCCCGGCCGTGATGGGGTGCAGCGAGACCGGCGGCGAGGTCTGGACCCGCGAGACCGGGCTCGACGCGCTGGAGCTGGGCGACGAAGCGGTGGTGGACGTGCCGGATTTCTCCTTGCGCGGACGCGCGATGCGCAACGTACGCCAGATGGTGACGCGCATCGAGCGCGCCGGCTACGAAACCCGCGTACGGCGCGTCCGTGACCTCTCCGAGGGTGAGCTGGCCCGGATCCGCGACGCCGCCGACGACTGGCGCGGTACGGACACGGAGCGCGGCTTCTCCATGGCGCTCGGCCGGATCGGCGACCCCGCCGACGGTGATTCCGTGATCGCCACCGCGCACAAACCGGACGAGGCCGAACCGGGCCCGCCCGGCCCGTACGGCGACCTGAAGGCCGTCCTCCACTTCGTCCCGTGGGGGACGGACGGGATGTCCCTGGACCTGATGCGCCGCGACCGCTCCGCCGACCCGGGCATGAACGAGCTGCTGATCGTCGCCGCGCTGCACGCCGCGCCCGCGCTCGGGGTGGTGCGTGTCTCGCTCAACTTCGCGATGTTCCGCTCGGCGCTCGCCCGGGGCGAGCGGCTGGGCGCCGGCCCCGTGCTGCGCGGCTGGCGCGGAGTGCTGGTGTTCCTCTCCCGCTGGTTCCAGATCGAGTCGCTGTACCGCTTCAACGCCAAGTTCCAGCCCCGCTGGGAGCCGCGTTACGTGGTCTTCCGCTCCACCGGCGACCTGCCCCGGATCGGCTTCGCCGCGATGCAGGCGGAGGGCTTCGTCACCCTGTCGCTACCGCGCCCCCTGCGCCGCCTGGGCCGCCCCGGGCGCCACGACCGCACCGACGGCCACGCCGCCCGCACCACCGCCCCGACCGACCCCGGTGTCCGTACGGCATAGGACGCCCCCACCAGGCCCGCGAGCCCGGCGAGATCCGAACGAGAGGCCCTAGGGTGGGGCATATGAGTACGTTGCGCGGGCGGGGCACGGTTCTGGGGCTGCCGGGGTGGGACCGGTGTGCGGTCATGGGGGTCGTCAATGTGACGCCCGACTCCTTCTCCGACGGCGGTCGCTGGTTCGACACCACCGCCGCGGTCAAACGCGGCCTCGATCTCGTCGGCGCGGGCGCCGATCTGGTCGACGTCGGCGGCGAGTCGACCCGGCCCGGCGCCACACGGGTCGACGAGGACGAGGAGCTGCGGCGCGTCGTCCCCGTCGTGCGCGGCCTGGCCTCCGAGGGCGTCACCGTCTCCGTCGACACCATGCGCGCCACCGTCGCCGAGCAGGCCGTCGCCGCGGGCGCGGCCCTGGTCAACGATGTCAGCGGCGGGCTCGCCGACCCCGCGATGGTGCCCGCCGTGGCCGCCGCCGAGGTGCCGTTCGTCGTGATGCACTGGCGCGGATTCAGCCAGGACATGAACAGCCGCGCGGTCTACACGGACGTCGTCGCCGAGGTCGTCGCGGAACTGCGCGCCCGGATGGACGCCGTGATCGCCGGCGGCATCGCCCCCGAGCGCCTCGTGATCGACCCCGGTCTCGGCTTCGCCAAGCAGGCCGAGCACGACCTGGAACTCCTCGCCCACCTCCCCGAGCTGCGCTCCCTGGGCCGGCCGCTGCTGGTCGCCGCCTCCCGCAAGCGGTTCCTCGGCCATGTCCTCGCGGGCGGCGAGAGCTCCCCACCGCCCGCCCGTGAGCGCGACGCGGCCACCGCGGCGGTCTCCGCGATCGCCGCCCACCAGGGCGCCTGGGCGGTCCGGGTCCACGAGGTACGGGCGACGGCCGACGCCGTACGGGTGGCACGCGCCGTCGAGGGCGCCCGCGGCCCGGTGGAAGGCGCCCATGGCCCGGCCGGGGGAGAGCGGTGACCGCCCGGATGGAGAGCGGCGCGCCGGACGACAGCGGGCTGACGGACGGCGAGCGGGTCGAGCGGGCCAACACCACGTTCTACGAGGCGATGGAGCACGGCGACCTGGAGGCCCTGTCGGGGCTCTGGCTGGACGGCGAGGACTCCGGCGTCTCCTGCGTCCACCCGGGCTGGCCGGTGCTGAGCGGACGCGGGGAGGTGCTGCGTTCGTACGCCCTGATCATGGCGCACACGGAGTACATCCAGTTCTTCCTCACCGATGTCGAGGTCTCCGTCAGCGCCGACACCGCCCTGGTGACCTGCACCGAGAACATCCTCAGCGGCGGCCCCGCCGAGTCGGGCGGGGAGCTGGGACCGCTGGTCGGGCAGCTCGTCGTCGCGACGAACGTGTTCCGGCGTACGCCGGAGGGGTGGAAGCTCTGGTCGCACCACGGTTCCCCCGTCCTGACCGAAACCGGCGAGGAAGACACGGAAACGGACGAGGTGCCACCCACGTGAGTGGGTAATCGGTCCCTGTGGATCGGCGAAAAGAACCCGCGGGCAGGGGCGGCTGCCCGTCGCACGGCGCTCCGTCCGTCACCCCCGCGGGACAGCACTGTCGGTGCTCGCGGGTAGATTCAAATGTGGGCACCGAGCCGCCCGCGCTCGCGACCGTGTGCCCCGACGACCAACGACAGCAGGAGTGATTCGCGTGGATCGTGTCGCGCTGCGCGGCCTCAAGGCCCGCGGGCACCACGGCGTCTTCCCCCGGGAGCGCGAGGAGGGCCAGACCTTCATCGTGGATCTGGTGCTCGGCCTCGACACCCGCCCCGCGGCGGCCGACGACGACCTGGCGAAGACCGTCCATTACGGCATCGTGGCGGAAGAGGTCGTGGAGGTCGTCCAGGGCGAGCCCGTCAACCTGATCGAGACGCTGGCGGAGCGCATCGCCCGAAGCTGCCTGAAACACGACGGTGTCCAGGAGGTCGAGGTGGTCGTGCACAAACCGGACGCCCCGATCACCGTGCCCTTTGACGATGTGACCATCACCATCACCCGGAGCCGAGTATGAGTCTGTTTTCAGCGAACGGGCCGCAGAGCGACCCCACGGTCCAGCCGGTGCCCGCCTCCGTGGTCGCCCAGGTCGACGCCGCGGACAGCACGCTGTCCAACCCGCAGCGGGCCGTGGTCGCCCTCGGCTCCAATCTCGGGAACCGGCTGGAGACCATCCAGGGCGCCATCGACGCCCTGGAGGACACCCCGGGCGTCCGGGTCAAAGCGGTCTCCCCGGTGTACGAGACGGAGCCCTGGGGAGTGGACCCCGGCTCGCAGCCGTCGTACTTCAACGCGGTCGTGGTCATCAAAACGACCCTGCCGCCGTCCTCGCTGCTGGAGCGCGGCCAGGCCATCGAGGAAGCCTTCGACCGGGTCCGTGACGAGCGCTGGGGGCCGCGCACGATCGACGTGGACATCCTGGCGTACGCGGACGTCGTCTCGGACGATCCGCAGCTCACCCTCCCGCACCCCCGCGCCCACCAGCGCGCCTTCGTACTCGCCCCCTGGCACGACGTGGATCCGGAGGCCCAGGTTCCGGGCGTCGGCCCGGTGGCCGAACTGCTGACGGACGTCGGCCAGGACGGCGTACAGCCCCGGTCCGACCTGGAACTGCGCCTGCCCGAATAGTCGTTAGGCTCTGCGGATCGGTACAGCGAGGCGAAGGGCGGCTTACTCGGTGAAGCAGTTGCGGATCGGCGTCCTCGCCGGCCTGTTCGTGGTGGCAGGTGTGCTCTCCTGGGCCGCCGCCCGCCTGTGGGACTCGTTCGGGACCCTGCCGAGCGTGCCGCTCGCGGCGCCCATCGTGCTCGCCGCCATCGCCGCAGTCCTCGCCGCGACGGCCCTCTCCCTCCGCTCCCGGCTCAAGGCCCAGCGTGAGCGCCGCCCCGGCGCACAGGGCGTGGATCCGCTGATGGCGGCGCGTGCCGTGGTCTTCGGCCAGGCGAGCGCGCTGGTCGCGGCCCTGGTCTCCGGCGTGTACGGCGGTACGGGCGTCTTCCTGCTCGGCTCCCTCGACATCCCCGCCCGCCGCGACCAGGCCATCTACGCGGGCTTCTCCGTACTGGCGGGCATCGCGGTGATCGCCGCCGCGTTCTTCCTGGAGCGGGTCTGCAAGCTCCCCGAGGACGGCAACGACAACAAGAACGGCGCAGCCCCGGCCGGCCCCGCCGCCTGACGCCTGACGCCTGTCCGGCCGGGCAGGCGCCAGGCCCGTCGCGGGTCCGGGCCGGCGCTCAGCGGGACAGGATCAGGCTCATCGCCTCGGCGCGGGTCGCCGGATCGCGGAGCTGACCGCGTACGGCCGAGGTGATCGTCTTCGCCCCGGGCTTCCGCACCCCGCGCATCGACATGCACATGTGCTCGCACTCGATGACCACGATCACCCCGCGCGGCTCCAGGATCTCCATCACGGACTCGGCGATCTGCGTCGTCAGCCGCTCCTGGACCTGCGGCCGGCGGGCGTAGACGTCCACGAGGCGGGCCAGCTTCGACAGCCCGGTGATCTTTCCGTCCGTGGAGGGGATGTAGCCGACGTGCGCGACCCCGACGAACGGGACCAGATGGTGTTCACAGGTCGAGGTCACCTCGATGTCCTTCACCATGACCATTTCGTCGTGGCCCAGGTCGAACGTCGTGGTCAGCACGTCCTCCGGGTTCTGCCACAGGCCGGCGAATATCTCCCTGTACGCGCGCGCCACCCGGCCCGGCGTCGCCCGCAGCCCCTCGCGGTCCGGGTCCTCCCCGACCGCGATCAGCAGCTCGCGCACGGCATTCTCGGCCCGCTTCTCGTCGAATTCGCGGATCGGGCTCTCCCCGTCCAGCGTCACCGGGTCGGTCATGTGTGCCTCGTTCCTGTGCCGTTCTCGTGTGCGGGCATACGAATGCCGCGTCCCCCAGGCTAAAACCTGGGGGACGCGGCATCCATTCCGGGCCCTCGGAGGGGACCCGGCCCGCTGTCAGCTCTCCGGACGGTCCTCGGGAACCGCCTCGGTGGGCGTCTCGCCGGAGGTCACGGAGGGGAGCCCCCCGTTGGCACCGGCGGCGCCGTTGGTCAGCGCCAGCTCCTTGGGCGAGAGAACCGGCGGACGCGTCGACGGGGTACGGCGCGACGAGCCGGTCCACGCCGGACGGGACGGGCGCCTCACGATGGTCGAGAAGATCTCCGCGATCTGCTCCTTGTTGAGCGTCTCCTTCTCCAGGAGCGCCAGGACCAGATTGTCGAGTACGTCACGGTTCTCGACCAGGATCTCCCACGCCTCGTTGTGCGCGGTCTCGATGAGCTTCTTGACCTCTTCGTCGACCAGCGCGGCGACCTCTTCCGAGTAGTCACGCTGGTGCGCCATCTCCCGGCCGAGGAACGGTTCGGTGTTGTCGCCACCGAACTTGATCGCTCCGAGCCGCTCGGTCATGCCGTACTGCGTGACCATCGCCCGCGCCGTGGCCGTGGCCTTCTCGATGTCGTTGGCAGCGCCGGTGGTCGGGTCGTGGAAGACCAGTTCCTCCGCCGCGCGTCCGCCCATCATGTAGGCGAGCTGGTCGAGCATCTCGTTGCGCGTGGTCGAGTACTTGTCCTCGTCGGGCAGGACCATGGTGTACCCCAGGGCCCGGCCACGGGACAGGATCGTGATCTTGTGCACCGGGTCGGAGTTCGGAGACGCCGCGGCGACCAGGGCGTGACCGCCCTCGTGGTACGCGGTGATCTTCTTTTCCTTCTCGGACATGATCCGGGTCCGCTTCTGCGGGCCCGCCACGACGCGGTCGATCGCCTCGTCCAGGGCGTGGTTGTCGACGAGCTTCCCGTCGCCGCGCGCCGTCAGGAGCGCGGCCTCGTTCAGCACGTTCGCCAGGTCGGCACCGGTGAAGCCGGGCGTACGACGGGCGACGGCGCCCAGATCGACGTCCGGGGCGACCGGCTTGCCCTTCTGGTGGACCTTGAGGATCTCCAGACGGCCCTGCATGTCGGGACGGTCGACGGCGATCTGCCGGTCGAACCGGCCCGGGCGCAGCAGCGCCGGGTCGAGGATGTCCGGCCGGTTGGTGGCGGCGATCAGGATGACGCCGCCCTTCACGTCGAAGCCGTCCATCTCCACCAGGAGCTGGTTCAGCGTCTGCTCGCGCTCGTCGTGTCCGCCGCCGAGGCCCGCGCCGCGGTGCCGGCCGACGGCGTCGATCTCGTCGACGAAGACGATCGCCGGGGCGTTCGCCTTGGCCTGCTCGAAGAGGTCACGCACCCGGGAGGCACCGACACCGACGAACATCTCGACGAAGTCGGAGCCCGAGATCGAGTAGAACGGCACCCCGGCCTCGCCCGCGACGGCGCGGGCCAGCAGCGTCTTGCCCGTACCGGGCGGGCCGTAGAGCAGCACACCCTTCGGGATCTTGGCGCCGACGGCCTGGAACTTCGCCGGCTCCTGGAGGAATTCCTTGATCTCGTGGAGTTCCTCGACGGCCTCGTCGGACCCCGCCACATCGGCGAAGGTCGTCTTCGGGGTGTCCTTGGTGATGAGCTTGGCCTTGGACTTCCCGAACTGCATGACGCGGGATCCGCCGCCCTGCATCTGATTCATCAGGAACAGGAAGACCACGACGATCAGTACGAAGGGCAGCAGCGAGAACAGCACCGAGAGGAACGGGCTCTGCTTCGAAGGCGAGACCGTATAGCCCTTGGTGATGTCACCGTTCTGGAACTTCGTTTGGAGCGTTGTGGCCAGCGAGGATCCCTGAGTGCCGATGTAGCTGGCCTGGATCTTGTCGCTGCCCTTGACCTTCAGGCCGTCCTTGAGGTCGACCTTGATGATCTGGTCATCGCCGGTGGTCAGTTTGACCTGCTCGGCCTGGTTCTTGTCGATCGCCTGGACGACCTCACCGGTGTCCACCGTCTTGTAGCCGCCCGACGAGCCGACGACCTGCATCAACACGACCACGGCGAGGACGGCCAGCACGATCCACATGACCGGCCCACGGAAGTATCGCTTCACGTCCATCCATACGGAGCGAAGTCGCCCCGTCCCTCCTGCCCGTAGGTAAATGCTGCTGTGAGAAAAGACTGTTCCTGGGAAGGTACCCCAGCATCATGGCCCGCGACCGCACGGGACGGCTGACGAACCCGTCTTCCCCTGCTCCAACGGCGCGAGCCGGGCTGAGGTTCCCGTCGGCGGGCGCGGCGCCCCGGACCAGGTCCTCGGCTAACCCCCGTAGACATGGGGCGCGAGGGTACCGACAAAGGGAATGTTGCGGTACTTCTCCGCGTAATCCAGCCCGTATCCGACGACGAACTCATTGGGAATGTCGAAGCCGATCCATTTGACGTCGATCGCGACCTTTGCGGCATCCGGCTTACGGAGCAGGGTGCAGACCTCCAGCGAGGCCGGCTCCCGCGAACCGAGGTTGGACAGCAGCCACGACAGCGTCAGCCCCGAGTCGATGATGTCCTCGACGATCAGGACGTGCTTGCCCTTGATGTCCGTGTCCAGGTCCTTGAGGATCCGGACCACGCCCGAGGACTGGGTGCCCGCCCCGTACGAGGAGACGGCCATCCAGTCCATCGTCACCGGGGTGGACAGGGCGCGCGCCAGGTCCGCCATGACCATCACGGCGCCCTTGAGGACACCGACGAGAAGCAGATCCTTGCCTGCGTACTCCGCGTCGATCTTCGCGGCCAGTTCGGCCAGCTTCGCGTCGATCTCTTCCTTGGTGATGAGCACCGACTGGAGGTCGTTGCCCAAGTCCTTGTCGTCCACCCGCATCACTTTCGTTGTCGGCCAGCGGTCCGGGGCCGGACGGGACTGTTCGAACACGTCCTGGCGGCCCGGGAGACACAGCCGTAGTGCATCAGCGCTTCAGCCCTGCCGGATGACCAGTCTGCCACCCTGCCTCCTGGCCTCCACGCGGCCGGGCAGATTGATGGCTCCCTGGCCGCGCCAGCCCGTGATCAGGCGGTCGACCTCTTCGATGTGACGGGCGAACAGCGAACCGGCGGGGGCGCCCGCGGCGATGACGGCCCGGCGCAGCACCCTGCGGCGGACTGCGGGCGGCAGCGCGTACAGCCGGACGCAGGCGAGTTGCCCCGACTCGTCCCGTACGGTCGGCTCCGCGTCGGCGGCCCAGGCGTCCAGGGCGTCGGCGTCGTCGCGGGAGAGCTGTGCCGTACGGGCGAGGGCCTCGACGACGCCCTTGCCGAGAGCTTTCTCCAGGGCCGGCAGCCCTTCGTGGCGCAGCCGTGAGCGGGTGTAGGCGGGGTCGGTGTTGTGGGGGTCGTCCCAGACGGGGATGCACTGGACGAGGCATGCCTTGCGGGCGGTCTGCCGGTCGAGCTGGAGGAAGGGCCGCCGGTAGCGTCCGGCCGCCCCCGAGACGGCCGCCATGCCGGACAGCGAGCGGGTGCCGGAGCCCCGGGCGAGGCCGAGGAGGACCGTCTCCGCCTGGTCGTCGCGGGTGTGGCCGAGGAGGACGGCGGCGGCGCGGTGGCGTTCGGCCGCGGCGTCGAGGGCGGCGTAGCGCGCGTCCCTGGCGGCGGCCTCGGGTCCGCCGTCGCGCCCTACGGTGACGGCGACGGATTCGACGGGGTCGAGGCGCATGGCGCCGAGCCGGGCGACGACCTCGGCCGCGCGGAGGTCGGAGCCTGTCTGGAGGCCGTGGTCGACGGTGACGGCGCCCGCCCGTACGGAGAGCTTTGGCGCCTCGAAGGCGAGGGCGGAGGCGAGCGCCATGGAGTCGGCGCCGCCGGAGCAGGCGACGAGGACGAGCGGGGGCTCGTCGGCGGGGAGGGGGGTGTGAGCGGCGGGGGTGGTGTGCGGGGTGGTGGCGAGGAGGTCGGCGTGGTCGGTGAGGACCTCGTGGAGTACGCGGCGGACCGCCAGGCGTATCGCCGCGACCGCAGGATGGGGACCCATATCCGGTGCCCTTCGTGATGTTATTTGGGGGGTGCCTCGGTCGGAGTAAGGACGGAGAGCGTCACTCAGAGTGCGTCGATGGTGACAGAACCGAGCCATTACCCGAGCATTGCACGCCTATCCCTCACCCACGGTCCCTCGGATGGGTGATACCTGAGGCGTCCTCCTGCCAGACGTCACCTTCGGCTCATGAATCCGCCTTACGGTGCACCCGCGCGACCCAATCCGCCGGTTTGGCGATCTCCGCCTTGGTGGGGAGGGTGTTCGGCGAGGTCCAGACGCGGTTGAAGCCGTCCATCCCGACCTGGTCGACCACGGCGCGTACGAACCGCTCCCCGTCGCGGTACTGGCGCAGCTTGGCGTCGAGGCCGAGCAGCTTGCGCAGCGCGAGGTCGAGTCGGCTGGCGCCGCGGGCCCGGCGCTGCTGGAACTTCTCGCGGATCTCGGCGACGGAGGGCACGACCTGCGGTCCGACGCCGTCCATCACGAAGTCGGCGTGGCCCTCCAGGAGGGACATCACGGCGGTGAGCCGGCCCAGGATCTCCCGCTGCTCCGGGGTCTGCACCAGCTCGACGATGCTCCTGCCCTCTTCGTCCCGCTCGCCCTCGGGGCGTCCGCCCGCGAGGGACTGGGCGGCCTCGCGCAGCCGCTCGACGACGGTCATGGGGTCGACGTCGGTCTGGTCGAGGAACGACTGGATCTCGCTCTGGAGGTGGTCGCGCAGCCAGGGCACGCCGGTGAACTGCGTGCGGTGGGTCTCCTCGTGGAGCGCGACCCAGAGCCTGAAGTCGTGCGGGTCGACGTCCAGTTCCCGTTCGACGTGGACGATGTTGGGGGCGACGAGCAGCAGCCGGCCGCCGTCGGCGGCCGCCGGGAGATCGCGGGTGGCGGGCGCGAACGTCTCGTACTGGCCGAGGACCCGGGAGGACATGAAGGAGAGCAGCATGCCCACCTCGACGCCGGTGACCTTGCCGCCGACCGCGCCGATGACGGCGCCGCCGGGGCCGCCCGGGCGGCGCTCCTGCATCTTCTCGAACAGCGGCTTCAGCAGCTCGCGGAAGCCGGCCACGTTGGCCTTGACCCAGCCGGCGCGGTCGACGACCAGGACCGGGGTGTCCGGTGGCTCGTGGTCCTCGGGGATCATCCTCGTGTAGCCGCGGACGTGCTCCTCCGCCGCCTTGGCGTGCCGTCGCAGCTCGGCGACGATCTCGCGCGCCTCGTCGCGGGTGACCTCGGGTCCCGGCCGCGCGAGGCGGGTCGCGGTCGCCACCGCGAGGTTCCAGTCGACCATCTCTGCACCACCGATGCTCGTCATGCGTCAACCGTACGTGCTCGGCCCGGGGTGCGGTGAGGTGTGGGGCGCCCGGTTCTTCCCTTGGTTCGTCCCCTAGGGGGTGGCCGAGCCCCTGGCCGGGAGCGGCGCCGGGGGCGGTGCGGAGGGCGTGCGCGGGACCAGTGCGGCGGAGAGCGCGTCCAGGGCCGTACGGGCGGTGTCGGGGGCTTTCGTCGCGCCGGCCAGGAACGCGAAGGCGAGGAGCCGGCCCTCGCCGTCGACGACGGTGCCGGCCAGGGCGTCCACGCCGGTGAGCGTGCCGGTCTTGGCCCGGATGAGCCCGGCGGCGGGCGGGGCGTCCCCGTACCGGCCCCTGAGGGTGCCGGTGAACCCGGCGACGGGCAGGCCGGTGAGGACGGGGCGCAGCTCCGGGCGGTCCGGGTCGGCGGCGCGGGTCAGCAGGGCGGTCAGCAGGGCGGCGCTGGCCTTGTCCTTGCGGTTGAGTCCGCTGCCGTCGGCGAACCGCGTCCCCTTGAGGGGCAGTCGGAGCTTGGCGAGTTCCGCGCCGACGGCCCGGCCCGCGCCCGCGAAGCTCGCCGGTTCGCCCGCGGCGATCGCGGTCTGCCGGGCGAGGGACTCCGCGATGTCGTTGTCGCTCTCGGTCAGCGCGCGTTCGACCAGGTCGGCCAGGGGTGCGGAGTAGGTGCGCGCGAGCGGTTCCGCGCTCTTGGCGGGCTTGCCCGCGGCAGGGGGGTGCGCGGTGCGTACGCCGCGTTCGCGCAGCAGATGGGCGAAGGTACGGGCGGCGTCGCCCGCGGGGTTGCCGCTGCGCGGCGCGGGGCCGGTCGTGGACTTGTCGAGCCGCCCCTGTCCGGCCATCAGGGGGACCACGGGGGCGATGTTGTCGTTGGGGCCGATGGGGTGTTCCCGGGGGCCCGAGTAGAGGGAGGTGTCGTAGTGCAGCTCGACCTTGGTGATGCCGCTGTCGCGGAGCGCGCGGGCGGTGTCGCCGGCCAGGGCGCCCAGCCGTTTCCGGTCGAGGGTGGCGTCCCCGCCGCCGACCAGGGTGAGCTTCCGCTGGTCCGGGGTGGCCATGACGGTGGTGGCGATGCGGTGGTCGGGGCCGAGCGCGGAGAGCGCGGCGACCATGGTCGCGATCTTGACGGTGGAGGCCGGGGTCATCGGGGTGGCGGCGCCCTTGCCGTACAGGACCTCGCCGGTGGCCGTGTCGACGACGGACGCCGTACGGGAGGGGCCGAGCGCGTCCGCGTCGAGCAGTTTGCCGAGCGTCCGGCCGAGATCGGCGGGGTGCGCCCCGCCGGGTTCGGCCCGGGTACGCGTGGTGTCCGCGGCGGCGAGCGCGCTGAGCACCCCGGCGGCGCTGGGGGCGGGCGCGGGCGTGCGCGGCGCGGACGGATCGTGATGTGCGCCACCCGCGCGGTTCTGCGCGACCGCCCACTCCCTCTCGGCCTTACGCTGACCGGAGTCCCACGGGCCCGCCGCCACCACCGCCACGGCGGCGAGGGCGAGGCCGAGCGCGGCGGAACCCGCCGTGACCTGCCACGCTTTCGGCTCAACCACGGCTGACCAGCCCCTTTCGCGATCACACTGCTGCGTGGGGGACACTTAACCACTGCGCCTTGCCCCGAGCATGGCACCCCGGCCAGTAACGGCCTGTCAGGCCGGGGGCCGACAACGGCAGCATCACCCGGACATTGTGTTGATCATGGAGGAGCCACCCGTGGAGTTCGACGTCACCATCGAGATCCCTAAGGGTTCGCGGAACAAGTACGAGGTGGACCACGAGACCGGTCGGATCCGCCTTGACCGTCGTCTCTTCACCTCGACCAGCTACCCCGCGGACTACGGATTCGTCGAGAACACCCTGGGCGAGGACGGCGACCCGCTGGACGCGCTGGTCATCCTGGACGAGCCGACCTTCCCCGGGTGTCTCATCAAGTGCCGCGCCATCGGCATGTTCCGGATGACGGACGAGGCCGGCGGCGACGACAAGCTGCTGTGCGTCCCGGCCTCCGACCCCCGGGTGGAGCACCTGCGCGACATCCACCACGTCTCGGAGTTCGACCGCCTGGAGATCCAGCACTTCTTCGAGGTCTACAAGGACCTGGAGCCCGGCAAGTCCGTCGAGGGCGCCGACTGGGTCGGCCGCGCCGAGGCCGAGGCCGAGATCGAAGCCTCGTACAAGCGCCTTGAGGCGCAGGGCGGCGCGCACTGACGCGCGCCTCAACCGTGTGACCGGCGGACGGCCGCCGGGCGGACGACGGGCGGCGTACCCCTCGTGGGTGCGCCGCCCGTCCGCGTGTGCCCGCCCCTTTCCCGTGCACATACTGAGCGGACGGCGGACGCGGACGTGACGGGTCGTACGCCGGGGACCGTATGCCGGGACATAGGGCACGGCGACGAGCGGTACGGCGACGAGCGGGTACGAGACAGCAGCGATACGACCAAGAGCGGTTACGACAGGGAGTGAGGACGCAGACCGTGGTGGCCGAGCCGGACGGGTCCGAGGACCGAAAGCCTCCGTCGGACGAGGCACGCAGCGCCTTCACCCCACCGCTCGGGGTGGAACAGCCGCCGCTCCCCGAGGACGACCATCCGACGTCGGAGTTCGCGCTCCCCGACGGGACCAGCACGGAGCCGCCGCCCGAGCCCGAGGGCTCGGCCTTCGATCTGCCGGACGGCGCCCGCGTACCGTCGGGAACCGGTCCGGGGGCGAGCGCCGGAGGGAGCTCGGCGTTCACGCCCGCGCACGGCATCCCGCGGCTGGCGCTGAGCAAGGAGGCGCCCTGGCAGGACCGGATGCGGACGCTGCTGCGGATGCCGGTCGGGGACCGTCCCGTACCGGACATCGTGCAGCGCCACGACGACCAGGGGCCCGCCGTCCCGCGCGTCCTGGACCTGACGCTGCGCATCGGCGAGCTGCTGCTCGCGGGCGGCGAGGGCGCCGAGGACGTCGAGGCCGCGATGTTCGCGGTGAGCCGGGCGTACGGGCTCGACCGCTGCGAGCCGACCGTCACCTTCACCCTGCTGTCGATCTCCCATCAGCCGTCGCTGGTGGACGACCCGGTGACGGCCAGCAGGACGGTACGGCGGCGGGGCACCGACTACACGCGGCTGTCCGCCGTCTACACGCTCATCGACGACATCACCACCGAGGACACGGACACCACGCTGGAGGAGGCGTACCGGCGGCTCGCGGAGATCCGCCGTAACCGGCACCCGTACCCCGGCTGGGCGCTGACCGCGGCGAGCGGGCTGCTGGCCGGTTCGGCCTCGGTGCTGGTCGGCGGCAGCGTGCTGGTCTTCGTGGTCGCGGCGCTCGGCGCGATGCTCGGCGACCGGCTGGCGTGGCTCTGCGCGGGGCGCGGGCTGCCGGAGTTCTACCAGTTCGTGGTGGCGGCGATGCCGCCCGCCGCGATGGGGGTGGCGCTGACGCTGCTGGGGCCGCACCTGTCCTGGGAGGGCCGCCCCTCGGCGGTGATCACCGGTGGGCTCTTCGCGCTGCTGCCGGGGCGGGCGCTGGTGGCCGGGGTGCAGGACGGTCTGACGGGGTACTACATCACGGCGGGTGCGCGGCTGCTGGAGGTCATGTACTTCTTCATCGCGATCGTCGTCGGCGTGCTGATCGTGCTCTACCTGGGGGTCCAGCTCCACGCCGAGCTGAACCCGGAGGCGGCCCTGCACGCGGACGTACGGCCGGTGGCGCAGACCCTGGCGGCGGTGACGCTGAGTCTCGCCTTCGCGATCCTGCTCCAGCAGGAACGTTCCACCGTGCTGATGGTGTCGCTCAACGGCGGCGTCGCCTGGGTCGTCTACGCGGCGATGCACGACATCGGCAGGATCTCGCCGGTGGCCTCCACGGCGGTCGCCGCGGGGGTGGTGGGCCTGTTCGGGCAGCTCTTCTCGCGCTACCAGTTCGCGTCGGCGCTGCCGTACGTCACGGCGGCGATCGGGCCGCTGCTGCCGGGTTCCGCGACGTACTTCGGGCTGCTGGGCTTCGCGCAGAACGAGCTGGACCGCGGGCTCGCCTATCTCTCCCAGGCGGTGGCGCTGGCGCTGGCGATCGCGGTGGGGGTGAACCTCGGTGGGGAGATCTCCCGGCTGTTCCTCAAGGTGCCCGGCTCGGGACGGGCGTCGAGCCGCCGCGCGGCCAAGCGGACGCGCGGGTTCTAGGGCGGGACACGGCCTGGAACGCGAGGCACACGACTCGGCCCCGCACCGTGCAGGTGCGGGGCCGAGTCCGGGTCCGGGATCGCGGGGCGGGAGAGTCAGTGCCTGCCGTGCCGGCCATGCCGGCCGTGCGGGTCATCGGGACCGTCGGGCGCGTCGTCGGACGCGCTGGGCCCCCGGTGCGGATGCGGCGCCTGGTACGGGCCGGGGTCCTGGTAGGCACCGGGGTCGGCCTGGTACGGGCCGGGGGCCTGACCGTAACCGCCCTGCGGCGCCTGCTGTCCCTGCGGCGCCTGCTGTCCCTGTGGCGCCTGCTGCCACTGCTGGCCCTGCTGGTACGGGCCGGGGGTCTGGTTCGGGTTCTGGGCGCCCTGGTACCCACCGGGGCCCTGGTATCCGCCCTGCTGCTCCTGGTATCCGCCGGGCGCCTGGTACGGGTTGGGGTGCTGCTGGGCGGCGGGGGCCTGGTACGGGCCGGGGGCCTGGCCGTAGCCGCCCTGGGCCTGGTGGCCACCGGTCTCCGGATACGCGCCGGCCTCCTGATACGGCCCCGGAGCCTGGCCGTAACCACCCGGCGCCCGGTGCGCGCCTTCCGGGCCGGAGGCGCCGGTGATCTTCGGGAACCGCATGGTCTCCGTGCCGGGCGCACCGGGGGCGGGCGCACCGGCGGCGACGGGGGCGCCGTACCCCTCCATGGCCTCCGTTCCGGGGCCGACCAGGCCGTCGTCGACCGCGGGCTCCTGACCGGCCGACTTCTTCGACTTGGAGCGCGCCCGCAGGACCTCGATCACGATCGGCAGCACCGAGATCAGCACGATCAGGATGAGGATCATCTCGATGTGCTCGTGCACGAAGTCGATCTTGCCGAGCGCCGCGCCCAGCAGCGTGACGCCCGCGCCCCAGAGGACGCCGCCGATGATGTTGAAGGTGATGAACGAGCGGTAGTTCATCCGGCTCACACCGGCGATGATCGGCGTGAACGTACGGACGACGGGCACGAAGCGCGCCAGGACCAGCGACTTGGGGCCGTACTTCTCGAAGAAGTCGTGCGCCTTCTCCACGTTCTCCTGCTTGAAGAACTTGGAGTCCGGCCGTTTGAAGAGCGCGGGTCCGACCTTGCGGCCGAAGAGATATCCGACCTGGTCACCGGCGATCGCGGCGAGCACGATCAGCCCGCAGACGATCCAGAGCGGCGTCTTCAGGGTGCCGGCCGTGACCAGCAGGCCCGTGGTGAAGAGCAGCGAGTCACCGGGCAGGAAGAAGCCGATGAGAAGACCGGACTCGGCGAAAACGATGACCAGGACACCGATCAGCCCGAAGGTCCCGATCAGATAGTCCGGGTCCAGCCAGCTTGGTCCGAGCGCAAGGGTGGTCACGGTTTCCGGACTCCTGAGTCTTTGGTCGGTCGATCGTCGATTCGGCGTGGTCGGCCGCGCACAAGCTATCAACGGACCGGCGCTCCCCCAGGTTCCACCCATCCTCCGGCACCTGCGCTCGGGATGCACACCGGGCAGAGGGGGACAAAGCTGTGCCTGACACGGAACCGCACGGGGTCCGGGACGGAAACAGAGGGCGGAGAGGGCGGTACGCGCGATGGGCATCGGGCGCATGGCCAAGGGCACCCCGTCCGACCCCGAACCCGACCCCGACCACAGCCCCGGCTCCGGCTCCGGCTCCGGCTCCGGCTCCGACCACAATCACGACCGCGACCGCGACCAAGGCTCCGACCCCGACCACAGCCCCGAACCCGGCTCCGGCCGAGGCGCCCTCCCCGCCCCGCCCGCCTCCCTCTCCGCCCGCGCCCTGCTGCCCCTGGTCGTGCCCTCCCTGGTGATCGGGGTGGTCTCGGCGCTGGTGCTGCTCGGGGTGAGCGAGGCCGCCGGGCAACTAAAGAAGGTGCTGTGGGGGACGCTGCCCGGCGCCCTCGGCATCGGGCCGTACTCGGCGCTCTGGACGATCGTCATGCTCACGGCGACCGGACTGGCGGTGGGGATCGTCGTACGACAGGTGTACGGGCACGCCGGCCCCGACCCGGCGACCACCGGGCTGGTCGACGCCCCGATGGCGCCCGGGATCGTGCCGGGGCTGCTGGTCGTCACGGGGCTCGCGCTGGCCGGCGGGGTCAGCCTCGGCCCGGAGAACCCGATCACCGCCGCCAACATCGCCCTGGCCTACTGGCTCGGCCGCAAGGCGGCGCCGCGCGCCCCGGCCGCGCTCTGGATCTCCCTCGGCGCCGCGGGCACCATCGGGGCGCTCTTCGGCACGCCCGTGGCCGCCGCGCTGATCCTCACCGAGACGCTGGCCGCGCGGCCTGGTCCCGGCTCGCTCTGGGACAAGCTGTTCGGCCCGCTGGTCGCGGCCGGCGCGGGCGGGCTGACCACCGTACTGATCGCGCGTCCGACCTTCGACCTGGACCTGCCGCCGTACTCGGAGACCCACTGGAGCGACCTCCTGGCCGCTCTGGTGATCGCCCCGCTGGCCGCGGCGCTGGGCATGGCGGCGGTGCGGGCCTTCCCGTACGTCCACGCCCTCTTCCGGCGGATCGGGCACCCCGTGCTCGCCCTGACCGCCGGCGGGCTGGTGCTGGGGCTGCTGGGGGCGCTCGGCGGGCCTCTCACGCTCTTCAAGGGGCTGGACGAGGTGAAGACCCTGGCGAGCGACCCGGACGGCTGGTCGGCCGGTTCGTTCGCGCTGATGACGGTGGTGAAGCTGGCCGCCCTGGTCACCGCCGCCGCCTGCGGCTTCCGGGGCGGCCGGATCTTCCCCGCCGTCTTCGTCGGGGCCGCGCTCGGCCTGTGCGCGCACGCCCTCGTCCCGGCCGTCCACCCCACCGTGGGGGTGGTCTGCGGCGTGCTGGGGCTGCTGCTCGCCGTCACCCGGCAGGGCTGGCTGAGCCTGTTCACCGCGGCGGTCATGGTCTCCGACGTCACCGTGCTGCCGCTGCTCTGCGTGGCCGTGCTCCCCGCCTGGCTGCTGGTCACCGGCCGCCCGCAGATGCAGCTCCACGAGGACGGCACGTCGCTGCGGTGACGCCGGGCCACCTCCGTACCACCCGGCGGGCGGTACACGGCTTTCGTCCGTATTCTCGCGGAGGGGGCCGTCCGCACGTACCCACCCCGAGGAGATCCGCCGATGCCACTCCACCAAGGCGCGGACAGGGCAGCCGACATTCCCGAGGAGGACCGCGCCGAACTGCGGCGGCTGTCGCTCAACCCCTTCTACGGGGAGGCGGATCCGGTCAGCGAGATGACCTCGGCGCCGCCCACCCAGCGGCTTCCCGAAGGGCCGACCCCGCCGCACACCGCCTATCAGCTCGTCCACGACGAGCTGATGCTCGACGGCAACTCACGGCTCAACCTGGCGACCTTCGTCACCACCTGGATGGAGCCGCAGGCCGGGGTGCTGATGGCGGAGTGCCAGGACAAGAACATGATCGACAAGGACGAGTACCCGCGCACCGCCGAACTGGAGCGGCGCTGCGTGGCGATGCTCGCCGACCTGTGGAACGCCCCTGACCCGGCGACCGCCGTCGGCTGCTCGACCACCGGGTCCAGCGAGGCGTGCATGCTCGCCGGGCTGGCGCTCAAGCGCCGCTGGGCCAAGCGGAACGCGGCGCGCTATCCGGCGACCGCCCGGCCCAATCTGGTCATGGGCGTCAACGTCCAGGTCTGCTGGGAGAAGTTCTGCACCTTCTGGGAGGTGGAGGCGCGGCTCGTCCCCATGGAGGGCGACCGCTTCCACCTCGACCCGCAGGCCGCCGCCGACCTCTGCGACGAGGACACCATCGGGGTCGTGGCCGTCCTGGGCTCCACCTTCGACGGCTCGTACGAACCGGTCGCCGAGCTGTGCGCGGTGCTGGACGCCCTCCAGGAACGTACGGGGCTCGATGTCCCCGTCCATGTCGACGGGGCGTCGGGCGCCATGATCGCGCCCTTCCTCGACGAGGACCTCGTCTGGGACTTCCGGCTGCCGCGCGTCTCCTCCATCAACACCTCGGGCCACAAGTACGGGCTGGTGTACCCGGGCGTCGGCTGGGCGCTGTGGCGGTCGCCCGCCGAACTCCCCGAAGAGCTGGTCTTCCGCGTCAACTACCTGGGCGGCGACATGCCCACCTTCGCGCTGAACTTCTCCCGGCCGGGCGCCCAGGTCGTCGCGCAGTACTACACCTTCCTGCGGCTGGGCAGGGACGGCTACCGCGCCGTCCAGCAGACCGCGCGGGACATCGCCACGACCCTCTCCGCGCGCATCGAGCGGCTGGGCGGCTTCCGGCTGCTCACCCGCGGGGACCAACTGCCCGTGTTCGCCTTCACCACCGCCTCCGATGTGACGAACTTCGATGTCTTCGACGTCTCGCGGCGGCTGCGCGAACACGGCTGGCTGGTGCCCGCGTACACCTTCCCCGCCCACCGCGAGGACCTGTCCGTCCTGCGCGTGGTCTGCCGCAACGGCTTCTCGGCGGACCTGGCCGCGATGCTGGTGGCCGACCTGAAGCGGGTGCTGCCCGAACTGCGCGCCCAGGAGCGCCCCATGGACCGCGATCCGTCGGCCGCCACCGCCTTCCACCACTGAACGGCGCGCTGAAACGGCGCACTGAAGCGGCGCACTGAACGGCGCGGTACGCGCTCAGCCGCCGAGCACCCCCACGAAGGGCTCGCCCTCCCCCGCGAAGGTGTACGCCCCGCCCTCGACCCGCTCGATCAGGCCCCGTGTCCACTCCGCGCCCGAGTCCGCCGAGTGGACCCAGAAGTTCATGATCTCGCCGATGTGACCGAGCTGCTCGGGGCCCTCCTCGGGCACATAGGTCTCGGTCACCGCCGCCCGCCACGCCTCGATCGCGCGGACCCGCTCCTTCAGCAGCTCGACCACCTCGGCGCGCGGCAGGTCGAGCATGCAGCCGAGCCCGGCCGACAGGATGTCCATCTTCTGGTCGTACGAGGTCAGCGCGGCGCGCAGCAGCGTGAAGTACTCCGCCTGGCCGGCCTCCGTGATCTCGTACTCCGTCCGCGGCGGCCCGCCCGCCGTGCTCGGCGCGACCTCGTGCGCGAGCAGGACGCCCTGCTTCGCCAGTTGCTTCAGCGCGTGGTAGATCGAGCCCGGCTTGGCGTTGGACCACTCGTGGGCGCCCCAGTACTCCAGGTCGTTGCGGACCTGATAGCCGTGGGCCCGCCCGTGCTGACGGACCGCGGCGAGCACGAGCAAACGGATCGCTGACATGGGGCCAGGCTATGACCCCGGGGCGGCGCGCCCCCGGCGGGCCCCGCGCCGCCACCGTACGGGGGCCCGTAAGGACGGCTCAGCGGGGCCCGTACGGACCGCTCAGAGGAGGTACTCCGTGCGGCCGTGCTGCACCGAGATCCACTTCTGGGTGGTGAACGCCTCCACCGTCGAGTCCCCGTTGAGCCTGCCGAGCCCCGAGGACTTCTCCCCGCCGAAGGCCACCATCGGATCGTCCTGCACGGTCGAGCCGTTGACGTGCATCATGCCCGTGACGATCCGCTGCGCGAAGGAGACGCCCCGCTCCACGTTCGCCGTGTGCACGGCGCCGCTCAGCCCGTACGGGGTGTTGTTGGCGATCCGTACCGCCTCCTCCTCCCCGTCGAACGGGATCAGCAGCGCCACCGGGCCGAAGATCTCCTGCCCCAGCAGCGCCGAGTCGTCCGGCAGCCCGGTCAGCACGGTCGGCTCCACGAGATTGCCCCGCGTGCGCCCCCGTACGAGCGCCGTCGCGCCCTCCGCGAGGGCCTGGTCGACCAGCGCCGTCAGGGCGTCCGCCTGGAAGGTGTTGATCACCGGGCCGATCTGGGTCTCCGGATCGCGCGGGTCGCCGGTCCTGAGCGCCGACACCCGTGCCACGAACTTCTCGGTGAACGCCGCCTCCACGCTGCGGTCCACCAGGATCCGGTTGGCGGCCATGCAGACCTGGCCCTGGTAGGAGAACCGGCTGGCGACCGCCGCGTCCACCGCGTGGTCGAGACCGGCCTCGTCCAGGTCGTCGAGGACGACGAGGGCGCTGTTGCCGCTCAGTTCGAGCACGGTCCGCTTGAAGTGACCGGCCGCGACGGCGCTGATGTGGCGGCCCACCCGGTCCGAGCCCGCGAACGAGATCACCTTCGGGACGGGGTGCTCGATCAGCGCGTCGCCGATCTCCGCGATGTCCGTCACGAGGACGTTGAGCAGTCCGGCCGGCAGCTCCGCGTCCTCGAAGAGCTTGGCCAGCAGACCGCCCCCGGTGACCGGCGCGTTCTGGTTCGGCTTGATCACCACGGCGTTGCCGAGCGCGAGCGCGGGCGCCACCGACCTGATCGTTATCAGGAAGGGGAAGTTGAAGGGGCTGATCACACCGACGACGCCCACCGGCAGCCGGTAGACGCGGTTCTCCCTGCCCTCGACCGGGGACGGCAGGATCCGGCCCTCCGGGCGCAGCGAGAGCTGGATCGCCTCGCGCAGGAACTCCCGGGCCGCGCTGACCTCGTACCGCGCCTTGAGGCGGGTACCGCCCAGCTCGTCGACGATCGCCTCGACGATGTCGTCCTCGCGCTCCTCGACCAGTCTGAGCACCCGCTCGAAGACCGGCCTGCGCTGGTACGGGTTGGTCGCGGCCCACAGCCGCTGCGCGCGCTCGGCGGCGCGGTACGCCTCGTCGACCTCGCGGGCCGTCGCGACCGTGATGGCGGCGAGCTTCTCCCCGTTGTACGGGTTGAAGTCGATGATGTCCCACGAGCCGCTGCCGGTCCGCCACTCGCCGTCGATGTACTGGTGGGCCAGGTCGGTGAAGTAGGACATGCGATCCCTTACGGTGCGATCCCTTACGACGGGTGCGTACTCCTGATGCGATGTCATCGTACTGATGTCGTCAGATCAGTTGGAGCAGTCCGCGAAGGACATCGCGGCTCTCTTCGGGACCCGGGCTGTCCGACTGCAGTCGTTCCATCACCCGTTCGTACTGCGCGACCTCCTCGCCCTTGTCCAGATAGAGCGCGCTGGTGAGCTGCTCCAGGAAGACGACGTCGGAGAGGTCGGACTCGGGGAAGCTCAGCATGGTGAAGGCGCCGCTCTCGCCGGCGTGGCCGCCGAAGCTGAACGGCATCACCTGGAGCGTGATGTTCGGCTGCTCGGAGATCTCGATGAGGTGCTTGAGCTGCCCCTGCATGACGGCGCGGTCGCCGTAGGGCCGTCTCAGCGCCGCCTCGTCGAGCACGGCGTGGAAGCGGGGCGCGCGCTCGGAGACGAGGGCCTTCTGCCGCTCCAGCCTCAGGGCGACCCGGCGCTCGACCTCGGCGCAGGGGGCGTCGGGCTGGCCACGGGTGACGACGGCGTGCGCGTACGCCTCCGTCTGGAGCAGCCCGTGCACGAACTGCACCTCGTAGATACGGATGAGGGAGGCGGCGCCTTCGAGACCGATGTACGTCTGGAACCAGCCGGGCAGCACATCGCCGAAGCTGTGCCACCATCCCGCGACATTGGCCTCCCGGGCGAGGCCGAGCAGGGCGGCGCGCTCGCCCTCTTCGGCGACTCCGTAGAGAGTCAGCAGGTCCTCGATGTCCCTGGCCTTGAAGCTCACCCGTCCCAACTCCATACGGCTGATCTTGGACTCGGATGCGCGGATCGAGTAGCCCGCTGCCTCACGTGTGATGCCGCGCGACTCGCGCAGGCGTCTCAGTTGTGAGCCCAGCAGGATGCGCCGCACCACGGAACCGCCCGATTCGGCTGCGGTCACGTCTCCAACCCTCCCCATCGCATGTGGTTCTCCTCGGAGCACCCCCGAACTCCAAGTGCCGGATTCTGCCATCAAAACGCTTCGCCCCGTACTCATTCGATTACGGAAATAAGAAGGCTTTGCGGAGAGGGCGAAACTGGTCACAGGAAGAAATGGGCCAGAACCGGTACGGGAACGGTGAAGGCGGGCGCGTGCACGTGCATCTGCCCTTGCATCTGCCGTACGCATTCGGAACCATGGGCCCCGCGCACCTGCGTGCTGGATCGTGTGTGACGTGTTGTGCCGCCTGAACCACCCGCAGTATCGCTACGGCCGCGAACCCCGGGAGTGCTCGCATGGGGATGAATGGATCGACCATGCTTGAGCCTTTAAGGCAAGGGCTTCCCCCGATCGATCCCGCAGGGGCTGCGGGCTCGGCCTCGTGCGCCCTGCCCGCCCGTTACGAGGCGGTGCGCGGGGCCCGGCAGTTCACCCGGACCACGCTCTCCCAGTGGGAGCTGAGCGAGCGGTTCGACGATGTCGCGCTGGTCGTCTCCGAACTGGTCACGAACGCGCTGCGGCACGCCCTGCCGGCCGATACCCCGCGCGAGCCGCACGAGCCCCCCGTACGCCTGCATCTGATGCGGTGGTCGTCACGGCTGGTGTGCGCGGTACGGGACCCGAGCGTCACGAGCCCGGCGACCCGGGAGGCGGACGAGGACTGCGCGGCGGAGTCCGGCCGGGGGCTGTTCCTGGTGGAGTCGTTCAGCGACACGTGGGGGTGGCACCCGCTGGCCGGGTCGCTGCACGGCAAGGTCGTCTGGGCGCTGTTCCACCTGCCGACCGACCGGGCGCGCCGGGTCGACGACGGACCGGCCGACGGGACGACGGCGGACCGGCCGACGGGACGGTGACAGGGCGCCCGGGTGTCGACCGGGCGTGGAGCGCGAGGGCCTGCCGACTGGCCGGAAAACGTCGTCGGTAGGCCCTTTTCCCCGAAGAACGCGCCGATTGGTCTGGACCTTGTCCATGATTTTTCGGCCATGACAGAGCCAAATTTGGCGCGTTCTCATCGCACTGAGGTGCGAATCACCGTCGGTCAGGGGTGCGACCGTCGGTAACAAGCCATGCCTTCAGGCGCCCGCCACGAGATGGTCGAACTCGCCCGCCTTGGCGCCGATGAGCATCGACTCGATCTCGGCGAGGGTGTAGACGAGCGCGGGCCCGTCGGGGTGGCGTGAGTTGCGTACCGCCACGTCACCGCTCGGCAGCTTGGCGAACTCCACGCAGGACCCCTGGGAGTTGCTGTGCCGGCTCTTCTGCCAGACGACTCCGTGAAGCTCTGTGGCCGCTATGCCGTTGTACACGTGGTGCACAGGTCGCTCCCCGAGTTGCAAGGTGCAGGTGTCAACTGTCTCGGATCATAGCTGTGTTTCATGTGCCGATGCATGAGCAGATGCACGTGCACGCGGGGTGGTTCTTTGGTTACAGGTGTCCTTCCGGATACCCGCGCCCGCGTGCGGAGACGTGAATCCCCGCTCTACGGAAAGAGACGCGGAACTGGGCCCTGAGGATCCCTGTCAGGCCCAGTCTCCACATATTGGTCCAGTCCGCGACGACGGGGTCACGTCTCGCGGCTACCCCCGCGCGGACGAGCGACTCCCCCGGCCCGGACCCGAAGTGGCCGAACAGGGGCTGGACATCAGACCTCCAGGAAGGTGTCGAAGACGGGCGGCAGGCGCTTCCAGGCGGCGGGGCCGGCGCCGTACTCGGCATCGGTCAGCAGACAGGAGTCGAGCAGCCGCTCGATCCCGTCCCGGTCCAGGGCGGGCGAGACGAAGACCAGGTGCTGGCAGCGGTCACCGTGGCGCGGGTCCCAGTCCAGGGCGGCGGCGGCCCGGCGCAGCGGCGGTACGCCCTCCCAGTCGGCGTCGGCGAGCGACGCGAGCCAGGGCCCCGCGCTCTCCACGCAGAGCGCGCCGCCCGCGGCGTCCCAGGCCAGCAGGGTGTCGGGCCGGTCGGCGAGCCAGAACCGGCCGCGGCTGCGGACCGCGGCGCAGCACAGCTCCTCCAGCGCCTCGTAGAGCCGGCCGGGGTGGAAGGGGCGGCGGCGGTGCCAGACGTACGTGGCGACGCCGCGGTCGTCGGCCTCCTGCGGCAGCAGGGCGCAGGCCGGGTGCTGACGGGCGGCGGCGGCCTCGACGTCGAACCCGGCGAGGGCCGCGGCGGCGAGCGCGCCGGAACCGTCGCGGGCACCTGTGCCGGTGCTTGTACCTGTGCCGGTGCCGGTGCCCGCGCCCTCGCCGCCTTCCTCGATCGTCACGTGCTGCGCGGTCGGATGCAGTTGGGCGAGGAGCGCCCGGTCCTCGTCGTCCGCCAGCGGGCTGTGGGCGAGGGCGAGCACCGGCGCGTACTCCATCTGCCGCGCCCAGGTGTCGGCGATCGTCCGCCGGTCCGAGGCCGCGGCGGCGAGCCCGGCGTCCGCGAGGTCGTCGCCGTTGCCGAGGTAGGGCAGCACCAGCGCCGGGTCGACCGCCGTGATCACCGCGCTGACGACCAGCCCCTCCCCGTGCGCGGCCACGACCTCCGCCATCGCCCGGGGCTCGACGGAGTCCCAGAGTTCGACGATCGCGAGCCGGGTCGACCCGGCGTCCGCGAGGCGCTCCAGCTCCGGTACGAGATCCTCGCGCAGGGCGCAGCAGGCACAGTCGTTGACCAGGGGCGCATCCCCGTGGGACAGCGTCCCGGTGGCGTCGCGGACGGTCCGTACGACCGTGCCGCGCCCGGCCGTGGACAGGTCGTGGTGGAGCGCGACGCTGCCGGGCACGGTGTCCAGCAGCCGCCGCACGGCCGCCTTGCGCGCGTCGCTGTGCAGTCCGCCGACGATCGCGACGGGCAGGTCGGCCCCGCCCGCCATCAGCGGGCCCCTGGACGGCCGCGACCGTAACGGCGCTCGAAGCGCTCGACCCGGCCGGCGGTGTCCATGACGCGGGCGGTGCCCGTGTAGAAGGGGTGGCTCGCCGAGGAGATCTCCACGTCGATCACGGGGTAGATGGTGCCGTCCTCCCATACGACCGTTCTGCCGCTGCCGACGGCGGTCGACCGGGTCAGGAAGGCGAAGCCGGCCGCCTTGTCGCGGAAGACGACGTGCCGGTACGCGGGGTGGATTCCGGGCTTCATCTCAGTCGGTCCTCATGTCGTGGTGGTGAGCGTGCGGGGGGGGGGCGTGGACGCGTCGGGCGTCAGCGCTCTTCGCGGAAGTCGACGTGCCGGCGCAGGAGCGGGTCGTACTTGCGCAGCGTCATGCGGTCGGGGTCGTTACGGCGGTTCTTGCGGGTGACGTACGTGTAGCCGGTCCCGGCGGTGGAGCGGAGCTTGACGATCGGGCGGAGTTCGTTGCGGGCCATGGGGCTAGTATATGGAAATGGTTTCCATTTCCAAACAGCTCATCTCCCACGAGAGAGGGGTGTGACGTTGTCCGCCCACTGCCAGCTCACCGGGGCCAAGCCCGGCTTCGGCAACCAGATCTCCCACTCGCACCGGCGCACCTCCCGCCGCTTCGACCCCAACATCCAGCGCAAGCGCTACTGGCTCCCGAGCGAGGGCAGGCATGTCCGGCTCACGCTGAGCACGAAAGCGATCAAGACCGTCGACACGATCGGTATCGAGGCGGCCGTCGCCCGGATCCGTGCCCGCGGGGTGAAGGTCTGATGGCGAAGAAGAGCAAGATCGTCCGCAATGAGCGGCGCAAGCTGACCGTCGAGCGCTACGCCGTACGGCGGGCCGAACTGAAGGAGATCCTGCGGCACCCCGGCACCACCGCGGAGCAACGGATCGCGGCGGAGCGCGAGTTGCGGCGTCAGCCGCGCGACGCCAGCGCGACACGGGTGAGGAACCGCGACAGCGTGGACGGCCGGCCGCGCGGACACCTGCGGAAATTCGGCCTCTCCAGGGTCCGGCTGCGCGAACAGGCGCACGCCGGATTCCTTCCTGGCGTGCGCAAGTCGTCCTGGTAGCTTGGCGCGGTCTGGCCAACGGCCAGGCCCGACCACCGACCAGGGGGAGAAGAACGTGCAGAAGCTCGTACGGAACGGCGCCACCGCGGCCGGTCTCGTCGTCGCGCTCTCACTCGCGCTCACAGGGTGCGGCAGTGACAGCGGCAGCGGCGACGCGGGCAAGGACACCGGCGCCACCGCGCCGAGCGGTGACGCCTCGGGATCGGGCGCGGGCTCCGGCGCGGACGCCGCGAGCGTCGAGGGAACGTGGGCCGGGCTGACGGACGGCAAGTCGGTGGCGCTGGCCGTCTCCTCGGGGAAGGTCGCGCTCGTGGCCGCCGAGCACGTCTGCCAGGGCGCGGTGGAGGACATGAGCGGCGAGCCGATGCTCACGCTGAAGTGCGGCGACGGCAACACCGAGCGCACGATGGGCTCGATCGAGTCCAACGACGGCAAGACCCTGGTGATCTCCTGGACCGGCGGCACGAAGGACACCCTGAAGAAGACCGCGGCCGACTCGCTGCCGACCGGCCTTCCGACGGACCTTCCGACCGGCCTGCCCACGGATCTCCCGACGGACCTTCCGACCGGCTGACGTTCTCCCACCGGCTGACGTTTCCACCGGACGCTGGTCCTCACCGGCTGACGTTCCTCCGCCGGCCGCCGGTCACCGCGCGTGTCGCGCATGTCGCGTCAGGCCGACGGGCCCTGTTCCGGTGCGCGGGCCGCGGATCCCTTCGGGGGCCGCGGCCCGCCGCCGTTCCCGGCGCGGTCCTTGTCCGCGCCTTCGTCCGCGCCTCCCTCCAGGGCCTCCGACAGCTCCTCCAGCGCGTCGAGGAGCAGGCCGGCCCCGCCCCGTACGACCTGGTCGGGGACGCCTTCGCCGTCCCAGCGCGCCAGTTCCTCGCGGACCGCGTCCCAGCGCGGAACGCGTCGTTCCCGTACGTCCTTCGCGCCCTGTTCCGTGGCTTCCCGCAGCGTCTCGGCGAGCCCGGCCGCCGCCGGTACGGGCGTGGCGCCGCGCTCCGGAAGGTGCGCCTCCATCAGCATCGCGACCCGGGCGAGTTGGGCGAGCGCGTGCTCCGCGTGGTCGGCGGCGGTACGTGACAGGCCCCGGTGCCGCACCGGTTCGTGCGTGGCCCGCTCCTCGGAGGTGTGCCAGGCGACCCGCGCCGTACGGGTCGCGAGCAGGGACTCGCGCACCTCGCGCGCGTCAGGGCCGCCGCGGTCGCCGGGCCGGGCGTAGTGGCCGACGACCGCGGCGGCGTACCGCCCGTCCGCGAGCAGCCAGTCGGCGAGGCGGGCGCGCAGCCTCGGGGTCTCCCAGGCGGGGAAGACGGCGTACGCGATCATCGCGAGCAGCCCGCCGAGAAGGGTGAGCAGGGCCCGGTCCCGTACGGTCTGCGAGACCCCGGCCCCCGCCATGCCGAGCAGGAAGACGACATAGGCGGAGACGAAGATCTGGCTGATCGCATAGCCGGTGCGCAGCAGCAGATACATCAGGCCCGCGCTGACGACGGCGAGTGCGGCGGAGACGTAACCGCCGGGATGGGCGGCCTGGACGATGCCGGTGGCCAGCGCGACCCCGACGAGGGTGCCGCCGAAGCGGGCCACGGAGCGGCCGTACGTCTGGAGGAAGTCGGGGCGCATCACCATGACGACGGTCATGGGCGCCCAGTAGCCGTGGCCCAGCGGCAACGCGGCGCCGAGGACATACCCCGCGCAGGTGACGGCCGTGACGCGTACGGCGTGGCGCAGGATCGGGGAGTCGCGGTGGAGTTCGCCCCGTATGTCGCGCAGGACGACGGGGAGAAGGCGCAGCAGACTGGGGCGGTCGCGGTGGGTGGCCGGGCGGGGCGCCGGGCGGCCGTCGCCTGGCGGGCCGGTGTCCGTGTCGGTGTCCGTGTCGGTGTCCGCGTTCGTGTTCCCGTCCGTGTCCGCGTCCGTTTCGGTGTCCGTGTCCGTGGCGACGACGTCCGTCTCGACCACGTCGTCCAGCAGGTCGAGCAGCGAGACGAGCCGGGTGGCGGCGCGGTGGGCCGGGCCGGTGAGCAGCGTCTCCGTGTCGGGGGTCCGCAGGGCGGCGACCGCGGCGGGGGCGAGATGGACCGGCGTGCCGTGGCGGACGGCGCGCGCGGTGGAGTCCAGTACGGAACCGGCCGCGGCGAGGAGTTCCCGTACCCGGTCCCGCTCCGGGCCCTCCGCCTCGGCGCCCACCTCCGGATCGGCGAGCGAGGCGAGTACCGGCCTGATCCGCTCGGCGAGCCCGCGCGCGCCGTGCAGTTCGGCCGGGCGCCTGCGCGCCTGCCACGGGGTGACGGCGGCGGCGCTGCGGGCCGTCATCAGGGGCTCCGGGTCGAACGGGGCGGTCGGGTCGTGCCGCAGCCGGCGGGCGTAGTCGCCCAGCGCGGCGAGGGCGTCGGCGAGCGCGTCGCGCTGGAGCCCCCAGCGTCTGACGGGGAAGAGCACGATCATCCCGGCCTGGACGAGGCCACCGGCGGCGATCACGGCCGCGTGGCCGGCGGCGGTCGCGACGGAGGTCGGGAGGGTGATCGTCACCAGCATGATCGCGACATTGGACGACGCGATCACCCCCGCGGTCGGCCCGGCCGTCCAGGCGAGCCCGGCGAGGAAGGTCCAGAGCGCGAGGAGGGCGAGGAACAGCGCGAAGTGGGCGCCGGTGAGATAGCCGAGGAACGTACTGAGGGCGAGGCTCGCACCTGAGGCGAGCGCGAGCACCGGCCGGGGGCGCCAACTGCGCTGAAAGGTGGCGATCCCCGCCTGGAACGCGCCGAACGCGGCGCTGGCGGCGACGGTCGGGCCGAAGAGCGCGAGCGTGCCGCACACGACCACGGCGAGACCGGCGGCCCCGCGCAGCGCGACGAGCGGTTCGAGCCGCCGCCGCTCGATACTGAACCCGGAACGGGCGGTCTCCTTCAACGCCCGGAGCCAGCTCATGGGGTGAGGGTAGCGATTTCTCCCGGAATGGGGCGCTAAGAGGGAAGCGGCGTGGGAGGGATCGCAGGAGGAGTCCGGGTCAGGCGGGGCGGATGCGGCCGCGTCGGTCCGCGCCGCTCCTGCCGTCCTTACCGCCTCCGTCGCTCTTACCGCCTCCGCCGCTCTTACCGCTCTTGCCGCTCTTGCCGCTCTTGCCGCCTCCGTTGCCGGGCACGTGGGCCGCGTCCGCCGCCGAGACGCCGTGGCTCCAGCCCTCGGCGTCCGTCACGCCGCGCACGCGCGTCGCGACCGTCTCCGGGAACATCCGGTCCGCACGGTCGGTCACCGCGGCTTCCCGTGCCGCGAGGACCGGGAGCAGCCCGGAGCCGCCGCGCGCCGCTCCGTCGCCCGCCGCTCCTTCGCCCTCCGTCAGTTGCTCCGTGGCCTCGCCCGTCGCCTGTTCCGTCGCCGCCGCCAGGCGTTCGCCGAGGCGGTACGCGTACGCCATCAGGAACGACTGCCGGAAGGTCTTCGTCCGCTTGCGGCCGCCCGCGCGCTGGGCCGCCTCGGCGCGGGTCATCGCCGAGGTGCCCTGCACCAGCAGGGAGGTGTGGAGCAGTTCGACCGCCTCCAGGTCCGGCTCGAACCCGACGACCGTCGAGAAGCCGTACGCGCTGTTCCAGACCGCGCGGCAGCGGTTCGCCGAGGCGACCGCGTCGAGCAGGATCGCCTTCGCCGTCTCGTACGGGGCGTCCACGCCGATCCGGCACGCGCCGGGCACATCACCGCGGTGCGTACGGTCCGCGAGCAGCGCCTCGTCGATGCTGTGGCGCGCCATCAGCTCCTGCGCCTTGGCGGTGAGCGCCTCGGCCTCCTGCGGGAAACCGGTCGCCTCCGCCTTGGCGAGCAGCGCGCGGATCCGGGTGAGCATGCGCGGTTCGCCGTCGGCGGGCGGCAGATGGAGGGGCGTACCGGGCACCGGGCCGACCGGCTCGATCGCGGGCAGCCGGGCGAGCAGCAGATACAGCTCCAGGACGGTGGTGGCGTACGAGAAACGGTCCGCCCGGTACGGCCCGGCACCGCCCGCGCCGGGCCCCGACTCCTGGTCGAGGTCGGCGAGCTGGGCCGCCCAGCGCGGCGGCAGCCGCTCGTACCGCCGCGCCTCCCCTGCCGCCAGTTCGGCGAGGAGCCGTAGATGAGGTCCGTGCAGATCGCGGCGGACGAGGCGGGCCACGTCGGCGGGCTGCCAGCCGCGTTCCCAGGCCAGGCGCAGGAACTGCTCGCCGCGCCGCCGGAGTTCGGCGTCGGCGTCCGGGGCGGCGGCGAGGAGGGAGGCGCCGGTGTCGATGCCGTCGGGGCCCGTGGCGAGCATCGCGGCGACGGCGCGCTCGACCGTGCGCACGGGGTCGCCGGTGGCATGCTTCTCACTCATGCCGCGGCCTCGCGGTGCTCCATGGCCATGGGTTTCTCCTCCGACGACGTGCCGCGTGCCTCTCGTTCCCGATGGTCGCAGGTCCGGGGCCCGGGACCGTACCCGGCCGGGGGTGGGGGCCGTACCCGGCCGGGGGTGGGGGCCGCCCCGTCCCGCCTCGCCTTGCCTCGCCCCACCTTGTCCACAGCCTGTGGATATCCAACTGGCTGTCGGTGCCGCCGATTAGTCTGGGGGCTCCTGTCGACCGAGGGCTTTCATCCGAGGGCTCTCATCCGCGGAGGAGCATCCATGGGCGAGAACAAGCGACGCATGCTGGACGGCGAGTGGTACCTCCCCGACGACGAGGAGTTGGGGGCGGAGACCGAGCGCCGCTTCGCGCTCTGCGCGGCGTACAACGCGAACGGCGGCGCCGCGCCCGGCGAGCGCGCCAAGATCCTCGAGGAGCTGCTGGGTTCGGTGGGCGAGGACGTCCGGATCCGGCCGCCGTTCCAGTGCGACTACGGGACGTACATCACCGTGGGGGCCCGTACGTTCGTCAACTTCAACGCGGTCTTCCTGGACGCCGCGCCGATCACCATCGGCTCCGACGTCCAGATAGGCCCGAACGTCCAGCTCCTCACGCCCACCCATGAACTGGACACGGAGCGCCGCCGGGCGGGCTGGGAGAAGGCGTCACCGGTGACGATCGGGGACAACGTCTGGCTGGGCGGCGGGGTCATCGTCTGCCCCGGGGTCACCATCGGCGCGAACACGGTGGTCGGCGCGGGGTCGGTCGTCACGAAGGACCTGCCGGCGGGCGTCCTGGCCGTGGGGAACCCGGCGCGGGTCATACGCGAGCTGACCGGATCGGACGAGCACCCCGGCGTACGGCCCGGAGTACGGCCGGACGAGCGGCGGGACTGAGCCCGCCCCTCCCCACCTCCACGCCCGCGTCCACCACATCCGGGCGCCCTGTCCCTCCCCAGACACCCCGCGTCTCCCCGGGCGCCTACCTCTCCCCCGGTGCGAACTCGCACCACACCACCTTCCCCCGCGTGGGGCCGGTGTGGTCGCCCCAGTCCGAGGCCAGGGCGGTGACCAGGAGCAGCCCCCTGCCTTCGGTCGCCTCCGCGTCGACCGACTCGACGCCCGTCGGCCATCTCGGCGGCGTACGCGAGGGGTCGGCGACCTCGACGCGCAGGCAGCCGCCGTCCGGCGACCGCAGCAGGGCGAGGGTGACGGCGCCGCGTGTGCAGCCGCAGACGCAGACGCCGTGTTGCACGGCGTTGGTGACGAGTTCGCTGACCGCCAGTTCGACGGTGGCCGCGGCCTCACCGCCCACCCGGCGCAGGGCGAGCACCTCGCGGGTGTGGCGGCGGGCCCGTCCGGCCGCCTCCGGCTGGTGCCGGAGGGGGATCCGGGTGAGGGAGAGCCACGGCCGGCCGGAGTCGTAGACGTCGTGCGCAGGTCCACTGTCAGTGAGCATCGCTACCCTCGGACATCAATAGATCACAGAGGGCAACCTATCGTGCATGAGAGGAGCGCCGCCGTGCCACATCACCGCTTCCGGGCCCTGTCGGGCCGGGCGATCCGACGCGCCCGGCCCGACGACCGGCTCCGTCCCTCAGGGCGTGATCACGAGCTTTCCGCCCGCGTGCCCCTCCTCGCTCGCCTCCTGCGCCTTCGCGGCCTCCTCAAGGGGGAAGGTCCCCGCGATCCGCACGCGCAGCGCGCCCTCCGTCGCCAGCCGGGCGTTCTCCGCCAGGCCGGCGCGCTGCTCCTCGGGCGGCGTGCCGCCGGAGGAGAAGGTCACCCCCAGCTCCTGCGCGGCCATGTCGGCGATGGTGACGATCCGGTCCGTGGTGCCGCCGCGCAGTTCGATCGAGGCGGGCAGCGCCCCCTTCCCCGACACGTCGAAGACGGCGTCGATCCCCTGGGGCGCCGCCGCGCGGACCCGCTCGACCAGGCCGTCTCCGTACTCCACGGGTACGGCGCCGAGCGAGCGTACGTAGTCGTGGTTGGCCGGGGAGGCCGTGCCGATCACGGTGGCGCCGCGCGCCACCGCGAGCTGGGCGGCCACGGCGCCGACACTGCCCGCCGCGCCGTGCAGCAGCAGGGTCTCGCCGTCCCGGACCCCGAGCGCGTCGAGGACGCGCAGCGCGGTCTCCCCCGCCACGGGGAGCGCCGCGGCCTCGTCCCAGCTCAGTCCCGCGGGCTTGGCGACGACGATGCCGGCCAGGGCGTACGGGGCGTAGGCGCCGGTGGCGGACCAGCCCAGCACCTCGTCGCCGACGGCGAAGTCGGTCACCCCTTCCCCGGTCTCGTCCACGATCCCGGCGAACTCCACGCCGGGGACGGCGGGGAGCTGGGTGGGAAAGGCCGCTTCCATCCATCCGTGGCGGATCTTGTAGTCCACCGGGTTGACGCCGGCGGCCCGTACGGCCACCCGGACCTCACCGGGGCCCGCGTGCGGCTCGTCCACCTCCTGGACGTGCAGCACCTCGGGCCCGCCGAACTCCTCGAAAACGACCGCGCGCATCTGAACCTCCACAGATCTCATGTGCTCTACATGTCCTGCGTGCTCTACGTGCTCTACATGTCCTGCGTGCTCTACATGTCTTGCGTGCTCTGCATGCTCTGTGTGCTGTACGTGCTCTGCGTGATGTGCGGGCCCCGTGGGCCCGTCGGAGCTGTCAACACCCGGTCCGGTGCCCGTGTTCCGACTTCAGGACCGATCTTCCCGGTGACCGGACGCGTCCGCCTCCCGGGCGGCCGGCGCGCGGTGCCGGGCCGGTGCCGAAGGCCGTTGTCAGACCCTCCTGCGAGACTCGCTCCCATGACCGGACGATGGGCGGTGGCTCCGACGGACGGCGGCGGCGCGCTGCTCGTCCCGCTGGGCGAGGACGGCCGGGCGGCCGGCCCCGTACTGCGGGAGCCGGATCTCGTCACGGCGGTCGGGGCGCGCCTGCCCGAGGTGGAGCGCTGGGTGTGGCGGGCCACCTCGCTGGTGTATCCGCGGCTGCTGGCGGCGGGGGTTCGGGTCGAGCGGTGTTACGACATCGAGGCGAGCGAGTCGCTGTTGCTGGCCCACGAGGGGCGGCTCGGGGAGCCCCGGTCGGCGGCGGCCGCCTGGGCGCGGTTGCGGAACGGGCCGGTGCCGCCCGACCCGCCGCCCCGCTCGGCGGAGCCGGGCTCGCAGTCCTCGCTCTTCGAGCCGCGCGCGGGGGCGGAGATCCCGTTCGAGGCGCTGGTGGAGGTGTACGCGGAGCAGCAGCGGCGGCACTCGGCGGCCGAGCACCCCGGGCGGATGCGGCTGCTCACCGCGTCCGAGTCGGCGGGCATGCTGGTGGCCGCCGAGATGCACAGGGCGGGGCTGCCCTGGCGGGCGGACGTGCACCGGGAGGTGCTGCGCGAGCTGCTCGGCGAGCGGTACGCGGGCGGGGGCGAGCCGCGGCGGCTGGCGGAGCTGGCGGACGCGGTGTCGGAGGCGTTCGGCCGGCGGGTGCGGCCGGACCTGCCGGCGGACGTGGTGAAGGCGTTCGCCCAGGCGGGCATCCGGGTGAAGTCGACGCGGCGCTGGGAGCTGGCGGAGATCGGCCATCCGGCGGTGGAGCCGCTGATCGAGTACAAGAAGCTGTACCGGATCTGGACGGCGCACGGCTGGAGCTGGCTCCAGGACTGGGTACGGGACGGCCGGTTCCGCCCGGAGTACCAGCCGGGCGGTACGGTCTCGGGTCGCTGGACCACCAACGGCGGCGGGGCGCTCCAGATCCCCCGGGTGATCCGCCGGGCGGTCGTCGCCGACGAGGGGTGGCGTCTGGTGGTGGCGGACGCCGACCAGATGGAGCCGCGCGTCCTGGCGGCGATCTCCCGCGACCCGGGGCTGATGGAGGTGGCGGGCCATCCCGGCGATCTGTACACGGCCCTGTCCGACCGGGGGTTCTCGGGCGACCGGGAGCACGCGAAGCTCGCCCTGCTGGGAGCGATCTACGGCCAGACGTCCGGCGACGGGCTGAAGAATCTGGCGGCGCTGCGCCGGAGGTTCCCGCTCGCCGTGGCGTATGTGGACGACGCGGCCAGGGCGGGCGAGGAAGGCAGGATCGTACGGACCTGGCTCGGGCGGACGAGTCCGCGCGCGGCCGGGGCGGAGGACGACGAGGCCGGGATTCCGCAGGAGATACCGGAGCCGGCCGGCCCGGCGTCCGCCGACTCCTCCGGCGGTGACTTCACCCCCGGGTACGCCTCGTCGAACGGCCGGGCCCGTGGCCGCTTCACCCGTAACTTCGTCGTGCAGGGCAGCGCGGCCGACTGGGCGCTGCTGATGCTGGCGGCGCTGCGCCGGGCGATCACGGGGATGCGCGCCGAGCTGGTCTTCTTCCAGCACGACGAGGTGATCGTGCACTGCCCGGCGGAGGAGGCCGAGGCGGTGGCGGAGGCGATCGACGCGGCCGGGGCGCTGGCCGGGAGGATCGCCTTCGGCGAGACGCCGGTGCGGTTCACGTTCACGACGGCGACGGTGGAGCGGTACTCCGACGCGAAGTGAGCGGTGAACCGCCGGCGTTCCGTCTCAGCCGAGCCACTTCTCGCTGGTCGCGATCGCGGTGAGCTGTTCGAGGGTGAGCGCGGGCGTCGCGCGGGTGGCCGGGGTGTTCTGGGCACCGGAGTTGAAGGCGGAGACGACGACCCGCAGCCCGTCGGGCCTGATGGTGTCGACGGTCCACTGCACGACACCGGCGCCGCCCTTCTCGCCCCTCTGCTTCGTCGCCTTCACCTGCGTACCGTCCGGCAGGGTCGTGGCACCGCCGAACAACTCGCCCACGGTGCCCGACATGCCGGGCTGCACATTGATCTGGACGAGGCCGCGCCCCTTGCCGTCGTCGACCACGGCGTACGCGAATTCGTTCTCCTGCCGGCCCTGGTCGTACACCTTCAGCCCGGTGGGCAGCAGGGAGGTGAACACCGTACCGACCTGTACGTCGCCCCGCCCGGCCGAACCGCCGTCGTCACCACCACCACCGCCGGGCCCCCTGCCGCGCGGCGGCGCGGGCAGCCGGGCCGCCGTTCCGCGCCACTCGTCCGAGGTGACCAGCGCCTTCAGCCGCGCCCGGTCCAGCGGCGGATCCGGCCGGCTGATCTCCGCACCCTTCTCCGCCGGGGCGTTGTACTCGCTCGCGTCGACCAGGAACCCGTCCGAGGTCAGCAGCACGGCCCGCCAGTTCTTGGTGTCCTCGCGCCGGTCCGGATACACGTATCCCTGGAGGATCATGAGCTGGGAGCCGTCGGTCAGTTCGGTGGTGTCGCAGGAGTCGTACGGCGTGTAGGCGCGGGCCGGACAGGTGACCTGGTCGCCGGCCTCCGTGGCGTTCACGCGGGAGAGCCCGACCGAGACCTCGGCCCTGCCCTCGCCGTCGTCGAAGACGCCGCGCACCGCCGCCCCGCCGTTCCGGCTCTCCGCCGCGTCGCTCAGCTCACCCTCGGGGAGCAGGCGCGCCAGCGCCCCGGTCAGGCCCCCGCCCGAGGCCGCCCGGGCCCCGGTGACCAGCGCCCGGGGCCCGGCGGTCGCGGTCGCGGTCGCGGCCCCGGACGCGGTGGTGCTGTCCGCCGCCGTACCGCCGGGCAGCCGGTCCCCGTACATCCCGCCCAACCCGACCGTGCCCAGCACGAGCGCGCCGCCCGTCACCACGGCGATGCGCCGCCGGGCCAGTCTGCGGCGGCCCCGGCGCAGCCCGGCGTCGACCAGGGCCGCCCGGTCGACGGGCGTGAAGCCGCTGCCCGTACGGTGCAGCGCCTCGCCGAGTTCGCCCTCGAACGGTGCTGTTTCCGACGTTTCACATGGTTTGTGCGCATGTTCCGAGGGCATGGTCGACCCCACTTCTCTCTCGTTTCCCACTGGACAGGATCAGTTGCCGGAGATCTCGTCAGGCCGCGAACTCGGCGTAGTGACCACCGAGTTGCTCCCGGAGTTTCGCGAGGGCGCGCACCGACCGGGTGCGTACGGCGGCGGAGCTGACGTTCATGGCCTCGGCCGTCTCCTCGACGCTGCGGTCCTCCCAGTACCGCAGCACCACCACCGCGCGGTCCTTGGGCGCGAGTCGCCCGAGCGCGCCGAGCAGGGCGATCCGCAGCGCCGGATCGTCGTCCGGGCCGCCGGAACCACCGGGTCCGCCTGTCCCCGGGGCGGGCTCGGGGATCTCCCCGAGCGGTCTCTCACCGGCCGAACGGCGCCGCTGGTGGGTGAGGAACGTACGGACGAGGACGGTCTGGGCGTACGCCGCCGGGTTGTCGATCCGGGAGACGCGTCCCCACAGCGCGTACATCCGGCCGAGCGTCTCCTGCACCAGGTCCTCGGCCAGGTAGGTGTCACCGCCGGCCAACAGGCAGGCGGAGCGGAAGAGTTGGTTCGTACGACCGGCCGCGAACTCCCGGAAGTCCTCCTCCCGGGAGGTACGGGCCGCACGAGCGGTCCCTCTGCCCGTACGCACCGCACCTCCCGTCCACCCCGTCCACGCCGTGCGCCGCATCGACTCCCCCGTCTCCCCCGTGGCGCCCGGTTCCCCCGCGTCCGCCCCGCCTTCCACCTCATTGACGCGATGGCCCGGCGGAAATGTTTCAGCGGCCGGAGAAAAAGCCGAAGGCCCACTCGGCGACCCCGTCCGACCTGCGGAAACCATCGGCTGCGGACACGGTGGTATCGCTGCTCCCACCGTCAGGGCTGGCGGTCACCGGGCTCCGGCGAGGATCATCACGCACGCGGCACTCCCCCCGAACCGGAGGCAGTCATGACCATGCCCTACCTCGCACAACCCGATCAGCAGCAGAAGCTCGAATGGCTGGACGGCGGGCAGTTCGCCGTCCTCCTGGACAGCGCGGCCACCGACGGGCAGCTCACCGTCGGGCGGTTCACGGTCAGCAAGGGCGAAGCGCCGCCGTACCACCTGCACACCCGTGAGGACGAGGTCTTCATGCTCATCAAGGGCAGTGCGCTGCTGTGGTGCGACGACGAGGAGATGGAGCTGACGGAGGGCGGCATCGTCTTCCTGCCCCGGAACGTCCCCCACGGCTACCGGATCACGTCGGACACCGCCGACCTGCTGATGATGGCCACGCCCGCGGGCATCGAAGGCATGTTCCGGCACGCCGGACGTGACATGGCGACGCCCCGGCCCGAGGGGTACGAGATCTCGACGGACCTGATGGCGGAGGCCGCGGACCTGTACGGCCAGATCGTCGTCGGCCCGCCGCGCTGACCGCGGCGGCCGTCACCGTCGCGGACCGGGGTGGCGCCCGGTGCGCCGGGCGCCTAAGCGGGGAGGAGCCCCCACGTCCGCGAGGCGCGAGGCGTGAGACGTGAGACGTGAGGGCTCCTGTCGGGCGTCGGAATGCCTGTCCGGCGTCGGAATGCCCGTCAGGCGTTCGGGTCGAACGGGATGGCGGCCGGCTTGGCCTTCTCCAGGTGGCTGTTGAAGCTGCCGTCCTTGAGGCCGAAGTTGGCGCTGCCGAAATTGGCCTGGCTGAGCTTGTCGCGCAGGCCCGCGGGGTAGCCGTTCCAGCCGACGAGGCTGGGGTACTGCCAGGCGCGGTAGTGGTTCTCCGGCGGCTCGTCGTTGGCGTTGGCGGCGCGGAAGGCGTGCGTGCTCAGGCCGTCCTTGTGGTAAACGATCTTGGGGTGCGCGCCGTCCCAGCGGATCTGGTCGCGGTTGTGGACGGTGAATCCGCCGTGCGCGGAGGTGGAGACGTACTGGGCCTGGTTGTTCTGCACCCACACCACGACGTGCTCCCAGTCGTGGCGGTGCCCGCCGATCGACGCCTGGTCCTTCTCGAAGTAGAGGCCGTACATGATCGCGCACCAGCCGTTGTTGCACTTGGAGCGCGCGTACCCGTTGGTGTTGTCGAGGTCCGCCTGGTCGCGGCACTCGCCCTGGGGCGCGCCCGACGGGTTGAGGCCGCCGTTGAGGGTGCCGTCGGGCCCGATGGCCGGGGTGGGGTAGCAGCCGTCGGTGTCGTAGTCGTAGGCGGGCTGGTACGCGCGCTCCAGCTCGTCCGCGTTGGCGGACAGGGCCGCCGGAGGGGCGGCGAAAGCGCTGCCCGGGAGGGCGATGACCAGCGCGACGGCGCTGCCGAGGGTGAGGGCGGCCTTAACCATGGGCGAGCTTCTCTTCACTGCGTCCTCCTGATGGACCGCGACGTGGGGCCGACGGCCTTACTGACATGCCCACTTCATACACGGGAACTCCGGCACATGACAGCTCGTTACGAACGAAACAGAGCCTTGGGCAGAGCAACGAACAGCAGCAGAAGCCGAGTTGACGTCGAACCGACGTCGAGCTGAAGCCGGTTCGGAGCCCCGCCGGCCGAGTTCTCCCCTGAGTCACCGAGTCCGCAGCGTTCCCCGCTTCCCCCCACCCCACGTCTCACGGAGGCCCTGAACCATGACCCGGAACCACCCCCACCAACACCCCCAGCAGCCCCGCACCGCGTCCGCGCCGTCCCGGCGCGCCGTGCTCGGCGGCACCGCCCTCGCGGCGCTCGCCCTGACGGCCGGCACCGGCCCGGCGAGCGCCGCCACCGGCGCCCCGGCCGCCGCGTGGCCGACCGAGTTCCCGCTGCCCGACGGCTTCCTCCCCGAGGGGATCACCATCGGGAGCAGGCCGTACGCGTACATGGGCTCGCGCGCCAACGGCGCCGTGTACCGCACCGATCTGCGCACCGGCGAGGGCGCGGTCCTCTACCCGGGCGAGACGGGCACGGCGGCCGTCGGGGTCGAACTGGACGAGGACGGGCTGCTCTACGTCGCCGGAGGCGGCGGCGGATCGGCGAGGGTCCTCGACACCCGTACCGGCCGCCTCGTGGCCACGTACCAGCCGACGCCCGCGACCGGACACTTCATCAACGATGTGATCCTGCTCGGCGACCGCGCCTGGTTCACCGACTCACGCGACAGCGTGCTGTACGGCGTCCCGCGCGGCCGGGCGCGAGCGGCCGGGGGCAGGGGAGAGATCCGCAGCCTTCCCCTCGGCGGCGACTGGGTGCAGACACCCGAGGTGAACAACGCCAACGGCATCGTCACCGCCCCCGGCGGCCGAGGGCTGATCGTCGTCAGCAGCCAGCCCGGCAGGCTCTACCACGTGGAGCTGACGACCGGCCACGCGACGGAGATAGCCCTGAAGGGCGCGGCGGACGTCGCCAACGGCGACGGTCTCCTCCGGCTCGGCCGCACGCTGTACGTCGTACAGAACCGGCTGAACCTCATCAGCGTGTTCACACTCGACGCGGGGCTCCGCTCCGCCACCCTGCGCCGCACGATCACCGACCCGCGCTTCGACGTCCCCACCACCGTCGCCCGCTGGGACGACCGCCTCTACCTGGTCAACGCCCGCTTCACCACGCCGCAGACGCCCGAGACGACGTTCAACGGCGTCGCCGTTCCGCTCTGACGCGTCCTGCTCCGACGCGTCCCGACCAGTCCGGTCCAATCCAGTCCGGTGCCGGCCCGTGGCGCCCCGGCCCCCGATGTACGGGGCCGGCGCCACGGCCGTCTCCGCGGTCTTCCACCGTCCGCGCCGTCCTCAGTGCGTACGGAACAGCATGCTCAGTGCGTACGGAACAGCCCGAGCCGCTGTTCGCCGACCCGGGCGCGCAGCGCGGGGTCCTCCACCCCGAGGCCGTCCTTGGGTGCCAGGCAGCGGATGCCGACCTTGCCGGCGTGCCTGCCGAGCTGGACGGCCCTGGTCGCCTCGCCCGCCTCGGTGAGCGGATAGGTGACCGACAGCGTCGGCACGATCATCCCCAGGCTGAGCAGGCGGTTGGCCTCATGTGCCTCGGCCGTGTTCGCGCCGTGGCTGCCGACGATGCGCTTGACCTTCATCCACAGGTAGCGGTTGTCGTAGTCGTGCTGATACCCGCTGCTGGAACCGCAGGTCACGACGGTGCCGCCGCGCCGCGCGAGATAGACGGACGCGCCGAACGTCTCCTGGCCGGTGTGCTCGAACACGATGTGCGGGTCCTCGCCGACGAGCCCGCGGATCGCCTCGCCCATCCGCCGCAGCACCTTCGGGTTCTTGAGGCCGCCCGGCGCGTTCATGAACTCCTGCCGGTTGATGACCGCTTCGCAGCCGAGTTCCCGCAGGAGGCCGACGCGCTCCTCGGAGCCGACCATGGCGACCGGTATCCCGCCGCCGTTCTTCACCATCTGCACGGCGTAGCCGCCGAGGCCGCCCGCGGCGCCCCAGATGAGCACGATGTCGCCCTGTTTCATCTGCGCGCCGTTGGGGCTGACCAGCATCCGGTACGCGGTCATCCCGCACAGCATGTTGGCCGCGGACTCCTCCCACGTCAGATGCGCGGGCTTGCGCAGGAGCTGATTCGCCTTCACCACGGCGAAATCGGCCATCCCGCCGAAGTTCGTCTCGTACCCCCAGGCGAGGATGTCGTCGGCGATCATGCCGTCACCGGATCCTGAGGTCACCTGGCCGCTGGTGTAGGTCGGGCTGACGACCACCCGGTCACCCGGCACCCAGTTCTCCACGGCCGCCCCTGTCCGTACGATCACGCCCGACGCGTCGGAGCCGATCACCTGCTCGGGGCGGTCGTGGCGCGCGGCGCGCGCGTTCTGCCGGCCGATGCGCTCCAGGAAGGCGAAGGTCGGGACCGGCCTGAACGTGGCCGACCACACGGTGTTGAAGTTGACCGCCGAGGCCATCACCGCCATCAGCACCTCGTCGGGCGCGAGTTCGGGCATGGCGACCTCGCCCACGTGGACGGACCGGCGGACGTCGGGATTCCGCTCGTCGGCACCGAACATGCTGACGTCCTGCTTACGGATGTAGGCCGCCCGGTAGCGGTCCGGCACCGGGAGCCCGGCGAGCCGCTCGCCGGGAGCGTCGGCCAGCACGGCCTCGATGAGTTCGGACATGGGGCACCCTCCAGGGGATTCGGTCAGCGGCTTCCGAAAGTGGGGTTCATCAGCGGCTCGTGTCGGTGGCTTCCGTCAGCGGCTCTGGTCGGCGGCCTCCGTCAGCGGGCCTCGTCCATGGCGCGGACCAGGCTCGCCGGCCGCAGGTCGGTCCAGTGCTGCTCCACGTACTCCAGGCAGGCCGCGCGCGTGTCCTCGCCGTACGCCACCGTCCATCCGGCGGGCACCTCCGCGAAGGCGGGCCACAGCGAGTGCTGGCCCTCGTCGTTGACCAGCACCTTGAAGGAGCCGTCGGCGTCGTCGAACGGATTCGTCATGAGTTGTTCCTTTCTTGTCGGTTCCGCGCCACTGCGCGCAGCTTTCGTTCCAGCGCCGGGCCGATGACCGCCAGCGATTCCGGCAGCGTCATGCCGATGTGGTCGCAGGGCACCGGATGCACCTCGACCTCCCGCTTGAGGTAATCGGCCCAGACATCGGCGGTGAGCGGCTCGGGCTCGTCCGCCGCCACGAACAGCAGGGTGTCGACCGCGACCGGCTCGTGGCGGAGCCTGCCGATGATGTCGGCGTTGTTCCGCATCACCCGCATCAGCGCGGTGACGTGGTCCTCCTCCAGGCTCGCCAGCACGATGTTCCGTTCGCGGGCGATCTCCTGGAACCGTTCGTGGGTCAGGCTCTCCCCGGCCAGGCCCTCGGCGTTGATACCGAACGCGGCGAGCATCCGCGTATAGGCGCCGGTACGGTCCATGTCGCGGGCGACCGTGAGTTCGTCGGACGTCCACGGCTTCGCCGGGCTCGCGTCGAGCATCACGAGCAGCGCGACCTCCTCGCCACGGCGTTGCAGCTCCGCGGCGATCGCGTGGGCCACCATCCCGCCGAACGACCAGCCCAGCAGGTGGTACGGCCCGTCCGGCTGGACGCGGGTGAGTTCGTCCACGTAGTCCTGTGTGACCTCCTCCACCGAGCGCGGCAGTTCGCCGCCGTCGGCGAGGCCGCGCGACTGGAGTCCGTACACCGGGAATTCGGGGCTCAGGTGCCGCAGCAGCCCGGAATAGGTCCAGCTCAGTCCGCTGATCGGGTGCACGCAGAACAGCGGGGGCCGGGTCCCGCCGCGCCGCAGCGGCAGGACGACATCGAACGCGGTGTCCTCGCCGCCGTCCTGGATGCGCCGGCCCAGACCGGCCACGGTGGCCGCCTCGAAGAGGGCGCGGACCGGCAGGTCGACGCCGAGGACCGCCCGGATCCGGCTGACCAGCCGGGTCGCGAGGAGCGAGTGCCCGCCCAGGTCGAAGAAGCTGTCGTCCACACCGACCGTGGCCCGGCCGAGTATCTCGGCGAACAGTCCGCACAGGACCTCCTCGACCGGGGTCCTCGGCGCGCGATCGGTGGTCGCGGGCAGCCCGTCCGGCAGGGCGTCCCGGTCCACCTTCCCGTTGGCGGTCAGCGGGATCGCGTCGATGGCGAGGACCGCCGACGGCACCAGGTGGACGGGCAGCCGTGCGGCGAGCCGGTCGCGCAGGCCGGCCAGCAGCCTGCCCGTGAAGCGCGACCCGACCGGGTTGCTGGCCAGCGCGGACAGCGGGCGTCCGGTCGGCGCACGGTGGACACCGGTCAGCCGGTCGGTGTTCCCCGCGGGGAGTACCACCGCCTCGTACGTGGCGGGGTCGTCGGGTGACCAGGTGGCCACCACGCGGTGGCCGGCCCGCTCGCCCCAGGCGTGCAGCTCCTCCGGGTCCAGTCCCGTCCCGGTGTGGAGGTGCGCGCGGATGTCGTCGAGCAACGCGTGCCGGGTGAGGGCCCGGGACGCGGCCAGCTCTCCGGTCAGACGAGGGTTGGGGATGCCCGTGATCCGTACGGGACTTTCGATGACGGGCAGCTCGTCCAGGCCGGTGAAGCTCAGCTCCGGTACGTCCGCCACCGACGCCGCCCGCGCCGGATCGCGGTGGAGGACGACCTCGTACCGGTGCCGCGTCAGCTCGTTGTGCGGGCCGCCCCGCTTCAGCCGGATGTCGACGCCGACGTTCCTCTCCTCGGCCCAGGAGGCGAAGAACCCGGGATCCAGGACCAGTTCCTTCTCCAGCAGTACCGCCTGCTCGACGGAGCCCCGGAGCCGTTCGACCGACTCGGCGCGTCGGGCGTGCACCGCCGTGTGCAGGGCACGAACGGTGCGCTGATGCCGTACGTCACCGATGAAGATCCGGCCGCCGGGCGCCAACAGCCCCAGCGCCCCGTCCAGGACACGGGCCAGATACGCGCCGTCCGGGAAGTACTGGACGATCGAGTTCAGCACCACGGTGTCGAAGTACTCCACCGGCAGCCCCGTCACGTCATCTGCCGGTTGGCACCGCAGCTCCACATGTTCCGCACCACCGACCTGGCCGCGCAGCCGCTCGATCACGGGAGCGGAGAAGTCCGTCGCCCAGTACGCGTCGACCTGCTCCAGCAGCGGGCCGAGCAACAGCCCGGAGCCGACACCGATCTCCAGGATCCGGCGCGGAGCCGACTCCCGGATCCGGTCCACCGCAGCGGCCCGCCAGGACTCCATCTCCGCCAGCGGAATCGGCTCACCGGTGTACGAACTGTTCCACCCCGTGAAGTCCCCACCCAGCGAACCGACATCGTCCGACCCGTACATCGTGTCGTACACATCACGCCACTCGTCCACCTGCTCCTCCCCCACCTCGGGGACGGTCGTGGCTTCCGGGACGACATAGGCGACCAGACGGTCGGCCCTGGCGAGGACGACGGCGCGGGCGACCTCGGGCTCGGCGAGCAGCATGGCCTCGACCTCGCCGGGCTCGACGCGGAAGCCCCGGACCTTGACCTGATCGTCGGCCCGGCCCATGAACTCCAGCTCGCCACGGCGGTTCCACCGGACGCGGTCGCCGGTGCGGTACATCCGGGACCCCGGTATGCCGTACGGATCGGGCAGGAATCGCGGGGCGGTCAGATCGGGCCGGCCGAGGTAGCCACGGGCGACCCCGGCCCCGGCCGCGTACAGCTCACCGACGACGCCGGGGGGTACGAGGCGCAGCCGTTCATCGAGGACGTAGGCCCGCATGGCCTCCATCGGGACGCCGATCGGGACCGTCGCCTGCGGGGCGTTCTCCCTCGTCATCACATGACGGGTCGCGAACGTCGTCGTCTCCGTCGGACCGTAACCGTCCACCACCGAGAGTCCGGGGTACGCATCGAAGAGCCGGCGGACCGCCTCCGGCGACACCACATCGCCCCCGGTCCACACCTGCTCCACCCCGGCGAAGCAGTCCAGATGCTGTTCCGTCATCAGGGTGAACAGCCCGGCCGTCAGCCACAGTCCGGTGACGCGCCCGTCGGTGACGGTCCGTGCCAGCACCGCCGCGTCGAACTCCCCGGACGGCGCGAGGACCAGCGCCCCGCCACGCGTCAGCGGAACCCACAGCTCGTACGTCGACGCGTCGAACACATGCGGCGAATGCACCAACACCCGACGCTGCGCCTCACCCCAGCAACCGTCCGAGACCAGGCCCACCACATCCGCCTGCGTCACCGCGACACCCTTCGGCGTCCCCGTGGACCCGGAAGTGAACATCACGTACGCCAGGCTCTCCGGCCGTACGGCGATGCCCGGATCGGACGCGGACTGGCCCGTCACGTCCGGCAGTTCACGGAGGACGAGCACAGGGTCCACATCATCGAGGAGTACGGCGATCCGCTCCTCCGGATACGACGGATCCACCGGCACATACGCACCACCCGCCTTCACCACCGCCAGAATCGCGACGACCAGATCCACCGACCGCTCCAGCAGCAACACCACCCGGCCCTCCGGCCCGACTCCCTCACCGACCAGCCAGTGGGCCAGGCGATTGGCCCGCTCATCCACCTCCCGGTACGACAGCTCCGTACCCCCGGCCACCACCGCGACCGCCCCCGGATCCCGTTCCACCCGCGCCCGGAACAACTCCGGCAGAGTCCGGGCGGGGGCGGGTTCCTGGGGCGCCGGCAGCAGCCGGGTGCGTTCGGCCGGGAAGAGGATCTCGGCTGCGCCGATCGGGCGGGCCGGGTGCGCGACGAGGGACCGCAGCAGGCCGACGAAACGGTGGGACAGCTCTTCCACGGTCTCCCGGTCGAACAGTTCCGTCGCGTACTCGACCATCGCCGTGATGCCCGCCGGGGCACCGGAGGCGTCGAACTTCTCGGTGAGGCTGAAGAAGAGGTCGAAGCGGGAGGTGTAGGTGGGCGCGAGTTCCAGTCGTGCGTGGAGGCCCGGGAAGTCGAAGTGGGCCTCTTCGTTGTTCTGGAGGGCCAGGGCGATCTGGAACAGCGGATGGTGGGCCGACGAACGGCGCGGGTTCAACCGCTCGACCAGCAGCTCGAACGGCACATCCTGATGCTCGTACGCACCCAGACTCGCCTCACGAACCCGCCCCACCAACTCCTCGAACGACGGATCCCCCGACACATCCGTCCGCAACACCCACGTATTCACGAAGAACCCGACCAGATCGTCCAGGCCGCTGTCCGTCCGCCCCGCGATCGGCGAACCGACCGCGACGTCCCCCTCGCTCCCGCCGCCCAATCGCGACACGAGCACCGCCAGCCCCGCCTGCAACACCATGAACAGTGATGCCCCCACCGACCGGGCCACCGCCCCCAACGCACCGCACAACCCCGCGTCCACCTCGAACCACACCGTGTCGCCCTCGTACGAGGCGACAGCCGGGCGCGGCCGGTCGAGGGGCACGGTGGACTCGTCGGGCAGCCCGGCGAGGCGCTCGGTCCAGTAGGCGACCTGCTGGTTGAACAGGCTCTCCGCGTCGGACTCGTCGCCGAGCAGGGTGCGTTGCCAGAGCGTGTAATCGGCGTACTGCACCGGCAGCGGCGCCCACGCGGGTACGACGCCGTTGCGCCGGGCGGTGTACGCCGCGACGAGATCGCGGGCCAGCGGCCCCATCGACCAGCCGTCACCCGCGATGTGATGCACCAGCACCAACAGCACCGATGTCGACGGCGACGGTGACGTGGACGGCGACGCCGACTCGTCCACCTCGAACAGCGTCGTCCTTACGGGGATCTCCCCCGCCAGATCGAACGCGTACCGCGCCGCCGCCCCCAGCACCTGGGGCAGTTCGCCCTCGGACGCCCGGTCGAGATGCAGGGTCGGACGGTCCTCGGTGACGAGCTGGCGCGGATGGCCGTCGATCTCGGGGAACACGGTCCGCAGGGTCTCGTGCCGTCCGACGACATCACCGAGCGCCGCCTCCAGGGCCACACGGTCCAGGTCGCCGGTGAGCCGCAGGGCGAGCGCGATGTTGTACGTCGCCGACGGCCCCTCCAGCTTGTGCAGGAACCACAGCCGCTGCTGCGCGAACGACAGCGGCAGCACCTCGGGGCGCTCCTGCCGCGCCAGCGCGGGCCGGTCGGAGCCGCCGTGGACGCGCGCGGCGAGCCGGGCCACGGTGGCCGCCTCGAAGAGCGCGCGGACCGGCAGGTCGACCCCGAGGACCGCCCGGATCCGGCTGACCAGCCGGGTCGCGAGGAGCGAGTGCCCGCCCAGGTCGAAGAAGCTGTCGTCCACACCGACCGTCGGCCGCCCCAGGATCTCCGCGAAGAGTCCGCACAGCACCTCTTCCTGCGGGGTTCGCGGGGCGCGGCCGGTGACCTGGTGGTGGCCGGGTTCGGGCAGCGCCGCCCGGTCCACCTTGCCGTTGCCGGTCAGCGGGATCGCGTCGACGGCGAGGAAGGTGGTCGGGACGAGGTAGTCCGGCAGCCGCCCGGCGAGCCGGTCCCGCAGCCGGGCCAGCAGGTGGCCGGTGGTCCGGGAGCCGAGCGGGTTGTTCACCAGCGCGGACCGGGGGCGTCGGCCCTCCGGGGAGCGGTACACGCCGGTCAGCCGGTCGGTGTTCCCCGCAGGGAGGAGTACGGCGTCGTACGTGGCGGGGTCGTCGGGTGACCAGGTGGTCACCACGCGGTGGCCGGCCCGCTCGCCCCAGGCGTGCAGCTCTTCCGGGTCCAGTCCCGTCCCGGTGCGGAGGTGCGCGCGGATGTCGTCGAGCGACGCGTGCCGGGTCAGGGCCCGGGACGCGGCCAGCTCCCCGGTCAGGCGAGGGTTGGGGATGCCGGTGATCCGTACGGGACCGTCGATGACGGGCAGCTCGTCCAGGCCGGTGAAGCTCAGCTCCGGTACGTCGGCGAACGATGTCGCCGCCTCGGGATCGCGGTGGACGACGACCTCGTACCGGTGCCTGGTCAGCTCGTTGTGCGGCTCACCCCGCTTCAGCCGGATGTCGACACCGACGTTCCTCTCCTCGGCCCAGGAGGCGAAGAACCCGGGATCCAGGACCAGTTCCTTCTCCAGCAGCACCGCCTGCTCGACCGCCGTCCGCAATCCCTCGACGGACTCGGCCCGCTCCGCCCGTATCGCGGTGTGCAGGGCACGGACCGTGCGCTGATGCCGTACGTCACCGATGAAGATCCGGCCGCCGGGCGCCAGCAGCCCCAAGGCGCCGTCGAGGACGCGGGCCAGATACGCGCCGTCCGGGAAGTACTGGACGATCGAGTTCAGCACCACGGTGTCGAAGTACTCCACCGGCAGCCCCGTCACGTCATCTGCCGGCCGGCACCGCAGCTCCACCTGTTCCGCATCGCCGGCCTGGTGACGCAGCCGCTCGATCACCGGCGCCGAGAAGTCCGTCGCCCAGTAGGACTCGACCTCGTTCAGCAGCGGCCCCAGGAGCAGTCCGGAGCCGACGCCGATCTCCAGGATCCGGCGCGGAGCCGATTCCCGGATCCGGTCCACCGCAGCGGCCCGCCACGACTCCATCTCCGACAGCGGAATCGGCTCACCGGTGTACGAGCTGTTCCACCCCGTGAAGTCACCGCCCAACGGCGCGACCTCGTCCGACCCGTACATCGTGTCGTACACATCACGCCACTCGTCGACCTGCTCCTCCCCCACCTCGGGGGCCGCGTCGGGCGCCTGGACGACATAGGCGACGAGGCGGTTCTCCCGCGCGACGACCACGGCGCCCGCGACCTCGGGCTGTTCGCGCAGCGCGGCCTCGACCTCGCCGGGCTCGACGCGGAAGCCCCGGACCTTGACCTGATCGTCGGCCCGGCCCACGAACTCCAGCTCGCCACCACGGTTCCACCGCACCACATCCCCGGTGCGGTACATCCGGGACCCGGGCGCGCCGAACGGATCGGCCACGAACCGGTCCGCCGTGGGGCCGGGGCGGCCGAGGTAGCCGCGCGCGACCCCGGCGCCGGTCACATACAGCTCGCCGGGGACGCCCGGCGCGGTCAGGCGCAGCCGTTCGTCCAGGACGTAGGCCCGCATGGCCTCCATCGGAACGCCGATCGGGACCGTCGCCTGCGGGGCGTTCTCCCTCGTCATGACATGACGGGTCGCGAAGGTGGTCGTCTCGGTGGGGCCGTAACCGTCCACGACCGAGAGTCCCGGGTACGCCTCGAAGAGCCGGCGGACCGCCTCGGGCGACACCACATCGCCTCCGGTCCACACCTGCTCCACCCGCGCGAAGCAGTCCAGGTGGTGCTCGGTCATCAGGGTGAACAGCCCGGCGGTGAGCCACAGTCCGGTGACACCGTGGTCGACCACCGTCCGCGCCAGCACCGCGGCGTCGAACTCGCCCGGAGGCGCGAGAACGAGCGCCCCGCCACGCGTCAGCGGAACCCACAGCTCGTACGTCGACGCGTCGAACACATGCGGCGAATGCACCAGCACCCGACGCTGCGCGTGACCCCAGCAACCGTCCGACGCCAGGCCCACCACATCCGCCTGCGTCACCGCGACACCCTTCGGCGTCCCCGTGGACCCGGAAGTGAACATCACGTACGCCAGATTCCCGGGTCGTACGGCGATGCCCGGACCGGACGCGGGCTGGTCCGTCACGTCCGGCAGTTCACGGAGGACGAGCACAGGGTCCACATGATCGAGGAGTACGGCGATCCGCTCCTCCGGATACGACGGATCCACCGGCACATACGCACCACCGGCCTTCACCACCGCCAGAATCGCGACGACCAGATCCACCGACCGCTCCAGCAGCAACACCACCCGGACCTCCGGGCCGACCCCCTCACCGATCAGCCAGTGAGCGAGACGGTTCGCCCGCTCGTCCACCTCCCGGTACGAGAGCTCCGTACACCCGGCCACCACCGCGACCGCCCCCGGGTCCTGCTCCACCCGTGCCCGGAACAGCTCCGGCAGCGTGCGGGCGGGGGCGGGCAGTGCGGGGGCGGCGGTGAGCGGTGCGCTTTCCTCGGGCGTCAGGATGCCGATGTCGTTGATCGAGCGGTCGGGGTGCTCGACCATGGCCCGCAGGACGCGGAGCCAGCGTTCGGTGAAGTCGGCGACGGTGTCCCGGTCGAACAGCTCCGTCGCGTATTCGACGGCGCCCGCGAGGCCGCCGTCGGGCCGTTCCGCCAGGTTCAGGAACAGGTCGAAGCGCGCGGTGTCCAGGAGCGCGGTCTCGGGGCGGACGTCCAGCCCCGGCAGGGTGAAGCGTGGTTCCTCGTTGTTCTGGAGGGCCAGGGCGATCTGGAACAGCGGGTGGTGCGCCGACGAACGGCGCGGGTTCAGCCGCTCGACCAGCAACTCGAACGGCACATCCTGATGCTCGTACGCACCCAGACTCGCCTCACGAACCCGTCCCACCAGCTCCGCGAACGACGGATCCCCCGACACATCGGTCCGTAGCACCCACGTATTCACGAAGAACCCGACCAGGTCGTCCAGCCCGCTGTCGGTCCGCCCCGCGATCGGCGATCCGACCGCGATGTCGCTTCCCCCACCCAACCGCGAGACCAGCACCGCCAGCCCCGCCTGCAACACCATGAACAGTGATGCCCCCACCGACCGGGCCACCGCCCCCAACGCACCGCACAACCCCGCGTCCACCTCGAACCAGGTGACATCACCGGAGTACGAGGCCACGGCGGGCCGGGGCCGGTCCAGGGGGATGGTCACCTGGTCGGGCAGGCCGGCGAGGCGGTCGGTCCAGTAGGCGACCTGCCGCGCGAACAGGCTCTCCGCGTCGGACTCCTCGCCGAGCAGCGCCCGCTGCCAGAGCGTGTAGTCCGCGTACTGCACCGGCAGCGGCGCCCACGCGGGCGCGGCGCCCTCGCACCGGGCCGTGTACGCCGCGACCAGGTCGCGAGCCAGGGGCCCCATCGACCAGCCGTCACCCGCGATGTGATGTACCAACACCAACAACACCGATGTCGACTCATCGACCTCGAACAATGTCGTCCTTACGGGGATCTCACCCGCCAGATCGAACGCGTACCGCGCCGCCGCCCCCAGCGCCTCGGGGAGCCCGTCCGCGCCGACCCGTTCGATCCGCAGCGACAGCTCCGCCTCCAGGACGCGCTGCCCCGGGCGGCCGTCCCGCTCGGGGAAGACGGTGCGCAGCGATTCATGGCGGGTGACGACGTCGTTCAGCGCCGCTTCGAGCGCGCCCCGGTTCACCTCCCCGGTCAGGCGCAGCGCCAGCGGGATGTTGTACGTCGCCGAAGGGCCCTCGAACTTGTGCAGGAACCAGAGCCGTTGCTGTGCGAAGGAGAGTGGCAGCGCCTCGGTACGTTCCTGGCGCGTCAGCGCGGGCCGGGCCGCGCCACCCGCCGAGAGGTGTTCGGCGAGCCCCGCCGGGGTCGGCGTCTCGAAGAGCGCCCGCACCGGGAGTTCGACCGCGAGCGCGGCGCGGATCCGGCTGACCAGCCGGGTCGCGAGGAGCGAGTGCCCGCCCAGGTCGAAGAAGTCGTCGTCGGGGCCGGCCGCCGGCACGCCGAGCACCTCGGCGAACAGCCCGGTCAGGATCTCCTCCTGCGGCGTCATCGGCGCACGCCCGGCCGCTGCCCGTTCCGACGGCACCGACGGGACCGGCGCCGGGAGCGCCGCGCGGTCCAGCTTGCCGTTCGCGGTCAACGGGATCTCGGGTACGGGCACCACCACCGACGGCACCAGGTGGTCCGGGAGCCGGGTGCGCGCGTACCGCCGCAGGGCGCCTATGTCGTCCCCGGTGTCCTGGTCGCCGGGGACGACGTAGGCGACGAGCCGGTTGTCGCCCGCGACCACCACCGCCTGCGCGACGGCGGGGTGCGCGCGCAGGACGGCCTCGACCTCACCCGGCTCGATCCGGAAGCCGCGTACCGTGACCTGGTCGTCGGCCCGGCCGGCGAACTCCAGACCCCCGCTCCGGTTCCAGCGCGCCACGTCCCCTGTGCGGTACATCCGGGACCCGGGTGCGCCGAAGGGGTCCGCCACGAACCGGCCCGAGGTGAGGCCGGGGCGGCCGAGGTAGCCCCGGGCGAGCCCGGCGCCCGCCACGTACAGCTCGCCGGTGACGCCGGGCGGCACGGGGCGCAGCCGGGCGTCGAGCACATAGGCCGTCAGGTCGGGCAGGGGTGCGCCGATCGCGCCCGCCGCCGCCTCGGCGGCGGAGCGGCGGTCCAGCTCCAGGAGGGTGACGTGGACGGTGGTCTCGGTGATCCCGTACATGTTGACCAGCAGCGGGGCCCGGTCGTCGTGGCGCTCGTACCAGGCGGCGAGCCGGGAGGTGTCCAGCGCCTCCCCGCCGAAGACGACCGTGCGCAGGGCCAGTGGGCGCGGGCGCTCGCGGTCGGCGTCGATCAACTGGGAGAAGGCCGACGGCGTCTGGTTGAGGATCGTGACCCGCTCGTCGGCGAGCAGCCCGACGAATTTCTCCGGGGACCGGCTGACCTCGTAGGGCACCACGACGACCGAGCCGCCCCGGGCCAGCGCGCCCCACAGCTCCCAGACGGAGAAGTCGAAGGACGCCGAGTGGAACATCGTCCAGATGTCCTCGGGGCCGAACCGGAAGGACCGCTGCGCGGTCTCCAGCAGCCGTACGACATTGCGGTGGGGCACCACCACGCCCTTGGGCGCCCCGGTCGAGCCGGACGTGTAGATCACGTACGCGGCCTGCCCGGGGTCGCCCGGCACGCGCGGGTCCGTGCCGGGGTACGCCTCCAGCGCCGCCCGTACCTCCGGTGCGTCGAGGACGAGGGCCCCGGCGACGGGCGTCGCGGTGTCCGTCAGGGCCGCCACGGCCGCCGTCGTCGCCAGGACGCGGCTCGGGCCCGCGTCGCCGAGGAGGTACGCGATGCGCTCGGCGGGATAGTCCGGGTCGACGGGCACGTACGCGGCGCCCGCCTTGAGCACGCCCAGGATCGCCGCGACGAGTCCGGCCGAGCGGGGCAGCAGCAGCGCCACCCGGTCCTCCCGGCCGACGCCTTCGTCACGCAGCAGCCGGGCCACGCGGTTGGCGTGCGCGTTGAGCTCCGCGTACGTCCAGCGGGTGTCCCCGGACACGACGGCGACGGCGTCCGGCCGCTCCCGTACGTGTTCCTCGAAGAGGTCCGGCAGCAGGCGGTCGACGGTGACCGGCTCGGGCGCGGCGAGCAGGGCGGCCCGTTCCTCCGGGGCGAGGAGGTCGGCGCCGCCGATGGCCGCGCCGGGGTCGGCGGCGACGGCGCGCAGCAGCCGCTCCCAGCGGGCCACGAGGGCCGAGACCGTTCCGGCGTCGAAGAGGGCGGTGGCGTACTCGACCAGGACGGACACGCCGGCGGGTGCGCCGTCCGGTCCGGTCTCCTCGGTGACGCTGAAGAACAGGTCGAAGCGTGCGGTCCGGGTGGCGGCGACGTCGAGGCGTGCGGTGAGGCCCGGCAGTTCGAACCGGCCCTGTTCGTTGTTCTGGAGCGCCAGGGCCACCTGGAAGAGCGGGTGGTGGGCGGTGGACCGCTGCGGGTTGAGCAGTTCCACCAGGTACTCGAACGGCACGTCCTGGTGGGCGTAGGCCGCCAGGCTCGTCTCCCGGACCCGGGCGAGCAGTTCGGTGAACGACGGATCGCCGGAGGTGTCCGCGCGCAGTACCAGTGTGTTGACGAAGAAGCCGATCAGGTCGTCGAGCGCGTCGTCGGTCCGGCCCGCCACCGGTGCGCCGAGCGGGATGTCCGTCCCCGCGCCGAGCCGGGTGAACAGGGCGGCCAGCGCGGCCTGCAACACCATGAACACGGTGGCGTCGCCGGTGCGCGCGAGGTCGACCAGCCGCCGGTGCAGCTCGGCGTCGAGGGTGAACCGGGCCAGGTCGCCCGCGTACGAGGCCACCGCGGGGCGCGGCCGGTCGAACGGCAGGTCGAGCTGGTCGGGGAGGCCGGCCAGCCGCTCCGTCCAGTGGGCGACCTGGTCGGCCAGGAGGTTTCCGCCCTCGTCGAGGAGGCCGCGCTGCCAGAGCGTGTAGTCGGCGTACTGCACGGGCAGCGGCTGCCACGACGGTCGCACGCCGGCGCGGCGGGCCGCGTACGCGGTGGTGAGGTCGCGCGCCAGCGGCCCGACGGACCAGCCGTCGCCCGCGATGTGATGCACCACCACGACCAGCACGGACGCGCCCGGCGCGTACGGGAGGAGCCGTACCCGTACGGGGATCTCGGTGGCCAGGTCGAAACCGAGGGACGCCACCGCGGCCACCGTCTCCTCGACGGTGTCCTCGGTGGTCGCGACGACGTCGAAGTCGAGGGAGACGGCGGCGGGGTCGAGGATCCTCTGGTGCGGGCGGCCGTCGACGTCCGGGAAGACCGTGCGCAGGCTCTCGTGGCGTTCCACGATGTCGTCGAGCGCCTGCCGGAGCGGCACCGGGTCGACCTCGCCGGTCAGCCGCAGCACGAGCGGGATGTTGTACGTCGCCGAGGGGCCCTCCAGCGCGTACAGGAACCAGAGCCGCTGCTGCGCGAACGACAGCGGTACGACGTCCGGCCGTTCCATCGGCACCAGCGCGGCCCGGCGGCGGTCCTGGCCGCCGAGGCGGGCGGCGAGACCGGCGACGCTGGGGGTGTCGAACAGGGCGCGTACGGGGATCTCGGTGTCGAGCACGCTGCGGATCCGGCTGACGAGCCGGGTCGCGAGGAGCGAGTGCCCGCCCAGGTCGAAGAACCCGTCGTCGACGTTCACCCAGGTCAGGCCGAGGAGTTCGGCGAAGAGCCCGCACAGCAGCTCCTCGCGCGCCGTGCCCGGCGGGCGCTCCCCCGCCGGGGCGTGCTCGGGGAGGGGGAGCCGGGTCGCCGCCGTCGTCACCACGGCGTCCGGGCTCAGGTAGGCGGGCAGTTCGGCGTGGAGCGCGGCGAGGGCGGCGTCGCTCTCGACGGTCACGTACGCCGCCATCCGGCCGTGCTCCCTCGGTACGGTGACGGCCTGGGTCACCCCGGGGCGGCGCCGCAGCCACTCGGCGGCGGTGTCGAGGGGTTCCCGGCCGTCCCACTCGCCGGTCCCGGTCGGCCGCGCGACGCTCCGGCGGGGCCTGGGCACCAGCCCGCGCAGCACCACCGGGAGTTCGCCGGAGACGGCGCGGTCCCGCAGCGCGGCCCGGTCGACCTCGACCGGGGCGACCAGGGGGCCGGCCGCGCCCAGGGCGCGGTCGAAGAGCGCCAGCCCCGTCTCCTCCGTCATCGCCGTGATGCCGGACCGGTTCAGTTGCGCCAGGTCCGCCGGGGTGAGACCGCCCGCGGTGACGGTGCGCCAGAGCCCCCAGGCCAGGGAGAGCGCGGGCAGGCCGAGGGAGCGGCGGTGGCTCGCGAGCGCGTCGAGGAAGGTGTTGGCCGCCGCGTAGCCCGCCTGGCCCGCGTTGCCCATGAGCCCGGAGAACGAGGAGAAGAGGACGAACGCCGACAGGCCGCGGTCCGCGGTGAGTTCGTGCAGGTGCCAGGCCGCTCCGGCCTTCGCGGCGAAGACACCGGCGAGCCGGTCCGGGGTGATGTCGGCCAGGGGCGCGTCGTCGATGAGACCGGCGGTGTGGACGACGCCGGCCAGATCGGGGACGGACGCCACCGTCTCGGTCAGCGCGGCGCGGTCGGAGACGTCGCACGCGGCGATCCGTACCCGCGCGCCCAGCGCGGTCAGTCCGTCCCGCAGCTCCCGCGCGCCGTCGGCGGCGGGCCCCCGCCGGCTCACCAGGACGAGGCTCCGTACGCCGTGCCGCTCCACGAGCCGGCGCGCCACCAGCGAGCCGAGCGCCCCGGTGCCACCGGTGACCAGGACGGTTCCCTCCGTGGGAAAGGCGGGTGCGGTGGGGGGTACGAGACCCTCCGCCTCCTCCGTCACACGTGGCACGTACCGACGCCCTGCCCGGACCGCGATCTGCGGCTCGTCCCGCTCCAGCGCGACCGCGACCGCCCGGCGGACGTCCTCGGCCCCGGTCTCCCGGTCGACGTCGACCAGCAGGAACCGCCCGGGGTACTCCGAGGCCGCCGAGCGCACCAGCCCCCACAGCGGGGACATCGCCGGATCGTCCACCACGCCGTCCGGGGCGGCGACGGCTCCCCGGGTCACCACGACGAGCCGGGCCCGCTCGTCCGCGAGGGTTTCCTGCGCCAGCCGCAGCACGCGCAGGGCGGCCTCGTACGCCTGACCGGGCACGGTGGCCCCGTCCCGTACACCGACACACGGCACGACCGTGACCGGCGGCGCGGTGACGGGTGCCGGGACCGGCGCGGTGACCGGCTCCGCGCCCGGCCCGCCCTCGTCCACGTCCACGTCCCCGTATCCGTATCCGTCCCGGGCCAGGTCCCACGGGTCGGCCCCGAGGGCCAGGACCCGCCACCGTCCGGCCTCGGGAGCGCGGCCCGACAGCCGCATCCAGCCGAGCCGGAAGAGCGAACCGCTCGCGGCGGGCGGGGCCGGGGAGCGCGGGGCGACGGAGTCCACGGTCAGCACCGGCATCCCGGACGCGTCCGTGACCAGCAGCGACGTCACGCCGTCCACCACCGTCGTCCGCACCCGGACGACCGAGGCGCCCGCCGCCCGCAGGTCCACACCGGTGAAGGTGACGGGCGCCCCGAAGGGCCGCAGCACCGGGTCGAGCAGGGTCGGATGGAGGGCGAACGCCTCCGCTTCCCGGTCCTCGGCCGCCTCCACCACGACGCCCTCGTCGTCGTCCGGTACGGGCACCTCGGCGCGCCCCGTGCCGGTGCTCAGCACACCGGAGGCGCCCCGGACCCAGCCGGGGCCCTGCCGGAGGTGCACGACGACGGCGCTGCGGCCCTCGCCGTCCGGGTCCACGGTGACATGTACGTCGGCCGGGCCGCCCGCCTCGACGGCGAGCGGTGTCCCGACCGTCAGCTCGTCGATCCGGTCGCACCCCGCCCGGTCCCCGGCGGCGATCACCAGCTCCAGCAGGACGGCAGCGCCACCGCAGTCGGCCAGCCAGGGGTGCGCGGACGGCGAGAGCCGCCCGGTCATCGTCCAGCCCGCGCCGTCCGGGCGCGGGATGACCGTGTCGAGCAGCGGGTGGCCGTCGCCGTACCGCCCGGTGGCCCGTGGCGCGGGCCGCGTCCAGAACGACCGGTGCTGGAAGGCATAGGTGGGCAGTTCCGTCGCCCGCGCGCCCGGCAGCAGCGCGGACCAGTCGACGGCGCCGCCCGCGACATGGAGACCGGCGGCGGCCGACAGGAACTGGCGCAGCGATCCGTGGTCGCGGCGCAGCGTGCCGGTGACGGTGGCCTCGGCCCCGGCCGACGCCGCGATGTCGCGGACGGCGCTGCCCAGCATCAGATGCGCGGACGGCTCGACGAAGACGTCGTACCCGGCGTCGAGCAGCAGCCGGACGGCCGGATCGAAACGGACCGGCTCGCGCATGTTGCGGTACCAGTACGCGGCGTCGAGCCCGGTGCCGTCCACGGCGGCGACGTCCACGGTGGAGTAGAAGGGGATGTCCGCCGCGCGCGGGGTGATGCCCGCCAGCGCCTCCAGCAGCGGTTCGCGCAGCTCCTCCACGCGCGGCGAGTGCGAGGCGTACGCGGCGGAGAAGGTACGGAAGTCGATCCCCTCCCGGCCGCACCACGCGGCGAGTTCCTCCAGCGCCGGGGCGTCCCCCGTGACGACCGTCGACTCCGGGCCGTTCATCACCGCGACCCACAGCCGCCCCGGCCACCGCCGGAGCAGCGCTTCGGCCCGCTCGGCGGAGAGCGGCAGCCACAGTCCGCCGCCCTTGCCCGCCAGCCGGGCGGCGATCCTGCTGCGCAGCGCCGCCACCTTCGCGCCGTCCTCCAGGCTGAGCGCCCCTGCGACGCAGGCGGCGGCGATCTCGCCCTGGGAGTGGCCGAGCACCGCCGCGGGCCGTACCCCGGCGGACTTCCACAGTTCGGCGAGTCCGAGCATGACCGCCCACAGCACGGGCTGGACGACGTCCACCCGGTCGAGCGACGCGGCGTCGCCGCCGCTCAGCACGTCGAGCAACGACCAGTCCACGTACGGTTCCAGCGCGTCGGCGCACTCCTGGACGCGCGCGGCGAACACGGGCGAGGAGACGAGCAGTTCCTTCGCCATGCCGGCCCACTGCGCGCCCTGGCCGGGGAAGACGAAGACGGTCGCGCCGACGTCGTCGCGGGCCCGGCCGGTCACCACGTCGGCGCTCGTGGCGCCCTCGGCCAGCGCGCGCAGCCCGGCGAGCAGTTCGGCGGTGTCCGTACCGAGCACGACCGCCCGCTGTTCGAACGACGACCGGTGCGCGGCGAGGGAGAAGGCCACGTCCCGGTCCGGCCGCGGCCGGGCGGCGACGGACTCCCGCAGCCGGTCCGCCTGGGCGCGCAGCGCCTCCGGCGTCCGCCCCGAGACCGGCCACGCCAGCGGCACCGGCGGCACCGGCGATCCTGCGGTCCCGGCCGGCTCGGCGCCTGTGTCGGGCGCCTCCTCCAGGATGACGTGGGCGTTGGTGCCGCTGATCCCGAACGACGAGACCCCGGCGCGGCGCGGGCCGGCGTCCCCGGCCCCGTTCCCGTCCCACGTACGGCCGGACTCCAGCACCCGTACGCCGCCGGCCGCCCAGTCGACGTACTCCGAGGGTGCGTCGACGTGCAGCGTCCTCGGCAGCCACCGGTTGCGCAGCGCCTCGACCATCTTGATCACCCCGGCCACGCCCGCCGCCGCCTGGGTGTGCCCGAGGTTGGACTTGACCGAGCCGAGCCACAGCGGGTTCTCCGGCGACCGGCCCCGGCCGTACGTCGCCAGCAGCGCCTGCGCCTCGATCGGGTCGCCCAGCCGGGTGCCGGTGCCGTGGCCCTCCACGGCGTCGACGTCGCCGGGGCCGAGCCCCGCGTCGGCCAGCGCGGCGCGGATCACCCGTTCCTGGGCGGGGCCGTGCGGCGCCGACAGGCCGTTGCTGGCCCCGTCCTGGTTGACCGCGCTGCCCCGGATCACCGCCAGCACCGGATGTCCGGCGCTCCGCGCCCGCGACAGCGGCTCCAGTACGAGCATCCCGGCGCCCTCGGCGAACCCGGCGCCGTCGGCGGCGGCTGCGTACGACTTGCACCGGCCGTCCGCGGAGAGGACCTGCTGACGGGACATCTCGATCAGGTTGTTCGGCGTCGACATGACCGTCGACCCGCCGGCCAGCGCGACCGAGCACTCCCCCTGCCGCAGCGCGCGCACCGCGAGGTGCAGGGCCACCAGCGACGACGAGCACGCCGTGTCGACGGTGAGCGCCGGGCCCTCCAGGCCGAGCAGGTAGGAGAGCCTGCCGGACACGACGCTCAGCGCGTTCCCGGTCAGCACCTGCCCTTCGAGCTCCTCGGGTATCTCGCGCGGCGCGTAGTCGCCGACGCTCGCGCCGACGAACACCCCGGTCGGTGTGGACCGCAGCTCGCCCGGCCGGATCCCGGCGGTCTCCAGGGCCTCCCAGGCGGTCTCCAGGACGAGCCGCTGCTGCGGATCCATCGCCGCCGCCTCCAGCGGGCTGATCCCGAAGAACGCCGCGTCGAACGCGTCGGCCGCGTCGAGGAACCCGCCGCCCCGCGCATGGCACCGGCCCGGCTCGTACGGGTCGGGGTGGTACAGCTCGTCCAGGTCCCAGCCCCGCCCGGCGGGCATGCCGGTGATCACGTCCCGTTCCTCGGCGACGATCCGCCAGAGGTCCCGCGCGTCGGCGACACCGCCGGGGTAGCGGCAGCCGGTGCCGACGATCGCGATCGGTTCGTCCGTCCCGGCGGTCAGCTCCCGGTTGCGCACGCGGAGCCGTTCGTTCTCCTTCAGCGCGGCCCGCAGGCCCTCCACCAACTGGTCGGCAGACGCGGTCATGTACGCAGCTCCTCAGTCGGAAAGTCCGGCGTCCAGCGCCATGCGCACCAGGCTCATGGCGTCCATCCCGTCGATCGGGTCCTCTTCGTCCCTGGTCCCGTTCCCGGCCCGGTCCCCGGTCCCGGCCCCGGTCCCGTCCGCCGGCGCGATCAGCTTCCGGAGGCACCGCACCACCGCGGCGGGAGACGGATGGTCGTACACGAGCGTGGCAGGTACGGGCAGTCCGGTCGCGGCGGTCAGCCTGCCGCGCAGGTGTACGGCGGCCAGCGAACCGAACCCGAGGTCCTTGAAGGCCGTGTCGAGCGGGATACGGGCCGGGTCGTCCCGGCCCAGCACGGAGGCGGTGTGTCCGCGCACCAGCTTCGTCAGTTCCCGTTCGAGCTCCCCGGCGGGCAGCGACCGCAGGCCGTCGGCCGGACCGGGGTCCGCCGCCGGCTCACCGGTGTCCCCGGCGGGCTCCGCCGTGAGACCGCGCAGCGGTGCGGGCAGCCAGCTCCCCGCGCGCAGCCGGGCCGGGTCGAGCGCGACCGGCGCCAGGCACGCCTCGCCCGAGGCCACCGCCGTGTCGAACAGCGTGAGCGCGCGGCCCGGGGACAGCGGGCTGATCCCCCACCGGCCCAGCCGCTCCAGATCCGCGTCGGCCAGATGCCCGGTCAGCGCGCTCCCGGTCGCCCAGAGCCCCCAGGCCAGCGACGTCGCGGGCAGGCCACGGGCGTGCCGGTGGCGGGCCAGCGTGTCCAGGAACGCGTTGGCCGCCGCGTAGTTCGCCATGCCCTCGTGGCCCAGCAGCCCGGCAGTCGAGGAGAACAGCACGAACGCGGCGAGGTCGAGCCCCGCGGTGAGCTCGTGGAGGTGCCAGGCGCCGCGGACCTTCGGGTCGAGCACCGGACCGAGCCGATCGGACGTCAGATCCGTTACCAGCGCGTTGTCCAGGACGCCCGCCGCGTGGACGACCGCGCTCAGCGGCCGGTCGGACGGGACGCTGTCGAGCACCGCAGCGAGCCCGGCGCGATCCGCGACATCGCACGCCTCGACGCGGACCTCGGCGCCGAGCGCGGCGAGTTCGTCGCGGAGCGCGGCGGCGCCCGGGGCCGCCGCGCCGCTCCTGCCGGTGAGCAGCAGATGCCGTACGCCGTGCGCGGTGACGAGGTGGCGGGCCAGCAGCGAACCGAGCGCGCCGGTACCGCCGGTGATCAGTACGGTGCCCGTGCCGAACGACGGCGGGCGGCTCGGTCCGGTGGCTGCTCGCGCCAGCCGGGGCACGAGGATCCGGCCGCCGCGCAGGGCGAGTTGGGGTTCGCCGGTGGCCAGCGCGCGCCCCAGCGCCTCGGACGTCGCCGCAGGACCGGAGCCGAGGCCGATATCCGCCTCCGTGTCCGTGCCCGCGTCCGCGTCCGCCTCCCCGTCGAGGTCGGCCAGGACGAACCGGCCGGGGAACTCCGCCTGGGCCGACCGCAGCAGGCCCCACACCGGCGCCTGCGCCGGGTCGACGTCCTCGTCCGCGACGGCGACCGCGCCCCGGGTGAGGACGACGAGCCTGCCCGGCTCGTCACCGGCCGCCCGTGCCCGTACCAGCTCCAGCGCCCGGTGGACCCGCTCGTACGCGTCCTCCACCACCCCGTCCCCGCCGGAACTGCCGGACCCGCCGGACCCATTGACCCCACTGGACCCGCCGCCCCCGACCCGTACCACCGAGACGGCTCCGTCGGGTTCCGCCGCCGCGGGCACCTCGGTCCAGTCGAGCCGGAACAGCGATCCCCCCGTACGCGCCGGACCGTCCCGCCAGAACCGGCGGCGCTGGAAGGGGTACGTGGGCAGCTCCACCCGGTGCCCGCCGGGGAACACCGTCGCCGGGTCGAGGGAGGCGCCGCCGAGCAGCAGATGCCCGAGCGCCTCGGTCACGTCGGTGCCCCCGCGCCGCAGCACCGGCGCGCACGCCACGTCCGGCAGCATCGAGGTCAGCGTCGCGTCCGGGCCGATTTCGAGGAACGTCCCGACGCCCCGCCCGCCGAGCGTGGCGACCGCGTCCGCGAACCGCACGGGCAGGCGGAGCTGGTCGGCCCAGTACTCCGGCGAGGCGAGCTGGGCGGGCGTCGCCGGCCGGCCGGTCACCGTGGACACGATCGGGATCTCGGGCTCCTGGAAGGACAGCTCGCCGAGGACGTCCAGAAGGCCCTCCCGTGCCCGGTCCATGTGGTGCGAGTGGAAGGCGTGGCTGACCCGGAGCCGCTTGACGTCCCGGCCCCGGGCGGCGAAGTACTCGCCCAGCAGGCCGATCGCGGCCGGGTCGCCGGAGACGACCACCGACTCGGGTCCGTTCACCGCCGCCAGGCACGCCCCGTCCGGGGCCAGCGCGGCGATCACGGCCAGCACCTCGTCCTCGCCCGCCCGGACGGCGGCCATCCGCCCGCCGGTCCTGGCCGCCTGCATCAGCCGTCCGCGCGCCGCGACCAGCGCGCACGCGTCCGGCAGGGAGAGCACCCCGGCGACATGCGCCGCGGTGATCTCGCCGACCGAGTGCCCCGCCAGCGCGTCGGGCCGCGCCCCGTACTGTTCGAGCAGCCGGAACAGCGCCGTCTCCAGCGCGAACAACGCGGGCTGGGCGAACTCCGTACGGTCGAGCAGCGCGGCGTCGGCGCCGAGGACGACCTCGCGCACCGGCTTCGGCAGCAGCCCGTCCAGATGCGCGCACACCTCGTCGAGGGCCGAGGCGAACACCGGGGAGCACGCGGCGAGTTCGCGGCCCATGCCCAGGTACTGGGCGCCCTGGCCGGTGAAGAGGAAGGCGAGCCCGCCGTCCGGGCGCCGCCGCGGCGGTTCCTCGCCGGACTCCACCGCGGCGAGCCCGGCGAGCAGGGCGCCGCGGTCCGCGCCGGTGACGACGGCCCGGCAGGCGAGCCGGGCCCGGGTGGTCGCCAGCGACAGCCCGATGTCGGCGATGCCGGCGATGCCTGCGATGCCCCCGGCCCGTTTCCCGCCGTCGGTCCCCTCGTCCGTACGTCCCTCTGCCGTACCGCCCTCCTCCGTACCGCCCTCCGCGGCGAACGCGCGCAGCCTCTTCGCCTGGGCCCGCAGGGCCTCCGGGGTCGCGGCCGAGAGCAGCCAGGGCACGGGGCCGGGAACGGGTCCGGGAACGGCGCTCTCCCGCCGGTCCTCGCCGTCGCCCTCTTCGAGGATCAGATGCGCGTTGGTCCCGCTGATCCCGAACGACGACACCGCGGCACGGCGCGGGCGTCCGCCGGGCCACTCCCGGCCCTCGGTCAGCAGCCGGAGCCCGCCGGCCGCCCAGTCCACGTGCGACGACGGGGCGTCGATGTGCAGGCTCGCCGGGAGCCGCCGGTACCGCAGGGCCTGGACCATCTTGATCACCCCGGCCGCCCCGGCCGCCGCCTGCGTGTGGCCGAGGTTGGACTTCAGCGACCCGAGCCACACCGGCTCCTCGCCGCTGTGCGCGCGCCCGTAGGTGGCCAGCAGCGCCCGCGCCTCGACGGGATCGCCGAGCGCGGTCCCGGTGCCGTGGCCCTCCACCGCGTCGACCTCGGCGGCGGTGAGCCCGGCGTCGGCCAGCGCGCTGGTGATCACACGCTGCTGGGCAAGCCCGTTGGGCGCGGTGATGCCGTTGCTCGCGCCGTCTGAGTTGACCGCCGAGCCGCGGATCACCGCCAGCACCCGGTGCCCGTTCCGGCGCGCGTCCGACAGCCGTTCGACCAGGAGCACCCCCGCGCCCTCGGCCCAGCTCGTGCCGTCGGCCGCCGCTGCGTACGCCTTCGACCGGCCGTCCGGGGCGAGCCCGCGCTGCCTGCTGAACTCGACGAAGATCCCTGGCGTGGGCATCAGCGTCACCCCGCCGGCCAGCGCGAGGTCGCACTCCCCGCTCCGCAGCGCGCGTACGGCCAGATGGATCGCCACCAGCGACGAGGAACAGGCCGTGTCGACGGTGAGCGCGGGGCCCTCCAGCCCGAGGGTGTAGGCGACCCGGCCGGACACGACGCTGGGTACGGTGCCGGTCAGCAGATACCCGGAGTCGTCCTCGCCGCCCTCGTGCAGCCGGGGCCCGTAGTCCCCCGCCCCGGCCCCGACGAACACCCCGACCGGCGCGCCCCGCAGCGCCCGCGGATCGACACCCGCGTGTTCCAGGGCCTCCCACGCGGTCTCCAGGACGACCCGCTGCTGCGGATCCATCGCCAGCGCCTCGCGCGGCGCGATGGAGAAGAACTCGGGGTCGAACCCGGCGATGTCGTCGAGGAACCCGCCGGACCGGGTGTAACTGCTGCCGGGGCGGTCGGGATCGGGGTCGTACAGGACGCCGAGGTCCCACCCGCGGTCCTCCGGGAACGGGCCGATGACATCCCGCCCCTGCCGCACCAGGTCCCACAGCGCGTCCGGCGAATCGGCGCCGCCCGGCAGGCGGCAGGCCATCCCGACGATCGCGACGGCCTCGCCGTCGACGGGCCGGGCGGGCGCGGCCTCGACGCGGGCAGGCGCGCCCAGCGATCCGGCGAGGAGTTCCGGCGTCGGGTGGTCGAACACGGCCGCGGGCGACAGCGCCCGGCCGAGCGCCCCGCTCAGCCGGGCCGCGAGATCGGCGACCGAGACGGAGTCGAAGCCGAGCGCCTTGAAGGTCGCCGCCGGGTCGACGGCGGCCGCGTCGGGATGGCCGAGCACGGCGGCGGCGGTGGCACGGACCAGCCCGAGCGCGTCCCTGGCCGACGGTTCCTCCGTAACCGGAACGTCCGCCCCCGGGTCCGCCCCGAGCCAGTGCCGGCGCCGCTGGAAGGCGTAGCGCGGCAGCGGGACCCGGCGGGCGTCGCCCCGGTCCCGGTCCCGGTCCGCCGACCAGTCCACGTCCACGCCGCGTACGTACAGTTCGGCCAGCGACATCAGCAGCCTGCGCCGCCCGCCGTCCCCGCGCCGCAGCGTGCCGGTGACGGCGACCGGCGGACCGGCGGCGAGGGTCTGCTGCACCGGCACCGTCAGCACCGGGTGCGCGCTGACCTCCACGTACGTCCGGAACCCGTGTGCCGCCAGCAGTTCGGTCGCCGGGCGCAGCAGCACCGGCTGCCGGAGACTGCGGAACCAGTACGCCGCGTCCAGCCCCGTGGTGTCGAGCACGGTGCCGGTGACGGTGGAGTAGAACGGGATCTCGGACGGCCTCGCCCGCACCCCGGCCAGTTCGCCGAGCAGCCGCTCGCGCAGGACGTCGACGGCCTCGGTGTGCGAGGCGTACCCGACCGGGATCAGCCGCGCCCGCACCCCCCGTTCGGCGCACGCGTCGACGAACCGGCGCACCTGGTCGGGCGGTCCGGCGATCACGGTCGAGGAGGGCCCGTTCTCCGCCGCGACGGTGACGGAGCCGGCTGCGGCGGAGCCGTCCACGACGGAGCTGTCTACGGCGGCGCGCACATCGGCGGCGGGCAGGTCGACCCCGGCCATCGCGCCGGTGCCGTCGATCGCGGCCAGCGCCCGCGCCCGGAGCGCCACGATCTTCGCGGAGTCCTCCAGCGACAGCGCGCCCGCGAGGTGCGCGGCGGCGATCTCGCCCTGCGAATGGCCGACGACGGCCTCGGGGCACACACCGAACGCGCGCCACTGCGCGGCCAGTCCGATCATCATGGCCCACAGCGCGGGCTGGACGACCTCGACCCGGTCGAGCGCGGCCCCGCCGTCCCGCAGCACGTCCGTGAGCGAGAAGTCCACGTACGGTTCCAGCGCGGCGGCGCAGCGCTCGATCCGCTCGGCGAACACCGGTGAGGTGGCCAGCAGTTCGGCGGCCATCCCGGCCCACTGCGCACCCTGGCCGGGGAAGACGAACGCCGTCCGTCCGGGGTCGCCCGCCACACCGGTGACCACCGAGGGGTGGGGCTGTCCCTTCTCCACGGCGGCGAGCGCGTCGGAGAACCCGGCCAGGTCCTCGGCGATCAGCACGGCGCGTACGGGCAGCGGGGTGCGGGCGGTGGCCAGCGAGAACGCGACATCGCGCGGGTCGTCGGCCACACCCCCGTCGGCCACGGCCTCGCCCAGCCGCCCCGCCTGTGCCCGCAGCGCCTGGGCGGAGGCGGCCGACACCACCCACGCCATGGGGCCCACGGGGGCGCGCGGGGCGGGGTACGGCTCCGGGGTGCGGGCCTCGTCCGTCAGGACGACGTGGCAGTTCGTACCGCCGACGCCGAAGGAGCTGACGCCGGCGACGCGCTCGCCGTCCGGCGCGTCCCACACGGCCGTCTCGGTGCAGACCCGCAGGTTGAGCGCGTCGAGGGGGATGTCCGGGGGCGGGGCGGTGAAGTGGAGGCTGGGCACCAGCCGCCGGTTCTTCAGGCAGAGCGCGGTCTTCAGCAGTCCGGCGATCCCGGCCGCGGCCTCCAGGTGCCCGATGTTGGTCTTGACCGAGCCGACCCGCAGCGGGGCCCCCGGGCGGCCGAGCGCCGCGCCGAGCGCCGCCGCCTCGATCCGGTCGCCGACCTTCGTCCCGGTGCCGTGCAGTTCCACGTATCCCGCACGGTCCGGCGTCAGCCCGGCCCGCTCGTACGCGAGCCGCAGGACCTCGCGCTGCGCGGCGCCGTCCGGTACGGCGAAGGCGTCGCCGCCACCGTCGTTGTTGACGGCGCTGCCGCGCAGCACGCAGTACACCGGATCGCCGTCGGCGAGCGCCCGCGACAGCGGTTTGAGCAACACCAGCCCGCCGCCCTCCCCGCGTACGAAGCCGTCGGCGGCGGCGTCGAAGGTACGGCAGCGGCCGGTGGGCGACAGCGCGCCGAACCGGGCGGCGGCGAAGGCGTTCTCGGTCAGGAGGTTCAACTGGACGCCGCCGGCGAGCGCCAGTGCGCATTCGCCGCGCCGAAGGCTCTCGGCGGCCAGGTGCACGGCGACCAGCGAGGACGACTGGCCCGCGTCCACGGTGTAACTCGGCCCGGTCAGGCCGAGGAAGTAGGAGAGCCGGTTCGCGATCGCGCCGCGCTGGGTGCCGGTGAAGGTGTACGCGGTCCTGGCCGCGGCGCCGAGCCGGTCGAGCAGGACGGCGTAGTCCCCGGAGGCCGCGCCGACGAACACCCCGGTGGTCCCGCCCCGCGCGGCGGCGCCGAGCCCCGCGTCCTCCAGCGCCTCCCAGCCCAGCTCCAGCGCGAGCCGCTGCTGCGGGTCCATCGCCGCCGCCTCGCGCGGGGAGATGGAGAAGAATCCCGCGTCGAACTCGTCGACCCGGTCGAGAAAAGAACCGTGGCGTACGGCGTTCGTCTGCGCCGCGGTCAGTCCGGAACCGGCGAGTGAACTCTCGGAGAACCTTTCCCGCGGAGCCGTACGGACCACGTCCGTACCCTCACTCAGCAAGCGCCACAATTCCGCGGGTCCCGACGCTCCGGGAAATCGGCAGGAAATTCCCACGAGGGCGACTGGATCATGGTCGTGGACATTCGCCGACGTAGGCGCTAATACATCACCGCGCACAGGAATGGCGGGCTCTTCTCCCCGCCGGACATTACCCCGCTGCTGGACAGGCAAACGCTTGCTGTACATCGATTTTTCCCACCCCCGTAGGCCCCTGCCGCACCACAGCCCCCGACGATAGGCACAAGACACAGGTCACGACAACCGCACCGAGATCGCCAAAGTTCACGATCATGGCTTGAAATCGCAGTCACGCCCTTGACCGCCGGGAGGGGAAAAGTTAAGGAACAGAACCGATTTCCGGACCTCGACCGATCCGTCGGACTTTCGCTACACTCTCGGCCGTGTCATATCCCTGATCGGAGGCCGGCCGTGCGCGGGAAAGACCGAAATTACACACTCAATGCCATTCCGGGATCCTGGGGCGGCCTCGGGCACATCATCCGGCTGTGGCGTGATCCGCTGGGATTTCTGGAAAGCCTGCCGAAACACGGCGACCTCGTCCGTTTGCAATTGGGCACGGTGCGCGTGTGGATGCTCTGCGACCCCGAGTTGACCCACCATGTCCTCCAGGACGGACGCACCTTCGACAAGGGCGGCACCTTCGACGAGGCCACCCGGCTCATCGTCCAGGACGGCCTGGTGGTCGCCCCGCACGAACCGCACAAACGGCAGCGCAGGCTCGTCCAGCCGGTCTTCCACCACGAGCGCCTCAACCAGTACGCCACGCTGATGGACACCGAGATCCGCGCGGTGTCGGACTCCTGGCCGGCCGAGCGGATCCTCGACGGCGTCGGCGAGATGCAGCGGCTGGCGATGCGGGTCACCGCGCGCACGATGTTCAGCTCGGCGCTGGGCGAGCACACCGTCGGGCAGGTGCGCGAGGACCTCACGAACATCATGGACGGCGCCCGCCACAAACTGTTCGCGCGGATGTCCGGGCTCGGCTGGGTGCCCACGGCGACGGGCCGGCGGTTCGACGCCTCGATCGCCCGGATGAACCGGACCGTCACCGATCTGATCGCCGACTACCGCCGCAGCGGCCGGGACCACGGCGACATGCTCTCCATGCTGCTGGAGAGCACCGACGAACACGGCGACGCGCTCACCGACGAGGAGGTTCACGCCCAGGTGCTGACGGTCTTCATGGCCGGCACCGAGACCACGGCCAGCCTGCTGGCCTGGGCGCTCCACCTGGTCTCGCTCGACGAGGACCTCCAGGACCGTATCCGCGAGGAGGCCAGGGAGCTGCCCGACGAAGGGGTCGGCCTCGCCGATGTCGGCAAGCTCAAGCTGACCCGCCGGGTGCTCACCGAGACCCTGCGCATGTACCCGCCGGTGTGGATCTTCCACCGGCGGCTGCGCACCCAGTCCAAGCTGCTGGACACGCGCCTCCCCGAGGGCTCGAACCTGTTCTACAGCCCGTACGTCATCCACCACCGGCCCGATCTCTACCCCGAGCCGCACGTGTTCCGGCCGGACCGCTGGCTGCCCGGCGCCGCCGACCATCTGCCCAAGGGCGGCTACGTGCCCTTCGGCGGCGGCAGCCGCAAGTGCATCGGCGACGAGTTCGCGCACACGGAGTCGGCCATCGCGCTCGCCCGCATCCTCGGCACCTGGCGGCTGCGCCCGGAGCCCGGCGTGGTCGTACGGCCGGCGGTCAAAGCCTCGCTGCGGCCGGACGCGGTCCCGCTGCGGCTGAGCCGCCACGTACGCCAAGAGACGTGAACCCCACCAGGGAACGGAAAACGGAGAACACCATGACCACCATCCCGGAACCCGCCTTCTCCTTGATGGGACCGGAATTCCAGGCCGATCCGTACACCACGACGGCCCGGCTCCGCGAGGCGGGCCCCGCGGTGCGGGGGACCTTCATCGACGGTGAGCCGTGCTGGATGTTCCTCCGGGACGCCGAGGTCCGCACGATCCTCGACGACCCGCGCTTCGTGGTGAACCCGGCGTCGGTGCCCGGCGGCGCCGTCCCCGACCGCCGGGCCGAGGGCATGGTCGCGATCGGCATCGACGAGGAGATCGCCCGCCCCTACCTCGCGGCGAGCATGGCGGAGCTGGACGCGCCGGGCCACCCCCGGCTGCGCAAGCTGGCGTCGCGGGCGTTCACCGCGCGGCGCATCGCGGAGCTGCGGCCCCGGATGGAGAAGGTCACCCAGGAACTCCTCGACGCGCTCCCCGGCCACGCCGAGAACGGCGTGGTCGACCTCATCGAGCACTTCGCGCATCCGCTGCCGCTGACCGTGATCTGCGATCTGATCGGCGTACCGGAGGAGGACCGTCCGCTCTGGCTCGAATGGAGCCACGCCGCGATGTGGCACGTCAGGCCCGGCGCGATGACGCTCCCCGAGGCGATGCGCGCCATGGTGACGCAGATACGGGACCTCATCGCGCGGCGGCGGGCCGAGCCGGCCGACGACCTCATCGACGCGCTGATCCGGGTCCAGGACGAGGACGGCGACCGGCTCAGCGACACCGAGCTGGTGATGCTGCTGCTCGACCTCGGCGTCGCCGGGCACGAGACGACGTCGTACCTGATCGGCACGGGAACGGCCGCCCTGCTCACCCACCCCGACCAGCTCTCCCTGCTGCGCTCGGACCTCTCGCTGCTGCCGAAGGCGATCCACGAGCTGATGCGCTGGTGCACCCCCGTCATGCTGACCCGGCCCCGGCACGCCACCGTCGACCTGGACCTCGGCGGGGTGCCGATCGCCGCGGGCGAGCGGGTGATGGCGATCCTCATCGGCGCCAACCGCGACCCGCGGCGGTTCCCCGACGCGGACCGGCTCGACATCACGCGCACGTACGAGTTCCGCGGCGAGCAGCATGTCGGCTTCAGCCACGGCCCGCACTACTGCCTCGGCGCCGGACTGGCCAAGGAGGAGGGCGAGATCGCCTTCGGCGCGCTGCTGCGGAAGTACCCGGGGCTGACGCTCGCGGTCGACGAGTCGGCGTTCACCTGGCAGCAGCCGCACCCGGGCATGCGCAGGCTGGCCGAACTGCCGGTACGCCTCTGACCGTACGACCGTCCCGAAGGGCGAAGGCGCTGTCGGGCACGGCCCGTCGTACGGCACCATATGGAGGGATGAGCAACAGCCCGGCGCCTCCCGCCGCCCCGCCTCCCGCGTCCGCCCCCGTCGCCGCCGTCGCCCCTGTCGCCGTCGCCGTCGCCGTCGCCGTCGCCGTCGCCGGGGAGCGCGCCACCCCGTTCCGGGCCGCCCGGGCGACGCTCGTCGACATTCCCTTCGAGCGCGTTGAGGTGATCGTGCACCCCCAGTCGTATGTCCACTCGATGGCTGAGTTCACGGACGGACGGACACCGGCACAGGCGGCGCCCCCGGACCTACGCGGGCCCGAGGCCACCTCGACCGGGCGGACCCACGCGGAGGCGCGCGCATGACCACCTTGATGACGATTCTCGGCATGGTCGTCTTCGTGATCGGCCTGCTGCTCTCGTTCGCCTGGCACGAGCTGGGGCACCTGTCGACCGCCAAGCTCTTCGGTATCAGGGTGCCCCAGTACATGGTGGGCTTCGGCCCGACCATCTGGTCGCGCAAGAGGGGGGAGACCGAGTACGGCCTCAAGGCGATCCCGCTCGGCGGCTACATCCGCATGATCGGCATGATCCCGCCCGGCCCCGACGGCCGTCTGGAGGCCCGCTCGACCTCCCCGCTGGGCGGAATGATCGACGACGCCCGGGCGGCCGCCTTCGAAGAGCTGAAGCCCGGCGACGAACGCCGCCTCTTCTACACGCGCAAGCCGTGGAAACGCGTCATCGTGATGTTCGCGGGCCCGTTCATGAATCTGATCCTCGCGGTCGCGATCTTCCTCACCGTGATGATGTCGTTCGGGATCAACACACAGACCACCACGGTCGGCAAGGTCTCCGCCTGCGTCATCCAGGCCGACGAGAAACGCTCCACGTGCGAGAAGGGCGACCCGGCCGCCCCCGCCAAGGCGGCGGGCCTCCGGGCGGGCGACAAGATCGTCGCGTTCGACGGGCAGCCCGTGAAGGACTGGTCGACCCTCCAGGCCGACATCCGCGACAACCCCGGCAAGGACATCACCCTCACTGTCGACCGCAAGGGCCAGGAGGTCGACCTCACGGCCCACCTGATCAAGAACCAGGTCAGCAGGACCGACGGCGACGGCGCCTACGTCAAGGACGAGTACGTGTACGCCGGCTTCCTCGGCTTCACCCCCGCCTCCGGCATCGTCCCGCAGACCTTCGGGCAGTCCGTGGACCGCATGGGCGACATGATGGTCCACGGCGTCGAGTCGCTGTTCGCCCTGCCCTCCAAGATCCCCGCCCTGTGGGACGCGGCGTTCGGCGGCGGCGAACGCGACCCCGAATCCCCCATGGGCGTGGTCGGCGCGGCCCGCGTGGGCGGCGAGATCGCCACCCTGGACATCCCCGCGTCCCAGCAGATCGCCACGTTCCTCATGCTCGTGGCGGGCTTCAACCTCTCCCTGTTCCTGTTCAACATGGTCCCGCTGCTCCCCCTGGACGGCGGCCACATCGCGGGCGCCCTGTGGGAATCACTCCGCCGCAACCTGGCCAAACTCCTGCGCCGCCCCGACCCGGGCCCCTTCGACGTGGCGAAACTTATGCCGGTCGCCTATGTGGTGGCGGGCATCTTCATCGCCTTCACCGCCCTCGTCCTGATCGCGGACGTCGTCAACCCGGTCAGGATCAGCTAGGCCCTGTCCGACGCCCCCTGGGAACCCACCGGAGCCCCGCCCTTCCCCTCCCCGTAAATCCATCCGAGGGAAAGGGCGGGGCTCTCCCCCAAAGAGAACCGAACAAAACAAAACGGCCCGCAGAATGACGGGCAGTCCGGCGGCGTCTTCAGCGCGGCGACCGCCTCACGCTCCGGCGGCGGTGCGGCGGTCGTGTTCCTCCTGGGCGGCAAGCACGGTGAGGGCATTGCGCCGTACCCACGCGAGCATCGACTCCAGCGGCTCGGCCGCGGCCTTCCCCAACGGCGTCAGGTCGTAACGCACGCTCGGCGGCACCGTGGGCAGCACCTCGCGCGAGAGCAGTCCGTCCCGTACGAGGGTGCGCAGTGTCTGCGCCAGCATCTTCTCGCTGATGCCGTCGATGAAAGTACGCAGCTCGTAGAAGCGCAGGGGCCCGCCCCGGAGCGCCACGAGGACCAACAGGCCCCAACGGCTGGTGAGATGGTTGAGGACTTCCCGCCCGGGACAGTCGCTGTTGAACGCGTCACAGGGGTCGCGCGGCTTGCCCGCCATGAGCTGAGAACTGTCCGACACGCACTGAGCTTACCTTCAGGTATGCCCTATCCGATAGTTAGCCATGGACTCTAGCGTCGCCCCCATGAGCTCTCCGCCCCTCAGCACCCACACGCCCACCCCCCGGACGATCGGCCTCGACCTGTGGTCCGACTTCGTCTGCGCGCACTGCTACTACGGCACCCGCCGCGTGGTCGACGCGATCGCCCAGCAGCCCGACCCCGGCCTCTTCCGGCTGCGCTGGCGCAGCTTCGAACTGGACCCGCGGCCCGCTGAGGAGCGTCCCGCCGGTGACCTGTACGACTACCTCGCACGCTTCAACGGCAGCCGGGAGGCCGGAAGCGCGGCCATGGAGACGATCGGGGCCATCGCCACCGCGGACGGCCTCCCCTTCCACGCCGACAAGGCCCACCCTGGCAACACCGCCGACGCCCACCGCCTGATCCACCTGGCCGCGACCGAGGCCCGGCAGACCGAGCTCGCGCAGCGCCTCTACACCGCCTACTGGACCGAGGGGCTCCGGATCGCCGACCCCGACGAACTCACCGAAACGGCCAGGAGGACGGGCCTGGACACCGACCGCGTACAGGAAGTCCTCTCCGGCACCGAGTTCACCACCCAGGTGGCACAGGACCAACAACTGGCCCTGCGGATGGGCCTCATGGGCGTCCCCACCCTCGTGGTGAACCACCGGTGGTCCCTGAGCGCCACGATGCCCATGGAGACCCTCTCGGCCCAACTCCACCACCTGACCGCCGAAGCCGGGCAGCCGTCGCGCGGGTGAGGAACCCTTGCCCTTGAGCCGGCCGCCCCGGCTACGTCACCGGTGTGGGTGACTGATGAAGTCGAGGATGAGTGCGATCCCTTGCAACGTGGTGGTTCGGTGTGTGGCCGGCGCCCTTCACCTCGACAAACGTGGCGTGCGGGAACTGTGCTGCGGCCTGTCGGCCCCAGGCCGTGGCGGTGTTGGCATCCAGGTCTCCGCTGAGGGCGAGGACCGGCACGTCGGGCAGTTTCGCCCCGACCGGGAACGGCGCTCCGGCCGTCTTGTCGTCAGGCCCCCGCAGACACATACCGCCGTCGTAATCGGCCCGCGTCACCCATGCTTCGGGAGAGAACAGCGCGAACGTGCGGGGGTCCAGAGCCGCGACCGATGAGTTGTACTCCGCTGTACGCCTCGCCACGCTGTCCCCGTAGTCGAAGGTGCGCGGATAGTCGTGGCAGGTCGTCGCGAAGGAGACGGCATCCGAGAAGGCTCCGGAGCCGGCCGCGTAGATCTCTGCCCGGTGCGTGAGGGACTCGGCGACGAGGGCCTTCACCGGAGCGAGATCCCCGGTCCGCGCCGCGGCGGCCGCCCGAGCCAGTGCGAGTTCCGTGTCGGTGTCGGCGGCACCTGAATAGAAGTTCGACACCGTCCCGGCCCACTGGCGCTCGTCCAGGACCACCTGGTACTTGGCCGACCGCCAGGTCAGGGTGAACGAGGTCGGGTGGGCGCGCAGCGATGCGGAAAGGTGCGCGATGTCGCTGCGGACCGTTGAGGCCGTGCACTTTCCGGTTCGGGCGCACACCAGCCCTATCGCCCGATTCACCGCGGCGTTCGCGAGTTGGCCGGACCCGTCGGTGTGGACGGCATAGGCACCGGAGAGCACGACCGACTGCCCCCGCCGGGGGTGTCGCCGGGCGTAGGTGGTCATCAGGAAGGTGCCGTACGAATCTCCGAGCAGATCGAGTTTGTCGAGGTGAAGCGCAGCACGGATGTCGTCCAGGTCGTCGGCCACGGCAGCGGTTCCGTAGTCGGAGACCCTCGCGCCGAGCTGGTGGCCACTCTCGCCGACGATCTTCCGCTGAGCTTCCCTGGTTCCGAACGCGCGGGCCGGATCCGGCAATGCCGGACAGGTCAGGGCGTCCGACCGGCCGACACCTCGCGGGTCCATGAGGAGAACGTCACGGCGCTTCATGAGCGGGGCCAGACCGGCGGCGTATTCAGGTCCGGCGATGTCGATGGTCGACACTCCGGGACCGCCGGGATTGGGCACGACCGTACCCAGCGAAGGTTTTGACCGGTCGGTGCGAGGGATGACCACGAACACGACCTTCGTCCTTCCCGCGGACGGACGCTTGCGGTCGCGGTCCACAAGAACAGACCCGCATTGTGCGGTCGGGAGAGCCGGCAGGTCCGTGCAGGGGGTCAAGGACGCGGAGGAAACGAGGTAGTACGCCAGCGTCCACCCGTTGTCCGCTCCGTGAAAGAGCGCGAACGCAACGGATGCGGCCACACCGGCGACGCCGAGGCTGACAAGGGGCCTGCGAAAGGGGGCACCGATGGCCCGGAACAGCAGCCCCCGGAACAGGAACTCCTCTCCCGCGGACTGGAGCGGCACCGTGATGACCGCCACCGCGACAAGGATGATGTGCTGCCTGGTGAACAGGGAGTCCCCGGCCGGGCGGAAGAGTTGCAGTACGACCGTGACGACGGCCCAGACCGGCAGGACCACGACCGCGATCCGCAGGAGCAGTCGCCACCGGAAGTGTCCGGCCACCGACGACAGCGATCCGTGAGGAACGCCGTGGACGACGCGCTGAACAAGCATGCAGATCGGGATCATCATCGCGAGCAGAAGATTGCCGCCGACCCAGAACCCGATGGTGAACGAAGGATGCAAGGGGTCGAACGGTGTGACGCCGAGCAGCCTGTCGAGTGCGATTCCGAGCGGAATCGCAGCGCCGAAGACGACAGCCGCGAAGGCGGTCAGACCCGCAACCACCGCAACGACGCTTCGCCAGGCTTCGGGATGTCCTCGAAGACCCTGGACGTACGACGGCGTACCGAGATCCGGCGGATGAACCGTATTGATGGATACATGCGCCTTGAGTGAGCTTTGGGCGACCAGGTCATACAGTCCAGGGACCCTGATGCCGCACATCGGCTCATCCAAAACCATGACGTGACGTCAAGGTCAACCCGCACCAGAGGGGAAAGGGGGCGACGCCCGTCATCTCGCAGACTTCCTTCGCGCGAAGCCCGCGCCCGGCTGCACGCTGGTCCACCGGGGCTACCCACGGCGGCGACCGTCAGGCCGCTCAAGCACCACGACAAAGAGCCAAGGAAAAGCAAAAGCCCCAGGTCACGGCGAGTGAGTCCTGAGGCTTCTACAGAGCCGCCTTCGGGATTCGAACCCGAGACCTACGCATTACGAGTGCGTTGCTCTGGCCAACTGAGCTAAGGCGGCGTGCCGTCCGGACCATGTTGCGGTCTGCGGCGCCGCCAAGTCTACACAGTTTCGAGGGGTGCTCCGTACACCCCCGGTGTGGAGAGGTTCTCGCAGGTCAGGGCGGTCAGGAGCACTTCTTGCCCCGGGCCGGGGGCGTGCCCTCCAGGAGGTAGGTGTTGATCGCCGTGTCGATGCAGTCGCTGCCGCGGCCGTACGCCGTGTGGCCGTCGCCGTTGTAGGTGAGGAGCGTGCCGGAGGAGAGCTGGTCCGCGAGGGACCGGGCCCACTTGTAGGGGGTGGCCGGGTCGCGGGTGGTGCCGACGACGACGATCGGGGCCGCGCCCTTCGCCTCGATGCGGTGGGGGGCGCCGGTGGCCTCGGTCGGCCAGTACGTGCAGTTCAGGGCGGCCCAGGCGAGGCCCCTGCCGAAGACCGGGGACGCCTGTTCGAAGGAGGGGAGCGCCTTGGTGACCTCGTCGGGGCCGGTGAAGGAGGGCGGGAGGTCCAGGCAGTTCACGGCGGAGTTGGCGAACATCAGGTTGGCGTACGTGCCGTCGCTCTCGCGCTCGTAGTACGAGTCGGCCAGGGCGAGCAGCGCCGCCCCGTCGCCGTCCATCGCGCCCGCGAGGGCCTCGCGGAGCTGGGGCCAGGCGGACTCGTCGTACATCGCGGCGATCACGCCGGTCGTGGCAAGGGATTCGCTGAGCTCACGGCCTCCGCCGGCCGGGACGGGCCGCGCGTCCAGCTCCGTGAAGAATGCCTTCATCCGGTTCGAGACATCGGTCGCGGACTTCCGGCCGAGGGGGCAGTCCGCCTGTTTCACACAGTCCTCGGCGAAGGACCGGAAGGCCGTCTCGAAGCCGGCCGTCTGGTCGCGGTTCAGTTCGCGGGCCGGGAGGGACGGGTCCATCGCGCCGTCGAGGACGAGGCGGCCGGTGCGCTTCGGGAAGAGTTCCGCGTAGGTCGCCCCGAGGAAGGTGCCGTACGAGGCGCCGACGTACGACAGTTTCAGGTCACCCAGGACCGCGCGGAAGACGTCCATGTCACGTGCGGCCTCGACCGTGGAGACATGCGGGAGGACCGTTCCCGAGCGCCTCTCGCAGCCCTGGGCGAACTTCTTGAAGGCCGCGGTCAGCTTGGTGACCTCCGCCTGGTCGTCGGGGGTCTGGTCGACCTGCGTGTACGCGTCCATCTCCTTGCCGCTGAGGCATTCGACGGGCTCGCTGCGGGCCACCCCGCGGGGGTCGATGGCCACCATGTCGTACTGGGCGCGGACGGGGGCCGGGTAGCCGATGCCCGCGTACGCCTGGAGGTAGCCGACGGCCGAGCCGCCGGGGCCGCCCGGGTTGACCATGAGGGAGCCGAGGCGCTTGCCCGGGCCTGTGGCCTTCTTGCGGGCGACGGCCAGGTCGATCTCGGTGCCGTTCGGCTTCGTGTAGTCGAGCGGCGCCTTCATCGTGGCGCACCGGAAGTCGGGGACACCGCAGTCGCGCCACGTGAGCTTCTGCTCGTAGTACCTCTTCAGCGCGGCCGGGCCGGCGGACCCCGACCCGGAGGACGAAGAGGACGAATCCGACGCTGACGCCTCCGACGGCGAGCCGCCCGAGCTGCAGCCGGAGACCAGCAGACCGGCAGCGGCCAGCGCGGTGGCGGAGATACGGAACAGGCGCCTGGTGTCCATCCACGGATGCTAGCCGTCCGGCCACGCCGAGGCTCCGGCCACGCTCGTACGGGTGAATCACGGCCCGTACGGGTGACCTTCCGGCCGTACGGACGAGTCCGCCCCTGGTCAGCCCGTTCTGAGCGACACGGCCATCGCCTCCACCGCGAGGAGCGGCGCCACGTTACGGTCCAGGGCCTGGCGGCAGGCGACGATCGCCTCGATACGGCGCAGGGTCCGCTCCGGGGTGGAGGCGCGGGCGACCCGGTCCAGCGCGTCCCGTACGTCGGCGTTGGCGAGCGCGACCCGTGATCTCATCTGGAGCGCGAGCACATCGCGGTAGAACCCCGTCAGGTCGGTGAGGGCCAGATCGAGGCTGTCGCGCTGCGTACGGGTGGAACGGCGCTTCTGCCGGTCGGCCAGCTCCTTCATCACCCCGGCCGTGCCCCGGGGCATCCTGCCGCCCGCCGAGGCACCGAGGGCGGCCTTCATCTCGTCGGTCTCCTTGACGTCGACCTCCTCGGCGACCTGCTTGGCGTCCTCGGTGGCGGCGTCGATCAGCTCCTGCGCCGCCTTGAGACACCCGCCGATGTCGTCCACGCGCAGGGGCATCTTGAGGACGGTGGCGCGACGGGCCCGGGCACGCGGGTCGGTGGCCAGGCGGCGGGCCCGCCCGATGTGGCCCTGGGTGGCCTGGGCCGCGGCGTGGGCGGCGTCCGGCTCGATGCCGTCGCGCCGGATCAGGACGTCGGCGACGGCGGACACGGGAGGGGTGCGCAGGACGAGATGGCGGCAGCGGGAGCGGATCGTGGGCAGGACGTCCTCCAGGGAGGGCGCGCAGAGCAGCCAGACCGTCCGGGGCGCCGGCTCCTCCACCCCTTTCAGCAGGACGTTGCCCGCGCCTTCGGTGAGGCGGTCGGCGTCCTCCAGCACATTGACCTGCCAGCGCCCGCCGGCCGGCGAGAGCTGGGCGCGGCGCACCAGTTCGCGGGTCTCCTTGACGCCGATGGAGAGCAGGTCCGTACGGATGACGTCCACATCGGCGTGCGTACCGATCAGGCTCGTGTGGCAGCCGTCGCAGAACCCGCACCCCGGCTCCCCGCCGAGGGCGCGGTCCGGGCTGGTGCACTGAAGGGCCGCGGCGAAGGCGCGGGCCGCCGTGGACCGGCCCGACCCCGGTGGTCCCGTGAACAGCCAGGCGTGCGTCATCTTCGACGCCTCGGGCGGGGTGCCGCCCGAAGCCTCGGCCGTGACCAGCGCGTCGGCGTCACGGGCGGCGGCGGCCAGCGTCTCCCGGACGCGGTCCTGCCCGACCAGCTCGTCCCATACGGTCATGCGCTGTCACCCCCTTCTCGCCGCGCGGCCCCCTGGTCCGCGGCTCCGTGCCGTGGGCCGTCCCCGACGGGACGGACGCGCTCGGAATCCATTGTGGGGCCGGGGTCTGACAATCCGGCCCCACACGGTCCTCCGGTCCGGTCGCCCGGACTAACGACGGCGCCTGCCGTCGGTGTCGTCACCGTCGTCGTCACGCCCGCCGAGCAGCTCGTCCGCCAGGGTCGGCAGATCGTCCAGCGGGGTCTCCTCCGCCCAGTCCGAGCGGCGGCGCGGGCGCTCCGGCGGGCGCTGGAGGCGGGCCTCCGGAGCGGCGTCCGGGTCGATCACCGGCAGCTCCCTCGTGCGCTCGTTCTCCCGCTCCCCCGACGACGGCGCCGGGTCGTCCTTGCGGAAGAAGTCCCGCGGCACCCGGTCCGCCGGATCGCTGTTGCGCGCGGGCGCCGCGTCACCGTTGCGTACCGGCGGCAGGACAGCGGTCTCGTCGGCCGCGCGCGCCTCACGTGAAGCATCGTTGCGCCCGTCGCGCGGCCCCCGCGGCTCGTCAGGCACCTGCGGCAGGACGGCCGTCTCGTCGGCCGCGCCGGGCCTGTCCTGTCCGGCGCGCGGACGGTCGCCCTCGGGCCGCCGGGTGCCCGGGCGTACCGCCGGAACCTCCTGCGTCACGTCCTCCGGGGTGATGTCCGGCTTCCTGAGGTTCGGCTTGACCACCGGTGTGGGCACCGTGATCTCGTTCGGCGAGACCTGGTCCGAGGCCGCGGCGGCCGCGGCCTCCTCCGCGCGACGGCGTGCCTCCTCGGCCCGGAGCAGCGCCTCCTCCGCCTTGCGCTGCTTCTCCAGACGCCGCTCCTCCGCCTCCGCGCGGAGCCTGGCTTCCTCCTGGGCCTGCCGCCTGAGACGCGCCTGCTCCGCCTCGTACGCCCGCTCCTCGGCCTCGCGCCGCTCGCGCTCCTGCTCGGCGACCCGGCGCTCCTCCTCGGCGCGCGCCCTGGCCTCCTCCGCCCGGCGCTCCTCCTCCAGCCGGCGTGCTTCCTCCAGCTCGCGGCGCTTGCGCTCCTCCTCCTCGGCACGGAGCTTGGCGAGCTGTGCCTGACGCTCACGCTCCAGCCGCTCCTCCTCCGCCTTGCGCGCGGCTTCTTCCTCGGCCTTGCGGCGGGCCTCCTCGATGGCGGCCTTGCGCGCCTCCTCCCGGGCCTCGATCTCGGCCTCGGAGAGCGGCAGAAGCTGGTCGAGCCGGTGCCGTACGACCTTGGTGACCGCTTCCGGCTCCTGGCCCGCGTCCACGACGAGGTAGCGCGTCGGGTCGGCCGCGGCCAGGGTGAGGAAGCCGGACCGTACCCGCTGGTGGAACTCGGCGGGCTCGGACTCCAGGCGGTCCGGTGCCTCCGTGAAGCGCTCGCGCGCCGCCTCCGGGGAGACGTCGAGCAGCACCGTGAGGTGCGGTACGAGACCGTCCGTCGCCCAGCGCGAGATACGGGCGATCTCGGTCGGGGAGAGGTCGCGGCCCGCGCCCTGGTAGGCCACGGACGAGTCGATGTAGCGGTCGGAGATGACGATCGCGCCACGCTCCAGGGCGGGGCGGACCACCGAGTCGACGTGCTCGGCGCGGTCCGCCGCGTACAGCAGTGCCTCGGCGCGGCTGGAGAGTCCGGCGCTGGACACGTCGAGCAGGATCGACCGGAGCCGCTTGCCGACCGGGGTGGCGCCCGGCTCGCGCGTGACCACCACTTCGTGGCCCTTGGCCCGGATCCAGTTGGCCAGCGCCTCGACCTGCGTGGACTTCCCGGCACCGTCCCCGCCTTCCACGGCGAGGAAGAAGCCGGTCGCGACCGGGGCCTGTACGGGGTCGGCCCCGCCGCGCAGCGCGTCGCGGAGGTCATGCCGGAGTGGCACGCCGGACCGGTCGTCCGTCTTGGCCAGGACGACCGCCGCGACGGGCAGCAGCAGCGCGCCGACCAGCATCAGGGTGAACGCGGCGCCGTCGTGCGCGAAGACGAAGGTGCCGCCGGCGAGGCGGTGCGGGCCGATGGCCGCGGCGACGAGGGGGGCGACGACGACGCCGAGCGCGACAAAGACCCTGACTACAGCTTGCAGGTGTTCGGTGACTCGCTGTCGACGATACTCCTCGATCTCCACATCGATAAGGGCGTGGCCGGTATACGCCACGACCCCCGCGGTGAAGCCGGCGAACAGGGCGAGGAGCAGCACCGTCGCCGTGTCCGGTACGAGTCCCATGGCGAGCAGCGCGACGCCGGTGACCGCGATGCCCAGCGCGAACAGCCGGCGCCGGGACAGGGCGGGGAGCACCTTCGCGCCGCCGCGGATGCCCAGCGCCGTACCGCCGGTCAGCGCGAGGACCAGCAGGGCGAAGGTGACAGGGCCGCCGCCGAGGTCCTTGGCCTGGAGGACGGAGACGCCCACGGCCGCCGCGACGGCCCCGGCGATCGCGCCGCAGGCGAGGACGAGCAGCGGCACCGCGCCCGTACGGCCCCGGTCCCCGCCACCGGAGCTGGAGCCGCCGGGGCGGCGCAGCCCTTCGAGCGGGGAGCGCGGGCGGGGCGTCGGCCCGTCGGGCAGCTCCAGGAAGTAGAGCGCGGAGACGGACGCGGAGAACAGCCCGGCCGCGACGTACGAGCCGAGCGCCGCCTGATGCAGCGAGAACCACTCGATGCCCGTGCCCAGCAGGTTGCCGATCAGCGTGGCGACGAGCAGGACCGCCGCGGCGGCGGGGACGGACAGGAACGTCGTACGGAGCGAGAGCCGGCGCAGCGCGTCGAGATGGTCGGGCAGCGGGCGCACGGCGGCGCCCTCCAGCGGCGGGGGCGGCAGCAGGGACGGGGCGGCGCTCTCCTTGGCCACCGTCCAGAAGCGCTCGGCCACGCCCACGACGAAGACGGTGCTGAGAAGGATCGGAAGGGCGCGGTCGGGGGTCCAGTCGAGCCACAGCGGCGCGACGATCAGCAGACCGAGGCGGAGGACGTCCGCGACGATCATCGTCCAGCGTCGGTCCAGCGGCCCGCCGTCCCGCTCCGGCTTGGCCGGCTTGGCGGGCTTCGCGGCGGTCGCGCCGGACTCGGCCCCGTCGGGCGCCGTGTCCGCGGCCACGGACGTCCCTGCCGCCCCCGGCTTCCCGGCGGCTCCGGACGACCTCCCGGCGGCTCCGGGCGCTCCCGTACGGGGCGCGACCAGGGCCGTCAGCGGCCCCAGCAGCACCGCGCCGAACAGCAGCGTGGCCAGGATCCGGGCGCCGAACACGGCGGCGACGGCGAACGCCGCTCCCCGGTATCCCGTACCGAACGAACCCTCGGCGATCGCCGCTTGCAACGACAGCAGCAGAAGCACGAGAACGGCGAGTGCGTCGCCGACCCCGCCGACGAACTGGGCGCCCCACAACCGCCGCAGCGGAGGAAGGCGCAACAGAGATCGAACGGCGCGCTCTCGTGAGTCTGCGGCAAGTGCGTCGGAGTCGGAGGGGGCGCTCACGACCGTTGGCTGCTCGGCTCGCGTCATCCGCCCAGCCTATCCGGAGCCACCGACAACCCTGGAGCCCCGTCCGAACAAACGACCACGTGGCCGCCCTCGCCGGCGCTCGCCACTCGCGCCCGGACGCCCCGACCCGCCTGTTAGGGGGGTCGGGGCGTCCGGGTATCCGGGCCGGGCGTCCAGGCGTCCGTTACGTGTCCGCCCGCTACGCGTCCGTCTTCGCCGAGCCCGAGCCCGAGGAAGAGGCCGAAGCCGAGGCCGACGACTTCTTGGCGGCCGTCTTCTTCGCCGCGGTCGTCGTACCGGCTCCGGCGGCCTTCTTGGCCGTCGTCTTCTTGGCGGCGGTCTTCTTCGCCGTCGTCGCCTTCTTGGCAGGCGCCTTCTTGGCCGGAGCCTTCTTCGCCGCCTTCTTGGCGGTCTTCTTGGCCGGGCCCTTCGCGCGCTTCTCCGCGAGCAGCTCGTACCCGCGCTCCGGGGTGATCCCCTCGACGCTGTCGTCCGTCCGCAGGGTCGCGTTCGTCTCGCCGTCCGTGACGTACGGGCCGAACCGCCCGTCCTTCACGACCACGGGACGCTCGCTCACCGGGTCCGTGCCCAGTTCCTTCAGCGGGGGCTTGGCCGCGGCCCGGCCCCGCTGCTTGGGCTGGGCGTAGATCGCCAGCGCCTCTTCGACCGTGATGTCGAAGAGCTGGTCCTCGCTGGTCAGCGACCGCGAGTCGGTGCCCTTCTTCAGATACGGGCCGTACCGGCCGTTCTGCGCGGTGATCTCGACACCTTCGGCGTCCGTCCCGACCACTCGCGGCAGCGACATCAGCTTGAGCGCGTCGTCGATGGTGACCGTGTCGAGCGACATGGACTTGAAGAGCGAGGCGGTACGGGGCTTGACCGCGTTCTTGCCGGTCTTCGGCGTGCCGTCCGGCAGGATCTCGGTGACGTACGGGCCGTAGCGGCCGTCCTTCGCCACGATCTGGTTCCCGGAGACCGGGTCGGCGCCCAGCTCGAAGTCGCCGCTCGGCTTGGCCAGCAGCTCCTCCGCGTACTCGACCGTCAGCTCGTCGGGCGCCATCTCCTCGGGCACATCGGCGCGCTGGTGGCCCTCCGCGTCCTTCTCGCCGCGCTCCACGTACGGCCCGTACCGGCCGACGCGCAGCATGATGCCGTCGCCGACGGGGAACGAGGAGATCTCCTTGGCGTCGATCGCGCCGAGGTCGGTGACGAGTTCCTTGAGACCGCCGAGGTGGTCCCCGTCGCCGTTGCCCGCGCTGGAGGCGGCGCCGGCGTTGTCGTCACCCTCGCCGAAGTAGAAGCGCCTGAGCCACGGCACGGCCTGGGCCTCGCCCTGCGCGATGCGGTCGAGGTCGTCCTCCATCTTGGCCGTGAAGTCGTAGTCGACCAGTCGGCCGAAGTGCGTCTCCAGCAGGTTGACGACAGCGAAGGACAAGAAGGACGGCACCAGCGCCGTGCCCTTCTTGAAGACGTAACCGCGGTCGAGAATGGTGCCGATGATGGAGGCGTACGTCGAAGGGCGGCCGATCTCGCGCTCTTCCAGCTCCTTGACCAGCGAGGCTTCGGTGTAGCGGGCCGGAGGCTTGGTGGCGTGGCCGTCGACCGAGATCTCCTCGGAGGAGAGCGCGTCGCCCTCGGCGACCTGCGGCAGCCTGCGCTCACGGTCGTCCAGCTCCGCGTTCGGGTCGTCCGCGCCCTCGACGTACGCCTTCATGAAGCCGTGGAAGGTGATCGTCTTGCCGGAGGCGGAGAATTCCGCGTCCCGGCCGTCGCTCGACGTTCCGCCGATCTTGACGGTGACGCTGTTGCCGACCGCGTCCTTCATCTGGGAGGCGACGGTCCGCTTCCAGATCAGCTCGTAGAGCCGGAACTGGTCGCCGCTCAGCCCGGTCTCCGCCGGGGTGCGGAAACGGTCGCCCGAGGGACGGATCGCCTCGTGCGCCTCCTGCGCGTTCTTGACCTTCCCGGCGTACGTACGCGGCTTGTCCGGCAGATAGCTCGCCCCGTACAACTGCGTGACCTGGGCGCGGGCCGCCGAGACCGCGGTGTCCGAGAGGGTGGTGGAGTCCGTACGCATGTAGGTGATGAAGCCGTTCTCGTACAGCTTCTGCGCGACCTGCATCGTGGACTTCGCCCCGAAGCCGAGCTTGCGCGATGCCTCCTGCTGGAGCGTCGTCGTACGGAAGGGCGCGTACGGGGAGCGGCGGTACGGCTTGGACTCGACCGAGCGCACGGCGAAGGACGACTCCGCCAGCGCGGCGGCCAGCGCCCGCGCGTTCGCCTCGTCGAGGTGCAGCACCTGGTCGGACTTGAGGCGGCCGTCCGGGCCGAAGTCGCGGCCCTGGGCGACGCGCCGGCCGTCGACCGAGTTCAACCGGGCGACCAGCGACGACGGGTCGGAGGGGTCACCCGGGCGGCCGGTGGAGAACGTGCCGGTCAGGTCCCAGTACTCGGCGGAGCGGAAGGCGATGCGCTCGCGCTCGCGCTCGACGACGAGCCGGGTGGCGACGGACTGGACGCGGCCCGCGGAGAGGCCACGCATGACCTTCTTCCACAGGACCGGCGAGACCTCGTAGCCGTACAGGCGGTCGAGGATGCGGCGGGTCTCCTGGGCGTCGACCATGCGCTGGTTCAGTTCGCGCGGGTTGGCGACGGCGGCCCGGATCGCGTCCTTGGTGATCTCGTGGAAGACCATCCGGTGGACGGGGACCTTGGGCTTGAGGACTTCCTGGAGGTGCCACGCGATGGCTTCGCCCTCGCGGTCCTCATCGGTGGCGAGGTAGAGCTCGTCGGATTCGGCCAGCAGCTCCTTGAGCTTCCTGACCTGCGACTTCTTGTCCGCGTTGACGACGTAGATCGGCTGGAAGTCATGTTCGACGTCCACACCGAGGCGGCGCACCTCGCCGGTGTACTTCTCGGGCACCTCGGCGGCGCCGTTCGGGAGGTCGCGGATGTGCCCGACGCTCGCCTCGACGACATAGCCAGGGCCGAGGTAGCCCTTGATCGTCTTCGCCTTGGCAGGCGACTCGACGATGACGAGTCGGCGGCCGCCGTCTGCGGTCTCGCTGGTCGGGGACAACTTCGCTCTTCTCTCCGGTCGACGCTGGGTGGGCCCGTACGGCAGTACGGCAGAACGGCACGGCGGGGCGCGGGACCGCCCAGCGATGACGCTGCTTCGCTGCGGAGTGTGACGGTACAACCCGCCCCCGTGTCAAACGACGAAAGACCGCAACGGCCACTCGAACGGTAACCCGACTCCAGCCATTCCTGCCGCCCGGACCCCCGTGCCCGCCGCGTCGGGCCGCTTCGGCGGCGTCCGCGCCGGGGCGCCTGGGGCCGGTCGGGCAGGGGTGCCTCGTGAGGCCCGGGGCATCGGCCCGGCCCAGGTCCTGCCCGGGTCCCGCCCAGGTCCCGGCGCAGGTCCGGCACGCTTCCGCGGCAGGTCCGGGGGACGGCGGCGGAGCACGGCGGGCCCGGACGATCACGGCCCGGCGGTCACGGCAAGGTGGTGGAACGCTTGGATCAGATACGACCGAAGCACCACACGCCGAGAGCGAGAAAGACCACGCCCGAGAGTGTCGCGAGCGTGATGGACGCCGCAGGCCGGACGCCGTGCGCGACCGGCGCCCGGTGCAGGACACGAGCGCCCGTCCACAGCAGCAGCCCGGCCCCGAACAGCGTGAACACCACTCCCGCGAAGATCGCCGGCTCGCTCTCCATGCCCGCCCCCCGTTGCTCCGTGGCGCCTGTTCCGTGGCGCCGGGAATCCAGTAGGCGGATGCTGGCAGCCCGGGACGTACCGGGCGCGAACTCCGGGTGAACGCGGTACGTCGTGCCCTTCCGGGCTGCTCACCCTGGCCCGGGAGGGCTCATCCCCGCGAGGCCGGTTCGATGAAGCCCTCCTCCACCAGCAGCCGGATCGACTGCGGGGTCCGGTCCCGGAGCAGGACCGGATCCTCCCCCATGAGCTGGGCGATCGCGTCCAGGATCCGCCCGGCGCTCAGGGAGCCGTCGCAGACCCCCGCGAACCCGGCGCCGACCGTGTCGACCTTGGTGGCCCGGCGCATTCCGCGGTTCTGCCGGAGCACCACATGCTCGGGGTCCTCGGCCCCCGGCAGCCCGACCTGCTCCTGGACGACCTCGGCCGCGAGGACGAAGTGGTCGGCGAGCAGCGCGGCGTCGTCGCGCGCCCGCAGGTAGTCCTGGCGCTCGAAGTGGGCCCGTACGCTCTCGCCGAGCGGCTGCTCCACCGAGTGCGGCCACTCCTCCACGACGATCGACGGCTGTGCGGCGCCCGACTTCCTGAGCGAGATCCAGCCGAAACCGACGGCCTTCGTCCCACGGGCCTCGAACTCGTCCAGCCAGGCGTCGTAACGCGCCGCGTACGCCTGCGGATCGCTGCGGTGGTCGCCGCTGTCGCGCAGCCACAGCTCGGCGTACTGCGTCACGTCCTGGACCTCGCGCTGCACGATCCAGGCGTCGCAGCCTCGCGGCACCCAGGAGCGCAGCCGCTCCTGCCATTCCTCTCCCTCCACGTGCTGCCAGTTGGCGAGGAAGTGCGCGTATCCCCCCTCGTTCAGCCGGTCCCCCGTCTGCTGAACGAGGGTGCGGCACAGATCGTCCCCGCCCATCCCGCCGTCCCGGTAGGTCAGCCGGGCGCCGGGCGAGATCACGAACGGCGGGTTGGAGACGATCAGGTCGTACGTCTCGTCCCCGACCGGTTCGAAGAGCGAGCCCTCGCGCAGTTCGGCGGCGGGCGCGCCGGAGAGCGCCAGTGTCAGGCGGGTGAAGCCGAGCGCCCGCGGGTTGAGATCGGTGGCGGTGACGCGGGTGGCGTGCTGAGCGGCGTGCAGCGCCTGGATGCCGGAGCCCGTGCCCACGTCCAGCGCGCTGCCCACAGGCGTACGGACCGTGAGTCCGGCCAGGGTCGTCGAGGCGCCGCCGACGCCGAGCACCACGCCCTCTCCGTGGCCGCTCGCCCCGGAGGCACCGCCGACGGAGCAGCCCAGGTCGGAGACGATGAACCAGTCCTGCCCCTCGGGTCCGCCGTACGGCCGTACGTCCACGGCGGCGGCGATCAGCTCGCCGTCCTGTACGACCCAGCCGTCCTTCAGGGCGGCCTCCAGCGGAAGCGCGGCTTCCGCGCGCTCCCGGGGGACGGGGCGCTGGAGCAGGAAGAGCCGGACGAGGGTTTCGAGCGGCGTGTCGCCGCGGGTGGCGCGCAGGGCGGGCACGGTCTCGCTGCGGGCCAGGGCGGCGTAGGCGGGGGCGCCGAGCAGCTCCAGGAGGCCGTCGGCGGTGAAGTCGGCGGCGAGCAGGGCCGCACGGAGTCGGGGCGAGTGGTCGGGCGCGGGAAGGCTGGTCGTACTCACCCGCCCATTGTGGCGTCTCCCACTGACAACGGCCTGCGGCCCGGCCCCTGGACGCGTGGGTCCGGGCCGGGCCGCGTGTGCCGCGTTCGAGAGCGCGAGCCGCGCCCCGCGGCCCGTGGACCGCGGGCGGACACCGCCGCGCCGGTCAGGACTGGCTGCCCGCCGTGGTGGGAGAGGCGGTCGCGCCGCCGGCCGTGGGCTTCTGGCAGCCGGGCTGCTTCGCCATCGCCTTGCCGACATCGCCGGACTGGAGCTTCTGGAGCGCCTTGTCACCGCTCTTGCTGAGGGTGGCCAGTTCGTCGGCGACGCCCTTGAGGCCGTCGGCGAACTTCGCCTGGTCCTTGGTGTCCAGCTCGTCGACCTTGGTCTTGAGGCCCCCGTAGGACGTCGCGGTGGAGTTGAGCTCCTTGACGGCCTCCTGCTGGGTCTTCTCGCCGTCGGTGACGGGCGGGGCGCCCGCGCTGTTCACGGCGGCACCCAGCGACTTGTACGCCTGGGAGATGGACTGGAAGGCGGCGGAGTCCGTCGTCTGGACGTCAGCGGGCTTGCTGCTGTCCGAGGTCGCCTGCTGGATGGACGTGTTGGCGTCCGCGATCTTCTTTAGCTGTGGCTGGACCTGGTCGCAGACCTTCTTGGCCCAGTCGTTCACCTTGCTGTCGTTGTCCTCGCCACTGCAACCGGACAGCGCCATGAGCAGTACCGCACCGCCGGACAGCGCGGCCACAAGCTTCTTGTTCACCGGATGGGTCCCTTCCAAGGCTCTCGGCCCCGGAACATACACGCCGACGGGGCGGCAGCCACGCGCCGTACGTCCGGTACGTAGGCTATTGCAGCCATTTGCACCAAGGGAGAGACACCTCACGCACCCGGCCCGCGGCGGGACGGCCCGTACCTCGCCCCGCGTGTCGGCCTGGGCCCGGCCGCGTACGGACGGCGCGTCAATCCGCGCCGTCCGTACGTTTCTTGACCGGCTCCGATCAGCTAGGCGACGGGAAGTGAGAAGAAGCGGCCGTTCGATGATCGGTGGATGATCGGCGGAGGACCGGCTGTCATGAGGCCGCCACCGGATCGGGCGACTTCTCGCTGCCGCCGCCGCTGCCTTCCCCGCCGTCCCCGCCCGCGTCGTCCACGGTGACCGAGCGCCGCTTGGAGACGTAGACCGCGCCCACGATGACGGCCAGGGCGAGCACCGCGACCAGCGTGCGGACCCCCGCGCTGGCGTCGGCCCCGTAACTGAACTGCACGACCGCCGGGGCGATCAGCAGCGCGACCAGGTTCATCACCTTCAGCAGCGGGTTGATGGCGGGCCCCGCCGTGTCCTTGAACGGGTCGCCCACGGTGTCGCCGATGACCGTCGCGGCGTGCGCCTCGCTGCCCTTGCCGCCGTGGTGGCCGTCCTCGACCAGCTTCTTCGCGTTGTCCCAGGCGCCGCCGGAGTTGGCGAGGAAGACGGCCATCAGGGTGCCGGTGCCGATCGCGCCGGCCAGGAACGATCCGAGCGCCCCGACGCCGAGCGAGAAGCCCACGGCGATCGGGGTGAGCACCGCGAGCAGCCCGGGTGTGGCCAGCTCGCGCAGCGCGTCCTTGGTGCAGATGTCGACGACGCGCCCGTACTCCGGCTTCTCCGTGTAGTCCATGATCCCGGGGTGCTCGCGGAACTGCCGCCGCACCTCGTAGACCACCGAGCCGGCCGACCGGGACACCGCGTTGATCGCCAGCCCGGAGAAGAGGAAGACGACCGCGGCGCCGAGGATCAGCCCGACCAGGTTGTTGGGCTGGGAGATGTCCAGGCTGAGCGTCAGTTCGCCGGCTCTGGCCCCGACGTCCGCGACGGCCGTCGCGATGGCGTCCCGGTAGGAGCCGAAGAGCGCCGCCGCGGCGAGTACGGCCGTGGCGATGGCGATGCCCTTCGTGATCGCCTTGGTGGTGTTGCCGACGGCGTCGAGGTCGGTGAGCACCTGGGCGCCCGCGCCCGTCACGTCGCCGGACATCTCGGCGATGCCCTGGGCGTTGTCGGAGACCGGCCCGAAGGTGTCCATGGCGACGATGACGCCGACGGTGGTGAGCAGCCCGGTGCCGGCCAGGGCCACCGCGAAGAGGGCGAGCATGATCGACGTACCGCCGAGCAGGAACGCCCCGTACACCGCGAGACCGATCAGCAGCGCCGTGTAGACGGCGGACTCCAGGCCGATGGCGATGCCCGCGAGCACGACCGTGGCGGGGCCGGTCAGGGCGGACTTGCCGATGTCCTTGACCGGGCGCCGGGTGGTCTCGGTGAAGTAGCCGGTGAGCTGCTGGATCAGGGCCGCGAGGACGATCCCGATGGCGACCGCGACCAGGGCCAGGACCCTCGGGTCGCCGCCGTGCGTGAGGATCGACCGGTCGGTGACACCGTCCAGCTCCGCGTACGAGGACGGCAGGTAGACGAAGACCGCCACGGCCACGAGGGCGAGCGAGATCACCGCGGAGATGAAGAAGCCGCGGTTGATGGCGCTCATGCCGCTGCGGTCGGCACGGCGCGGGGCGACCGCGAAGATGCCGATCATCGCGGTCACCACGCCGATCGCGGGGACGATCAGCGGGAAGGCGAGGCCGAAGTCCCCGAAGGCCGCCTTGCCGAGGATCAGCGCGGCGACGAGCGTCACGGCGTACGACTCGAAGAGGTCGGCGGCCATGCCCGCGCAGTCGCCGACGTTGTCGCCCACGTTGTCGGCGATGGTGGCGGCGTTGCGCGGATCGTCCTCGGGGATGCCCTTCTCGACCTTGCCGACCAGGTCGGCGCCGACATCGGCGGCCTTGGTGAAGATGCCGCCGCCGACCCTCATGAACATGGCGATCAGCGCGGCGCCGAGGCCGAAGCCCTCCAGGACCTTGGGGGCGTCGGCCGCGTAGACGAGGACCACGCAGGAGGCGCCGAGCAGCCCGAGCCCCACCGTGAACATGCCGACCACGCCGCCGGTGCGGAATGCGATCTTCATGGCTTTGTGCGAGACGGCCGTCAGATCCTTTTCCGGTTCACCCTCCGCCGGAGTCGCCTCACGCGCCGCGGCCGCCACCCGCACATTGCTGCGTACGGCGAGACGCATGCCGATGTAACCGGTGGCCGCCGAGAATCCCGCACCCACCAGGAAGAACAGCGAACGTCCCGCACGCTGCGACCAGTTGTCGGCCGGCAGCACCAGGAGCAGAAAGAAAACCACCGCGGCGAAAACGCCGAGGGTGCGCAACTGCCTGGCCAGATAGGCATTCGCGCCTTCCTGTACAGCGGCCGCGATCTCCTTCATGGAATCGGTGCCCTCACCGGCCGCCAGGACCTGACGCACCAGCAACTGGGCGACGAACAGTGCGGCCAGCGCGACGACCGCGATGACGATCACGATCAGCCGATTGCCGTCCGTGAGTATCGCGGCCGCGAGAGAAGTGGGGTGCTCGGACAGTTGTGGTTGGAAGTGTCCCGCCATTCGTCCTCCTTGACGCTCAGCGTTCAAGATGGACGGATTGTAGGGAGCGGAACCTGATCAAAACAGAGCGCGCCACAGCGTAATTGACCTTGACATAAGGAATCACCCGGGAAACGAGTAATGGGATAAAAGCGTTTACGAAGCCGGGTGGAAATAAGAAAGGCCCTGCTCAGCAGGGCCTTTCTCGGGACGGCCGGAAGGGGTCGGCCGACAGAATGATCAGGACGTCGCGACAGGTGGTGTCGTGGGCCAGCTCATCCGGATGACGCCGCCGTCGTCGCCCGAAGTTACCTCGACGTCGTCGACGAGGCCGCTGATGACCGCGAGGCCCATCTCGTCCTCGCCCTCGGCATCACCCTCGTAGTCGCCCGAGGACGCGCCCTCGCCCGCCTCCGAGGCCCCGGCACCGGCGCTGCCCGTACCGGACACCCCGTCGCCGACCTCGATGGAGAAAACCTTCTCCTCCTCGGTGAGCACGACGCGCACCGGATCGGTGATGCCATGACTGCGGTGCAGCCCGACCGCACGGCTGCATGCCTCACCGACCGCGAGTCTGACCTCGTCCAACACAGCTTCGTCGACGCCTGCCCGGCGAGCCACGGCAGCCGCCACCAGACGGGCCGTTCTGACATGTTCGGGCTGGGCGCTGAAGCGGAGTTCAACGGTGGCCATGCGATCCCCCTCGAACGTACGGGCGTGCAAACTCACGGGCGCGGGCATCCGGGCGCGACGCCCGGTGCCTCTGCCCACTCCTCCGGAAAGCGGCGTCCGACCTCAGTCGGTGGCCGCCACGGCCTCGTCGACCGTGGTGTGGATGGGGAACACCTTGGTCAGACCGGTGATCCGGAAGATCTTGAGAATGCGCTCCTGGTTGCAGACCAGGCGCAGCGAGCCCTCATGGGCACGCACACGCTTCAGTCCGCCCACGAGCACGCCGAGACCGGTCGAGTCCAGGAAGTCCACGCCCTCCATGTCGACAACCAGGTGGTAGCTGCCGTCGTTCACCAACTCGACCAACTGCTCGCGCAGCTTGGGCGCGGTATACACATCAATCTCGCCACCGACCTCGACGACCGTACGGTCGCCACCAGGGCCGGACACATTGCGAGTCGACAGGGACAGGTCCACGGATCCTCCAGCACCTTGCTATCGAGCGGTCGCCCCTCGGGTCTCCCCGACGGAGCCAGGGGACGTATCGCCAGCCGCGATGGCATTCAATCACTTACCGGCAGTCATGCACGACGCCTTGGGCCCATTGTCCGTCATGCCAGTGACACACTCGGTGCCGATGGCCAGGAAACATCGCCCCAGTGGACCCCCGCAGAGCGGGGGCGAACGCCCCTCTCCCGGTATGGTCCTCGACCGGCTCGCCGCAGGGGCGGGCCGTGCTGCGCGCATCACCCATACGGAGCACCTGCCCCCACGTGAGGGGCGTCATGCCGTCTGGCCCGATCGCATCCGCGGGGAAGTGATCAACGCCATTCAGCAGGCGGGCATCGACCATCCGTGGACGCACCAGGCCCAGGCCGCCGAGCACGCCCTGGACGGCGAGTCCGTCGTGATCGCCACCGGAACGGCCTCCGGCAAGTCGCTCGCCTACCTCGCCCCCGTGCTGACCACGCTCCTCGACGGCTCCGAGGCGCCCAACGGCCGGGGCACCACGGCGCTCTACCTCGCCCCGACGAAGGCCCTCGCCGCCGACCAGAGGCGCGCCGTGAAGGCCCTCGCGGCCCCGCTCGGCAACAGCGTGCGCCCCGCCGTCTACGACGGCGACACCCCGGTGGAGGAGCGCGAATGGGTCCGGCAGTACGCGAACTACGTGCTGACCAATCCGGACATGCTGCACCGGGGCATCCTCCCGTCCCACCCCCGCTGGGCCTCCTTCCTGCGCTCGCTGCGCTATGTCGTCATCGACGAGTGCCACACCTACCGCGGCGTCTTCGGCTCCCACGTGGCCCAAGTGCTGCGCCGACTGCGCCGCGTCTGCGCCCGCTACGGCGCGAACCCGGTCTTCCTGCTCGCCTCGGCCACCGCCGCCGAGCCCGCCCAGGCCGCGGGCCGGCTCACCGGTCTGCCCGTGCACGAGGTCGCCGACGACGCCTCACCCCGGGGCGAAATGGTCTTCGCCCTGTGGGAGCCCCCGCTCACGGAGCTCCACGGCGAGCGGGGCGCGCCCGTACGCCGTACCGCCACCGCCGAGACCGCCGACCTCCTCACCGATCTGACCCTCCAGGGCGTCCGCACGGTCGCCTTCGTACGCTCCCGGCGCGGCGCCGAACTGATCTCCGTCATCGCCCAGGAACGCCTCGCCGAGGTGGACCGCTCACTGACCCGCCGGGTCGCCGCCTACCGGGGCGGCTACCTCCCTGAGGAGCGCCGCGCGCTGGAGAACGCCCTGCACTCCGGCGAGCTCCTCGGCCTCGCCGCCACCACCGCCCTGGAGCTGGGCATCGACGTCTCCGGCCTGGACGCCGTCGTGATCTCCGGCTACCCGGGCACCCGGGCCTCGCTCTGGCAGCAGGCGGGCCGGGCGGGCAGGTCGGGACAGGGCGCGCTGGCCGTTCTCGTCGCCCGGGACGACCCGCTGGACACCTTCCTGGTCCACCACCCCGAGGCGCTGTTCCAGCAGCCGGTGGAGTCCACCGTCCTCGATCCGGACAATCCGTACGTCCTCGCCCCCCATCTCTGCGCCGCCGCCGCCGAACTCCCCCTCACCGAGGAGGACCTGACGCTCTTCGGCCCGGCCGCGCCCGCCCTGCTGCCGCAACTGGAGTCCGCGGGGCTGCTGCGCCGCCGCGCCTCCGGCTGGTACTGGACCCGCCGCGAGCGGGCCGCCGATCTCGCCGACATCCGGGGCGAGGGCGGCCGTCCCGTCCAGATCGTCGAAGGCTCGACCGGGCGGCTGCTCGGCACCGTCGACGAGGCGGCCAGCCACACCGCTGTCCACGACGGCGCCGTCCACCTCCACCAGGGCCGCACCTACCTGGTGAAACAGCTCGACCTGTCGGAGTCGGTCGCCCTGGTCGAGGAGGCCAACCCGCCGTACTCCACCACCGCCCGCGACACCACCGCCATCTCCGTCCTCGAAACCGACACCGAGATCCCCTGGGGCACCGGACGCCTGTGCTACGGCTCCGTCGAAGTCACCAACCAGGTCGTCTCCTTCCTGCGCCGCCGGCTCATCACCGGCGAAGTGCTCGGCGAGAGCAAGCTCGATCTGCCACCACGGACCCTGCGCACCCGGGCCGTGTGGTGGACGGTCACCGAGGACCAGCTCGACGCGGCCCGGATCAACCCCGAGCAGCTCGGCGGCGCGCTGCACGCCGCCGAACACGCCTCCATCGGCATGCTGCCGCTCTTCGCGACCTGTGACCGCCGTGACATCGGCGGTGTCTCCGTACCGCTGCACCCGGACACCCTGCTGCCGACCGTCTTCGTGTACGACGGCCATCCCGGCGGCGCGGGATTCGCGGAGCGCGCCTTCCGCACGGCCCACGCGTGGCTCACCGCCACGCGTGAGGCCATCGCCTCGTGCGAGTGCGAGGCGGGCTGCCCGTCCTGCATCCAGTCGCCCAAATGCGGCAACGGCAACGACCCGCTGCACAAACGGGGCGCCGTACGGCTGCTGACCGAACTCCTCAGGGCGGCGCCGGCGGATCAGCCGGACCCGGCGGATCCGGGTACGGCGGATCCGGTGGAGGCAGCGGGTCCGGCGGGTACGCCGATCGGGGCGGACCGGCCCGCGCCCTGACCGTGGGCGCGTACGGACCGAGGCGCGCCACGGCCGTCACCTCCGCGATCTCCCCGCTCAGCACGCACCGCACCACCCGCGCGCCCTGCGCCGCCGCCACGTCGGCCGCCCGGCGGCAGGCGACGGCCGGACCGCTCGGCGCGCGGTCGGCCGCGGCGAGAGCCGCCAGGTCGGCGGCGGCCCCGGCACGGTGGCTCGCGACGACCGCCTGGCCCAGGGCGAGCACCGCCGCGAAGACCACGCACATCGTGGTCGCCGCCATGGCCGCCCACACCGTCGCCGCACCACGGTCCCGGCTCATGGAGTCACCTCCACCGGTCCCGGGCCCCCTGGGGCCCCTCCAGGCCCGTCCTGGGCATCCTCCGCCGACGCGACGGCCTCGGAGGTGAGCGTCAGAGCCAGCGCGCCGGGTCCTGGCGTCGGTGCCTCCACCCGGACCCGCCACAGATCGCCCGTACGGCCCAGGGTGACCCGGGCGCCCTTCGGGGCGGCCGACCGGGCGGCGGCCAGCGCCACGGCCCGGGGCTCGGACCTGGCCGCCGCCCGCACCCCCGCTCTGGCGGCGTCCACGCACTGGATCTGCGCGGCGGCCGCCGTCAGCCCCCAGACCAGCGACAAGGCGAAGACCACCAGCGCGGGCACCGCCACGGCCGCCTCCGCCGTCACCGAGCCCCGGTCCGCCGTCACCGGGCCCCGCTCCGTACGGACCGGTTCAGAACTGCGCATCGAGCGCCCGGCCGATCAGCCCCTGCAGCGTGCCCGAGACGGCCCCGCTCGTGACCACCCGGTAGAGCACCGCCGCGAAGGCGCAGGCGGCGATCGTCCCCACCGCGTACTCGGACGTCGTCATCCCCGTGTCGGCCCGTGCCCGCCGCAGCCAGGTCCGGCGCAGCCTGTCCGCTCGCCGTGTCCATCGTGTCCACATATGACTCTCCCCGTGTTCCCCGTGACGCATTGTCGGAATTCGTTGACGGAAAAGATCAGTTGCCGCTCAGCAGCCCGCTCGCCAGGCCGATGACCACCGGGGCCACCCCCACCGCCAGGAAGGCGGGCAGGAAGCACAGCCCCACCGGCGCGGTGATCAGCACCTGGGCACGCTGGGCCCGGGCCACCGCGTCCCGGGAGCGGGCCGCCCGGAAGCCGTCGGCCAGCCGGGACACCGGCTCCGCCGCCGGTGCTCCGGTGGCGCCCGCCCGCTCCAGACAGCGGGCCAGCCCGGCGGCGCCCGGTATCGCGCCGAACCTCCCCCACGCCTCGGCCGGTTCACCGCCGAGCCGGATCTCGGCCGCCGTACGCGCCAGCCGGTCCCCGACGGGACCGCCCAGCGACTCCCCGACGGCCTCGGCGGCCTCGCGCGGACCGGCCCCGGCCGCGACGCAGGCGGCCAGCAGGTCGGCCGCGAGCGGAAGCTGTCCCGCCGTCGCGTCGGCCAGGGACCGGTCGTCCGGCCGGTGGGTACGCAGCCATCTCCGGACCCCGTACGCCCCGGCCAGCCCGACCGCCACTCCCGTCGCCCCACCGATCAGGGCCCAGCCGATGATCACCACGCCGATCGGCGGTCCCCAGCGCCCGGCCCGTTCCGTCCGCCACGGACGCGCCCGGACAGGCCGCGGTCCGTGCCCGGTGCCCTGGAGCACCGCCAGCCGCCCGCGCACCCGCCGTTCACGCCGCCCGGCCGCTACGGCGAAAGCCAGGCACCCGACGGCGGCCGGCACCGCGACGGCCGTCCACAGCCCGTGGACGAAGGCGGCGCTCATGGCGCCTCCCCGGTCCGTACGATCCGAGCCGCCCACCACAGCCCCACCGCCTCCAGCAGGCCGCCCACCGCCAGACACCCCAGACCGGCCGGGGTGTGCAGCAGCACACGCAGGGGGTCAGCGCCCAGCGCCCAGCCCATCGCCAGCCCCACGACCGGCAGCAGCGCGAGCACCACAACCGTCGAACAGGCGCCCGCCAACTGCGCGCGCAGCCCCTCCCGCTGGTCCCTCTCCGCCCGGAGGGCCGCCTCCAGCCGGTCCAGCCCGGCGGCCAGTCCCGCACCGCCGTCCACGGCCACCCGCCAGCACGCCGCGAGCCCCACCAGGCCCTCGGCCCCCGGCTCGCGCGCCGCCCGCCGCAACGCGTCCGGCACATCACCGCCGAAGCGCGCGGCGGCCAGTACGGCGGGCTCGGCGTCACCCAGCCCGCCGGTGAAGGCCGCCGCGCTCAGCAGGGCCTGTACGGGCTGGAGACCCGCCCGCAGCTCGCCGGCGGCCGCACCGCAGAGCACCAGGATCCCGTCGGCCCGCCGCTCCCGCTCCTTGCGCTGCTCTACGGCCCGCAGCCGTCGCCTCACCAGCGGCACCGCCAGCGCGCCTCCGAGCAGCGGCAGCACCGACTCGCCCAGCAGGGCGAGCAGCGCCGCGGGAGGCACGCACAGCCACTCCCGGGGCAGCCCACGCACCCGCTCACGGGCCCTCGGCAGCAGGCGCTCCCACGGTGGCTCCCCGGGCGCCGGCCCCCGGGGCGTGCCGTCGGGCGCCAGCAGCAGCCCGGCCCGGCGCAGCCCCTTCTCCTGGCGGACCGCCAGCCTTACGGCGGCCACCGCGCACGGCACCGCCGTACACGCGACGGCCGTCATGGACACCGCTCTCATGGACGCCGTCACAGCGCACCCCCGAGCAGCGTCCGCAGCCGCGGCCAGCCCCGCTCGTACGCGAAGGCGTCAACGCCCCAGCGCAGCGCGGGCACCGGCACCACGAGCCCGGAACCGTCCCGCTCCAGCACATGCACCTCGGCGAGTCTCCGGCGCCCGTCACGGTCCCGTACGAGATGGATCACGACGGACAGCGCCGCCGCCAACTGGCTGTGCAGCGCGGTCCGGTCCAGCCCCGCCGCCGTCCCGAGGGCTTCCAGTCGCGCGGGCACGTCCGCCGCCGTATTGGCGTGCACCGTGCCGCCGCCCTCATGTCCCGTGTTCAGCGCGGCCAGCAATTCCGTGACCTCGGGGCCGCGGACCTCACCGACGACCAGCCGGTCCGGCCGCATCCGCAGCGCCTGCCGGACCAGATCCCGCAGGGTCACCAGGCCGGCGCCCTCCTGGTTCGCCGGGCGGCCCTCCAGCCGCACCACATGCGGATGGTCGGGCCTCAACTCCGCGGAGTCCTCGGCCAGTACGATCCGCTCGCGCGGCCCGACCAGGCCGAGCAGGGTGGACAGGAGCGTCGTCTTCCCCGTGCCCGTACCGCCACTGATCAGGAACGAGAGCCGGGCGTCCATCAGCGCGCGGAGCAGCCGCTCGCCGCCCGGCGGGACCGTCCCTGCCGCGGTCAGCTCCGCGAGCGAGAACGCCTTGGGGCGCACCACCCGCAGCGACAGACAGGTCGAGCCGACGGCGACCGGTGGCAGCACCGCGTGCATCCGTGTCCCGCCGGGCAGCCGTGCGTCGACCCAGGGCCTGGCATCGTCGAGTCTGCGGCCGGCCGCGGCGGCGAGCCGCTGCGCGAGCCTCCGTACGGAAGCCGCGTCCGCGAACGACACCGCCGTGCGTTCGAGACCCCCTCCCCGGTCCACCCAGACCCGGTCCGGTGCGGAGACCAGCACATCTGTCACGGACGGGTCGGCGAGCAGCGGCTCCAGCGGACCCGTGCCCACCAGCTCGCACCGTAACTCCTCGGCGGCTCCGAGCACTTCCGAGTCGCCCAGCAGCCGCCCCTGCGCCCGCAGGGCGGCGGCCACCCTGGCCGGTGTCGGCTCGGCCCCGCTCTCCGCGAGCCGCTGCCGTACGGCGTCCAGCAGTCCGCCGGCCGTGGAGGCGGGCCTGGACGTCAGAGGCGTCGTGACCGTCATGCCGTCACGCTCCCGTCCCCGGCGAGGGCCTGGTCCCAGAAAGCCGCGCAGAAGGCCGCGAGCGGGCCGCGCACCCGGGATCCCGGCGGCGCTCCGCTCTCCTGGGCCTCCGACAGTCCTGGTTCCAGAGGAAGTTCGCCCACCAGTGGGAGGCGGAGCGCGTCGGCGATCCACTGCTCGTCGAGACCGGCGGCGTACGGGCCGCGGACCACCGCGCGCAGATCGTGAAGGACCATGCCCACCGTCGAGGCCACCCGTCCGGCCGCCGCGACGGCCCGCAGCTCGGCCGGGACCACCAGCAGCCCCAGGTCCACCTGGGCGAGCGCCTCGGCCATGGCCTCGTCCACGCGGCGCGGAAGGTCCACGACGACCACACCGCCACGCCTGCGGGCGGCCGCGAGCACCGATCTCATGGCCTCCGGCCGGACCACCACGGAATCCCCACGATCCCAACTGAGCACCCGCAGCTCATGCAGGAACGGCAGCGACTCCTCCAGGGCGCCGCCCGCCACCCTCCCTTTGGAAGCCGCGAAATCCGGCCACCTCCGGCCCTCGGCCTGTTCGCCGCCGAGCAGCACATCGAGCCCCCCGCCGAGCGGATCGCCGTCGACGAGCATCGTGCGCCGGCCGGCGCGCGCCGCCGTAACGGCCAGGGCGCAGGCGAGAGTCGAGGCCCCGGCGCCGCCCCGGCCGCCGATCACTCCCACGGTCAGCGCGGGACGGCCCACGCCCTCGACGGCGTCCGCGATGCGGTCGACCAGCCAACTCTCCGCGTCGGGCAGCCGCAGTACGCAGTCGGCGCCGATCTCCACCGCCCGCCGCCATACGCCCGGGTCGTCCTGGTCCTTCCCGACGAGCATCACTCCGCGCCTGCGCGTGGCGCCCCGGCAGCGGGCCGCCGCGTCGTCCCCGACGAGGACCATCGGCGCGTCCTCCCAGGAGCCCTTCCGCTCCGGCACCGCGTGGTGCACCTCCGGCTCGGCGCCGGCCGCCGCGCACAGGCGCAGCAGGTCGTCGAGCAACTCCACGTCCTCGGTGAGGATCAGCGGTCCGGCCCGGTGCCCGCCCGGCCCGTGCGAGCGATCGGATGTCATGGATCCAGCCACGATCTCCGCCCCCTATCTCTGACGTGATCCGGTATCCGCGAGCGCTTCTCTCCGCGATCTCGCACTGATCCGGTATCCCTGATTCCGGCTTCCGCGAAGTTCGCGGTCGGAATCACCGTGCAGGACAACAAGAAATCGTGTGGATCTTGCTGGAAAACTGTGGACAACTCACCAGTTGTGAATATCCCGGTAGCTCATACCGGTGACTTCCGGAGCGGAGTGCATCGACTACGCACGGTGACGGGCATGCTGATGGCGAGATCGCCGCGCGTAGAGATCAAAGAGAGGGGGACGCCGTGGCACGAGGGCCAAAAACGCGTCCGGACATGCGACGACCCCCGCCGGGGGGGAGAGCGGGGGTCGTCCCCACGGCCGACTCGGGGGGGGAGGAGCCGGACCGGGTTAGCACGGTCGCGAACGATCCGTGACTTCCATGGTGTACCCGAGAGCCTTCTCAGGCAAACCCACGCGCCGCACCTTACGCCGAATGGTGGGCGCATATGCTCGACCTCGTGGAAAACCACTCCTTGCCGCGCACAGCAGCCTTCTTTGACCTGGACAAGACGGTCATTGCGAAGTCCTCGACGTTGACCTTCAGCAAGTCCTTCTACCAAGGCGGCCTGATCAACCGCCGCGCCGTGCTGCGCACCGCGTACGCACAGTTTGTCTTCCTCGCCGGGGGCGCGGATCACGACCAGATGGAGCGGATGCGGGAGTACCTTTCCGCGCTCTGCAAAGGCTGGAACGTCCAGCAGGTCAAGGAGATCGTCGCGGAGACCCTGCACGATCTGATCGACCCGATCATCTACGACGAGGCGGCGTCCCTCATCGAGGAGCATCACACCGCCGGACGCGACGTGGTGATCGTCTCCACCTCGGGCGCGGAGGTCGTCGAGCCCATCGGCGAACTGCTGGGCGCCGACCGGGTCGTGGCCACCCGGATGGTCGTCGGCGCCGACGGATGCTTCACCGGCGAGGTGGAGTACTACGCGTACGGGCCGACCAAGGCGGAGGCGGTCAAGGCGCTGGCCGCGTCCGAGGGGTACGACCTGGCCCGCTGTTACGCGTACAGCGATTCCATCACCGATGTGCCGATGCTCGAGTCGGTCGGCCACCCCTTCGCCGTCAACCCGGACCGGGCGCTGCGGCGCGAGGCGGCGGGTCGCGAATGGCCGGTTCTCGTCTTCAACCGGCCCGTCCGGCTGAAGCAGCGGCTGCCCGCGTTCTCGATGCCTCCCCGCCCCGCGCTGGTCGCGGCGGCAGCGGTGGGCGCGGCGGCGGCGACGGCCGGACTGGTCTGGTACGCCAGCCGCCGCAGGCAGTCCACTCCCTTTGCCCGTGTTTGAACCTAAAAGTAAAGAAGTGGGGCCTGGGGTTCCGCATCCTGGCGGACAGGAGTAGAAAGGACTCAACGGCCCGCGAGACCAAGGACATCCGAGAGGATCACCTTTTTACGCACCAGGCCCCACGGACCGAGCATGGAAACCGAGCACCCACGCGACGTCGACCCGTCGATTACGGGCCAGCCGCACCAGGTCACGGGCAAAGCACCCGACCTGATGGGCAACATTACGAGGACGCTTGGTAACTCGGCGGACGTGCCAGCGGCGGTGCCCCTACGGCACCGCCGCAACTTCGTCCGGGACCGGCCTCAGGCCGCGCCCCGCTGGAGCGCCTCGCAGACGGCCGTCGACTCCCGTACCCCCAGCTCGACCGCGCGACCGCAGTGCGTGATCCACGCCGCCATGCCCTCCGGGGTTCCGGACAGATAGCCGTCGAAGGCAGCCGCGTACGCGGCGCGCCCCAGCTCCGCGTGGCCGACCTCCGCAGGACAGATCGCCTTGGGGTCGAGCCCGCTGCCGATCAGCACGACGCGCTCGGCCGCCCGCGCCACCAGGCCGTTGTACGAGCCGAACGGGCGCAGCGCCAGCAGTTCGCCGTGCACCACCGCCGCGGTCACCAGCGCGGGCGCCGCGCTGGTCGCGATCACCAGCCGAGCCAGTCCGTCCAGCCGTGCGGCCACCTCGTCGGCGTCCGGCAGCGGCGTCCCGGCCAGCGGCACCTGGACAGGCGCCTCCTCGACCGACGGCGCTCCGGCCGACGGCGCTCCGGACGACGGCGCTCCGGACGAAGACGCTCCGGACGAAGACGCTCCGGCGCCCAGGGCCGTAGCGCCGGAGCCGGGCGCCTCCACGACCGGTTCACCCGCCAGCCGGGGCCGTCCCACGGTGCGGTCGGACACCCCGGCGCCACCGGCCGCCACCAGGTGCAGCCGGGCCAGCACCCGGAGCGGCGACTGCGACCAGACGGAGAGCAGTTGGCCGGCCTCGGCGTTCAGCCGCAGGGCGGCGCCGACCGTACGGGCCTCGGCGTCGGAGCCGAAGTCACTGCGCCGGCGCACTTCTTCGAGCGCCCAGTCCGCCCCGGACAGCGCGGCGGACCCCCGCGCCGCCCGCAGGGCCGCCTCGGCCGTGACCGCGTTGCCGCGGCGCCGCATCACACGGTGCCCGTAGACCCGGTCGACGGCCTTGCGTACGGATTCCACCGCGCCGGGAACGCCCGGCAGGGCGGCCAGTGTGGCCAGGGGGTCCTCCGGCCGTGGCGCGGAGGAGGCGTCAGAGGCTGTCGTACTCATAAGTAGCGAGGCTACGCGCCCCGCGCCCGCGTCCCACCTTGGAGTGGTCTTCCCGACACGGACCCCTCACCAGGAGCGAGATTGCCGCTACCCTACGTGAACATGAAGATCGCTTTCGTGGGGAAGGGCGGCAGCGGCAAGACGACGCTGTCCTCGCTCTTCATCCGCCACCTGACCGCCAATGAGGCCCCCGTCGTCGCGGTGGACGCCGATATCAACCAGCACCTCGGGGCCGCGCTCGGCCTCGACGAGACAACAGCCGCGACGCTGCCCGCGATGGGGGCGCATCTCCCACTGATCAAGGAGTATCTGCGGGGCACCAACCCGCGGATCCCCTCGGTGGACGCGATGATCAAGACGACACCGCCGGGCGAGGGATCGCGGCTGCTGCGGGTCTGCGAGAACAACCCGGTGTACGACGCGTGCGCCCGCCCCGTGGCTCTCGACGACGGCGAGATCCGGCTGATGGCCACCGGCCCGTTCTCGGAATCCGACCTCGGGGTGGCCTGCTACCACTCGAAGGTCGGCGCGGTCGAGCTGTGCCTGAACCATCTCGTCGACGGGCCCCACGAGTACGTGGTCGTCGACATGACGGCCGGTTCCGACTCGTTCGCCTCCGGGATGTTCACCCGGTTCGACATGACGTTCCTGGTGGTCGAGCCGACCCGCAAGGGTGTGTCGGTGTACCGCCAGTACAAGGAGTACGCGCGGGACTTCGGCGTCTCGCTGAAGGTCGTCGGCAACAAGGTCCAGGGCCGGGACGACGTGGAGTTCCTCCGCGACGAGGTGGGCGAGGACCTGCTCGTCACGGTCGGCCACTCCGAGTGGGTGCGGGCGATGGAGAAGGGCCGGCCCTCCCGGTTCGAGTTGCTGGAGGCGGACAACCGCTGCGCCCTCCAGACACTGCAGGACACGGCGGAGGATTCGTACGAGCTGCGCGACTGGGAGCGCTACACACGGCAGATGGTCCATTTCCACCTCAGGAACGCCGAGAGCTGGGGCAACGCGAAGACGGGCGTCGACCTCGCGTCTCAGGTCGACCCCGCCTTCGTACTCAGCGAAGCGCTCGCCCTGCCCCAGCCGTCCTGACGGAAGTCAGGACGGCCGTCCCGGGGTCCACAGGGCCGCTCAGTGCTTCGCGGCCACCGCCGGGGAGGCCGAGGTGGCCGGGGAGGCGGAGTTCAGCGGGGGCGTGGCCCTCGTGTAGGCATCCCAGCCGCCCTTGGGGGCCTCGCCCACGCCGAGGCCCCGCAGCTTCTCCAGGGTCGCCGGGTCCTGCGCGTCCAGCCAGTCCACAAGCTGGCGGAAGGTCACGCACTGCACGTCCTTCTGGGGGCAGACCGTCTCGATGGTCTCCTCGATGGCGCGCATGTACGTGCCGCCGTTCCAGGACTCGAAGTGGTTGCCGATGATCAGCGGGGCGCGGTTGCCCTTGTGGGCGCGGTCGAACGCCTGGAGCAGGCCGTCACGCATCTGGTTGCCCCAGTACGTGTGCTGCGACTCGTCGCCGCTCGACTCCCCCGACTGGTTGTACATGAAGTTGTAGTCCATCGAGAGCGTCTCGAATTCGCGGCCCGGCACCGGGACGAGCTGGAGCGGGATGTCCCACAGCCCCTCCTTCTTCTTCGGCCAGACCTGGTTGCCGATGCCGCTGGAGTCGTAGCGGAAGCCCATCGCCTTGCCCGCGCGCATCGCGTTCTTCTGCCCCTCCAGGCACGGGGTACGGGCGCCGATCAGCTCCTTGTCGTAGTCGAAGGGCAGCGGAGCCTCGTCCTGGAGGCCCGAGTTGGTCTTCCAGCCCTTCACGAACGACTTGGCCTGGTTGATCTCACTCTTCCACTCGTCGACGGACCAGGTGCCGACGCCGCCGTTCTTGCCGCAGAAGTGTCCGTTGAAGTGGGTGCCGATCTCGTTGCCCTCGCGCCAGGCGGCCCGCACCTCCCGCAAGGTGTCCTTGATCCCCTTGGTGTCGTTGAAGCCGATGTCGGAGGTGCCGATCGTGTGCTGCGGCGGGTCGTACTGCTTGGCCTTCTCCTCGGGGAGCAGGTAGACGCCGCTCAGGAAGTACGTCATCTTCGCGCCGTACTTCTTGGACACCTCCCGGAAGTACGAGAAGAGCTGTTGGCTGTCCTCGCCGGCGCCGTCCCAGGAGAACACCACGAACTGCGGGGGCTGCTGTCCGGGCTTCAGCCGCTGCGGCTTGCCGAGTTGCGGCTGAGCCCCGGTGAACGCGGTCGAACCGTCACCGATGAGCCGTACGGCGCCGGGCGCCCCGTGCGCCTGCTTCGCCGCCTGGGAGCCCTTCGACGTTTCCTCCTTGGCGCCCTGAGCACCGGAGCATCCGGCGAGGCCGACGGCGAGCGCCATGACAGCAGCGCCGAAGGAGATTCGTTTTGTGGCGGCCAGCATCCGCCCACCTCTTCCTTCAGATTCAGTACCGAAGTGCCGAGCGGCGACTGCCGGCGCGGCGTCGAGCGCCGACAACCTCGCACTGAGACTGATTAGAAGAAGAAACGACAAGCCGTACAAAATGACTAATCATCACTCTGGGTGAATGACTAGACCATTTGCCCGAAATGTCATGCCTTAATCTTTACCCTCCATTACGATCCGTTTACCAAGAGTTGAGTTGAGGCATCCGCCAGCCGCCTGGAGGGGACGGGACATATGACTGCCGGCGTTTCCACGCACACCGACCGACCGGCCCGCCCCACGCCGCCGGGCGGCCGCGGGTTCCGGATCGCGGGGGCCGATCTCTCCGCCTCCATCGCCGTCTTCCTGATCGCGCTGCCGCTGTCGTTGGGCATCGCGCTCGCCACCGGCGCACCCCTTCAGGCGGGCCTGGTGGCCGCCGCGGTCGGCGGCCTGGTCGTCGGACGGCTGGGCGGCGCCCCGCTCCAGGTCAGCGGGCCCGCGGCCGGACTCACCGTCGTCACGGCCGACCTGATCCAGCGATACGGCTGGCGCACCACCTGCGCCATCACCGTCTGCGCCGGCCTCGCCCAACTCGGCCTCGCGGCGCTGCGGGTGGCCCGCTCCGCGCTCGCCGTCAGCCCGGCGATCGTGCACGGCATGCTCGCGGGCATCGGCGTCACGATCGCCCTGGCCCAGCTCCACATCGTGCTCGGCGGTTCGCCGCAGAGCTCCGCCGTCGCCAATGTGCGCGGCCTGCCTGCCCAGTTGGCCCATCCGCACCCGGGCGCCCTCTCCGTGAGCGCCCTGACCATCGCGGTGCTGCTCCTCTGGCCGCGAGCCCCAGGGCGCGCGGGCCGGGCCCTACGGAAGATCCCGGCCGCTCTCGCCGCGGTGGCCCTCTCCACGACGGCGGCGGCTCTCGTCGGGCTGCGCCTGGAGCGGGTCGACCTGCCGTCCTGGAGCAGCCACGCCATGCCCGAGCTGCCCGAGGGGCCGGTGCTCGGACTGCTCGCCGCCGTCCTCACGATCACTCTGGTCGGCAGCGTCGAATCGCTCCTGTCCGCGGTCGCCGTGGACAAACTGGTGGCCGCGCGTAAGACACCGGGCGTCCGGATCCCGCGCGCCCGGCTCGACCGGGAGCTGGCCGGACAGGGCGCGGGGAACGTGGTCTCCGGCGCGCTCGGCGGGCTCCCCGTCACCGGGGTCGCCGTGCGCAGCGCCGCCAATGTCGCCGCCGGCAGTGTGAGCCGGAACTCGACGATGCTGCACGGCCTGTGGATCACGGTGGCGGCCCTGCTGCTCGTACCGGTGCTCGATCTGATCCCGCTGGCGGCCCTGGCGGCGCTGGTGATGGTCGTCGGGGTCCAGATGGTGAACATCACGCACCTGCGCAGCGTCCGACGCAACCGCGAACTGCTGGTGTACGCGGTGACGCTCACCGCCGTGGTGTTCACCGGCGTCCTGGAAGGCGTCGTGATCGGCATCGCGGTGGCCGTGGCGGTCGCGCTGCACCGGCTGACGAGGACACGGATCACCGTGGAGGAGCGGGACGGCGTCCACCGCGTACGTGCCCGGGGCCAGTTGACCTTCCTCGCCGTGCCGAGACTCAGCCGGATACTGCATCAGATCCCGCAGGAGGCCCGGTGCGTGGTGGAGCTGGACGGATCCTTCATGGACCACGCGGCGTACGAGGCCCTGCACGACTGGCGGACCGCGCACATCGCCCAGGGCGGTACGGCGCAGTTCACCGGCCGGACCGGCGGCAGCATCGCGGAACCGCCCTCCGACGAGCCGCATGCGCGCTGCCGCCCCTGGGCCCCCTGGCGCAACCACCACCACGTCGCACCGGCCGCCCCCCGGCCGGATGCCGCGGCCACCGTGCCGGGCGCGGGCCCTGGAGACGGCGGTACGGTCCGGTCGCCGGGCGGGCGCCAACTGGCCAGCGGGCTCGGCTCCTTCCAGCGCGACACGGCCCCACTGGTGCGCGGCGAGCTGGCCCGGCTGGCGCGCGAGGGCCAGCGCCCCTCCCAGCTCTTCCTCACCTGCGCCGACTCCCGGCTGGTCACGAGCATGATCACGTCCAGCGGTCCGGGCGACCTCTTCACCGTACGGAACGTGGGGAATCTGGTGCCGCCACCGGGGGCGGACGGTGTGGACGACTCGGTGGCCGCGGCGATCGAGTACGCCGTGGACGTGCTGCGCGTCGAGTCGATCACCGTATGCGGTCATTCGGGATGCGGGGCGATGCAGGCCCTGCTCAACACGCCCGAGCCGGACGCCGGGTCCGCCCACCCGCTGCCGACCCCGCTGGCGCGCTGGCTACGCCACGGGCAGCCCAGCCTGGCGCGGATGAGAAGCCGTCAGCACGCCTGGGCCAGAATCTCCGGGCGGCTGCCGGCCGACGCGGTCGAGCAGCTCTGTCTGACCAATGTGGTCCAGCAGTTGGAGCATCTCCGGGCCCATGAAGCGGTCGCGCGTGGGCTCGCCGAGGGACGGCTGGAGCTGCACGGCATGTACTTCCATGTCGGCGAGGCCCAGGCGTATCTGCTGGCGGACGGCGTCGGGACCGGCGCCGTCGCCGCCCTGGACGAAGAAGTCTTCAACCGGGTGGCGCCCACCGCGCGGGAGGGGTCGCGCGCCTGAACCGTCCGCGTACCGCATCCGTGAGAGTGTGTGGCCCCTTCCCCCCTCTTCCCACCCACCCGTCCGGGGGAAGCGGGCCACTCCCGCCCGGCAGGGCACCGGGCGGGAGACCGGGCGGGAGACCGGGTGCCGGAGGGGAAGCCCCTTGTCACCAGGACATCCGCCTGATGAGCTAGCCCCGGGACACATAGGACGCTAGGACGCCCTGGGAAAGGGAGATGTCGTGAGCAACGAAAGCCTGGCCAATCTTCTCAAGGAGGGGACGGGGCGATGAGCGAGACTTCTTCCCTCTCCAACCTGCTCAAGGAGGAGCGGCGGTTCACCCCGCCGGCCGAGCTGGCCGCGCACGCCAATGTGACGGCGGAGGCGTACGAGCGGGCCGAGGCGGACAGGCTTGGCTTCTGGGCCGAGCAGGCGAGGCGGCTCACCTGGGTCACCGAGCCGACCGAGACACTCGACTGGTCGAACCCCCCGTTCGCGAAGTGGTTCGCGGACGGCGAGCTGAATGTCGCCTACAACTGTGTCGACCGCCATGTCGAGGCCGGTCACGGCGACCGCGTGGCGATCCACTTCGAGGGCGAGCCCGGTGACAGCCGGACGCTGACCTACGCCGAGCTGAAGGACGAGGTGTCGCGGGCCGCGAACGCCCTCACCGAGCTGGGCGTCCGCAAGGGGGACCGGGTCGCCGTCTATCTGCCGATGATCCCCGAGGCCGCGGTCGCCATGCTGGCCTGCGCCCGGATCGGAGCCGCGCACTCCGTGGTCTTCGGCGGCTTCTCCGCCGACGCGGTCGCCTCCCGGATCCAGGACGCCGACGCCAAGCTGGTCATCACCTCCGACGGCGGCTACCGCCGCGGCAAGCCGTCAGCGCTCAAGCCGGCCATCGACGAGGCCGTCGCCAAGTGCCCGCAGGTCGAGCACGTCCTCGTGGTGCGCCGTACCGGACAGGACACCACGTTCGACGCCTCCCGGGACGTGTGGTGGCACGAGATCGTGGGCCGTCAGTCCACCGAGCACACCCCTGAGGCGTTCGGCGCGGAGCACCCGCTCTTCATCCTCTACACGTCCGGTACGACGGGTAAGCCGAAGGGCATCCTGCACACCTCGGGCGGCTATCTCACGCAGGCGGCCTACACCCACCACGCCGTCTTCGACCTGAAGCCCGAGACGGACGTGTACTGGTGCACGGCCGACATCGGCTGGGTGACCGGCCACTCGTACATCGTGTACGGGCCGCTCGCCAACGGCGCCACACAGGTGATGTACGAGGGCACGCCCGACACCCCGCACCAGGGGCGGTTCTGGGAGATCGTCCAGAAGTACGGGGTGACGATCCTCTACACCGCGCCGACCGCGATCCGTACGTTCATGAAGTGGGGCGACGACATCCCCGCCAAGTTCGACCTGTCGTCCCTGCGCGTGCTGGGTTCGGTCGGCGAGCCGATCAACCCTGAGGCGTGGATCTGGTACCGCGAGCACATCGGCGCGGGCACGACCCCGATCGTGGACACCTGGTGGCAGACCGAGACCGGCGCCATGATGATCTCGCCGCTCCCCGGCGTGACCGCGACGAAACCGGGCTCCGCGCAGCGCGCCCTGCCCGGCATCTCCGCCACGGTCGTGGACGACGAGGCGCGCGAGGTGCCCGACGGGGGCGGCGGCTATCTCGTCCTCACCGAGCCGTGGCCGTCGATGCTGCGCACCATCTGGGGCGACGACCAGCGGTTCATCGACACGTACTGGTCCCGCTTCGAGGGCATGTACTTCGCCGGGGACGGCGCCAAGAAGGACGACGACGGCGACATCTGGCTGCTGGGCCGCGTCGACGACGTCATGCTGGTCTCCGGCCACAACATCTCGACGACCGAGGTCGAGTCCGCGCTCGTCTCCCACCCCAAGGTCGCCGAGGCGGCGGTCGTCGGCGCCGCCGACCCGACCACCGGTCAGGCCATCGTCGCCTTTGTGATCCTGCGCGGCACCGCCTCCGTGGACGACGGCCTGGTGGCCGAGTTGCGGAGCCATGTCAGCGGGGTGCTCGGCCCGATCGCCAAGCCCCAGCGGATCCTTCCGGTGGCCGAACTGCCGAAGACCCGCTCCGGCAAGATCATGCGGCGCCTCCTGCGGGACGTCGCGGAGGACCGCCAGCTCGGCGATGTCACCACCCTCACCGACTCGTCCGTCATGGAGCTGATCCAGACCCAGCTCCCCGGCGCGACCAGCGAGGACTGAGCACCGGCACACGCGCCCGGTGGACGGGGCGCCCGGCGGAGATCCGCACGCGGGCGCCCCGTTCCGCGCATCCGGGTAGGGTGAGGAACGCGTCAACAAATGAACACGAAGTCCATAGGGGAGCCGGGAAGTCTGGTCGGCATGTGATACGCCATGCCCCCGACCGGAGGATGCCGGATGCCCGCGCCTGCCCCCACCCCCGCACGCAAGTTCCTCGGACGGCTCCCGCTCCCCGAGCGGAACTATGTCGCGGAGGCGCTGCGCGCCGAGACCGTCGGCGGCGTGCTGCTGCTCGTCGCCGCCGTCGCCGCCCTCGTCTGGGCGAACACCCCGATCAGCGGGGCCTACGCCGCCGTACGCGACTTCCATTTCGGGCCGGGCGCGCTCGGTCTCGACCTCTCCGTGCAGCACTGGGCGGCCGACGGTCTGCTCGCCGTCTTCTTCTTCGTCGCCGGTATCGAGCTCAAGCGCGAACTGGTGGCCGGGGAGCTGCGCGACCCGAAGGCCGCGGCCCTCCCCGTCATCGCCGCGCTCTCCGGTATGGCCGCACCCGCGCTGGTGTATGTGCTGGTCAACACGGTGGGCGGCGGGTCGCTCGGCGGCTGGGCGGTGCCCGTCGCCACCGACATCGCCTTCGCCCTCGCCGTTCTCGCGGTCCTCGGCACGTCCCTGCCGTCCGCGCTCCGCGCCTTCCTCCTCACCCTCGCCGTCGTCGACGACCTCTTCGCGATCCTGATCATCGCCGTCTTCTTCACCCGCGACCTGAACTTCCTGGCGCTCGGCGGCGCGTTCGCGGGCCTCGTCGTCTTCTGGCTGCTGGTGCGCAAGGGGGTGCGCGGCTGGTACGTGTACGTTCCGCTGGCCCTGGTCGTCTGGGGGCTGATGTACAACAGCGGCGTCCACGCCACCATCGCCGGGGTCGCGATGGGTCTGATGCTGCGCTGCACCCGGCGCGAGGGCGAGGAGCGCTCCCCCGGCGAGCGCATCGAGCATCTTGTCCGCCCTCTCTCGGCGGGCCTGGCCGTGCCGCTGTTCGCCCTCTTCGCCGCGGGTGTCTCGGTCTCGGGCGACGCGCTCGGCCGGGTCTTCACCGAGCCGGAGACCCTCGGGGTGGTCCTGGGGCTGGTGGTCGGCAAGGCCGTCGGCATCTTCGGCGGTACGTGGCTGGCCGTACGGTTCACCCGCGCCGAGCTGAACGAGGACCTGGCCTGGCCCGATGTCTTCGCCCTCGCCACGCTCGCCGGGATCGGCTTCACGGTCTCGCTGCTCATCGGCGAGCTGGCCTTCGCCACCGATCCGGGGCTCACCGACGAGGTGAAGGCCGCGGTGCTCACGGGCTCCCTGATCGCCGCCGTGCTGGCGGGCGCGCTGCTCAAGATGCGGGTCCGTACGTACCGTGCGCTGTACGAGGCGGAGGAGCGCGACGAGGACCTCGACGGCATCCCTGACATCTATGAGCAGGATGATCCGGGGTACCACTTGCGCATGGCCGCGCTGTACGAGGCGAAGGCCGCGGAACACCGCCGGCTGGCGGAACACGCGGGGGCGGCGCGCGATGACGGCCCCGGTCCGGCATGATCGGACATCCGACGGACCTGCGATCGCGCAGACGGACCGACCTGCGATCCGCAGACGAGAAGAGCGAGAAGGTAGGGAGTCACCGATGAGCGACCCCGGCATGCACGTCGCCGACGCTGTCACGACCGGCACCGTTGTCGAGGCCGGCAGTGTGGACCGCAGTATCGGTCAGCTTGTCGCCTCGGCGACCGCCGAGATGTCCGCACTGGTGCACGATGAGATCGCCCTGGTCAAGGCGGAGGTCCGGCAGGACGTCAAGCGCGGCGTCGTCGGCGGCGCCGCCATCGCCGTCGCTGCGGTGTTCGCGCTGTTCGCGCTGCCGGTGCTGAGCTTCGCCGCCGCGTACGGAATCCACAATCTGGGCCTGGGCCTCGCCTGGTCGTTCCTGATCGTGGGCGCCGCGTTCCTGTTGATCGCCGGGCTGCTGGCGCTTCTGGCGATCAGGAAGTTCAAGAAGGTCAAGCCGCCGGAGAAGTCCATCGCCTCGGCCAAGCAGACCGCCGCCGTGCTCCAGAACGTGAAGCCGCACCCGCGCGAGGTCGGGGAAGGCGCCAAGTCTGTGGCACGCTCGACCGTATGACCGCCCCTGATTCCGAGCCCGGCGCCACCCCCGGTACGACCCCGGCGAGTTCGCCCGCCCCGGCCCACCGGGCCGCGCCGGCGCCGGGCTCCCCCGTACGCCTCGACGGGCCCTGGACCCATCGCGACGTGGCGGCCAACGGCGCGCGCTTCCATATCGCCGAGATGGGCGACGGGCCGCTGGTGCTGCTGCTGCACGGCTTCCCGCAGTTCTGGTGGACGTGGCGGCACCAGCTCCCGGCGCTCGCGGACGCCGGGTACCGGGCGGTCGCGATGGATCTACGGGGGGTGGGCGGCAGCGACCGTACGCCGCGCGGTTACGACCCGGCGAACCTGGCCCTCGACATCACCGGCGTGGTGCGCTCCCTCGGCGAGCCCGACGCCGCGCTCGTCGGCCACGATCTGGGCGGCTATCTCGCCTGGACGGCGGCCGTGATGCGGCCGAAGCTGGTGCGCCGGCTGGCGGTCTCCTCGATGCCACATCCGCGCCGCTGGCGCTCGGCGATGCTCTCCGACTTCTCGCAGAGCCGGGCCGGCTCGTACATCTGGGGCTTCCAGCGGCCGTGGCTGCCGGAGCGTCAACTCCTCGCCGACGACGCGGCGCTGGTGGGGCGGCTGATCCAGGAGTGGTCGGGGCCCCGGCTGCCCGACGACGAGGCGATCGGGGTCTACCGGCGCGCGATGGCCATTCCGTCCACGGCGCACTGTTCGATCGAGCCGTACCGCTGGATGGTCCGGTCGATGGCGCGCCCGGACGGCATCCAGTTCAACCGGCGGATGAAACGGCCCGTGCGGGTGCCGACGCTTCAGCTCCACGGGTCACTCGATCCGGCGATGCGTACGCGCAGCACGGCCGGGTCGGCCGCGTACGTGGAGGCGCCGTACCGCTGGCGGTTGTTCGACGGTCTGGGACACTTCCCGCACGAAGAGGATCCGGCGGCGTTCTCGTCGGAGCTCATCAACTGGCTCAAGGACCCCGAACCGGACCGTTGAAGGTCCGGCGGACCGCAAACGTGAGCGGCGTACACACCATCGGGCGAACGTCACGAACGCTTGTCCTACGAACAGCCAAATGCCGGACGCATAGGCCGATTGGCCGCCTCCAGGGCGGTTACCGACCATGGGGCAGGGGCAGACGTCGGGGTATGGGCTGGACGCACGACTACGGTGACGCAGCACGCAACCGCCGCTCGGCCTCGGGGCCGATCACCCACAGAAGGGGCGGCTCCGATGATCAGCGCCATGATGCCCGGCTCGGCATTTCGCTGATTCTCCGCCGCAGGGCACGCTGGGTCTCGGCCCGGCTGCGTCATCAACGCACCTGACACCGCCCGGCGCCCGTCGCGGTACCGGCTCCGGCTTCGGCTCCCGCTCCGGCTTCGCGCCAACGGCGGCTAGAGCGCGCATCCCTGGGTGTCGACCTGCTGGTTCGCGGTCCGGCCGAGGGTGATGTCGTCGCGGATCTCGTCGACCGTCAGGGCGTAGCCGGTCTCGGGGTCGTCGAGCGACCTGGCGAAGATCACTCCGTACACCTTGCCCTCGGGGGTGAGGAGCGGGCCGCCGGAGTTGCCCTGGCGCACGGTCGCGAAGACCGAGTAGACACGGCGCTGGACCTCACCGCGGCGGTAGATGTCGGGGCCGTTGGCGTCGATACGGCCGCGGACGCGCGCGGAGCGGACGTCGTACGCGCCGTTCTCCGGGAAGCCGGCGACGATCGCGTCGTCCCCGCTGGACGCGCCCTCGTCGGTGAACTGGAGCGGCGTCGCCGGAAGGTCGGGCACGTCCAGTACGGCGATGTCGCGCCGCCAGTCGTAGAGGACGACCTTGGCGTCGTACAGCTTGCCCTCGCCGCCGATCTGAACCGTCGGCTCGCTCACGCCGCCGACCACGTGCGCGTTGGTCATGACCCGGCGGTCGGCGAAGACGAAGCCGGAGCCTTCGAGGACCTTGCCGCAGCTCGGGGCCGTACCGACGACCTTGACGATGGACCTCTGCGCGCGGGCCGCGACCGGGCTGCCGGCGAGCGCCGGGTCCGGCGCCTTGACCGGGGTGATGGGCTCGCGGGCGAACGGGCTGAAGACCTGCGGGAAGCCGTTCTGCGCGAGGACGGACGAGAAGTCCGTGAACCAGGTCGACGCGTCCGAGGGCATCACCTGGGAGACGCCCGTGAGCACCTTGGAGCTGCGGACCTCCTTACCGAGCGTCGGCAGCGACGTACCGGCGAGGGCGGAGCCGATCAGCCACGCGACCAGCAGCATCGCCACGACGTTGACCAGCGCGCCGCCGGTGGCGTCCAGGGCCCGGGCCGGGGACCAGGTGATGTAACGGCGGAGTTTGTTGCCGAGGTGTGTGGTGAACGCCTGCCCCACGGAGGCGCAGACGATCACTATGACGACCGCGACGACGGCGGCCGTCGTGGAGACCTCGGAGTCCTGCGTGAGCTTCGCCCAGACCACGGGGAGGAGATAGACCGCGACGAGGCCGCCGCCGAGAAAGCCGACCACCGACAGGATGCCGACGACGAACCCCTGGCGGTAGCCCACGACGGCGAACCAGACGGCGGCGAGCAGCAGCAGGATGTCCAGCACGTTCACCGTCAGTAGCCTCGCTTGCCTCGCGGATATGTCTCCGGTGGCCCCGACCAGGGCACCGGGTCAGCCTTTCATGCACGCCAGTCGAGCGGGACCTGCCGGGAGCGGTCCCACGGCCGCTCCCATCCCGCGTGGTGCAGGATCCCGTCGATCACTCCGGCGGTGAACCCCCACACCAGGGCGGACTCGACCAGGAAGGCCGGGCCCTGGTGGCCTCTCGGGTGGCGGGCGGTCGCGCGGTTGGCCGGGTCCGTCAGCTCGGCCACCGGGACCGTGAAGACCCGGGCCGTCTCCGCGGGGTCGACGACACCGACCGGGGTCGGGGTCCGCCACCAGCCGAGGACGGGCGTCACCACGAAGCCGCTCACCGGGATGTAGAGCCGGGGCAGCACGCCGAAGAGCTGGACGCCCGCCGGATCGAGGCCGGTCTCCTCCTGGGCCTCCCGCAGGGCCGCGCGCAGCGGGCCGGTGGTCGCCGGGTCGCCGTCCTCGGGGTCGAGGGAGCCGCCGGGGAACGCGGGCTGCCCCGGATGCGAGCGGAGGTTGCTGGCGCGCTCCATGAGGAGCAGCTCGGGCCCGCGGTCGCCCTCGCCGAAGAGGATCAGCACCGCGGACTGACGGCCGCCCTCGCTCTCCGGCGGCAGGAAGCGGCTGAGCTGCTCGCCCTCGACGGTCCTGACGGCACCGACGACGGGCGCCAGCCAGTCGGGCAGCCCTTCGGTGGTGACGGCGACGCCGTCCGCCGATGGGTCGTAGGTCTCTCTAGCGCGCGTCATGGGCACCCCCGTCGTACAACGCCTGCCGTCGGCCGGATCGTTCCGCGCCCGTCCGGCCCCACCCGATCGTGCGGCCCGCTCGGCCGCCCCGGCCCGCCGTGCCCCGGACCTTCATACGGCGCACCTCCTCCACCTGCTCAATTCCGCCGCTCACTCCCGTCGCTCAGTCCGGCCGGTCAGTGCCGCCGCTCAGTCCGGCTGCTCACTTCCGCGACGTGCCCGCGGGCGGGGCCGGCTCGCCCGGGTAGTCGGCGGGCGGGCTCAGGCGCTGGCCCGGGTATCCGCCCATCTCGTACTTGAGGAGCTTGCGCGCCTTCTCCGGGTCCGTCTCGCCCTCTCCGTACGAGGGGCAGAGCGGCGCGATCGGGCAGGCGCCGCAGGCGGGCTTGCGGGAGTGGCAGACCCGGCGGCCGTGGAAGATCACCCGGTGCGAGAGCATCGTCCACTCGCTCTTGGGGAAGATCTCGGCGATCTCCGCCTCGACCTTCTCCGGGTCCTCCTGCTCCGTCCACTTCCAGCGGCGGACCAGCCGGCCGAAGTGTGTGTCCACGGTCAAGCCAGGGACATTGAAGGCGTTGCCGAGCACCACGTTGGCCGTCTTGCGGCCGACACCCGGCAGCGACACCAGATCGGCCAGCCGGCCCGGCACCTCGCCGTCGAACCGGTCGCGCAGCGCGGTGGAGAGCCCGATGAGGGACTTGGTCTTGGCGCGGAAGAAGCCCGTCGGCCTGATGACCTCCTCCAGCTCCTCCGGCACGGCCGCCGCCATGTCCTCGGGCGTCGGGTACGTGGCGAAGAGCGCGGGCGTCGTCTGGTTGACCCGGAGGTCGGTCGTCTGGGCGGACAGGACCGTCGCCACGAGCAGCTCGAACGGGTTCCGGAAATCCAGCTCGGGATGGGCGTACGGATAGACCTCGGCCAGTTCACGGTTTATCCGGCGGGCCCGGCGGACCATCGCCAGTCTCGATTCCGGTTTGGTCTTGGCCCCGGCGGCGGGGGTCGCCGCCTTGGCCTTTGACCCTTTTGCGGCTTTTTTCGGTTTCGCCGAAGGCTGTTCGCCCACAGCGGAATTACGCTCCGCGGACACTCTTCCAGCCCCCTTGGCCTGCGCTGTCACCGGCGAGTTGGACACCCGGCCAGCGTAAAGCCCCCCACTGACATCCGCCCCGACCATGGCGGATCACCACTCGAATCGGCCCTACGGGCACGGTGGGGCACGTACGTACGTCAAACTTGTGACTGATCGCACGGTTTCGAACAACCAGTTCGAACAACCGGAGCTCGGCGGAGGGCGGAGAAAGCCCAGGATGCCGAGCCACCCGAGAAGAAGCAGCACGTACGGCATCATGGGGACCACGGTCCTCTGAGCAGGTGGGGACCACGGTTCCCTGAGCAGGTCGACAAGGAGAGAACACGTGGACGACGTTCTGCGGCGTGCCCCGCTCTTCGCGGCGCTCGATGACGAGCAGGCAGCGGAGCTCCGCGCCTCGATGAGTGAAGCGACGCTGGCGCGCGGTGACGCGCTGTTCCACGAGGGCGACCCCGGCGACCGCCTCTACGTGGTCACCGAAGGCAAGGTCAAGCTCCACCGCACCTCCCCCGACGGCCGGGAGAACATGCTGGCGGTACTCGGCCCCGGCGAGCTGATCGGCGAGCTGTCCCTCTTCGACCCGGGCCCGCGCACCGCCACCGCGACCGCGCTCACCGAGGTCAAGCTCCTCGGCCTCGGCCACGGCGACCTCCAGCCCTGGCTGAACGCCCGCCCCGAGGTGGCCACGGCGCTGCTGCGCGCCGTCGCGCGACGGCTCCGCAAGACGAACGACCAGATGTCCGACCTGGTCTTCTCCGACGTTCCCGGCCGTGTGGCACGGGCGCTCCTGGACCTGTCGCGCCGCTTCGGCGTGCAGTCCGAGGAGGGCATCCACGTCGTCCACGACCTGACCCAGGAGGAGCTGGCCCAGCTCGTCGGCGCCTCCCGCGAGACGGTCAACAAGGCGCTCGCCGACTTCGCCCAGCGCGGCTGGCTGCGACTGGAGGCGCGTGCGGTGATCCTCCTGGACGTGGAGCGCCTCGCGAAGCGCTCGCGCTGAGCGCGGGACGCGCCGCTCACCCCTGTTTACGCATGATGGGCCCCGCCGGACGACGGCGGGGCCCATCGGCGTGTGCGCGGGCGCTCGGTGCGCCGCCTACTCCGGGATGAGGCCGTGCTCGCGCAGATAGTCGAGCTGTGCGCGTACGGACAACTCGGCTGCGGGCCACAGCGAGCGGTCCACCCCCGCGTACACGTGCGCCACGACCTCCTCGGGCGTGCGGTGGCCGTTCTCGACCGCCGTCTCGATCTGGGCGAGCCGGTTGGCGCGGTGGGCGAGATAGAACTCGACGGCGCCCTGTGCGTCGCCCAGGACCGGGCCGTGGCCTGGCAGGACGGTGTCGACCCCGTCGTCGACGGTGAGCGAGCGCAGCCTGCGCAGCGAGTCGAGGTAGTCGCCGAGCCTGCCGTCCGGGTGCGCGACGAGCGTGGTGCCGCGCCCCAGGACGGTGTCTCCCGTCAACACCGCGCGGTCGGCCGGCAGGTGGAAGCAGAGCGAGTCGGAGGTGTGGCCCGGGGTGGGCACGACCCGCAGCTCCAGGCCGCCGGTGGTGATGACGTCCCCGGCCGCCAGGCCCTCGTCCCCGAGCCGCAGGGCCGGGTCCAGGGCGCGTACGTCGGTACGGGTCAGGGCGGCGAAGCGCGCCGCGCCGTCCGCGTGGTCCGGATGGCCATGGGTGAGCAGGGTCAGCGCGACCCTCTTCCCGGCCTTCTCGGCGGCATTGATGACCGCCTTGAGGTGGACGTCGTCCAGCGGCCCCGGGTCGATCACGACCGCCAGGTCGGAGCCGGGCTCCGAGACGATCCAGGTGTTGGTGCCGTCGAGCGTCATCGGGGAGGGGTTCGGGGCGAGGACGTTCACGGCGCGGGCGGTGGCGGGGCCGGAGAGCACCCCGCCGCGCGGCTGGCCGGGGAGGGCTGCGGCATCACTCATCGGGGGCCTCCGTTCGGGCTCTGCGGGGGAGGCGCCGGTTCGACCCGCTTGGTGAACTCGTCGTGCCCCGGCCAGCTCAGGACCAGCTCCTCGCCCTCCAGCCGGGCCGTGGCCAGTACGGGCGCCAGATCCCGCCCCTCGGCCCCGGCGAGCGCGTCGGCGGCCGTACCGTACGACTGGAGCTGACGCAGCGTCGCGACGGTCGGCGGCATCATCAGCAGCTCGCCCTTGTCGTACGCCTCCGTCGCCTCGGAGGGCCTGATCCACACCGTACGGTCGGCCTCGGTCGAGGCGTTCCTGGTCCGCTGTCCGGCCGGCAGGGCGGCCACGAAGAACCAGGTGTCGTAGCGGCGCGGCTCGAACTCCGGGGTGATCCAGCGGGCCCAGGCGCCGAGCAGGTCGCTGCGCAGGACCAGCCCGCGCCGGTGCAGGAAGTCCGCGAAGGACAGCTCGCGGGCGACGAGGGCGGCGCGATCGGCCTCCCAGCCGTCGCGGTCGCCGTCACCATCACCATCGCCGGATCCGCCTATGTCCCCCACGACGGTGTCCGCGGTCTTCCCCGCGAGCAGGACTCCCGCCTCCTCGTACGTCTCCCTTACCGCCGCGCAGACGATGGCCTGCGCGGACGCCGGGTCGACGCCGAGCCGCCGCGCCCATACGTCGCGGCCCGGCCCTGCCCAGCCGACGAGGCGGTCGTCGTCCCGGGGGTCGACTCCACCGCCCGGGTAGGCGTACGCGCCCGCGGCGAAGGGCATGGAGGTGCGGCGGCGCAGCATGTGGACGGCGGGGCCGCCCGGCTCGTCGCGCAGGAGCATCACGGTCGCGGCCCGCCGGGGGGTCACCGCGGTGATCTCGCCGGCGGCGAGGGCACGGATCCGCTCGGGCCATTCGGGCGGGTACCACTGACCATTGGACATGGCCGGATGCTATGCGCTGGCGCGAGGATGTTCGAGAGGCACTTGGCCACGCGCCGGGGCGCGTAGGCGCGTACTGCGTCCCGGGCGGCGTCCGGGCGGCGTCCGGGTCCTTCACGTACGCGGAAAGGCCCCGCCCGGTACGTGCCGTACGCACGCACCGGGCGGGGCCTCTCGGGGTCGGGCGAAGACTCCCGGGTCCGGGAATCGCGCCGCTCAGTCGTCGGTCAGCTCCACCAGGATCTCGACCTCGACCGGCGCGTCCAGCGGGAGCACCGCCACGCCGACGGCGCTGCGCGCGTGCACGCCCTTGTCTCCGAGAACCTGGCCCAGCAGCTCGCTCGCGCCGTTGACGACGCCCGGCTGGCCGGTGAAGTCCGCGGCCGAGGCGACGAAGCCGGTGACCTTCACCACGCGCGCGATCCGGTCCAGGTCACCGACGACCGATTTCACGGCGGCCAGGGCGTTGAGCGCGCAGGTGCGGGCCAGTTCCTTGGCCTCGTCCGCGGTGACCTCGGCGCCCACCTTGCCGGTGACCGGAAGCTTGCCGTCCACCATCGGGAGCTGGCCCGAGGTGTAGACGTACGCCCCGGACCGTACGGCCGGCTGATAGGCGGCCAGCGGCGGTACGACCTCGGGCAGCGTCAGCCCGAGCTCGGCGAGGGTGGCGTCGACGGTCCCGCTCATACGCCCTTCTCCCGCTTGAGGTAGGCCACCAACTGTTCGGGGTTGTTCGGTCCGGGAACGACCTGGACGAGCTCCCAGCCGTCCTCGCCCCAGGTGTCCAGAATCTGCTTGGTCGCGTGCACGAGAAGGGGCACGGTCGCGTATTCCCACTTGGTCATGGGGCGACTGTAGTCGTACCGCGTGGCAGCCTCGTGCGTAGCCCGCGGCCTTACTGGTTAGGCTCGAATACGTGAGCAGGCTCCAGGTCGTCAGCGGCAAGGGCGGTACCGGTAAGACGACGGTCGCCGCCGCCCTCGCGCTCGCCCTCGCGACCGAGGGCAAGCGCACTCTTCTCGTCGAGGTCGAGGGCAGACAAGGGATCGCACAGCTATTCGAGACCGAAGCCCTTCCTTACGAAGAGCGGAAGATCGCCGTCGCCTCGGGCGGCGGTGAGGTGTACGCGCTGGCCATCGACGCCGAGCGCGCCCTCCTCGACTACCTCCAGATGTTCTACAAGCTCGGCAGCGCGGGCCGGGCGCTCAAGAAGATCGGCGCGATCGACTTCGCGACGACGATCGCGCCCGGCGTCCGGGACGTGCTGCTGACCGGCAAGGCGTGCGAGGCCGTACGGCGGCGGGACAAGCAGGGACGTTTCGCTTACGACTACGTCGTGATGGACGCGCCGCCCACCGGCCGCATCACCCGCTTCCTCAATGTGAACGACGAGGTGGCGGGGCTGGCCAAGATCGGCCCGATACACAATCAGGCGCAGGCGGTGATGCGTGTCCTGAAGTCGCCGGAGACGGCGGTGCACCTCGTGACGCTGCTGGAGGAGATGCCCGTCCAGGAGACCGCGGACGGCATCGCCGAGCTGAAGGGCGCCGAGCTGCGGGTCGGCAAGGTGATCGTGAACATGGTGCGTCCGCACCTCCTGGACGAGGCCGCCGTACGCGCCGCCGCGGGCGACCGCCGCAAGGAGGTGGCCAAGGCGCTCGCCTCGGCCGGGGTGGCCACGCCCACGAAGCTGGTCGGGCCGCTGCTGGAACAGGCCGCCGAGCACGCGCAGCGTGTGGAGCTGGAGCGCGAACAGCGGGCCGTGCTCGCCAAGCTGGGACTGCCCGCGTACGAGCTTCCCCTCATCGGGGAGGGGATGGACCTCGCCGGTCTCTACCGGCTGGCGGGAGAGCTACGGGAACTTGGTGAGGTCTTCGCATGACCCTGGACTCCGCGGCCGCCCCGCTCGACATCGATCCGCTGCTCGACGACCGGGACACACGGATCATCGTGTGCTGCGGCTCCGGCGGGGTCGGCAAGACGACGACCGCGGCGGCCCTCGGCGTACGGGCCGCGGAGCGCGGTCGCAAGGTCGTCGTCCTGACCATCGACCCGGCGCGCCGGCTGGCCCAGTCCATGGGGATCGACTCGCTGGACAACACGCCGCGGCAGGTCAAGGGCGTCGAGGGGCCCGGCGAGCTGCACGCGATGATGCTCGACATGAAGCGGACCTTCGACGAGATCGTCGAGGCGCACGCGGATCCGGACCGGGCCCGCGCCATTCTGGAGAACCCGTTCTACCAGTCCCTGTCGGCCGGTTTCGCGGGCACGCAGGAGTACATGGCGATGGAGAAGCTGGGGCAGCTACGGGCCCGCGACTCCTGGGACCTGATCATCGTCGACACCCCTCCCTCCCGCTCGGCGCTGGATTTCCTGGACGCGCCGAAGCGGCTGGGGTCCTTCCTCGACGGGAAGTTCATCCGGCTGCTGATGGCCCCGGCGAAGATGGGCGGCCGGGCCGGGATGAAGTTCCTGAATGTCGGTATGTCGATGATGACCGGGACGCTGGGGAAGCTGCTGGGCGGTCAGTTCCTCCGTGACGTACAGACGTTCGTGACGGCGATGGACACGATGTTCGGCGGCTTCCGCACCCGCGCGGACGCGACGTACCGGCTGCTCCAGGCCCCGGGCACGGCGTTTCTGGTGGTGGCGGCGCCGGAGCGGGACGCGCTGCGCGAGGCCGCGTACTTCGTGCAGCGGCTGGCGGCCGAGGAGATGCCGCTGGCGGGGCTGGTCCTCAACCGGGTCCACGGGAGCGGGGCGGCGCGGCTGTCGGCGGAGCGGGCGCGGGCCGCGGCGGAAAATCTTGAGGAGGGGCGCATGGCGGATCGGATACGGGGGAATGCTGGCAGTGGCGCTACCGCCACGGACAGCTCCTCTCCCGAAGCGTCCGAGCCGCACGGACTTCATGAAGCCGTCGAGCCCCCCGTAGCCGCCGAGCCAGCTTCCGACGCGGACAAGACCGAGAAGACCCCGGACACACCAGGCACACCGGACAGTCGAGAGACTCCACAGGCCCTGCAGACTCCAGAGACCTCAGACGAGCCGATCTCAGCGGCTCCAGACTCAGAGGCTCCAGGTTCAGAGTCCCCAGAAGGTTCAGAGTCCCCAGAGGAGATTGCGGCGGATGTGTCCGTTTCCGCCGCCGGTGACGCAGCCGCTTCTGTCACAACTGTGGAACAGCTCACGGCCGGTCTGCTGTATCTGCACGCCGAGCGCATGCAGGTTCTAGAGCGTGAGCAGCGCACCCGTGACCGCTTCACCGCGCTCCACCCCGAGGTGGCGGTGGTCGAGGTGGGAGCCCTGCCAGGAGATGTGCACGACCTGGCCGGACTCAGGACGATCGGCGAGCGTCTCGCCTCAGGGACACGCCGAGAGCGCGACTGATCGAGCCGAAATGGCATACGGGTCCGAATGGCAGTAGACGGACCGGGACATGAATCTGTCGTCGCGAGTCGTGAGTCGTCAGGCATGAACGAACGTGGGCCTGGGAGCGCAGAGGCCGGGAGCACAGAGGTGTGCCTGAGAGCTGGAGCTGGGGGTACGTAGACGACATTGCGAGGCCACGGGGATGTATGGCCCCCACAATGCGCGACACGAGGATCACTCCTGCCTCGCAACCGCTCGTCCACGCCACACCCAGCGCGCTCCCGGCAGGCTCCCGGCCAGGGCGGAGTCCGTTTCGGTATCGGTGGGACCGAAACGCATCCGCCCCAGCACCGGGACGGTCCGGGATCTACCCGACCGCCGCGTAGGTCTCGTACGTCTCGTCATCCTCCAAGCCCACGGGTAGCAGGCCCGCGCTGCGCTCGTACTCCGTACGCGCCGTCTCCAGCAGGCGGCGCCACGAAGTGACGGTCGGACGCCTGCGCAGCAATGCGCGGCGCTCCCGCTCCGTCATCCCGCCCCACACGCCGAATTCGACGCGGTTGTCCAGCGCATCGGCCAGGCACTCGGTCCGCACCGGGCATCCGGTGCACACCGCCTTGGCCCTGTTCTGCGCCGCACCCTGTACGAACAGTTCATCTGGATCGGTAGTGCGGCAAGCTGCCTGCGCACTCCAGTCGGTTACCCAGCCCATGCCGGCGCCGTCCTCTCCCGAATCGAGGCTCCCCCACGGCGGCAGCGGCATATTCACCGTTGCCAGTTGAGGACGTTACGGAAGGCGGGCACAGCGCAACACCCCCTTCGGGCCCAATCTTGAATGGCCCGAACGGACTATGCGTACGCGGCAGATCACCCAGGGGAGTGACCCAAGGGCATAAAGGAACAATCCAAAAGAGTCAGGTTATTTCAGTCGAGCCACAACGGACATACGGCGGTGGATCAGGGTGATTGGGACATCGCTTCTCGCGTTTCGGGTTCACGGGAAGTTCATCGGGAGACCTTGATGCATGACCGCACTGCTGTGACAGTTGGGGACAGCTTAGGCCAGAGCCTTGACGCGTGTCCGGCGATTGAGAACGTAGGCTGCCCTCATGCCAAAGAAGCGCTCGGGCGGGGGTCTGACCGGGACCCAGCAGGCCGCCAAGTTCCTCGGTGTGAGTGTGCTCGCGGGAGCGGTGCTCGCCGGAATCGCACTGCCCGCCTTCGGCGCGCTGGGGCTCGCCGCGAAGGGGACGGTCGAGGGGTTCGACGAGATCCCCGCCAACCTCAAGACGCCGCCGCTGAGTCAGCGCACCACGATCCTGGACTCCCAGGGTGGCCGGATCGCCACCGTCTATTTCCGCGACCGTACGGTCGTGCCGCTCAAGAAGATCTCCCCGTACATGCAGAAGGCGATCGTCGCGATCGAGGACTCGCGCTTCTACGAGCACGGGGCCATCGACCTCAAGGGTGTGCTGCGCGCGGTCAACCGCAACGCACAGTCGGGCGGCGTCGCGCAGGGCGCCTCGACCCTGACACAGCAGTACGTGAAGAACGTGTTCGTCGAGGAGGCCGGCGACGACCCGGACAAGGTCGCCCAGGCCACCCAGCAGACCCTGGGCCGCAAGATCCAGGAATTGAAGTTCGCGATCCAGGTCGAGGAGGAACTGGGCAAGAAGAAGATCCTGGAGAACTACCTGAACATCACGTTCTTCGGGCAGCAGGCGTACGGGATCGAGGCGGCGTCGCAGCGCTACTTCTCGAAGTCGGCCGAGGACCTGAAGCTGGAGGAGGCGGCGATGCTCGCGGGCATCGTCCAGTCGCCGAGCCGTTACGACCCCGTCAACGACGAGGAAGAAGCGACCAAGCGACGCAACACCGTGCTCCAGCGGATGGCCACCATCGGCGACATCTCGCAGCCGGAGGCCGACCGCGCCAAGGCCGCGCCGATCGAGCTCAAGGTGAGCCGTCCGAAGAACGGCTGCATCACGGCGGTCAGCGGAGCGGGCTTCTTCTGCGACTACGTGCGCGAGGTATTCCTGACCAACCCGGTCTTCGGCAAGAGCCGCGAGGAGCGCGCCGGGGTCTGGAGCCAGGGCGGTCTGACGATCCGTACGACGCTGGACCCGCAGGCCCAGTCCTCGGTGCAGACGTCGATCAAGGACCACGTCAACCAGAGCGACAAGGTCGCGACGGCCGTGACGCTGGTCGAGCCCGGCACCGGCAAGATCCTCGGCATGGGCCAGTCGAAGCCGTACGGCTTCGGGAAGAACGAGACGCAGATCAACCTCTCGGTCGACCACGGGATGGGCGGCTCGAACTACGGCTTCCCGACCGGTTCGACCTTCAAGCCGTTCCTCGCGACGGCGGCGATCGAGCGCGGCGTACCGCCGACGCAGTCCTACCCGTCGCCGTACGACATGCCGTACCCGGCGTCGATCCAGACGTGCAGCGGCAAGCCGTGGGTCAACACCGGCGGGGACACGGCCGAGAACGAGAACGAGTCCGAGGTCGGTCCGTACGCGCTGAAGGAGGCGATGGCCAAGTCGGTCAACACCTACTTCGTGCAGATGATAGGGCAAATCGGGCTCTGCCCGGTGACGGAGACGATCTCCAAGCTGGGCGTCGTCCAGGGTGACGGCAAGAAGCTTCCCGAGTCGCCGTCCGCCCTGACCCTGGGCTCCCAGGGCATCTCGCCGCTGCGGATGGCCAGCGCGTACGCCGCTTTCGCGAACCGGGGCACGTACTGCACGCCGATCGCCATCTCCTCCATCAAGACGGTGGCCGGCGGAAGCCTCAAGGTCCCGAAGTCGAGCTGCTCGCGGGCGATGACCGAGAAGACGGCCGACACGATCAACACCCTGCTCAAGGGTGTGGTGGACTCCGGTACCGGTGAGTCGGCCGGTCTGACCAGCCGCGACAACGCGGGCAAGACGGGTACGACGGACCTCAGGAAGAACGCCTGGTTCGTCGGCTACACCCCGAACCTGTCCGGCGCGGTCTGGGTCGGCAGCCCCTCCCAGCAGGTCCAGATGGAGAACATCACCATCGGCGGCGCCTACCACGACAAGGTGTTCGGTGGTCAGGTGCCGGGACCGATCTGGAAGGACGCGGTCACCGGGGCGCTGGACGGCAAGGAAGCGCCGACCTTCAACACCATCGACATCCCGGACGCGCCGAAGACCAAGGACCCGGACCGCGACAACCCGGGCGGCGGCGACGGCGGCCGGGACAATGGCGGCTCCGACAACGGCGGCTCCGACAACGGTGGTTCGAACAATGGCGGTTCGAACAACGGTGGCAACGGAAACGGCGGCTCGGGCGACGGGAAGCCGGGCGGCGGCTTCGAGTTCCCGTTCGGCGGCGGCCGTAACGGCGGTGGCAACGGAAACGGCGGCGGGAACTTCCCGTAACCGCGCACCCGCGCTTCTGACCGCGTAACCGACCGGAGGGTGGCCCGCACACATGCGGGCCACCCTCCGGTCCGTTCCGAGCCGCCGTTCCGCCCGTCCCGGCTCAGCCCTGGCCGACTGCTCGGCGCCGACCGGCGAACGGAGAGCGGCGGCTCAGCCCTGGGCGGTGAGCGACCGCTTCACCAGGGCCGCGACCCGGCCGCCCTCGGCGAGACCGGCCACCTTCGGGTTCACGATCTTCATGACGGCGCCCATCGCCCGGGGCCCCTCGGCACCGGCGGCCTTCGCCTCCGCGACGGCCTGCGCCACGATCCCGGCCAGCTCCTCGTCGGTGAGCTGCTTCGGCAGATACGTGTCGAGCAGCTCGCCCTCGGCCTTCTCGCGCTCGGCCTGCTCGTCGCGCCCGCCCTGGGCGAACGCCTCGGCCGCCTCGCGACGCTTCTTCGCCTCCTTCGCGATCACCTTCAGCACCTCGTCGTCGGACAGCTCGCGCGCCGACGTGCCCGAGACCTCCTCCTTGGTGATCGCGGTGAGGGTGAGCCGGAGCGTGGCCGAGCGGAGCTCGTCCCGCGCCCTGATGGCCTCGGTGAGGTCTTCCTTCAGTCTGGACTTAAGGCTGGTCATGGGGCCAAGTGTGGCAGGTGGGCCCAGGTGGCCGCCTGCGGATATCCCCACCTGTGGACAACCGTCCCGTGAAGGCCCCCGTACACGCCCCGTGGATCTCTCGCACCCGGCGCGTCTGCGACGATGGGCACATGCGTGCACGCTATGGGGTTCCCCTCAAAGTCACCGCCGGTATCGCGGCAGTAGGGGCGGCGGGCCTCGCCTACGCCGCCGGATTCGAAGCCCGCTCGTTCCGGCTGCGGAGGATCTCCGTACCGGTGCTGCCGCGCGGAATGCGCGATCTTCGCGTCCTCCAGGTCTCCGACATCCACATGGTGAGCGGACAGCGCAAGAAACAGCGCTGGCTCCAGTCGCTGGCCGGGCTGCGCCCCGACTTCGTCGTCAACACCGGCGACAACCTCTCGGACCCGGAGGCCGTGCCGGAGGTGCTGGACGCGCTGGGCCCGCTGATGGAGCTCCCCGGCGTCTACGTCTTCGGCTCGAACGACTACTACGGCCCGAAACTCCGCAACCCGGCCCGCTACCTCTTCGAGAAGGCCCAGGGCCGCCACGGCCTGAACGGCAACGCCCCGGCCGTCGCCGCGGTGCACAACCCGTGGGAGCCCATGCGTGACGCCTTCGACGAGGCGGGCTGGGTGGGCCTGAACAACGCGCGCGGCCGGCTCAAGATCGACGGCCACGAGATCGCCTTCACCGGCGTCGACGACCCGCACATCAAGCGGGACAGGTACGCACACGTCGCGGGCGGCCCCGCCCAGGACGCGGACCTCTCGATCGGCGTGGTCCACGCCCCGTACCTGCGCTCCCTGGACGCCTTCACGGCCGACGGCTACCCCCTGATCCTCGCGGGCCACACGCACGGCGGCCAGCTCTGCATCCCCTTCTACGGCGCGCTGATCACCAACTGCGACCTCGACACGGACCGCGTCAAGGGCCTCTCCACCCACCGCACCCCGGAGCACACCGCATACCTCCACGTCTCAGCAGGCTGCGGCACCAACCGCTACACCCCCCTCCGCTTCGCCTGCCCGCCGGAAGCGACCTTGCTGACCTTGACGGCCAAGCGCGCCTGACGGGACCGGGCCGGGGGCGCCCGGGGCGCCCGAAACAGCCCCGGTGGGAAGCCACCGGGTGCTCCAGACCGTCTCCGGACCCGCTAAACCGGATTTCGTCTCCGGCCAGCGGTGGGCTAAAGTAATCGATGTCGCCAGCACAAGGGCGACATCGGGGTGTAGCGCAGCTTGGCAGCGCGCTTCGTTCGGGACGAAGAGGTCGTGGGTTCAAATCCCGCCACCCCGACAGTGAAGTACCAGGTCAGGGGCCTGATCCGCTTAGCGGGTCGGGCCCCTGAGTGGTTCGGGGGCCACTCTGGGAGCCATCTGGGAGCCGAGTTCGGGAACCGGCTCCCGGGCAGCTCCCGGGTTCCTCGCGCCGAGCCCGTCGATCTACCTCCATGCCCGTGAACTCCTCGCCGGTTCGCGCGACATTGAAGGTGTGGACAGCGAGCTTCTCGTTCTCGTGATGCCCGGTCTTAGTACTGGTGGGTACGGCAGTTATCGGCGAGATTGATCTTGTTCGGCTAGCACAGTGATCCAGGGCTGCCATCTTGATCCGCCAGACGGGCCCGGCAGCATCCAGATGCCGCCTGGACCATTGAATGCATATGAAGCCGGTCTCAGTCGCTCGAACGGCACAATCGCATCCATGCCTGACTGGATGCCCTCGTGGGGCACGACCGCGCTGATCTCGATCGTGACGTCCCTGCTCACCTTGATCGTCGCAGGTCGATACTTCTTGCCCCTGCTCGAAGTCCGCAACCGACGTTTCCAGGCGAAGATGCAGGCCCGTGAGAAGTACCAGGCGAACATGCTGGACGTCCTGTCCGCGGTTACTCACCTGCTCGCCGCACCCGTTGCGCCGGAGGCAACCGACACAGTGCGGACCGCGCTACGGGAAGAACGCGCCCGCTGGCGCGCTCAGGTCGACGAGGCGACCAAGTACCTTACCGACCATGCCGTGCAGCTCCTTTTCGCGTATAAGGGGACGCGGCTCCCGGAGTTGGCGGTGCGCTACTCAAGCAACGCGCGCGGGGTTTGGATCTCGGACCGCAGCGAGGATCGAAAGCTGACTGACCTTCGGGACATCACTCAGCACTGCCACTCGCTGTTCTTCGACAGTCCCGTGTACGCACGTCGGCGGGTCCGCTCTTGGACAGAGTTGGAACGGCTGCTGGACGAACTGGAGGCACTAGAGACCCCGAGCAGCAGGTGAGAACAGGAAGTCTCCCGTGAGCGTCGGCGCGCAGGCTCTCTTTCCCTCCGCGAACGCGCGAGAGCCTCGGAGGACTCTCAGTGCCGGCACTGTGCACGATGTGGCGCGCATGCTGCTTTTAGACTCTGTGTGTGGTCGACAGCTCTAGGGCAAGACGTGGGAGCGTTGCAGGAGCTTCCGGCGATGCTGGAACCGAGTACCGCCGCGGCGTCGCAGCATTCGCGGTGGCATGTGGGCTCGCAGGAGTTCCACTGCCGAGAATCGAGATCCCTCCCGCACACGCCCGAGTGGCGTCCGTGTCACTGGAGACCGACGACGCGGTCGACGACATCAGGATCGATTTCGAATCAGGATGGCGTGCGCTCGTGCAGGCCAAGCGGAGCTTGACTGCCGGTAAGCCCCTGCAGGACGCCGTGGCCCAGTGGGTGCACGCTGTGAGGGCCGGTCTCGATCCCGCAAAGGATCGCCTGGTGATCGTCTCAGGAACCCTGAGCGGCACCATGAAAGATCTGCAGCAGGTCCTGGATCGCGGACGTACTGACCATCCTGGCTCACCCACAGAAGACGAGAAGCGCATCCTGAAGCGTGTCGAAGATCTCCTGAGTGACTTGGACAGGTCCGAACGCGCCATCGCCCTGAAGTGCGCGGTGATCTGGGAGCTCCAGGTAGAGGAGCCGGACGGTCCTGAGGCACAGTTGGCCATCGGCCACTTACGCCATGTTGTGGCCCATTACCAGGACGACGCAGCGCGCGAGGCGTGGGCAGCGCTGATAAGAGTCTCGGGCCGCGCAGCCCGGCTCCGGGGTGGACACAGGCTCGCTGGCTGGCTGGCTGCTCTATGCGGTGAAGGCATCGAAATCAGCAACGCCAACGGAACCCCTGCGGCCGTACTGGAGACCCAGCGGCTGGCACTGGAACGGTACAGGGCACGCCTTGCCTGGGAGGGCGAGGCAATCGACCTACGCTCACTGGGTGCCGAGTTGCCCAGTCTCCCTCTCGCTCAGGCGGACGCAGGAATCAAGGTCGGCACAAACCCGGACGATAGCCGGGCCGAGAGTGAGCTGATCTGGGCATTCCTCCGCCGTGGCCGCGTAGTTCTGACCGGCTTGCCCGGAGGCGGGAAGACCACTGCGTTGAAGCGCCTGGCCGCGCAACTGGCTTCGGATCAAACACTGCCTCTCCCTGTGCAGGCATCGCTGCGCGAGGTCAACATGGGAGGTTCGCAAGCCAGTTTTCGGGATCGACTCATCGCTGTCGTCGTACGCGACGACAGGCCAGCAGACCGGAGTGTGCTCGCCACCGAGATCAATAAGCGCCTGGACGAGGATGGCGGCATCGCTCTGCTCCTCGACTCGCTCGACGAGACCTACGATCAGCGGTCGAAGGTGGTGAGCGAGCTATCGAAGCTGGTTGCCACGCTGCCTGAAGGAGTCTGCATCCTGCTGGCTACCCGCGATGTCGCCTACGGCCAGGCTGCCACGCTCGGATGGCCAAGCTTGCGCTTGCGATCACCAGCCGCAGCGGAGAGCACAGTGACCGCAGTCCTGGAGGCTGCTGCGGCCCAAGCACTTCCCGAGGCAGCAGAAAGGCCAGGCTGGGTTGGCGAGCGTGCGACATGGGTGCACTCAGCACTGGCGCAGAACGACCTACTGAGTGAGACGCCGCTCATCCCGGTGCTGCTGGCCCTGCTCGCCGCACGGCGAGCGACCGAGCTGCTCCCGAAGCAGCGTGCGACGGTCCTCGCAGCTGTCGTGAAGGACGTCGTGGCCGACCGTGAGGTACGGCGCGGCGATGGCCGCGTTCTGGGACCGTTGTCGGGCAGCGATCTGCACACAGCGACCATGGACGCGTTCACCAGCGAGGCCGCCGAAATCCTCAACAGCCAGGGGCGAGCCGTGAAGGAGTCGGTCGTCGCCGCCATCGCCGCCGATCTCCGTGAGCCCTGGGGACTACCGCCGGCCCGGGCGGCGACTGCGGCGCGGGACGCGGTCCACCTCTTCGACGAAACCGGCATCTTCGTACTGTCCGGCGCCGAGGAAACCGTCGCCCCACGGATTGCGCTGTTCGCTGAAATCGGAGACGCCATGCGGATCGTCTCCCGTCCGAACGAAATTCCGGAATGGGTCGATGCGCGGATCGCAGGCCAGCAGCTCGAACCGCTCGTCCTCGCGTGCACCCTCGACGTGGCCGTAGCCGGCGCCGCCTCCACCGCACTGCATCGGAAGCCAGGTGATGTCAGGCTGGCGAGGTCGCTTGCCCAGGCTGCCAAGGAAGGAGCCATACTCGACGACGCCACGATCCGACAGGTCTGCGAATGCTTGATCGCACATGTCGCCGACGGAACCCAGGAGGGTTGGCAGAGCTGGAAGGACCTCCTCTGGTTGCCTGTCCCGGCTGAGCTTCGTACGTCCGCGGAAGCGGCCGCAATGGAGCACGGTCCCGAGCACGCCCTGGTCGCGCGTGCCTCACTGGAGCTTTGCTTCCGCCCGGATTCCTCGGGCGTGGAGAACCCGCAGGTGCTGAGGGACGTACTTGCCCTGCGCTCATTGCCACACCGGCCGCCGTCGGACGGGAGTACGACACTCGACTTCACAGCTTGGCTCACAGACGACAGCTTGAGCAGGACACAGGCCGACGCGGCTGAGGTGCTCTTGGACCATATCCCGCACACCGCCCACTTGGTGGCCGCTTGCGCCGTAGAAGCTCCGGGCGGCCTCCAGAAGACCCTCATTCGGCTTCTCGCCGAGCGGGGGTTCGACGATGACGTTCAAGCCATTCACGACACGACGGCACAGAAGATGGGCGAGCTCACGAGGCCCTGGCTTTCGAACTATGACGGCTCCTTCCACGCGCACTTTCTGTGGCTGGTCGCCGACCACGTGACGGCCGACCTATCAACCGCACAGGCAACCCTTCTCGATGAGCTGGCCGACTTCGTCGAGACGATGGAAATGAACGCGGGCGGAGCGACACGCCTCGGTCGCCAACCAAACGACACGCTCCGAGAACTCATCGAACTCACAACATCGTTGTACGGGTTCGACCGCACAGTTCTCGCTTCTCAGGCGAAAATCGCCCTGTCGCGAACGGAACGATCGCAGGGCAACGACCCATACTTCGCGCTCTTCTACAACGCACAAAAGCGGCACGCTGCTGATTGGTCCGCGGTGAACGATCCCGAGGCGGCCGTGCAATTGTTGATACGCCTGCTGACACTCGGCCCCGGTCAGGCGACGTTCGCGGCGAAGTCATTGTGGGAGGCGCCCATCGCCGAGCAGGCAGCACCGCGGTTGCGGGACCTGTTGCCCAGGCTAACCCCAAGCACGAGACACCAGCGCCTCGCGGCTGCGACCTTGGCATCGCTTTCGTCAGGACCTGAACCCGACTGCTGGGTGCACAGCGAAGATCCCGTTCTGCGTGCCGTTGCAGCCTCCATGGTCATGCCCACGGGTGGGGAGTCGCTTACCGACCAGTTCCGACACCTTCTGGACGACCCTGATGGTTGCGTTCAAGAGGCAGCCATCAGAAACATCGTCAGGGCCCAGCCGCCAGATCTGATCGAGATCCTGACCAGGTTCACCACTCGGCCGACGCCGGGCTGGATGTGCTTGAGTTGCCGAACCGTGAATCCCCCTCCAGGGCGCACCTCGTGCTCGAAGGACAACTGCTCAATTGTTGGCGCCAATCCAGCCAAGCTCGCGAGTGCATCTCTGCAGGAAGCGGTGCAACGTGCGGGGAGAACGTGACGTATGCAGACCCGCCGCGTTCCACATTGGCCAGCGGCCCCGTTTGCACCGGCCCGGCGACCGGCGGGCCCAACGCGAGCGCATCACTTTCCACGACTGGCAGCCCGGCCCGTCGGCCGACAGTTCTGCGTCTGAGGTGCGCTACCCACGCCCAGCGGAGTTTGGCCTACGGCGGATGCGCCGTCTGGCTCGTTCAAGGATGTCGTCATAGGCAACGAGCGTGAGCCCTGGAACGTCAGACTCTGCCTCTCGTAGCTGGATCGGGTCGACGGCCTTACGCTGTCCAATCACAATGATCACGCGCGGCCGAAAGAAGCGAAGGCCATACATCTCGTGCACGGCCTGACGCCGCCGCTCATCGTTGAAGTAGTTCTGGTAAGTGCGCATCTGGCCAACCGCGTCCATGACCTTCGCAGAGAGGTGGATGCGGCTGTCGATGCCCGCCAGTAGTCGATGTTGGGGAAGCTTCAGGTCCAAAAGATCGCAGAGGTCGGCAGGGTTGGAGGGGGCGAGTGCAAAGTCCGGCCGGAGCGATCTGCCATCGCTGAGCGGCAGAACCAGTTGCGGAACGGCTCCCTCGTAGGCATCGCCTAGCAGGAAGTCCGGGTGTTGCTCGAAGAATCGCTGGAGATCGGCTTCGCGTACTCGCGGGTAATTGATCAATTCTTCCAGTTGGCGGGTGAGGGCCGCCAGGCTTGATGTAATCGAGGCGCTGCCGAAGCCCAGCAGGTCATGGGCGGTATTGAGCCCGGAGGGCAGCCGCACCGAACCATCCACGTGGAGGGAGGCAAGCCTAAGTCGGCCATTCACCATCGAGATCGCCACGGTCTCGCTCGTCGAGTCTAGCGCCCCACTAATACTGACCAATTCGATGGTCAGCTCTCGGGACGCGTCACTGACGTAGCGGTCCACCCAGTCGATCACTGAATGACCGTCATCGATATCCACGAGTACATGGAGATCGCCAGGTTGGATGGGCTGCAGCAGGTGGACCCGTTTCCTGGGGGCGAGGCGAACGGAGAGCATAGGTTGGACCCGCCCACCGTCTCCGAGAAGCGGCTTCGCCACCCATCCAGGACGACTGAGGGTCTCAGCAGCACCTTCCGCCATGAATGAACGGCAGAAGGCCACCACACGCTGACGCTCAGGGAGACTCAGGCGGGGGAAGTGCCAGGTCAGGAAGGACTCAGTCAAGGCGAGACGCTCCAACTGATCTCCCATTCCGGATGGTTGCCGTGACGTTGTGTCCTTGGGGGAGGGCTTCCCCACCCACCCGCAAGCCATACTCTCAAGAACCACTGACACGGCCGACATTCGGGCGCCTCCTGGGTCATTCGATGACGTCGACGCCGTACCTGCGGGCCAGGTCGGCCAGGCCGTGGTCGTAGCCCTGCCCGACGGCGCGCAGCCGCCAGCCGTCGCCTCGGCGGTAGATCTCGGCAAGGATCATGGTGCGCTCGGTGGTGGCGGCGTCTAGGGTGGCCCGGGCGGTCGTGGCCGCGCCGATCCCGCAGGTGACGGTGATCTCGATGGCGCCGATGTCGGAGAACGTCGCGGAGCCGTCGATCGCGGCGGCGATGACGACCTTGCTGACCTCCAGGGGCAGCCGCTCAAGGTCGGCGGTGACAGCCTGCTCCGTCGGACCGTCCGTGGCGAACCGTACGGTGCCGTCCGGGTGCTCGGGCGCGTTGTAGAAGACGAAGTCCTCATCTCCTGCCACCTGCTCGTGCGCGTCGAGCGTGAAAGCGACGACATCCACGTCGCAGGCGGTGTGCTGACCCCACGTGGCGGCCACCGTCCAGGCCGCGTCGAGGTCGGGCAGGTCAATGACGGCGCCTCGGACCAGTACCTCTGCTGTGTCCGGCTGATCCCTGGTCATGCTCTGCCCCGGTACGGGCGTAGCCGCAGGGACGGGCGTGGCGAGCCAGTCGGCGTCGTGCACGCGCAGGCCGAGGGAGGCGATGCGGCTCATGCGCCGGTCCGCTTCACCGCCGCGCAGCACCACGACGTCGGTCACTCTGGCCGAGAGGTTGACCGCTGCGGAGGCGCCGAGATCGGCAACGCGGGAACGTGCCGCCGCAGCCTCCTCGTGGGTGCCGCCCAGCACCAGGACCCTACGCCCGGCCAGTGACCGATCCGCGGCGGCAGTGGGCGTGGTCGGTGCAGTGGTGCGCTGTGCCGGAATGCTCGGCGCGATGGTGGGCCGTGCGGTCGTAGCGTGCCCGGGCGCTTCGGCCATGTGGCGTTGCCCGGCGGTGCCGGTGCGGGCGGTGCCCTTGGCCTGGCCGGGCTGCACGTTCTCCAGCAGCCCCAGGTAGGTGGGCTCGTCCACGAGAGGGATGCCCTCGGCTGAGGCGCGGCGCAGTTTGGTCGACGCCGCGCTGGGATCGTTGGTGACGACAACGCTGGTCTGGCGGCTGACCGAGGTCATCAGGTTCAGCCCGGCTACCACCGAGCGGGCGACCAGTTCCTCGCGGGAGACCTGGGTGTCCCCCGTGATGGTGACCTTCATCCCTTGCACCAGTGGCCCGCCCGCGTCCAGACGGCCCGGGTTGCGGTAGGCGCAGGGGGTCTTGGGAACGTAGGGCTTGTAGTCCTGGCGGGGCGGGCAGGCCAGCAGTGGCAACGGCAGGCCCAGCCGCTCGGCGGCGCCCAGAGAGCCGCGAAGGACGCCGGAAAGTACCCGTACGTCGTCCCGGGCGTCGTGGGCCCGCTCTTGGCGCACGCCGTAATGCGCGGCGAGAGTGCCCAGCTTGAAGTCGGGGGTCGCGGGCCCGACCAGGCGGTTGAGGGCCAGAGTGCACAGGCGTCTGCTGACCGGGACCCAGGAACGAACGCGGGCGAACTCATGGGCCAGGAAGTCGTAGTCGAACTGCGCGTTGTGGGCGACCAGGACGCGGCTGCGGAGCAGTGCCCCTACCTGCGGCGCTACGTCCTCGAAGGTGGGCGCGCCCGCAAGACGGGCGGTGGTGAGACCGTGGATGTGTACCGGGCCCGGGTCGCAGCCCGGGTTGAGGAGGGTGGAGAACTCTCCTGTCTGCCGGCCGTGTCCGTCCAACGTGATTACCGCCAAGGACAGGACGCGATCCCGGCCGGGCCTCAGACCCGAGGTCTCCACGTCCACCAGCGCCCAGTCGTGGAAGTAGTCGGGCAGGGTGGGCCACTTCGGGCTCGACGACAGCACGGCCATGCTGGAGCTCCCCTCCCGGGTGCGGCAGACGGCACGAAGTCTGCCCGCGGTAATGGTCGACCGGGTGGGATTTTTGCACGGGCGTAGCGCTGTTCGTGGTGGAACCGTCACGGAGAGCCAGACCATCTGCTAGGCCGCTTCGAGCTTCCCATGGCGAACGGGGCCAACGTCTACACCGCGGAGACTCGGGCCCGCCGGGATTCAAACGGCGCTCTGGTATGTCGCTGGCCTGCGGTGGTATGGCGAAAGCCGCGCTACTTGTTCACCGACGGTCCCCTTGTCCGACATAGGGAAGCCCGCCATCTCCCTGCTGAGTCCGCTCGACTTTGTGCTACCGATGCGCTGCCGGTCGCGCTCGCAGAAGTCCATCGAGGACGCGCACCGGTGACGTGGAGTGCATCGCAAGCCGGGCGTCGAGCGCCGCCTCCCACTGCTCGGTCAGCCCGACCATAAGGCGCTTACGCATGCCAGGGGTGACATGGGCGTAGCGCGCCGAGACGGAGCCGTCGATGTGGCCCATGCGCTCGTCCATGAGCACCTTTTCCGTGCCGAGGTCCTCCATCGCGGTCCGGTGGGTGTGGCGGAGGCCGTGGGGTGTGAGGCCCTTGGCGATCGGGAGCCAGCAGGCGTCGGCCCGGTCGCCGGCGCCGCGTCCTCGGGCCGGGACCCCGGGCCATGGCTCGCCGAGCAGCGGTACGGGTCGGGCCTCCTGTGGCGCCTTCTTCGGGTACCAGCCCGAGACCGCCGGGGTGAACAGCCACGTCGCGAAGCCGTTTCGGCGCCAGTGGGCGGCGTGCTGCGGCACCGCGCCGCCCCGTACGAACCCCAAGTCCGCGATGGCCTGCTTCACCCGCGCCCTCTTGGCTTCCGTGACACGGTCAGGGTGGTTGAGGACGTTGGACACCGTGCCGGTGGAGACCTCGGCGCGGCGCGCGACGTCGACGAGTTTCGCGCCTTGGTGGCCACCGGTGCGGGCAGCGCCCTGTCCCCGGAAGACATAGGTCTTGCCGTGGCATGGGCAGGGCGCAGGCTTCGTACGTGCGACATGGTTGGCGACCAGGGCTGACAGCCAGTCCATCGCGTAGATGGTGCGGTAGCTGTCGTCCTTGGGCGGGCAGCGCACCAGCTCGCCCGTGTCGAGTTCGTACAGCTGCCACTCGACGCGCACCGAGCCCGGACGGGCGAACTCCGTCTCCAGGCCGACGACTTCACCCCAGCGCATGCCGGTATATCCCTTGAGGACCACGGCGACGAACTCGTCGTCGCGGCCGGAGAGGAGAGCGGCGCGTTCGGCGGTCAGCAGGATGCCGAGCGGGTCGGTGACGACCTTCTCCGGGCCGCGGTCGCGGGAGCGGCCGGCGCGCTTGCCGCGTCCGCGCCGCCTGGTGGCCGGGTTGGACGTGATCAGGCCCTCGTCGATCGCGTCCTCGAAGATCAGGTGGAGCGTCGAGCGCCAGGTTTTGACGCTGGAGGCCGCGTAGACGGCCTTCTCCTTCTTCTCCCAGAGGTCGACATCCGTGCGAAGGATGCCGGCGAGCGCCTTGTCCTCGAAGTCGGGGAGCAGGTGCTCCTCAATGTGGCGCTTGTAGTTCTGCATGGTCGAGGCGGCGAGGTCCTGGGCCTCGTACCAGCGGTTCGCGTACTCGCCGAAGGTCTCCTGCCCGAGTGCCGGGTCGCGCCAGTCACCTCGCCGGTATTTGTTCTCCGCCTCGCTCGCGGCGCGCTGGGCCTCGCCTTTGGTGGCGAAGCGGATGGCCTTGCCGTTGTCGTCGATGACCGTGAGGTGCTTGCCGGGCGCCGTCTTGTACCGGCCGCGCCAGTAGTTCCCACGCTTCTCCGCGAAGCCCAACTTCTCTCTTTCTGTCCGCTCTTGGATCGTGGCTGGGCGCGGGCGCGCTACACGACGGGCTCGTACTGGGTGCGGCGCGGTGGCCGGGCCCGCAGACGCGCCGTCGTCGCGGCCGTAGTCGGCCGAGAAGACTGGGTGGAACGAGTTCGGGCAGCGGGAGGACCTGTTACCGCTGGGTCGGCCGGCGCGGCGCTGATGAATCGTTTCGGACGCTCTTCGTGGAGGCGGATGATCTCGGCGAGGTGTGGGGCGGTGAAGCGGTAGGAGCGACCGACGCGGGTGTGCGGGATGAGTCGGCGCCGGGCACGGTCCTTGACCCACCAGGCGGAGCAGCCGAGGGCTTGGGCGATCTCCTCGGGGCGGTAGAGACGGGGCAAAGGGGCGTCACCCTCGTTGGCAGGAAGGTGGCGCACGAGGGCGGGCGGCATCTCGGAGTCGCGCAAGAAGGGCGGGTCCTCACTCGGTTGGGGGACTGCTCGGTCGGTGTCGCTGGACGGCACTCGTCACGTGGCGGTCGGCCTCTGCGGGAGCACGAGAGGCGAGACGAGGAGGGCGTCGGCGATCACGACGGGGTCGTCGACGTCGTCGAGGTCGCAGCGTCGTTGGACGGGTTCGACGCGGGACAACGTGGTGTTGGACATCGGGTGGCCTGGAGCGGTCACCCGACAGGCCGACCGGCGTTGCGAAAGGACGATTTCACTGCGGAGGATTTCGATGGATCGGGCGGCCTTTATTTCTGCCGGGCCGATTTCCGATGAACGTGTGGACATAACTTCAATTGAAGGGCCGGTTCGCCGGTTTGGGTAACCGGCGATCGTGGTCTATATTGCGCTCGCGTGGCTCCCTGCGCAGTGATTCGAGAAGGTTGAGACGGGCCATCGACGACGCTCCAAGGGTGTTCTGACGTGGGGTGTTGTGTTGTAGCTTCCCCGTCGGCGACACGTCAACGGCTTCCCACTGTGACGCTTCTGGCTCGGCGTCCGGGGCAACTATTTCGTCAGCCGCCGATCGTGCCCTACAATTTTGAGACCGCCTTTTACCGCCTGTCTTTTCGGCAGCCTTTCTGCCGTGAGAGATTTCGCGGGATTGGGCTGGACTTGCGCGGCCTGGGTGTGGCTGTGTTGATGACACCCCCGGGGAGCGCGAGCGGCTATCAGCGCGCCACGCGTCGTCGACCGGTCCCCCTGACGCCCGTACCGCCACGATCGACGGTGATCCGTGGGCGCCCGCCCACCTGCAACCGAGTGAGGAACCGCCCCTCTTGGCACGAATCCGCACCATCAAGCCCGAAGCCTTCGTCTCCGAGTCCCTGGCCGCCGTCTCCCTGGCCACGGAGCGGACCTTCCTCGGCCTGCTCACCCAGGCCGACGACCAAGGCCGGCACCGCGACCACGCCGCGATCATCGCGGGCCAGCTGTGGGTCCTGCGACCGGAGCACACCCCGTCCGATGTCGAGACGGACCTCGCCCAGCTGGCTGACGCCGGACTGATCTGCCGCTACAAGAGCCCGGACGAGAAGCGCTACTTGCATATCGTGACCTGGCACCTGCATCAGAAGATCAACCGGCCGAGCAAGAGCCGCCTCCCTGCCTGCCCTCATCACAGCGCCTCGGCCGGAGACCCTCCGAACACCGCGAGGGTCAGCGTCACGGAGCCCTCCCTGCCGCCTCACGGAGGATTCCATGAGGACGCACAGGCTGCGCGCGAGACTGCGCCAAATCGGCGCGTCAATGGAGAATCCGCAGGTCAGGACAGTTTCATGGAGTCCTCCGTGAGGGCTCACGCAGAACACCCGGAGCCGTCGGTGAAGCCTCACCGCCCGGATCTAGGACCTAGGATCATGGATCTAGGAAGTACCCCTCCGGGGGCGCGAGCGCCCCCGCGCCCGACACCGTCTCGGCCAAGCAGCTCCTTCGCGAGTACGTCGCGGCGTGCAACCACCGCCCGCCGGACGCCTTCCTCAACCAACTGGGCGGACAGGTGCGCAAGCTGCTCGACGAGGGCATCGCCCCCGCTCACCTACGAGGCGCCCTCGAACGCCATCGCGCCAAGGGGCTGTCCCCGAGCGTCCTGCCCAGCCTCGTCCACGAGGTCATGAACGCCGCTTCCCCGGCCGTACCCGCCACCCACCGGACGTGGACGAACCCCACCGATGTCGTCGCCGCGTACGGAGATGAGCTCTGACCGCCACCCTCGCACGAGAGCCCCGCCCAGTCGGTCCGCTTACCGACCGGCTCACCACGATCCTGGCCGGCCGGGGCATCGCCCCCGGTGTCATGGCGGAGGAGCCTCCGGCTGAGCCCGTCACAGCCCTGGAACTCGCGGATGCCCGTGTCCCCGCCCGCTACCGTCGCGCCTTGGCCGATCACCCGCGGATCACCACTTGGGCCGACCAAATCGCCCGAGCTGGACGCCCCGGTCCCAGCGGACCCGGCATCGCCGAGGGTCCGTCGCTGCTGATCGCCGGTCCCACCGGCACGGGCAAGACCTATCAGGCATACGGCGCCGTCCGCGCCCTCCTCACCCGGGGCGTCCGCCTGCGCTGGGAGGCCACCACCTCCGCCGACCTGCACGCACGGCTTCGCCCCCGCGCCGGCCACGACGGCGAACGGGACCTGCGGACGCTGGCCCGCTGCCCGCTGCTGCTCCTGGACGACCTCGGCGCGGCCAAGACCAGCGAGTGGACCGAGGAGCTGACCTACCGGCTGATCAACCACCGGTACGAGCACATGCTCCCCACCCTCATCACCACCAACCTCCCCACAGCCGAGCTGCGCACCGCGCTCGGCGACCGCGTCGCCTCACGCCTGGCCGAGATGACCGAGCGCGTCGTCCTCACCGGTCCCGATCGACGCCGTAACGCGCCCGCCTCCTGACATCAGCCGCGCGTCCCCCCTTGCCACCCTCACCGCATCCCGCCCGCGCACCGGCATGCCCCGCTCGCGCGAGCCTTTGGAGAGCCTCTGCATGACTTCCGGCGACATCGTGCCCACAAGTGCCGCAGAGACAACCGCAGCGTCCCTCGCTCACTGGATCACCCCGACCGCGGCAGCGGTAATCGTGCTCGTCGCCCTTGCCTTGACCGCTGGATGGCTGTGGCAGCGCGCCCGTAAGCGCGACACCGAAGGGCCGCGCCATGGCACTGCCGCGGTCCGGGTCGCCGCCGTCGCCGCGATCGGCTGCACCGCCTACAGCGCGGACACCAGCTGGCGGTTCGCCGCCGACTACCTGGACATGGGCGGCACCGTCGAGCGCGCGGCGATGTTCGCCGCCGCCGAGCTCGCCCTGTTCGCCACCGCCCTGCTCGCCCGGCAGAACCTCAACGGCCCGAAGCAGGCACCCGGCCTGCCCGGCACCCTCACCTGGGTGATCACCGCCGTGCAGATCCTGCCCGCCTATGCCGAGTCCGGGCCAGTGGGCGGAACCGTGCGGGCCTTCGTCGGCCCGGTCCTGGCGGCGATGCTGTGGCACCTGGCCATGGGCATCGAACTACGCCACCGCAGCCCGCACGCCGACTCCCGCGGCTTCGCCGCCGTCCTCGCCCGGCAATCACGCGAACGGCTGCTGGCCCGGCTCTCGATCGCCGATCGGGACGCGGACGCTGCCCGGATCATCCGCGAGCGCGCTCTCGACCGGGCCGTCACCCTGATACTCCAGGCGGAGGCCATGACGCCCGAACGGCGCGCCAAGCGGCGCGGGCGGCGCCTCACCCGCCGTCTGCACCAGGCACTGGAGCGGGCCGACGTCGACCGTGACGAGCGCCAGGACGAGCTGCTGCTGCGCAAGCTCGCCACCCGCCAGCAGGCTCTCGCCCTGGCCTCCGTCTCCCTGCCTGCCCGTTGGCCCAGCCCGGACGCGGGCCCGACGGGCAGCGCCGCGACTGCCCGCCAGCGAGCCGCAGTGGCGACGCGGGCGGAAGTTCCGGGCGGCCCGCTCTCCAAGGTCACGGGCGGTGACGCCCTCGACCGGGCAGACCGCCCGCTACAGCCCGCCCGCGCCGCTGTCGGCCCGGAACCGGAACCGGGCGAGGCAGCGCCGCACGTCGATCCGGGCAAGGCCGCACGGGCGAAGTCGAATCGCCCTGGCAGAAAGCCACGGGCGACACCGGACCTGCTCACCACGTACGCAAAGCGCCTCCACCACGAGACCGGGCGCCTCTCCCGTGACCTGCTGGAGGAGGCCGTACGCGCGGACGGCCACAGCGTCGGCAGCGACATCGCCGGAGAAGTCGTCCGCAGCGTCAAAGCCGACCTGGGGACCAGGCCCGCCGACCAGCCGTACTGAGACCACACCTACCTCCAGCACTCAAGGAAGGCCGCTCGATGCACGACTCCCACCACGAACTGCACCACGCCCAGACGAAGATCACCAACCCCGCCCCAACGAGAGCAAGTTGGAGGTTCGGACACTCCCCCGCGGGGGGAGCGCCCGAACCCGACCCCGCCCCAGGGGTGGCGGGGCCCGTCCGGCGCCAGGGGGCGTCGGACGGGGAGGCTGCGACCGAGGGCGGATCGCAGTCGGGCAAGGCCAGCCGCCCGCGCAAGGCCGGGAAGGGGAAGTCGCGTCCGCGCGACAAGAAGCAGCGCCCCGCGCACAGCGTCCGTCTCAACGGGCAAGAACTCGACATCATCCAGTCCGGCGCCGACCACGTCGGCATGAGCGTGGCAGGCTTCCTGGCCCACTCCGCCCTGGCCGCCGCCCGTGACCAGTCCCGCACCGCGGCGATGATCGCGACTGAACGGGACATCCTGGCGGCCCTGTTCGGCGTGCGCCGTCAGCTGGGCTGGGCCGGCAGCAACGTCAACCAGGCCGTCAAGGCTCTCAACGCCGGCGCCGACGCGCCGCATTTCGCCGCCGCCCTCACCGACCTGCAACGCGCCGCGCGGGCCGTGCAACGGGCGGCCGACAGGATCACCGACCGACAGGAGGAGCAGGCGGCTTGATCCCCCGGATCCACCAGCAGGGCAGCCGTACGCTCGGGCTCCTGCACTACCTGTACGGCAAGGGCACCCACGAGGAGCACATCGACCCGCACCTGGTCGCTTCCTTCGACGGCATGGCCCCCGATCCCGGTCGCGACCCTTCGGTGACGAAGAAGGACCTCCAGCACCTCCTCGACCAGCCTCTGTCGCTACTCGACGCGGGCCATCGTCCCGACCAACACGTCTGGCACTGCTCCGTACGCGCCGCCCCCGACGACCCGATCCTGTCCGACGAGCAGTGGGGCGACATCGCCCGCCGTACGGTCGCCGCCACCGGCATCGATCCCGGCGACGGCGCCGGCTGCCGGTGGGCCGCTGTCCGGCACGCCGACGACCACATCCACATCATCGCCACCCTGGTCCGCGAGGACGGCCGCCGCCCGGACCACCACCGCTCCGGCAAGCGCGCCCAAGCAGAGTGCCGGCTGATCGAGAAGGAACTCGGCCTGCACCAGGTCGCATCCGGGGACGGCACCGCGGCCAAGCGGTCCACCAGTGCCGAGCGGCACAAGGCCGAACGCGAGGGCAGGTCACGACCTGCTCGCGAGGAGCTGCGGGAGACGGTACGGCGCGCGGTGGCCGGCGCGACGAGCGAGGAGGAGTTCTTCGACCGGTTGGCCGCAGCCGGGCTGCTGATTCGCAAGCGCGTCGCACCCTCCAGCGACCTCCTCGGCTACAAGGTCGCTCTCCCCGTCGACCGCAACAAGGACGGTGAGCCGGTCTTCTACGCCGGTTCCACGCTCGCTCCCGATCTGTCCCTGCCCCGCGCCCGCGAACGCTGGGCCCGTCCTGCGGAGGCTGCCCCGTCGGGGGACAGCGCCCGGCCGGAACAACCCGCCCTGCCGGATGTGACTGGGCCCGCGTTCGCGCGGCGCCGGGCCTCCGCCGCCACCTGGCAGGCCCTCCTGATCATCGACCAGGACGACGACGGTGCGGCAGCGGCCCAGATCGCTGCGGCGGGGGAGATCCTGGACGCGATCGCCAAGACCTCCGCCGCCCACACCCGCGCCGAACTCCAGCAGGCTGCGCTCGGGTTCGAGCGGGCCAGCCGCTCCCACGTGAAGGCCGTACGCGGGCACGACCGCGCCCTGCGCCAAGCGGCCCGCGATCTCATCCACAGCGGTCCCGCCCTCGGTCGCGGGGAAGACGGCGCCACCACCGCCATGCTCATCGACATGGCCTTCTTCCTCGCCATCGCCGCGGCGAACTGGCATGCCAAAAGGCACCACGGCCAGCAGGCCGCCGCCGCCCGACAAACCGCCGGACACCTGCGCGCCGCCTACCAAGCCGCCGCGGGTGAACCTATGGCCGCCCTCCGCTATCGGGGCCAACATCTGGCCCCGCGAGTCCGGCAGCGGCAAGCCGACCTTCTCCACCAGGTGCTGCCGACCCTGGCCACACGGGTCCAGGCCGAACCCGGCTGGCCCGCCCTGGCAACCACCCTCGATGAAGCCCGCAGAGCCGGTCACGATCCGGCGGCTCTGCTGATCGAAGCCGCCCGGCGGCGCGAGCTGGGCACCGTCACCTCCATCAGTGACGTCCTCGTCTGGCGCCTGCGGCGCGGCGCCCATCTGCCCGCCCTGGCCGAAACCCGCCACGACACACCCGCCCGAGGCAACCGGCGCAAAGAGTCCTCGGTGTCCAGCGCCCTGCCGTCGCTGAGTACTGTGAACGATCCCAACCGGCGACGCTGACCGGGAGCCCACGCAACACACCGACGATCGCCGGTTGGGCTGAGCGGCCCGGGATGCGCCTCCGGACAGGACACATCGCAAAGCCGGGCCTCCCCTCGGGCGGCCCGGCTCACGCGTTGGATGGCCTTCAGTGGGCTGGGGCGCGCAGGAGCCGATCGCGTGTGCTCTCCGGCAGCACCCGGCGCAGGACCGGTGCGCGGGAACAGAGGCCATCGGCGAAGGCCGCGACGAGGTCATGCGGCACGCCGGGGCTGAACGAAGCCGCAAACAGGTATCCAGCGCCGAGCATCGGCTCGGACCACGCCTGCCAACCGGCCAGGACCGCGTCGTCCGCCTCGGCCACAAGCGCCAGGGGGTCACCATCCTGAATGAGGGGCGGCACTTCACCGAGGCGGACGTGCGAGGCGAACGTCGGATCCACCGCACCCGCACCGGGCTGACCGGTGTCACGCGGCCAACCGTGCGCCGCGACCGCGTCGAGGACCAGCTCGGGGCCACCGAGCGGCACGGTGGGCTGATCGCGGGCGTCGAGTGCGGCGAGGAAGGCGGAGAGGACCTCGCCGGGCACATCAGGAGTGAAGTAGGCCGACCACCGCGCGAGCGGGCTGCTCGGCTCCGCGCGAGCGGACACCTGCCAGGCAATCGGCAGATTCCCCAGGCGGAACGGCTCGTCCGGCAGGACCCACTGCGCCCACCGCCGCGAGTCGGGACTGATGTGAAGGACGGTGCTGCGTAGGACCTGACGGGCCTCGGCCGCCTCGTCCGGCTCCTGGCGCCCGCGGACGATCGTCAGACTCGTCCAGTCCAGATCGTCGAGCGTATCGGCCACAGCCTCGTACAGGCGCCCGTCATCACCGGCCAAGTGCCGGGGACCGACCCAGTACGCGAGTGGGGCGCTGGCCGGGACAGGCAGGCCGAACGGAAAATCGGAATGCAGGTACGCCTCCAAAGGCTGGAAGTCTTTTACGGTTCTTTGAGCGGACGTGCACGTCCGCTCGGTCGTCAACGACCAGGTGCACATCGTCGGCGGAGAACCGATCCATCACGAGCGTGTCCTGGCCCGGAGCGAACAGCCAGGCACGCAGCCGAAGGACCTCGAAGGTGGTGGGGAATCCGGACTCCAGGGGACGCCGCGGTCTCCGGCAATCACCTCTATGACCTGGTGCTGTGAAGGAACGTCGTCCACGTTGACATGCCGCTGCAACGTTGGCCAGTCATTCGTGGCTCCTGTCTGTCTGCCTCCGGCGAACTGCGATATGGAGCCCGAGACATCACGGTCGAACCGAGAAAGGAAGTGCGCGTGACGCGGCCAGTACTGATAGTTGCTCCATGGATGCGATCGAGTCCGCACGCGCCGTCGTAGATGAACATCACGCTGACGCGCGAGCCGCCCTCCTGGGAGGCAGCGTGGTGACAGGCCGCCGCACAGCCACGTCTGACCTCGACATCGTGGTGCTGCTCCACGGAGCCCCGGCCCCGTACCGCGCGAGCGTCCAGTACGCCGACTGGCCGGTGGAGATGTTCGTACACACCGAAGCGACGTGGCACGCCTACGTCGAACGGGAACTACGCAGGCGCCGGTCACCGCTGCTGTGGATGTGTGCCGACGGGCTGCTGCTCTTCGACACCGACGGACTTGGAGCACGCATCGCCGCGGAAGCCCGGAGGCTGACCGCCTCGGGACCGTCCCCGGAGTCTGCGGAAGAGATCGACGATCGCCGCTACGCGATCACCGACCTCCTGGACGACCTCGCGGGAAGCAACGACCAGAGCGAGCGTCTCTTCGTCGCGACCGAACTGGTCCGACGGACCGGTGAGCTGGCGTTGGCCGTCGGCGGTTCGTGGGGTGGTGGGGGGAAGTGGCTGGCACGCCGTCTTGAGACGACCGCGCCAGAGCTCAGCACGCGCCTCCACCACGGCCTGCAAGAAGTACTGAGCGGGAGAGTCGAGCCCCTTGTGGCCGTCGTGGAGGATGTGCTCGGACAGGCCGGCGGCCGGTTGTGGGTCGGCTACAAGCGCGCCGGAACTCCCTGAACGATCTCGCCCCGCACGGGACCGACGCCCCGCCAAGCCTCGCTGTCTCGGGCCTGCGTGGGCGCCCCTACGTCAGTTCGTCGGCAATACGCGGTCAGCCTTTCGCCGACGTCGACTCTCAGGAGGCAAGAACCTCATCGAGGTACGCCTGCACAGGCTCGAACAGCCCATGTGGAACGTATTGAGGAATCTCGCCCTGGCTTCGTCCACGAGAACAGGCAGCAGATGTTCACCACTTCGGTAGGCACCCCGCGTACCGAGGATTCGAACGGTGACGCTGCACACCGTGATGTTGCACGGTCTCGTGCAGCGGATGAAAAACGTGTTGGCTGGTCCGTCGCTGAGCTGTGACGATGCTTCTGTTCCCTTACGGAGGATGTTTGTTCGTTTTCGTGTGCGCCGGCTGTGGGGGCAGGCTGACCGTCCCGTTGTCCCAGGTCGCGCTGCCGGCCCACGCTCATCAGAAGTACGGGAACGGGATCCAGCTCCCGGTGCTCATGGAGTCGGGCACGTTCGCGGTGGACCCGGAGCCCTGGGGGCCACCGTGGCGGGGGTGGGAGGAGATCCGGCCGGACGAGGCGGCCGCCCGCGGTGTCTACGCTCCGGTGTACGCCCTTTCCGACGGCGCGCCCGGCGCGATCGTCATCGCGCCGGGCGATGCCAGCGGCACGGTGCTGATCCCGGGAAATCGTGGCGGCGGCTACTGCTGCGGCCTTGACGGTGCCGACGGACCCAACGTGGCCTGCGCGCAGTGTTCCCTGCCCGTGGCGAGCCGGATCGACGACTGCTCGCTCTGGCAGGCGCTGTGGCTCACCCCGAACGCCGTACGCCGCCTTCCCGTCGACGGCGCCGACGCCGCGCCGCTTTCCTGGTCCCAGCTGATGGCCGAAGGCAAGGGCACACCCCTGTTCGAGCCGATCGCCACCTGGGGGCGGACGGCGGCAGGCCACTGGTCGAACTACTGGTGGTCGTGGAGCCCGCAGTGGGAGGCGGCGGCCGGCCGGGCGCTCGCCCACCTGCTGGCGGCTTCGGAGGGCCACCCGGTGATGGTCCCAGGCGGCTTGGTCGGGCAGGTCTTCCAACGCGCGCTCGACGCCCTGTTGCCCGCGGGCCCGCGGGCTTGTTGTGCCGTCCTGGCGGGACCTGGACTGCCGGCCTCCAGCGAAGACGCCTCCATCCTCCTCGTGCCGTCCCATCCTCAAACAGGGGAGACCTGGGCCCCGGCCGACCCGGCGCCGTACCTGGTACCGCTGCCGTTCGGGGTGTGGCTGTGGCTGGCCTTTCCCGGGCCGGACCTGCCCGTCCCCGCGTCGGGGACCCTGCCCGCCGGTACCCTCCGCGACGACTTCGACCCGCCCGCGCCACGCCCCGGTCGCCTGTTCCGGGCCGACCCGGAAGCGCTCCGGCACACCCTGGTCCGGCTTCCGGCCGTCCGCAGCCCGTGGCTGCGCGAGATCCTGGAGAACCTCACGCACCACATGCGCGCCGGCCTCTTCTAGCCGACTAAGACCGTGTCCTATGTGGGGCTGGCTCGTTGGGCTCGTCATGGGGCGGGGTACGTGGAGTTGGATTGTTCCGGATGGGCTGTGGGAGATCGCGGAGCCGCTGATCCCGCCGTCGAGGGTGCGGCCGCAGGGCGGTGGGACGCAGGACACGCCTGATGAGACGCTGTTCGCCGCGATCATCTACGTCCTGGTCAGCGGATGCGCCTGGAGGGCACTGCCGCCGTGCTTCGGGATATCGAAGTCGACGGCCCACCGCAGGTTCCTGATCTGGTCAAGAGCCGGTGTCTGGGGCCGGCTCCACGAGGAGATCCTGCACCGTCTGGACGACGCCGGCCTGCTCGACCTGTCCCGGGCGGTTCTGGACTCCGCCCACGTGAGGGCCAAAAAAGGGGCGAACTCACGGGTCCGAGCCCCGTGGACCGGGGCAAGCCGGGTTCCAAGATGCACGTCCTGTCGGACGCGAACGGACTGCCCCTCCTCGTCGGCCTCTCCGCGGCGAACACCCACGACAGCCTCGCGCTGAAGCCCATGATGACGGGGCACCAAACGAGACACGACCCCCACCGAGGCCGGTACTTCAAGCCTCAGCGTCTCCACGCGGACAAGGCATACGACGTCCCTCACCTGCGAAAATGGCTTTGGGGCAGGCACATTGGCGTGCGCATCGCCCGCAAGGGAGTCGAGTCCAGCGAACGATTAGGGCGCCGCCGATGGGTCATCGAACGAACCATGTCCTGGCTCACCGGCTACCGCAGACTCAACCACCGATACGAACGTCATCCCCGCAACTACCTGGCCTTCCTCGGCCTAGCCGCCGCCCTCTGCTGCTACAAACGACTCCGCCGACTCACCACATAGGACATGGTCTAACAGGGGCAGCACGTCACTCTCCGGAACCGCCGCAATCAAACAGCACCAGATCCTGGTGCCTCCCGAAGTGTCGTGGACAAAGCCACTCGCCCCGCGTCACCCAGCAAGATCGGCCGCGCACGACGTCGAGTCGGTCAATGGCGATCTGACAGGGCGGACAAGCTGGGCGTGAGCCGCCCCAGGACCTCCTGTCTCACGACGTGAGTCAGGCCCAGTGCCAGGTGCGCGGCTGGGGCCGCAGCCCCAGCCGCGCCTCGTCGAGAGCTCGACGGCGCCGCGCCCTACGGGCGAGCGGCTTCCCGCCTGCGTGTACGTTCGCGGTCTGGCCGGGAATTGCGGGGATGGGTGGGGTTGAGGAACCACTTGCGGGCCGAGGCGAGCCACCAGATTCCGCAGAAGGCGACCACGACGCCGACCGCGATCGGGGCGTAGTTGAAGGTCTTCGCCGTGACTGGTGCGCTCTGCGGCAGCATGAACAGCACTGTGATCACCAAGACCCACATGACGGCGATCGTGCCGACGATGGTGGACCAGGAACCGAGGTGCCAGGGGCCGCGCTCGAACCGGTCCCCCTGGCGCAGCCGGAGAAACGTGGGAATCACGTACGCGATGTAGAGGCCGATGGTCGCGATGGAGGTGACGGCCGCGTAGGCGGTGCTGTTCCACAGGTAGGGCAGGCCGAGGGCGAAGGCGCCGCCCGTGGCGAGCCAGACGGCGTTGGTGGGAGTACGCGTGGCGGGGTTGAGCTTGTGCCACGTCGAGGAGAAGGGCAGAGCGCCGTCACGGGAGAACGCGTAGATCATGCGGGAGTTGGCGGTCACGGACGCCATCCCGCAGAAGAGCTGGGCGACGATGATCACGAGCAGCAGCCACTTGCCGGCCACTGTGCCGAGGGTGTCCATGAGGATCTGTGCCGGGGGCACGCCGGTGCCTGATTCGAGGGCTCCTTCGTAGGACTGGATGGCGTACGTGAACCCGAAGAGGAGGACGAACCCGGCTACGAGGGAGACGAGGATCGAGCGGACGATGCCCTGGGGGCCGGCGGTGGAGGCGTCGATGGTCTCTTCCGTCATGTGGGCCGAGGCGTCGTAGCCGGTGAAGGTGTACTGCGCCATCAGCAGCCCGATCAGCACCACGTAGACGCTGGACGAGAAGCCGGTGTTGTTGACGAACTCGCCGAACACGAAGCGCGTCGACTGGTGGTGATCCGGGACGAGGACCAGGGCGCCGCAGATCACGACGACGCCCAGGATGTGCCACCAGATGGACACCTCGTTGAGGAAGGCGACGACGTGCACGCCGAAGGTGTTCAGGACGCCGTGCAGGACGAGGATGATCCCGAACAGCGTGATCGTGTGACCGGGCGTGACGGCAAAGCCGAATTGGAGTTCGAGAAGGGCGTTGAGGAAGTTCGCGGCACCGAAGTCGATGCCCGCGGTGACCGCTATCTGCCCGAGCGTGTTGAACCAGCCGGTGAACCACGCCCAGGCCGCCGCCGTGCGCTGGGGGGCCATACGGTGCGCCCAGAAGTACAGGCCCGCGCTGGTCGGGTAGGAGGAGCAGACCTCGGCCATCGACAGGCCCACGAACAGCGTCATCAGGCCGACGAACAGCCAGCCCCACATGATCACCGCGGGCCCGCCGGTGTTCATGCCGTAGCCGTACAGCGTCATACAGCCGGACAGGATGGAGATGATCGTGAAGCTGACGCCGAAGTTGGCGCGGCCGGACATCGAGCGGGAGAGCGTCTGCTGGTAGCCGAGTTGCTTGAGGCGTTCCTCGTCGGAGACGCGGGAGACGTCAAGAGGCATAGGGGTGCCGTCCTTCGTACGGTCGGAGGGTGTGTCGAGTGCTCAGTGATGCCGACGCCGCGGCGGGCTGTAGGCCCAGGCGCGGTGCCGCAGGAACAGTTCGTTGGCCTGGCCGCAGTAGGACCAGGGAACCCGCGTGGCGTAGGAACCGATCGCGTCGAAGACCTCCAGGGCCTCCTGGTGGCGGTTCGCGAACGACAGCGCGTGAGCGAGATAGTTGGCGTCATCGGCGAAACAGGCATGCGGACGCGGTGCGCGGTAACGCCACCAACGCTCCAGCACCGGGTCGACCTGCGGACACTCGATCCAGGGGTGGATTGTCAGCCCGTAGGCTTTCGGGTCCTGTTCCTGGCGGGACCGGTGCGCTTCCGCGAGGACGACGAGGGGCAGGACCGCGATGGGCAGCCCTCTGGGGGCGATGGATGCCTGCTCGTCAGCCCACCACGCCGCCTCACCCTGCGCGCCGTGGTGGCCGGAGAGCAGGTAGGTGACCACCTCATGATGTGCCTCCCGGTTCCAGGGGTCACGCTGCTTGATCTCCTCCCACACACGGTCGAGCGTGTTCCGATTGGGAGCGTGCGTACGCAGCAGCGCGAGCATGACGACCAGTGGAGCGACATCCTGCGGCCATACGTTCAGCGCGGCGCGGCACGTAGCCCAGGCGTCCTCCATCAGCGTCCGGCCGCTGTCGCGTCCGGCGATCATCGCGCGCAGGGCCTGCACATTCGCGAGCAGCGCGAGGGCGTGCGGGGAGCGCGGCTCAGCTTTCGCCCAGGTGTCGGCGCACCTGAGCCGCGCCCCGGCTTCGGCGAGAACCTGGAGACGGAAGATCCGGCGATCCCAGTCCGGCCCGGTCGAGGTCAGCAGGTCGCGCGGACCCTCCCACCGCCCCATAGCGGCGTCATCGAGCGCCCGCCGCAAGGGCTCGTCGCCCCTCGCCGGGTGAGTGTCAAGAAGTCGCGGCGCTCTCATCCTTTCTCACCGCCTTGTCCGTTCTCGGCCGCGTGACCGCCGTGCCGCCGGGCGTCGTGCTCCTGCCTTCCTGGCCCCGCAATTCGAACTCGTACGGACCGACTGGCTCGCGGCCTCGGGAGGAAAGCGCGCTACGGTCGTCGCGCGTTTCCCGATTGCGGACGGGCTCGCGGTGTCCGTATCCTTCCGGGCAACGCGCTGACGGAGATGAGTAGCCAGGGATCACGCGAGCCGAGAGAACCGCCGGAAGCTGGGAAGGCGGTCTCGCGCCCCGAGGTGAAGACCCTCCCGAGCGCGGGGAGGAACGACCCCATCTGGTGGTCCAATGCCCCGCCGGCCGGCCCCCGTCACCGGGCTCGAATGAGGCCGTCACTCTGTGGCGGCGAAAGTGCGGTGGTACCGCGAGTTGCCCTTCTCGCCCGCACTCCCAAGGGATCATGACGACGTCCTCCGGAGGACCGAAATGATCCACAGCCGCGTACACGTCTCCGACCTGCGAGAACACGTGGGCCGTACCGTCTCCGTCTGCGGGTGGGTGAACACCCTGCGCCTGCAGCGCAAGATGCAGTTCGTCATCGTGCGGGACGGCACCGGCCTGGTGCAGGTGACCCACAAGCGCGACGACGGGCCGCTGGAAGCCCAGCTCGAATCCCTCACCGCCGAGTCCGCCGTCCGTATCACCGGCCGCGTCGTCGACGCCGCACAGGTCAACCTGGGCGGCCTGGAGATCGTCCCCGCAGCGGTCGAGATCCTGAACCTGGCCGCCGCCCCGCTGCCGATCGACGAGCACACCGGCCTGGAGCAACGGTTGGACTGGCGGTTCCTGGACGTGCGCCGACGTCCCGCCACCCAGTTGATGTTCGCCGTGCAGACCACCCTGGAGCAGGGGATGCGCGAGTACGCCTACGCGCAAGGCGCCACGGAAATGCACACCCCCAAGCTCATGGGCACCGCCTCGGAGTCCGGCGCGGAGGTCTTCGAACTCGGCTACTTCGACCGCAGCGCCTACCTGGCTCAATCGCCCCAGTTCTACAAGCAGATGGCGATCTCGGCCGGGATCGACAAGGTCTTCGAGATCGGACCGGTCTTCCGCGCCGAGCCGTCGTTCACCTCCCGGCACGCCACCGAGTTCACGGGAGTCGACGTGGAGCTGGCCTGGATCGACGACGTCGAGGAGGTCATGTCGTTCGAGGAACAGATGCTCGCCCACGCGATCACCAAGGTCGCCGACACGCACGGGCAGGCGATCAACGAGCTCTTCGGCGTCGAGGTCACCGTCCCCACCACACCCTTCCCGCGCATCACCATGGCCGAGGCGCACGAGATCCTGCGCAAGGGCGGCTGGGACCCTCAGGAGGCCAAGGAGGACCTGGACCCGGAGGGCGAGCGGAACATCTCCGCTCACATCAAGAAGGCCACCGGGCATGACTTCGTGTTCATCACGCACTACCCGGTCGGCATTCGGCCCTTCTACCACATGCGGTCGGCCGCCGACCCGGCCGTGACCTTGAGTTTCGACCTGCTGTGGAAGGGACTGGAGGTCACCACCGGCGCCCAGCGTGAGCACCGCTACGACGTGCTGCTGAAGCAGGCCGCTGAGAAGGACATGAGCCCCGAGCCGATGCGGGACTACTTCAACGCGTTCCGGTACGGATGCCCGCCGCACGGCGGGCTCGGCATGGGCCTCGGACGGGTGTTGATGGTGCTGCTCGGCCTGGACTCCATCCGCGAGGCCACCTTCCTCTTCCGCGGGCCCAACCGGCTCACTCCGTAGCCGGCTGTGGGGTGCGTCCCACGACACGGGCCAGCGCCTCGTGTCGTGGGACGCGGTCTCAGTAGCGGACATTGCGCAGGTCATGTGTCCACGCCTCGCTCGGGTTCTTGTCCCAGTAGGCCCGCAGCGCCAGCTCCCTCTCGGAGAAGTGACCCTGGTGGCACAGCCCGCCGTGAGACAGGGTGACGCTCATCGCGAGCGCCGACTCGGTGGTGACCCAGTGCGGTGTCAGCGCGTGGCTCCAGAGCTGCTCTCCGGGCCGCATGGTGACGGATTGACGGTCGGCCGCATCGTGATCGGGCGGATCCTCGCCGGTGGTCTCGCCGATGACCGCCGCTTCGGCCGGAAGGTGCTTGTCCGGGTCCTGGTAACTATGGAAGGTCTTGATGCCATGGACCTGCCAGACCAGGCCGTGGGAGTTGTCGTTGTGGTACGTCGAGGCCGCGCCCTCTGTGGACAGGAACAAGATGGGCGCCAGGCGCTGCCAGGTGAATCCTCGGGCGGACAGCTGGGCGCGCCAGGGGATCATGACCTCTTCCTGGAAGCCGTCCAGGAGATCGGCGTAGAAGCGGCTGAGGTTGAAGTGCACCAGCCGGAACGGCCAGGTGACGATCTCCTCCACCGGCGCGGTACGAAACGCGGCGGTGCGGTCCATACGCACCTGCCAGTCCTCGTCGCCCAGGATCGTGAACCGGACCTCCGGGTCTTTCCGGAGGAGGTCGAGGACATCGACGGCGGGCAGAAACGTGTAGTCGAAGAGGATGTCGATCGGAAAGTTCGGCGGCTGCCGCCACCGCTGGATGAAGTCGTCGGGTGTGCTGATCGTCATGGAGCGGTCCATTGGGTTGTGTGGTCGTGCCGCCCTCGCGCCGGCGCCGAGCACGACGCACTCTGGTCGTCGCACGTGGCCGGGGAGCGGCAGATGGCCGCGCAGTCCGGGGTCACCCGGTCCTGCGGCGGAGCGGTCAGGAACTGTTTGATGGCGGCACGGGGCGCGTCAACGCTGATTGACGCCTGGCCGTAGGGGCAGCGCCGTATCTGACCGTCGGCGGATACATACGCGGTCGCCGAGCGGCACGGCCACCGCTCGGCTCCGGCGGAGGGAAGCTGCAGATCCCGCAGCTCCCCGAGATACCTCCGGTACCGGTCGGACAGAGCGAAGTAGCGGCTCAGAACGTTGGCGTCGAGGTGCTGCTGCGCCAGATAGTCCTGCACCGACCTGCTGTCCCTGCGCAGGGCACGCTCATCGAGGACGACGGGGCTGAACTGGATCTCCACCCCTGACTCGGACACGAGGTCGGCCAGGTCCCGGCACTCATCGTCTCCCAGACGCCAGCAGGCGACGTGAAGGATCTTGATCTCGGTGCTGATGGCACGCAAGGTCGCGATGCCCGATGCCGCCGTACGGTTGGTGCGCCCCAGCAGCATCGCGCCCCGCGAATCGGCGGAGACGCTTACGTTCGCCAGCAGAGGCGACACCTCGAAGAGGTTGATGACCTCGGTCACTGTGCGAGCCGATGTCACCATCGACACCGACATGCCGAACTGATGGGCCAGCCGAACGAACTGCCTGAGCTGCGGGTGGTGGGTCGGTTCCCCGCCGGTCAGACAGATCCCCTCCACGCCCGTCTCCTTCAGCCGCGACAGAGCGCGGGTGTACGTCGCTGTGCTGAGGAAGCCATGAGCGCGGTCAGCCCGGAAACAGAACCCACAGGCCACCTTGCAGTGGCCGGCCGTAGAGATCAGCGCCGTACGGACATCGGTGTTCATTGCACCCCCGTGTGGTCCCACACCGCGATCTCCACGGTGCTCGTGTAGAAGGCGCACATCTCAGGATCCGGGGTGCTGCCACCGATGAGGGCCTGCTCGTTGCGCGCCGGTCCGCCGCAGACGGCGAGGGCCGGGCAGTCCCCGCACTCGGGGATGGGCGCGACCTTCTTCGCCACGCCGGCCAGCAGGCCGGGGTCGGCTCGTAGCTCGTCGAGAGTGTGCAAGAACGACGGCTCGGTGAAGTTGATGTCGCAGAGGCTCACCAGGTTTCCGGGGAGCAGGGCGGCGTTCAGACTGCGATCGCCTTGCATGTGGTCGAACAGCATCGGACGCCGGGTATCCAGAGCCTGGTAGGCGCGGTCCAGCACGGAGAACAGCATTCCGCCCCGTCCCAGAGCGGCCATACGGGCCTCGTACAGCTCACGGGCCAGGTCAACGCCTTCGACCTGCCATCGGCCCGAGGTCGGTATGGGCGTGTTGACGTAGATGAAGCCCAGACCGAGATCGTCGATGATCCACCGGACGGTCTCGGCCAGGCGGCCGATGTTCGCGGCCGTCGGCGTGAGGTTGCAGCCCACGTGCAGGCCCTCGGCTTCGGTGAACCGGGCGATGTTACGGCGAATCCGGTCGTCCGCGGGCTGCCCGCCGAGCAGAAGGCGGTGAGCGGAGTTGATGCCCGGCGGGCCGTCGATGGAGATGCCGACGCCGTACTCGTACGCGACGAAGTGGTCGAGAGCCTCGTCCGTCAGGCGGGCGCCGTTGGTGACCACCGTGCGGCGCACTCTCGCCACGTCATAGCGGTCGGCGAGGATGTCGGCGAGCTGGTCGCCGTACCGCATGAGGTCAAACCGAATGGTCGGCTCACCACCGAACCACTGTATGGACACCTCCTCCTGCCCGGCGTTCTGCTCGAACAGGAACTCCAGCCCCTCATCGAGCTCTTCCTCCGTCATGTCCGGCTCGCCGGTGTTCGTATCGACGAAGCAGTAGGTGCAGGCCATGTTGCAGCGGTTGGTGAGGACCACGCGCAGACCGCTGATGCGGCTGGGGGCCCGGTCGAGACCGAGGAGTCGAAGACGGATACGGAGCGCTTCGCGCCGATCGGCCACGGGGCCTTCGGGGGTGAAGCCGAGCCCTGCGAGGGCTTCATGAGTCGCGGTCGGGGGGACCCCGGCGAGGTCGTGGACCTCGCCGGGTTCGATGAACACACTGTCCAGTGCGACCGGGTCGAGGAGAACCGCTTCCCCGTCCCGCTCGTACTGGAAGTACTTCCCCCACAGCATCCGGGGGACGGCCATGGTGGTCAGGCCGCCGTTTCCTCTTCGGCGATACCGAGTTCGGCCATGACAGTCCGGACCTTCTCCTCGGCGGCGGCCTGCAGCTTCGCGGACGTGGCCGGGGATCCGCCGTCGGAGAGGACGATCACGCCGGGCAGTGTGGGGTTCGGCGCGATGACCGTGATCCCGGCCGGGTCGCTGCCTATGACCATGATCGCGTCTTTCAGTTCGACCCAGTCGGTCCCCTCCTTGAGCGCTTCGATGATGCGGCCTTGGTTTTCCTGGAAGGAGGCGCGCTCGCCCATCCACACGCCCGCCTTGGACTTGGAGTCCACGACGTCCGCGTAGATCAAGTGGTCGTTCTTCTCTCGCCTGGCTTGAGGCATGGCTGATCCTCTCTGTGTGCTGGATGTACTGGAACGCCCCCTTGCGTCCGCCGGGGGCCGGCGGGGACCGCTCCGCTCGGGGAGTTCCGGGCGGAGCGGCACTTGATTGCCCTGCGGCAACCGAGCACGGTGATCCGGCGCCGGGATCGGTGGGCCCCGGGCCGCAGAGCAAGTTCTAGAGGGGGCCTTCGCGCTCTCTGCGCGCATTGACCAGGGCACGGTGCAGCCCATCGGGCGGGTTGAGGGCGCGAGGCCCGGCCGGCAGCCGGTACCAGTACAGTCCGGGGCCTGTGGTGCGATCTGCTTGCGGCACCACTACGTGGCAGCTCAGCCCCAGCGCCACCGTTCCCGGTTCGTCCCACCGCGCCGCAGTGCCCAGCGGCGTCAGGAAGTACATCCGCGGCTCACGGCCACCGTCGTCGAGAATGACCGGCCCGACGGGCCGTCCTTGCTCCTCGATGAGCGTTACGGCCCGGCGCCCTACATGTTCAGGCGCACGAATGGCATCCCACCACCTGCTGGCGGGACACAACTCCGGCTCCCTGCCCACGGGCATCCACCTCGGCATCCGTGCGGCCGGGATCGCGTCCGGCATAGGAAAGGCCCCCTCACAACTGGGTGTGAGAGGACCATTCCAGTCTCAAGGCAGGTGTGCGCGGACAAACTGTCCGCACCCGAATCGAGCCAACTCCACTCTTGCTAGGGCGGGTTGTGCTAAGCGACACCTGCCCAGGCACCGAACGCCGACAGCTCGGCAGACGGGTGCGCGTCCATACGCAGCAAGGAGCCGGTGGTTTCGCGTACTGATGGGTGGAATCGGGTGTGGTTCGGAGCAATCCTCCGTGCCTGCTTCAGCTCGACGAACGCGCCGCCACGGTCGCCTTCCGCGAGACGCGCGGAGGCCACATCGATGTGGTGGTGGCTGGATCGCTCGCCAACCGTCGCAGCCGGCGGCGCCCACTCGGCTCCGCCTTGGCCCCATTCGGCGAGCCGAGCCAGGGCCTGCTCGCTGTCACCGGTGTCGATCAGGGCGTGCACCATGTGAATCCTGATGTTCGTCGGTCCGAAGCTCATCTCGTAGGCGAGGCTGTCCCGGTTACCCGCCATGCGCGCGACCTGCGTGGCCTCCCTCAGGAGCTCTTCCGCTCCGTCGGGGTTGTTCTCCCGCGATTCGACCACCGCGAGCTTCAGCAGGAGTGCCCCGTCGACCGACAGCGTGTCGTCGGTGTACGAGCGCTCCGGCTGGAGCCTCTCCAGCTCCCCGCGCAGCCCCTTGAGCTTGCGGCGGGCCGACTCGGTCGCACCCTGGCGCAGCATCGCCCCCGCCACCAGGAAGGCGGCCGTGACCTGCATGAGCGGATCACCGCTTCGGTCAGCGGCCCACCGCACCCGCTCCAACGCCGTGTTGCCGAGGTCGTGGTGCCCCATCTTGTGGGCGAGGCTGTTGACCGCGCGGTAGGCGCGGGCCAGGTGCCAGAAAGCCTTCTGCTGTTCGTCACCACGCGAGCCGAGAGCCACGTGGGACAGCTCCGTGATCACCGCGGGCAGCAGCGGGCCCATCGGCACATACCGTGCGTCACGCCGGAGAGCCGCGATCTGGTCAACCTCGGAGGCCAGGACCGGCAGAGCTCGCGGGCGGGTCTCCAACTCATCGGGCGTATCGAAGCACAGCATGATGCGCCGCAGCTCCGGGATAACGGCGTGGACACCGTCCTCGGCCTCCGGGGCCCCGTAGTACGGCTGACCGGTCAGCACATCCGGGCCGAAGTGCAGTGCCCGCGCCAGAGCCAATATCAGGCTCGGCGTCGCCTTTCGTGCGCCCGACTCCAGCTTCTGGATCAGGCTGGCGGAGACCGCGACCCGCTGGGCAAGCTGCGCGGCGGACAACCCCCGCGTCTTACGTGCCACCCGGAGCCGGTCCCCCAGCATCAAGCTCTCACCCATGTCGAGATCCCCTCGCTGATTGGAGCAATACGGCCAGAGTACGGACTGTGCCCCTGCTCCCAGAAGGCCCGTCACTAAGAGTTAATGGGCCGTCCTTCCTATGCCGAGTCTGTCAAACAAGCGGTGTAACAAGGGGGTTGGGGCTACTGGCAGGCTGCTGAGAGGCGGCCGTCGAAGGTGATGTCGAAGGCGTTCAGGGCAGTCTTCCAGCGCATCGTCCAGCGGGCCTGGCCCTTGCCGGTGGGGTCCAGCGACATGATGGCCATGTAGACGCATTTCAAGGCGGCGGTCTCGTTCGGGAAGTGGCCGCGGGCCTTGACTGCCCGCCGAATCCTGGCGTTCACCGACTCGATGGCGTTCGTGGTGCAGACGATGCGGCGGATCTCGGTGTCGAACCGGAGGAACGGCGTGAACTCCTCCCACGCGTTCTCCCAGAGCCTGACGATCGCCGGATACTTCTTGCCCCACGCGTCGACGAACTCCGCGAACCGCTCGAGTGCGGCTTCCTCGGCCGCGGCGGTGTAGACGGGCTTGAGGAGCTTGGCGATCTTGTCCCAGTCCTGGTGGGCGGCATAGCGGAAGGAGTTCCGCAGCAGGTGGACCACGCAGGTCTGGACGGTGGTGCGGGGCCAGACGGTCTCCACCGCGTCGGGCAGGCCCTTGAGACCGTCGCAGACGAGCATGAGGACGTCGTTCACGCCGCGGTTCTTGATCTCGGTGAGGATGTGCATCCAGTGCTTGGCGCCCTCGCCGCCGTCGCCTGCCCACAGGCCCAGGATGTCCCGCCGGCCCTCGACGGTGACGGCCAGGGCCACGTAGATCGGCCGGTTCGCCACGGCACCGTCGCGGATCTTCACGTGGATCGCGTCGATGAAGATCACCGGATAGATGGCGTCGAGGGGCCGGTTCTGCCACTCGGCCATGCCGTCCATGACCTTGTCGGTGATCGTGGAGATGGTCTGGCGGGAGACTTCGGCGCCATAGACCTCGGCCAGATGGGCCTGGACCTCACCGGTCGTCAGGCCCTTCGCGGACAGCGAGATCACCATCTCGTCCACACCGGACAGGCGCTTCTGCCGCTTCTTGACGATCTTCGGCTCGAAGCTGCCCTCGCGGTCGCGGGGCACGGCTATCTCGACCGGGCCGACGTCCGTCAGCACGGTCTTGGCCCGGGTCCCGTTGCGGATGTTGCCGCCGTTCTTCCCGGCAGAGTCGTGCTTGTCATAGCCGAGGTGGTCAGTAATCTCGCCTTCGAGGGCGGACTCCAGGAGCCGCTTGGTCGGCTGCTGGAGCAGCCCGCCCTCGCCGGTCAGTTGCAGGCCCTCGGCCTGGGCGCGGCCGACCAACTCGTCGATGAGCTGGTCGTCCACCTTCTTCACCGGCTGCGGCTCAGCAGAGTTGACGGACTCGGCCTCGGTCACGTTGTCGCTGGTCATCGATGCATCTTCCTTGATCAGGAGTTACACCGATCGTTTTACAGTCCCCCGCGTAGAGGCGGAGACGGTCCTTTTATCGGGGTTGCGCAGGTGCCTACAGACGGAAGCCCCCCAAGTGCCCAGAGTTCGAGGTCCTGGTCGGCCACTCGCGAGGAAGGGCAGCCGACGACGTCGCCGACACCTGCTCGGCCATGCGACCGCAGGCGCTCGGCACGACCGACATCGGGAGATCGTCGCTATCCCTGTCCGAGGTTCCGGAGAACCGAGCCGCAGAAACCGTCGTTCGATGGCCGGACCAGACAGATCAGACGCCCCACGTGCAGCAGCCTCCTCGACTACGCTCTCCGGTGTCATTGAGAAGAGACATCACGTGTGGACCTCCGTAGAGTCCGTACGGTCGGGGAGAGACGGTTACAGGGTGTACAGCGCGCAGCAGAGTCGCATCGAGAGTTTCATTTGGGGGATCGCAGACGACGTTCTCCGCGATGTGTACGTACGCGGTAAGTACCGCGATGTCATCCTCCCTATGCTCGTCCTCCGGCGGTTCGATGCAGTGCTGGAGAAGACCAAGGACGACGTCCTACGTACGTATCAAGACCTCAAGAGTCGCGGGCTACTCGACCCCGGATTGCTAGACCTCCCCCTGCGAGAGGTGGCTGGAGAAGCCTTCTACAACACCTCTCCCTTCACCCTCCAGAAGCTGGCCAAGCGGACCACTGCGGAACAGCTCCGCATCGACTTCGTGGCATACCTGGACGGGTTTTCTCCGAACGTCAAGGAGATTCTCAACAACTTCGAGTTTACTAACCAGATCCCCAAGCTAACCCGTAACGGCACCTTGGGCATGCTGATCAACAAGCTGCTGTCGTCGGAGATTAACCTCTCCCCCGAGCCCATGCTCGATGCCTACGGTCACATCCGTCTGCCGGGTCTCGACAACCACGCCATGGGCACGATCTTCGAGAACCTCGTACGACGATTTAACGAAGAAAATAACGAGGAGGCTGGCGAGCACTGGACCCCTCGTGACGTCGTCAAGCTAATGACGCGATTGATGTTCCTCCCAGTCGCAGACAAGATCAAAGGCGGCACCTACCTTCTATACGACGGCGCGTGTGGCACTGGCGGCATGCTAACGGTCGCCGAGGAGACCCTCCGCGACCTCTCGTCCGCGCACGGTGACAATCATGTCGTCACCCGACTATACGGCCAAGAGATCAACTCCGAGACGTATGCCATCTGTAAAGCCGACATGCTCCTGAAGGGTGACGGCGAGGCAGCCGACAACATCAAGGGCGGCCCCGAGTGGTCCACCCTCTCGAACGATGCGTTCCCTCTCCTCCACTTCGACTTTATGCTCGCCAACCCTCCTTACGGCAAGAGCTGGAAAGCCGACCAGGAGCGTCTCGGCGGGAAGGACAACATCTCCGACCCCCGCTTCAACGTAGTTTTCGCCGGCGACACGATGTCGTCCTCCTTGGTCACCAGCTCCAGCGACGGTCAGATGATGTTCCTCGCGAACATGGTGTCGAAGATGAAGCCCGAGGGGCAGCAAGGCAGTCGCATCGCCGAAATCCACAACGGCTCGTCCCTCTTCACAGGGGACGCTGGCAGCGGCGAAAGCAATATCCGACGCTGGATCATCGAGAACGACTGGCTCGAAGCGATCATCGCGCTCCCGCTGAACATGTTCTACAACACGGGTATCGCCACCTATATCTGGGTAATCACCAACCGCAAGTCCGAAGCCCGGAAGGGGAAGGTGCAGTTGATCGACGCCACAGGCCGGTCGACTCCGCTGCGCAAGAACCTGGGCAGTAAGAATTGCGAACTATCCCCGGCCGACGCTGGGCACGTGACTCAGGCTTTCCAGAACTTCACACAGACAGAGCACTCGAAGATCTTCCCGAACGATGAGTTCGGCTACTGGAAGGTCACGGTGGAGCGACCGCTGCGGCTGCGCAGCCAGTTCACGAAGGACCGAGTGCAGGCCATGCGCTTTGCCTCTGGTGATGCGGCGGCGAGGGAGTTGCTCTACGAGAAGCTCGGTAATGACCTATACACGGACTTCAAGAGCATGGCGAAGCAAGTTCGTGAACAGCTGAACCTGTGGGCCCGCGCGACCGGCCCTGACGAGGACGAAGTGGACGCTGATGTGCCGGTCCTCAAGGAGGCTGCACACAAGAAGCTACTGAACCCTGCGACGTGGGAGCGCGACGGACAGCTGGTCACGGTAGGCACCGCCCTACTCGGTGAACTGGGTGAGCAGGTCTTCGACGACTACAACGAGTTCGACCGTCAGGCTGGCGAGGCGATGAGCCGACTCGGCTGCAAGCTCAGCGCGGCGGACCGCAAGGCGTTGCTCCGCGGCGTGAGCTGGCGCGACGAGACTGCCAAGCCAGTGATCCTCAAGCGCCACAAGGCCCAGACGGCCCCTCGCCCTCTGTATGGCCTGTATGAGATCGAGGATCCGAAGTCGGGGAGGTCGCAGCCTCGTGTCGTCGAGTACGAGCCTGATAGCGAACTGCGCGACACGGAGCAGGTGTCACTCCTGGAGGACGGCGGGATCGAGACATTCTTTCGCCGCGAGGTCCTACCCTACGTGGAAGATGCGTGGATCAAGGAGAGCGCGACAAAGAAGGGCTACGAAGTCAGCTTCTCTCGGTACTTTTACAAGCTACCGGTTTTGCGTAGCCTAGAGGATATCCGGGCGGATATCGTGGCACTGGAGAAGGAAACCGAGGGGCTGCTCGGCGACCTGTTTGACGAGGGGTCCGAGTGAAGGCAAAAATCTCCGCATACCTGCACTACTCAGATGCCGCGCAGCCATGGGTGGGCTACATTCCTGCACATTGGAAAACGTCTCGCGGAAAAAACCTGTTCACACTCATGTCGCGCAGCACCAGGCCTGGCGACGAAGTTGTGACTTGCTTCCGAGACGGAACCGTCACTCTGCGAAAGAATCGACGCACGACAGGATTTACTGAATCCGTCAAGGAAATTGGATACCAGGGGGTCCGCAGGGGCGACTTGGTTATTCATTCCATGGATGCGTTCGCCGGCGCGGTTGGAGTATCCGACTCCGATGGAAAATCCACCCCAGTATATGCGGCATGCAAGCCGCGCCCTGGCGTGGTAGCCGAATATTATGCTCTACTCATCAGGCATATGGCCCTCTCTGGCTGGATCACCGCCTTGGCCAAAGGAATCCGCGAGCGTTCCACGGACTTCCGGTTCAGCCAGTTTGGCTCACAGCACCTTCCGGTACCTCCCCTTGAAGAACAGCAAGCAATTGTGAAGTACGTGCGTCACATCGAGCGAGAGGTCGGAGCGGCAGTAATTATCAAGAGGAAACTTATCGCCCTCCTGGACGAACAGCGCACGTCGGTCATCGAAGACGCCGTGAAACGCGGAGCACCTGGTGCCATTACAGAGCCAGATCTATGGAATCACCTGGAAGTCAAGCGGGTCGCGAGCCTCGTCACATCAGGTTCTCGCGGATGGGCAACGTACTACTCCGATACGGGAGACTGGTTCCTGCAGAGCGGAAACATCGGAAAGCGACTAAACCTCAAACTTGACAAGGTCCAGTGTGTAAAAATCCCCGACAGTGCTGAAGGGATTCGCACTCGCGCCAGAGAGGGCGATCTACTCGTCTGCATTACAGGCGCAATGACGGGAAACATTGGAGTCGTCCAGTATGAACTTCCATACCCTTCTTATGTAAACCAGCACGTGGCGCTCGTCAGACCCCGTCCAGAGCTCATCAATTCCGAGTACCTCGCCCTAGCCCTACACTCACAATCGGGGCAGCAGCAATTTAAGATGAGCGAGTACGGCGGCACCAAACAAGGCCTTGGACTTGCGGAGGTGAAGTCGGCCAGAGTTCCCGTTCCACCCTTGGATGCACAGGTCGAGATTGTGCAGTACGTGGCACGCGAGGCACGGAATATCGAATTTGCAATTTCGCGCACTGAGCGCGAAATCTCTCTTCTGCGCGAATACCAGAACCGTCTGACCGCCGACGTGGTCACCGGAAAGCTCGACGTACGCGCCGCCTCAGCCGCGCTGCCTGACCTGGACCCGCACAACCCCAGCCTCGCAGCGGCGTGCGCCGGCGCCGAAGATGGGCTGGATGCCAACGCCCTAGACGGTGACGATACGACCGAGGAGTCGACGTGAGCAGCGCAGCAAGGCTGTACGGCGGTACGGACATGAGCGAGGGAGCCCTCGAACGCGACATGGTCTCGGACATGACGTCACTCTCGGGTGGGTGGATGGAAGGTTCTTCCGCCTCCTACGACCGCAGGCTCGCCATCGATACCGAGCAGCTCCGGGCGTTCCTGGAAGAGACGCAGCCGGAGGCCGCCGCGGCATTCGAGCTCGGCAACCGCCAGTCCGACATCCGCACCCAATTCCTCGACCGCGTCCATCGCTATGTCACCACATACGGCGTCGTGGATCTCTTGCGGAAGGGAATGAGCCACTCAACCAGCACGGGCTCCTTCGAGGTGTTCTTCTATGGAGCAACGCCCTCGCAGGGCAATACCATCGCCGAGCATCGCCACCGCGCCAATCGTTGGAGCGTGACCCGTCAGCTGCACTACAGCCAGGACAACTCACAGCTGGCCCTGGATCTGGCCCTCTTCGTCAACGGTCTGCCGCTGACGACGTTCGAGCTGAAGAACCACCAGACGAAGCAGACCGTCGAGGACGCCGTTGAGCAGTACAAGAACTCACGTGACGCGCGCGAGCCACTCTTCGCCGACGGCCGCTGTTTGGCTCACTTCGCCCTAGACGAGCACTCGGTGCGGTTCTGCACACAGCTGGCGGGTGATAAGTCATGGTTCCTCCCCTTCGACAAGGGGTGGGAGGGCGGCGCCGGCAACCCGCCCAATCCGGATGGCTACCGGACCGCCTATCTCTGGCAGGACATCCTGTCGCCCACGAGTCTCTCGGACATCATCGAGCACTACGCGGCCCGTCTAGTCGAGAAGGATCCGAAGACCAAGAAGACGAAACGACGGCAGATCTTCCCCCGGTACCACCAGCTGGACTCCGTCCGCGCCCTGCTCAAGGACAGCGCGGCGAACGGCGCGGGGCAGCGGTATCTAATCCAGCACTCGGCCGGCAGCGGCAAGTCCAACTCCATTGCGTGGCTGGCGCTCCAGCTGGTCGGCTTGGGTGGCGACGACTCGTCTGTGTTCGACGCGGTGATCGTGGTGACCGACCGCATCAATCTGGATACGCAGATCGAGCGTACGGTCAAGTCATTTACCCAGGTCCGGTCTACCGTCAAGCATGCCGACAAGTCCAAGGACCTACGCCAGGCCCTCGCTGATGGTACGAAGATCATCATCTCCACCGTCCAAAAATTCCCGGTGATCCTCGAGGACATAGGCCACACGCATCGGGACCGACGGTTCGCTGTCATCATCGACGAAGCACACTCTGGACAGGGTGGAAAGACGACGCACGCCATGAGCAGCGCGCTCGGTGCTGCTGACGATGCCGCCGAGGAGGAGGAGGAGGAGGAGACAACCGAGGACAAGATCAACAAGATCATCGAGAGTCAGAAGCTTCTCGGCAACGCAAGCTACTACGCCTTCACCGCCACACCCAAGCCCAAGACCCTCGGCTACTTCGGCCGTACCGGGGCGGATGGCCAGAAGCACCCCTTCCACGTCTACACGATGAAGCAGGCAATCGAGGAAGGCTTCATCCTTGATGTGCTGAAGACTTACCAGACGGTCGACAGCTACTACAGACTCGTCAAGTCAGTCGAGGACGACCCCGAGTTCGACGCGAAGAAGGCCGCGAAGACACTGCGGCGCTACGTCGAGGGCGACCGCGCCGCGATTCAGGCCAAGGCGTCGATCATTGTCGATCACCTCCTGGACCACGTGATCCGGCCTCGGAAAATCGGGGGGAAGGCCCGTACGATGCTGGTCGCCGACGGAGTCGATAGGACGCTGGACTACCACTCCGCCATCGAGGAGCGCCTGAAGCAGCTGGGCAGCCCATACCGCGCCGTTGTCGCCTTCGCGGGAGAGCACCAGCACGGCGGAAAGAACGTCACGGAAGCCAGTATCAACGGGTTCCCGAGCAGTGCCATCGAGGAGACATTCCGCGAGGATCCGTACCGCATTCTGGTCTGCGCAGACAAATTCCAGACAGGCTACGACGAGCCACTTCTGCACACCATGTACGTCGACAAGCCTCTGTCTGGTGTCCGGGCCGTCCAGACCCTTTCTCGACTCAACCGCGCCCGCCCAGACAAGCGCGATGTCGCGGTTCTGGATTTCTACAACAAGCCCGAAGGTATCCAGAAGTCCTTCGAGAAGTGGTACCGCACGACGACGCTCGCCGATGAGATCGATCCCAACAAGCTCCACGACCTGCGGGTGTTTCTCGACGGAACCGGGGTCTACGGCCAAGAGGACATAGATGTGTTCGTCAGGATGTTCCTGGCCAAGGAAGACCGGGCACATCTTGAGGCGTTCCTCGACCAACTCGTCCTCGCATACCGGGAACTCGACAGCGAGGACCAACAGGTCGAGTTCAAGGGGACAGCCAAAGCGTTCGTGCGCACCTACGACTACCTGGCTGGAATCCTCCCCTACCGCAACCCCGAGTGGCTGAAGCTATCGATCTTGCTGACGTTCCTCATCCCGAAACTGCCCGCGCCGATCGAAGAGGATCTGTCCAGAGGCATCCTGGAGACGGTCGACCTGGACAGCTACCGGGCCGAGCAACAGACCGCGATCAGTATCAGCCTGGGCGACGAGGACGCCGCGTTGACGGTCGCCTCGCCCACCGGGACGGGTCGGCGGGCGGAGCCCGAAATGAAGCCCGCCTCCGTCATCGCCGATGACTTCAACCGAGCCTTCGGCAACATCCCATGGACCGACAAGGACCGGATTCTCCGTCTGATCGCGGTCGAGATCCCAGCGAAGGTCCGTGAGGACAAGCAGTACCTCAACGCCCAGAAGTACAACGACGAGCAGAACGCCAGGGTCGAGGGCGCCGCCGCTGTCCAGCGAGCAATCCTGGAGTTTGTGACGTCTGACACCGAACTGTTCCGCCAGTTCGCGAGCAACCCCTCATTCAATCGCTGGTTGAACGAGACGGTCTTTCGGCAGACCTACGACCCGTCGGCCGGTGAGGAAGGTAATCCCGGCGGGCCGCCGTCTTCGACGAACGACGACGACTCTGCTGCCTGACGGCTCTCGTCACACTTCGATGGCCACCGGGACGGGAATCCTAGCCTCGATCTCACTGCGGATCGGAGTGAGGAGGTCCGTCTCGGTGTCCCTCGTCCGAATACTGACCAGGAGTGCATACCTGACAGGAAGCTCGGCCCGATCCAGCGCGTTCTGCCGGTTCCACCAGCCGCCTCCGGGATACACGGCGATATGAGCCCGTTCGGCGAGATCACGTGCCGTGCCCTCCCACAGGTCCGAGCACAGGCTGCCGCGCTGCCTCTGCTGAGAGCCGATTAGCCAGCCAGGGTCCGTCTTCGACTTCTTCTTCCGCGCGCCAACGCCGTACCCCACTTCGGCCGCGGCCGCGTCACGGGACACTCTCAGTTGGAACTCCTCCGCACCCTCGTCCGGACGAGGTAGGTCGAAGCGGAGCTCGTGCGAGGGGTACGAGAAGCGATCACGCCATCCCTGGCCTCCGACCCAGGGCTCCACGAAATACGAAAGGGTGACGCGCATGCGGACCCGCTCGTCGCCAAGAGCATGCAGTTCCCTGACCGGCCAAGGCAGTTCGTGGATCTGCATCTGGGCGAACCCTAGCTGCCTCCGTCTAGTACGGAAGGGCAAGAACTCCTCTTCCGCAATGAGCGTTAGATCGTGAAAGGAGCTGTCCAGGAGGCGCTCCTCACCGGGCACCCCCCATCCGTACCGTCTCAGCAGCGCCCCGAGAATCTGCTTGTTCCCCTTGGTTTTGAAGGCGCCCGCGACCTTGAAGTGCTCCCACATCGTCGGAGTCCACTCCGCAGAGTGCACCAGCAGTCCCCGCACCGCTTCGGGGCCCAGATGGGGATAGCGCTCCATCACTAGCGCGGCGAGGCGTGCGGCCTGGGCGGTCGCGGGGCTCGTAGCGTGGACCGCATCGACCAACTGATGGGCGCTCCGAGAGGTCGTCAGCAGGCCATGACTGGGCACGGCTGCTGTGTCGAGTCCACCTCCCGGTGCTGGCTGCCACAGTAGGTTGCCGCCCTCCATAACGATGTCGGGCTTGTTGGGCCATCTGCTGTCCAGTGATACCCCCGTACGGCTGAGAGGCGAGAGCTCACCTTCCCGGGCCATGGGCCTCCACCCAGCGTGGGACGATCCTTGTTCGGGCACTTGGGCCATCCGGGTGTACGCGCCCACAGTGACCGCGTTCCAGCTCTGCGCCGGATCTTCCACCGGCATAAGGTCACAGCGGGACAGATGTTCCTGGTCGTACCCCTCTCGCACATTCCCAGCTGAGATGAGGACTAGACGCGCCGGCCCGGGCCGACCCGACGTCAGCAGGGAGATGTCCCCGTCCGCGGAGACTGCCACGTCATGGCCATAGGCAAGGGCATCAACCGTCGTAGACCAGGCCGAAGGTTGGCCGGCTTCGGGAGATGGCACCCGCGTGTGGTCGGTGACAGACATGGAGTAGACGCGCCGCGTCAGCGGAGCCTCAATCTCGGTCAGCGCGACAGCCTCCGCCATGACGGTTCCGTAGTCCCCTGCGCACCGCGGCTCGCCGTCTAGCCCAAGAATCCGCACAGACTCGATGCGATGACGCAGGTGTATGGGCAGGTTACTGCCGAGCGCACCGGATAGGTCCCCGTACAGCGCGAGGCCAGCCATGGCGGTGCCGTGGCCATCCACGTCGCCTGCGAGCCCTTCCGTATGGAGGGTCAAATTCCGGGTCAGGGAGTGCTTCAGGAGGGGGTGCCGAGCAAGGACGCCTCCATCGAGAATCGTGACCGCCGGTGCATCCGTGCGCTGTGCGGGTACGGTCCGGGCCTGGAGGTCAGCAACGAGGTCCTCTCGGAGGGAGAGGGGGGCCTCGACGAAGGCTCTGGTCGCTACGGACGGACGTACCTCAACAGGGAGGGCATTTGTCCCTACCAAGCTGGCAAGCTGTGCAGCAGTGCCCTGCACATGGACGATCGTGCGCCTCGCGAACGTCAGACTGTAGCCGCTCAAAGCCAAACCGAGGACGGGGACAAGTCGCCTCAGGACGTCCAGTGGCTCCTCTTCGCGCGTGGTCGACCGCTCCAGCCAGACCTGCCACCAGCGCACATCCGCGGGTGGGATCCCCTCCCCACGCCACAGGTCGCTGATCGAGGCCAGAGCGATGCCCTCGACGTTGCCGACCAGATCGGATTCGCCGATGGCGTCGGAAGGCGGCTCCCCCTCGGTGGAAGGGGACGCTGACTCCGCATAGGAATCGATGCGTCGGTGGAGTCGCTCCGTGCCTTGCCTGCCCACTGCGACGAGAGCAACCTCAGACCTCGTCGCTCCGGGCGGTGAGGTCATGGCCACCAGACGGCAACCGACCGAATCGAGCTTAGAGATCGGAAGCGGGTAACCGGGGGCCGATGTGAAGGCGAGTAGTGTTTCATCGGCCGCCTCGCCGGACGGAATACGAGCCCGTCGGGCTTCTCCCGCGTCCAGGGCCGCGCCGAGATCTACCTTGAGTCGGCTCGCGTGGGCAAGAGGATCTGTGAGAGGGCGAATCTTTCCCCCACTCCCGCCACTGGGAGCCTTGAACGACCGGTCGTACGCCGGCGGCAGCCCCAAGTGACGGGAGCTCCGCCCGCCTTCCTGCTCAGGCATCGGAAGCCGCACGGCGGTCGGCCAGAGCCCTATCGAGCGCGGCGGAGTCGATCACGTCACTGCCTCCCAGGATCGCGTTCTTCGCAGCCGACTCCGCTGCGGCCACTAGTTCCGCATGGCTGAGTCCGACAGCGCCTGACGCTACCTCAGTCCACGGCACTCGCGATGTGTTCATGATCGACAGCCGGCGCCGGAGGATCTCTACGGCCTCGCTCGGACTCGGCCTGTCGTACCCCACAACGAGATCAAACCTGCGGAACAGCGCACGGTCCAGGATGGTCTCGTGGTTGGTTGCCGCGATCACCAAGCTGTGCGAATCCAGCTCGTCGAGAAACAGGAGGAACGAGTTCAGGATGCGCCTGGCCTCGCCAACGTCATTGCCCGCGATCCGCTCCGCCCCCAGGGCGTCGAACTCGTCGAAGAGGTACACCGCGCGCGTGCGCCCGACCGCATCGAAGACCGTGCGTAGTTTCGCCGCCGTCTCTCCCATGAAACGGCTGATGAGTCCGTCAAGCCGGATCGTGTAAAGCGGCAGACCCAGCTCGTGGGCTATTGCCGACGCAGACATGCTCTTGCCAGTCCCAGGCGGGCCGGTCAGCAGCATCCGATGAACGGGGGAGAAACCGAAGTCCGCCAGCTTCCCCCTCTGTCGCTGTTCGGATAGGACCCGATCCAGATGCGCCCGCACATTGGGGTCGAGGGTCATCTGGTCCAGGCCGTACTCAGGGTGGCTGTGGTTAAGTATCCCGGCTAGCTCGCCGTCTGAAGAGGGCGACCCCACCGGTTCTAGACGGCGGACTCTCGTCCTTCTGGCAGCATCGATGAAGTCCCGGAGCGAAGCAGCTGCACGGGTGTGCCCTTGTCGCGCTTCTCGCGCCGCCACCTGCAGAGCAACCGAGTAGAAGCCCCGGTCGTCACCCGCCGCATGGGCCTCCACCAGCGCCCTGACATGTTCAGCAGACGCAGCCATGAGACTCGGGCACTCCTTCCTTGGTCATCGGCCCGCCCTCACAGACCCCCGGAGAGCAACTTCAGGGTGCCACCAATCCAGACGGTAGTGCAGACCACTGACGACGCCCGTCCAGGCGATTCCCACCCTTGGCTCAGTCATCGTCTCAGGTGGCCTCCGGGCCCATGACTTCCCATGGGAAACCTCGCCGTTCCCGAGTGCGAGCAGTCATGGATCACCGATCACCGTGCCCGCCGCCCAAGCCCCAATCCTCTTGGGAGCCGCTGGGGAGCCGATTCGCTCCCGGAGGCCAGTCGGCACCACACGAATCCGATCGAGCCCATGACTCTGACCAGGGGAAACACCGTTCGGGCTGGTGGGGATCTTGGGTGGACCTCGTTCGGGACGAAGAGGTCGTGGGTTCAAATCCCGCCACCCCGACAGCCAGAAAGACCAGGTCAGGGCCGGTCTCCTTTATGGGAGACCGGCCCTGTCTCGTTGTGGGACGGGCAGCGCACGTGGCTAGGGTGTCGCCCGGCCTCCGTGACGCCGTCGGAACCGATCCGGCGCGGCCCCTTCCTGCCCCTGATGAGGTGACCGCTCGATGACGCGATGGTTCCGCAGTTACTGGGGCGAGGAGGACATCTGGTTCTACTTCGAGGTCGGTGATGACGGCTGGGTGGTCCGGCAGGTGGAGCTTCGAGGGGCCGATCTGCGGCCTGTCGCCGCCGCGTGCGATACGGACCTCGACACCCGGTACGGGATGACCGCCGAGTCGCCGGTGTCCGAGTGGGAAGGGTATGAGCCGGAACCGCTGACGGCCGAGGAGTTCGAGGGTGTCTGGGGTGCTGCGCGGGGGTGGCTCTCAGGGGGTTCGGTGGAGCAGGCGGCGGATTCCGTATGCCCCCGCGTGGACCCCGAGGATGCCCGCCGGGAAGAGGGCGGCGCTCGTCAGGGCCCTTCGGGTGTCGACTTCCCCGAGGACGCCGGCGCGGCGCAGTTCGCGCCAGGACCAGAGTGAGAACGGGGCGACCACCAGCGGGGCCGTGACCACTCCGGGGGTGTATCCGCGCAGGGCGGCGCTCTGTGCCAGGTGGGTGGCCGCGTGGAGGCCGAATCCGGCCAGTACCGTCTGGAAGTAGGGCGACCGGCCGCCGGTTCTGGCTCCGTCGGCTGCCGCCGCGCCGATCACCAGGCCCATCAGGCCGATGGCCGTGGCCGCGTGTCCGGGCGTCACCCGTAGCGCGGACCAGACGCGTTCGGGGACCTGCGGGTGAGCCTCCCGCAATCGGTCGACCTGGGCGTCGGCCCAGCCGGGCATGGTAACCAGTTCCTCCAGGTCGTGCACCACGAAGGCGGCCAGCAGCCCCCAGGTGACCGCCCGCGACGCGCCCATTCCGCCCCCGCTCGTCCGTCGTGCCTCCGGGACATCATGACGCGCCGCGACCCCCCGGGTCACGTCGTCGCGGCCAGGCGCAGGGCTTCTTCGACCGCGTGCGGGATGTCCTCGACCGGGAACAGCGCGTGCCGCACCGTCCGTTCCCGGTCGACGACCAGGATCAGCCGCTTGAGGCGCAGGCGGCCCGCGCCGCGGAAGGTGCGTAGGCGCAGGGCCGCGGTCAGGCGGTGCTGGGTGTCGGAGAGGAGCGGGTACGGGATCGCCTCCGTACGGGCAAAAAACGCTTGTTCGTATGGGAGTTGGGTGCTGATGCCGTGCACTGCCACGTCCGCGCGCCGGAATTCGGGCCAGGCGTCGCGGAACAGCCGGTTCTCCAGGGTGCATCCGGCGGCGCCGGGGATCGAGGCGTCGTCCAGGTCCAGGTCCGCGCCGGGGTACGTGAACAGTACGGTCGCCGCGGCGTCCGGGGCGACGACCGGGTGAACCGCGTTGTCACCGACGGGTAGTTCGAGGGCGGGCAGCCGCGTCCCGGTGAGGGCGTCGATCGAGGACCCGATGGCCGAGGACGACCACGACGGATGGCGGCTGCTCACCGCCCGGCTCGGGGAGCGCTGCCAGCTCACCGGCGACGACGTCTTCTGCACCAACGAGACTGCTGCGCGGGGGGATCCGCGACGGCGTCGCCAACTCGATCCTGGTGAAGGTCAACCAGATCGGCACGCTCACGGAGACCCTCGCCACCATCGCCACCGCCCATCGCGCCGGCTACACCGTGGTCATGTCGCACCGCTCCGGCGAGACCGAGGACACCACGATCGCCGACCTCGCCGTGGCCACGGGCTGCGGCCAGATCAAGACGGGCTCGCTCTCCCGCTCGGACCGCACCGCCAAGTACAACCAGCTCATCCGTATCGAGGAGGAGTTGGGCGGCCAGGCGCGTTACGCGGGACGGGATGCCCTCGGGCTGCGTCGCTGAGGCGGCGTACGTCTCGGCGAGCCGCCGGCGCCTCAGCCGCGTACGCCGGCCACGAGGCCCGTACGCCTCAGCCGGCCCGGACCGCGCGGGCCAGGAAGTACGGGTCGGCGTCCTCGTAGCGCTCCAGCCGCCAGCCGGCACCGGTCAGCAGGGGCCGCAGGTTCGGCTCGCCCAGCGGGTCGTCGGGGCTCAGCGGGCGGCCGTGGCGGGCGGCGCGTTCGACGCGGCCGGAGGGGTGGAAGAGGAGCAGGGCGCCGCTCGGCGCGGTGACCCGGGCCCATTCGCGCAGCGCGGCGGCCGGGTCGGGGAGGTGGTCGAGCAGCCCGGCGGTGAAGATTCCGTCCACCGTGCCCGGCGGCAACGGCAGTTGGCAGCAGTCCGCGAGCAGCAGGCCCGCCGGCCCGCCGCGCCCTTCCCTGGCCGCCGCCAGGAGCATGGCCGAGGTGACGTCCACGCCCAGGACCGCCCCCCTGTCCCCTACCTCGGCGCGCAGCGCGGGCAGGGCACGCCCGGTGCCGCAGCCCAGGTCGAGCGCCGTCTGACCGGGGCGCAGCCCCAGGCGGGCGACGGCCTCGGCGTAGCGCGGCCCGTCGGCGGCGAAACGTGTCTCCCAGGAGTCGGCCTTCGGGGTGAAGAAGGTACGGGTCGCGGTGCGCCCGGCCCGCGCGGCCACCAGCGCCGCGAACCGCCCGAGCACCAGGTCCCGGTACGGTGCCGGCGCGGCCAGTTCGTCCGGCGCGGCCTCCCGCAGGCCGGGCGCGGTGGCCGCCTCCGCCGGGAACGCCGCCACGAACGCGTCCACCGCGGCCTTGTCGGCCTCCAGGTGGAACTGGAGCCCCCACGCGGCGCCGCCCACCCGGAACGCCTGCACCGGGTACCGCTCGCAGGAGGCCAGCGGCACCGCCCCGGCGGGCAGGGTCATGGTGTCGCCGTGCCAGTGCAGCACGCGCAGCCGCTCGGGCGTACCGGCGAGGAGCGGGTCCCTGGCCGCCGCCGGGCTCGTACGGACGTCGCCCCACCCCACCTGCGGCCCGGCCCCCGGGTGGGCCGTGCCGCCGGCGGCGACCGCCAGCAGTTGCGCGCCCAGGCAGACCCCGAGCACCGGCACTTCGGCGGCCAGCGCCCGGCGCAGCAGGGCCAGTTCGGCACGGCGGGTGGGGAAGCCGTCGTCGCGGTACGCCGCCGCCGGGCCGCCCATGACCACCAGCGCCTCGACGCCGGCCAGGCTCTCCGGCAGCGGATCCCCGGCCCACACCCGGCACAGCCGCACGGGCAGCCCGGCCGCGGCCAGGGCCTCGCCGATCGCGTACGGGCCTTCCCCTCGCGCGTGCTGCACCACCAGGACGCCCACAGCCCTCACCCCAGCCTCACCCAGTCGGCGGAAGCCGCATGTACGGCTCAGACCAGGGTGAGCGCACCGCACATGCCAGTCAATGAGGCGTCACGGCTCGCATACGCGGTCAGGACCAGCGGGCAGCCCTGGCCGTACGGCCCCTCTCCCGCGTCAGCCCGCCTTGGCCTGCGCCGAGATCCCCCCGTCGACGGGCATCGCGGCGCCCGTGACGAACGAGGAGCGGTCGCTGCACAGCCAGACGGCCGCCTCCGCGATCTCCTGCGGTGCGGCCATACGCTTCTGGATCTGCGGGGCGATGAACGCCTCCTCCAGCCCCGGGACCTGCCGTACCGCCTCGTCGATCATCTCGCTGCGGGTGGTGCCGACGACGAGCGCGTTGACGCGGATGCCCCGCTCTCCGTACTCGGCCGCGGCGGCGCGCGTGATGCCGAGGATCGCGTGCTTGGAGGCGACGTACGGCACGGAGGCGCCGGTGGCGTAACGGCCTGCCGTACTGCTGGTGTTGACGATGGAGCCGCCCCGTCCCGAGGCCAGCATGACCGGCAGTTGGTGCTTCATGCAGTTCCACACACCCCGCACGTTGACGTCCATCGTGCGCTCGTACACCTCGTCGTCCGTCTCGTGCAGACAGGATTCGATGGTGGCGTAACCGGCGTTGTTGAAGGCGCAGTCGAGACCGCCGAACCGTTCCACGGCCGCCTCGACCGTACGCCGGACGTCGCCGGAGTCGCTGACGTCGCCGGGGGCGGCCAGCGCGCGGCCGCCCCCAGCGGTGATCTCCTCCACCAGGGCCTGGAGCCGGTCGGCGCGGCGCGCCATCAGGACGACCGCCGCGCCCTCCCGCGCGAAGAGTTTCGCGGCTGCCGCGCCTATGCCGCTGGACGCCCCCGTGATCATCGCGACGCGACCCGTCAGCAGGCCCCCGCGAGGTCCGTGTCCACTGTCACCGTGTGTGCTCTCCCGTGTGGTCATCGGCCGAGCATAGGAGCCGGTCCTCCGGCGGATCCATCGGTAATTCACCGATGGGCACTGGCATAGTGCCCGCATGCTCCGACGAATACGCAAACGGATGCGGATACGCAAACGGATACGGATAGGGATACGGATACGGGTCGCCCGACGCCCGGCCGCCCTCGCGGCAGGCGTCCTCACCCTCCTTGCCGCCGCCTCGTCACCCGCGTCGGCCGAGGGCTCCCGCGAGCGCGAGGTCGCGCTCCGGTTCGACACCCCCGCGGCCTTCTCGATGTACCACGCCGACGAGGGCGCCGAGGCCGAGAACAGCGACTTCGCCGTGCCCGTAGCCGTCGCGCCCAGCGACGGCGGCCCGGCCCGCAACGTCCGGGTCGTCGTGGACGCGTCGGGACTGGCGGGCGTCGCCCACGCGGTGAAGGGCGGTTACGGGAACTGCACCGGCGGCGGCCCCGTGTTCACCTGCGTCTACGGCGACGTGCAGAACGGCGACGGGGAGGCCAACGCGCCCTTCACCCTGCGCGGCGTGGACGGCGTACGGCCGGGCGACAGCGGGACGGTGACGTACACCGCCACCGCCGACAACGCGGCCCCGGTCACCGGCACGACCCGTATGACCGTGGGCGGCCCCACCCTGCACACGCCCGAGGAGGAGAAGACGGTCAAGGGCCTGGCCCCGGGCACGTCCGCGCCGCTGACCCCCAGGTTCGCCAACCACAGCCGGTTCACCACGGAGCGCGGCGTCGCCCTGCACCTCACCGCGCGGGACGGTCTGCTGTTGACGTCACGCCCGCGCAACTGCTCCTTCGACACCACGTTCACCTCGGCGTGGTGCACGTTCCCGACCCGGGCCGCGGCGCGGACCGCGTACCGCGTCAGCTCCCCGATCAGTTACACGGCCGCCCCCGGCAAGCTGGCGGGCACGCTGTCCTACTCCTGGTCGTCCGAACCCCAGAAGCCCGACGGCCTGACGGTGCGCGGTACGGGCGCCCCGCTGACGCTGATCAGAACGGCCGCCCGGGGCCTCACGCAGGGCAGCAGCGAGGTCAAGGTCGAGACCACCGTGCAGGCCGACTACGAACCGGTGACCGCGACCGTACGGGGCCGGGTGGGCGACACGGTGAAGGTCCGGCTCGGTCTGCGCGACCACGGCCCCGGCCGGCTGACCGGCTCCGAGACGCAGGGCGGCTTCGAGGTCGTCCCGCCGGAGGGAACCACCGTCACCTCCATCCCGTACGTCTTCGAGGGCTCGGACAGTTCGTGGGCGTGCGCACGGCCGGAGAAATCGGGCAAGGCGTTCGTCTGCGACATCGGTGCGGACGGCTTCTACGACACGCGGCACGAAGAGGGCCCGACCACGATCGACTTCCACATCCGCATCGACCGCCAGGTCCCGGGCGCGCGCGGCACCATCCGCACGTTCAACCCCTACGACCGCACCCCCGCCAACGACACGGCCACCATCCCCCTCGACGCCTCCCCCGCCCCGCCGTACCGGAACCCGGCCCTGTGGGCGACGGGCGCGGGCGCGGCCGTGGCGGCCGGGATCCTGGTGGCCCTGTACCGGCGTCGACGGCGAGCCTCCTGACGCCGTATGGCGCCCCGTCAAGCGGCCCAGCTCCGAGGCGTGTCCACCAGGGTCGCCCACGTCCACGTACCGGCCCCCGGACACTCGGCGGCACGGAAACCCCACGCGCCCCGGTGGGCCGCCACCACGTCGGGGGTGCGCGAGAGGGCGGAGCGGCGCCGCTCGTCGCAGAGGGCGGCGAGGCAGGGCTGCGGGTGGGCCGCGTGAGTGTCGTACACGGTGACGCGCAGGGTGCCCTCCCGCTGCCGCAGGGCGAGGTGGACGTCCGCGCCGTCCCCGGAGAACCGGCAGGCGTACGCAACCAGTTCACGGACGACCACCAGCGCCGGATCGATCAGGCGCTCCATCTCGTGCACGTCCAGGACGAGTTCGGCGACCTCCCGCGCGACCGCGGGGCTGGCCAGTCCGGCGGGGAGGGTGAGGCCGTACACGAGACTCCCGGGCGACGGCTCCCCGAGGCCGGGCAGCGGCGGCGGACACTCCGGTACGCCGGGGATGGTGACGGCGACGGCTGTGGTTTCGCTCTCAGGCATGACAACTCCACTCGCTGATGCGCTGGTTGTTGTGGCAGGAGGAGGCAGGCGGGCTCGCGCGATGCACTTCTGATTTGCTGTAAGCGAGCATCGCGTCACTGAAGGTAGGGCATCGGGGGCCCCAAGTTCCACCCATCGGTGAAACTTGGGGCCCCAATAGACCTATAGGGTGACGCCCGGCACACTGAGCACCGGCCGAAAGGAAGGGTCTTCATGGCCGCACGGACAGCACCAACGCAGCGCCAGAAGAGACTTGGCGCAGAAGTCCGCAAGTTGCGCACCGGCGCGGGCATGTCGATCGAGTACGCCGCCGGGCTGCTCGGTGTCGATCGCAGCAAGATCTCGCACATCGAATCGGGCATCCGCCACATCAGTACGGACCGGCTCCGGACGTTGGCGACGCACTGTGAATGCACGGATGAGGAGTACGTGTCCGCGCTGTTCGAACTCGCCACGCCCTCGGGGCGGAACTGGTGGGACCAGTACCGGGGCCGCCTTTCACCGGGGCTATTGGACATCGCGGAACTGGAGTGGCACGCGGTCGGCATTCAGACGACGCAGACCGCCCATGTGCCCGGCCTGCTCCAGACCGAGGATTACGCCCGCAGCATCTTCGCGGCGGTCCTGCCAGCGCTCTCGCGCCTCGAAGTCGAACTTCGCGTGGCCCACCGCATGGAACGGCAACAAGTACTGGGCCGGGAACAGCCTCCGGGCTTCGTGGGTTACGTACACGAAGCGGCGCTGCGCATGCGCTTCGGCGGTCGCGAAGCGGCACGTAGTCAGCTCAACGCGCTGATCGCGGCATCCGATAGGGACAACGTCACCATCCGCATAGTGCCCTTCGAACGCGGCAGCTTCCCGGGCGCGGGACACGCCCTGCTCTACGCGGAGGGAGCCGTGTCCCAACTCGACACCGCGCAGGTGGATTCGGCCCACGGTCCGGACTTCCTGCACACCGAGCCGCACCTCGCCAAGTACCGAGCCCACTTGGAGTGGATGGACAAGGAATGCTTGTCAGCAAGCGCCTCACGCGATTTCATCCACGGCCTCGCCCGCGAGCTATGAGGGGAACACCATGACCGAGATCACCTGGGAAGAACCATTCTGCGGGGAAGGAAACAACTGCTTCCGCATCGGCACCGACGCGAACGGCAACGCCTACATCGCCGTCGCGGGCCAGGAAGACACCTACCTCACGGACACCCGCGAAGCCCTCACCACCCTCATCCGCGACATCAAAGCCGGCAAGGCCGACCACCTGCTCTAGGGATTGCTGGAGAAGAAATGCCAACGGACGAGGCAGGAGAGGTCCAGCAGGCGTGGGGCCGGGTGACCGCTTGGCTGGAGCGGCACGCCCCTGCTGTTTTCGCTGAGCTCGGTGGCCCGGGGAGCCCAGCGGCTGTCGCCGAAGCGGAAAGCCGCATGGGCCTGGAATTGCCGAGGGAGATGCGGCAGTGGCTCCTGGTGAACGACATCGATGCCGGCAGACAGCCCGCCCGATCGAGTCTGGTGGCGCTGGGGTGCCAGGGAGCCATCCCCAGTGGCGGGCTCCTTCTCGGCCTCACGGACATCGAGCGGGTCTACCTCCACAAGATGACCATGGAGGAGATGGAACGGTCCGAAGACGCTGACTGCCCTTCCTGGCGCAGGGAATGGGTGCCGATCGCCGCGGAAGCCGACGGCTTCTACGGGAAGTTCCTGAACACGCGCACCGGAAGCGTCGGATCCTGGGCCGAGGGGTCCTCCCCCGAGGACGGCGCATACCCGTCGTTGTCCGCCTTCTTCCAGGATGTGGCGGACCGGCTGGAAGGAGTCTCCCCCAGAAGTACGGACCAGACCGCCAAGCACGGTGTGAGTAGTCGCAGGCCGGAGGGCGAGGCGATACGCCTCTGGGCCCGCGCGAACGGCTACCTCGTCAACGACCACGGGCGTATCCCTTCGACCATCCGCGAAGCGTACGAGGCATCACGGTGAGCGCCGGATCTGCCATACCATTCAATGGCACTCAGCCGACACGGCAAGGAGCCAAGATGCCCGTCATCGCATGGGAGCGGCCCTTCTGTGGGGAAGGCAGCACCTGCTTCCGCATCGGCACCGATGGAGAAGGCAACGCATACATCGCCGTCGCGGGCCAGGAAGACACCTACCTCACGGACACCCGCGAAGCCCTCACCGCCCTCATCCGCGACATCAAAGCCGGCAAGGCCGACCACCTGCTGTAGCCGCCCCGGGCATGGACCCGGGTGGAGCGGCAAGCTCCACCCGGGCCTCCATCGTCAAATCCCGACGATACGGCTGGACGGCGGGGCTGTCAGTGCCGTGTGCTAGGCATGGCGGCATGCACCTCACAAGCCCCCTGCCCCACGCAGACCTCACCGGCTCACAGAGGCAGTTACTCGCACAGGTAGCGTCCGCCCCCCTGCCTGACCCCGACGACGGTACGAACTCCGCGGAAGCGGTGGTCGCTCATGGGCTGGATCCCGACCAGGTCCGTGCCGATCTTCCGTCCCTGACCTGGCTGAAGCTGATCACCCGGACCCACGGCTCGCTCGTCGCCACGGACCTCGGAACAGCCGTTCATTTTCATGCCCTGTACGAGTCCTCGGAGGAGCGGCTGAGTCAGGTCGCGCAGCTTGTGTCGGCCCACCAGACGCGGGCGCCCGAGTTGGCTCGGTGCGTTCGTCGGCTGGCCGAGGGATCCCTCACCTTCGAAGAGGCAGCCATCAGGCTGCGCGACTCCGGCTGAGCGGCTTCCGATCAGATGGCCTCGCCCTGAGCGAAGAGCCCGTCTGCCGGACTCCGCCGCGCCTTGCGGCTCGCCTTCGTGACCGGCAGGACGCCGACGACTGTCAACTCCGTGTGCGTAAGCACGGGTTGGGCGAGTATCTCGACGAGCAGCTCGTTCTGGGCAGGAGCCAGGTCTGTGAGACGGCGCAGTACGGAGAGCAGTTCGATCAGTTCCCTGGTCCATTCCTGTGGCCATTGCTCGACGTGGATGTCGTCCAGGGGACTTGTCTTCTTGCTGCTGGGGCTGGCCTTGCGGTAGCCGAACCACTTGTTGACCACGCGCATGCCACCGACGTCGTACGCCCAAACGACTTCGGGCACCGGCGCAAAACTTCCCTCGCCGATGTGGAGAGTCCGTGTGTCGCCGTCGTAGTGGATACGGTCCGGGACTCCGTCGCCGATGCGGGTGAGGTAGCGGACCTGCCGCTCGTCTCCCACCGGAAATTCGATCCGGCCGTCGGGTCTTCCCCCGGCAGCGTCCGTGCACCGTTCGCCGTATGTCGAGGCCCACAGAACCTCGTTGCCGAGTGCGACTGCCCGATCCCATAACGCCCGGTTACGGGTCAGGGGCAGACGGACGCCCGGGGTGAGCAGCTCTTCGCAGAATCGCTCGGTGAAGGCACTGTGTCCGGCAACGGCGACTGTGTACGCGGCCAGCTCGGTCACGGTGATCCGTTCCGTACCCAGCACGCGAGCGAGGAAGGTGAGCAGTCCGGGGGGAACGTTGGGAGAGCCGTCAGTGTGCAGGGCGGGCATGAACCGCCCGCCCCGACCGTTGAAATGGTCCGTGTTCGGTATGAGGTGAGTCGCCACCACGGCCGGCCCTGAATCTATCTCGTGTGACGACTGCTGATTCAGGAAGAGCTGGCCGTCCTGAAGCGATGCCCATAGTTCGGAGCGTGGATAGTCGAGCACTCGGTTGTCGGCGATCAGCCATTGCCGGTCAAAGCTGCGTAATGCCGTGCGAATCAGTTCGGGGCGGACAGAAACTTCCTGGCCAATGGGGCAAGGATGGGCCTGCTGTCCGGGCAGCGGGGCTTTCTTGGTATTCAGTGTGCGGTCACGGGTCTCCTTGAGCAGCTTGCCCTTGTCTGCCAGGTCGGTCTCCCGTACGAGGGTTACCCAACGGCGGCGCAGAGTCTCAGCGGAAGGAGAACTGACCCAGGCGCGGTTCGACGTGGTGCCAAGACTGCCCCAAGGAAAGAGGGAGTCCAGGGCCGGGAACTCCTCCCAACCGGACTCGGTCAGCGGGGTGAAGGGCCGTACTCGCTGAACATGGGTGCCTCGCCAGCCGTCGTCGTCCAGTCCGATCTCACGAAGTTGCTGGAATTTCTCGGCGCGTCTGCCCGCAAGCGCACGATAGTGCACCCGCGCGCGGTGGTCCTTGCTGCGCTCGACACCTGCCTTGCGGACGAAAACGCAGATGGCGAGCGGTTGGGCCACCATGGGGAAAACACGAGTCGCGATGTCCGAACGTTGCCCTTCGGGGGAAAGGTTGATGATCCAGCCCTCATCACACGTACGCCGCAGGTAGTCACGCATCCCCCGGCCGCCGGGGCCGGTCGCCCATCCGGATGGGGTGATGAAACAGACCACGCCGTGGCGGTCGTCCTCATGAGCGTCGAAAACCTTCCAGGCAGCCCATCGCCAGAAGTACACGTACATGTTCTTGAGCATGTGCTCGTAACGGCCGTTATCCGGATACCGAAAGCTGTCGAGCAAGGGCACATCATGCTCCCCGCTCCCTCTCTCCACCCATCCGCCTCTGTTCTCCGCCTTGGCGTCATAGGGAGGATTCCCGATGACGACCGTGACGGGGATATTCGCCTTCAGAGCGTTGGCACGCCTTCGGGATTCGGAGAGCGGGCCTACTGTGGATGGAAGGTACTCGTCCTCCACGAAGGGATTGTCGAGCGTGTCGGTGACGAAGAGGTTGAGGCCGCCACCGGGCAAGGGCGCGTCGTAGCGCTTGAGGAGATCCGACGTGCGTAACTCCGCGACGGCGAATGGTCCCATCTGCAATTCGAAGCCGCTGAGGCGTGATGCAAGCCGGGAGATGGCGTCGGGTGCCATGGCCTCGCCATGCCGCTCGACGGCCTGCTCCGCGACTCGTTCGATGATCGTGTGAAGGTAAGTCCCCGTGCCCATCGCCGGATCCACGATCTGTACCTCGTCCGCGCCGAAGCCATCTGGCTGTCCCAGTCGCGTACGCAGCACCTCCTCGGTGAGGCGGACCATCTCCTCCACGACCTCACGCGGCGTGTAGTAGGAGCCGCTCCTTTGCCTCAGCTCAGGGTCGTACACCGTCAGGAAGTTTTCGTACAGATGGAGATAAGCGTCGCGGTTGCCGGCGCGTATGGCCGGCCAGTTCACGCGGACGATGGTGCGCTGGAGCAGTTCGAGGGTGACGCTGAAGCGGTCGTTGACATGGTCGGTGAGCAACTGCAGTGCTCTGCCCATCAGCGCGTGGTCCGCGTCCAGCAGTCGGCCGACCTCATGCAGGCTCGTGTCTTCGCTCAGAAGGTCCTCCGAGCAGGCCAGTAAGAGAGCGAAAGTGACTGCCTGGGCGTAGCCGTCCGCGAACGTGGCGTCGTCGGCGGTGGGGAACAGCAGTTTGCGCCAGTCGTTCTTCAAGCCGGTGAAAGGCCGGGCACGTACATCGTCGTCCGGGCTGGAGGACTTGGCCTCTACGGCCAACTGTTCGAGGACAGCGGACCGTAACAGACGGCACAGCGGCGCAACATGTTGGACGAGACGGGCCACTCGGAGAATTGGGGCGGGCTTCCACAGGAGAAAGGTCTTCAGCAAGGCGTCAAATGCCCCTGGATCAACAGGAGCAAGCTTGTCTCCCGCGCTCTTCAGTGAGCCGGTGAAGTGGACCGTCTCCCCCCACTGCCGTCCGTCCCGGAACAGCCTCCACTCCGTCCCGTTGGAGTAGAGCAGGTTGGGAAGGTTCCGCAGCTTCTGCCACTGCTCCTTGTTGGCCTTGCTGAAAGAGTCGGGGTCAACGGAAAGACCGGGTCGCTTGAGCTCGATGTAGCCGGTCAGCTCACCGCCGGCGCGGACGGCGTAATCGGGCCGCACCCCGAGATCGGCGAGACGGAACTCGTCATGCCAGGTGACTTCGGGCTGCTGGTGGCGCTCGCCCACCGCTTGGAGCAGCGTCTCAAGTGGCCCGCGAATGGCGGCTTCCGCGCTGCCGCCGCCGGACAACTTGAGCTTGGACATCCGCCCGAACTCTGCCACGGCGGCGAGCAGCCAGTCGTACATCCCCCCTGACATCTTTCCCCCCGTGGATCGCGTCAGAGCACAGAGACTAACTACATGACGTCAACAAGGGAAGACAGAACGTTATATCGAGGGAACGTCACGGGCCTCAACGTCAACCGTTAGCGGGCTCCGGCAGACGCCAACGCCTTCAGCGCGATGTTGAGCTCCAGGACGTTGACCCGCGGCTCCCCGATGAAGCCCAGCGTGCGCCCCGTCGTGTGCGTGTCCACCAGGGCGCGTACCCGGGCTGCGGGGAGGTGGTTGCGTTCCGCTACGCGGTTGGTCTGGAGGTGGGCGTATGCCGGGGAGATGTCGGGGTCGAGGCCCGAGCCGGATGACGTGACCGCGTCCGGGGGGACGGCGTCGGGGGTGATCGGGTGGCCCGGGGTGGAGTTGTCCTTGATGACGGCGGCCTTGGCGGCCTTCACCCAGGCGATCAGTTCCTTGTTGTCGCCGGAACGGTTGGTCGCGCCCGAGAGCAGCAGTTTGTACTGGGTGTTGACGGTGTTGGTGCCCAGGCCGTTGGACGGGCGCGGCTGGAACCAGCGCAGGTCGGGGCGGGCCGGTTCGGTGGGGTCGGAGGGGTTCTTCTTCGGCAGGAGGTAGGTCTGGCCGATGAGTTCCGAGCCGACGACCTTGCCGCCGGAGGTGACCTCCGAGCCGTTGGCCCGGTGGGCGAAGAGGCCCTGGGCGACGCCGGTGACGGCCAGGGGGTAGATGACCCCGCAGACCACGGTCAGGACGAGCAGGGCGCGCAGCCCGGCCCACAGCAGGCGTCCGGTGTTGCGTACGGAGGTGTTCATGACGGTCAGCCGATTCCGGGGATGAGGGAGATGAGCAGGTCGATGATCTTGATGCCGATGAAGGGCGCGACGAGGCCGCCGAGGCCGTAGATCCCGAGGTTGCGCCGGAGCATCCGGTCCGCGCTGGTCGGCCGGTACCGTACGCCCCTCAGGGCCAGCGGTACGAGCACGATGATGATCAGGGCGTTGAAGACGACCGCCGAGAGGATCGCGGACTCGGGCGACGACAGCCGCATGATGTTGAGCTTGTCCAGGCCCGGATAGACGACGGCGAACATCGCCGGGATGATCGCGAAGTACTTGGCGACGTCGTTGGCGATGGAGAACGTCGTCAGCGCGCCCCGCGTGATCAGGAGCTGCTTGCCGATCTCCACGATCTCGATCAGCTTGGTGGGATTGGAGTCCAGGTCCACCATGTTCCCGGCCTCCTTGGCGGCCGAGGTCCCGGTGTTCATGGCGACGCCGACGTCCGCCTGGGCGAGCGCGGGCGCGTCGTTGGTGCCGTCGCCGGTCATCGCGACGAGTTTGCCGCCCGCCTGTTCCCGTTTGATCAGGGCCATCTTGTCCTCGGGTGTGGCCTCGGCGAGGAAGTCGTCCACGCCCGCCTCCTCCGCGATCGCCTTCGCGGTGAGCGGGTTGTCGCCGGTGATCATGACGGTCCTGATGCCCATGCGGCGCAGCTCGTCGAACCGTTCCCGCATGCCGTCCTTGACGACGTCCTTGAGGTGGATGACGCCCAGCACGCGCGCGCCCGCGCCGTCCTCGACGGCCACCAGCAGCGGCGTACCGCCCGCCTGGGAGATCGCGTCGGTGAGTTCGCGGGTGTCCGCCGACACCTGGCCGCCGTGTTCGGTGACCCAGGCGGTCACCGAACCGGCCGCGCCCTTGCGCACCTTGCGCGCGGCGCCGTCCTCGGTGATGTCGACGCCCGACATCCGGGTCTGCGCCGTGAAGGCGATCCACTCAGCGCCGGCCAGCTCGCCCTGGTGGCGTTCGCGCAGCCCGTACCGTTCCTTGGCGAGGACGACGACGGAGCGGCCCTCGGGCGTCTCGTCGGCCAGGGAGGAGAGCTGGGCGGCGTCGGCCAGTTCGGCCTGGTCCGTGCCGCGTACGGGGACCAGTTCGGCGGCCTGCCGGTTGCCGAGCGTGATGGTGCCGGTCTTGTCGAGCAGCAGCGTGGACACGTCGCCGGCCGCCTCGACCGCGCGCCCCGACATGGCCAGGACGTTGCGCTGGACGAGCCGGTCCATCCCGGCGATGCCGATCGCGGAGAGCAGCGCGCCGATGGTGGTCGGGATCAGACAGACCAGCAGCGCCGCCAGTACGATCATCGACTGCTCGGCGTGGGCGTACTTCGCGAACGGCTGGAGGGTGACGACCGCCAGCAGGAAGACGATCGTGAGGGACGCGAGGAGGATGTTCAGCGCGATCTCGTTGGGCGTCTTCTGCCGGGCAGCGCCCTCGACCAGGGCGATCATCCGGTCGATGAAGGTCTCGCCGGGCCTGGTCGTGATCTTGACGACGATCCGGTCGGAGAGCACCTTCGTACCGCCGGTGACGGCCGAGCGGTCGCCGCCCGACTCGCGGATGACGGGCGCGGACTCGCCGGTGATCGCGGACTCGTCCACGGAGGCGACGCCGTCGGTCACATCGCCGTCACCGGGAATGATGTCGCCCGCCTCGCACACCACCAGGTCGCCGATGCGCAGCTCCGTACCCGGGACGCGCTCCTCGCCCGCGTCAGGACCGCGTCCGGTGAGCCGGCGCGCGACCGTGTCCGTCTTGGCCCGGCGCAGGGTGTCGGCCTGCGCCTTGCCGCGGCCCTCCGCGACCGCCTCCGCCAGGTTGGCGAAGACCACGGTCAGCCAGAGCCAGGCGGCGATGGCCCAGCCGAACCATGCGCCCGGGTCCAGGATGGCCAGTACGGTCGTGAGGACCGAGCCGACCTCGACCACGAACATCACCGGGGACGCGATCATCACCCGGGGGTCGAGCTTCCTGAGCGCGTCCGGGAGCGAGCTGATCAACTGCTTGGGGTCGAAGAACCCCACGCCGACCCGTCCGGCGGTTCCGGCGGATCCGCCGATTCCGCCGGAGAGGTCGTCGTGCGGCGCGCGGGCCGAGTTGGGGGTGGGGGTGGGAGTTGGGGTGGGAGTGGACATCTCGTCCTCTTGCCTCTTCGTACGGTCGGTCATGACGCCAGCCCCTCGGCCAGCGGCCCCAGCGCCAGCGCGGGGAAGTACGTCAGCCCGGTGACGATCAGGATCGCGCCGACGAGCAGGCCGGTGAACAGGGGTTTGTCGGTCCGCAGGGTGCCCGCGGTCGAGGGCACGGGCCGCTGCTCGGCCAGCGATCCGGCCAGCGCGAGGACGAACACCATCGGGACGAAGCGGCCGAGCAGCATCACGATCCCGAGGCTCGTGTTGAACCACTGGGTGTCGGCGTTGAGCCCGGCGAACGCGGAGCCGTTGTTGTTGGCGGCCGAGGTGTACGCGTACAGGATCTCGGAGAAGCCGTGCGGCCCCGAGTTGGTCATCGAGTGGCCCGGGGTGGGCAGCGCCATGGCGACGGCCGTGAAGCAGAGGACCAGCGCCGGGGTGATGAGGATGTAGCACGCGGCGAACTTGATCTCGCGGGTGCCGATCTTCTTGCCCAGGTACTCGGGCGTACGTCCGACCATCAGACCGGCGAGGAACACCGCGATGACGGCCATGATCAGCATCCCGTACAGCCCGGAGCCGACCCCGCCGGGCGCGATCTCGCCGAGCTGCATGCCCAGCAGCGCGATCCCGCCGCCGAATCCGGTGAAGGAGGAGAGGAAGGCGTTGACCGCGCCGGTGGAGGTGAGCGTGGTGGCGACCGCGAAGATCGACGAGCCGCCGACCCCGAACCGGGTCTCCTTGCCCTCCATCGCACCGCGCGCGATGTCGAAGGCGGGGGCGCCGTGGTGGAACTCGGTCCACAGCATCAGCGCCGTGAAGCCGATCCAGATCGTCACCATCGCGGCGAGGATCGCGTACCCCTGCTTGACGGAACCGACCATCCTGCCGAAGGTCCGGGTCATCGCGAACGGGATGAGCAGGATCAGGAAGATCTCGAAGAGGTTGGAGATCCCGTTGGGGTTCTCGAAGGGGTGGGAGGAGTTGGCGTTGAAGTAACCACCGCCGTTGGTCCCCAGCTCCTTGATGGCCTCCTGGGAGGCGACCGCGCCGCCGTTCCACTGCTGCGGTCCGCCGAGGAACTGTCCGACCTCGTGGATACCGGCGAAGTTCTGGATCGCGCCGCAGGCGACGAGGACGACGGCGCCGATGACGGAGACCGGCAGCAGGATCCGTACGGTCCCGCGTACCAGGTCGGCCCAGAAGTTCCCCAGCTCGCCGGTACGGGAGCGGGCGAAGCCCCGTACGAGCGCCACCGCGACGGCCATGCCGACGGCGGCGGAGAGGAAGTTCTGCACGGCGAGCCCGCCGGTCTGGACGACCGGGCCCATGGACTGCTCGCCGTAGTACGACTGCCAATTGGTGTTGGAGACGAACGACGCGGCGGTGTTGAACGCCTGGTCGGGGTCGATCGAGGAGAAGCCGAGCGAGCCGGGGAGTCCGCCCTGGACCCGCTGGAGCAGGTAGAGGAAGAGGACGCTCACCACGGAGAAGGCGAGGACACCGCGCAGATAGGCGGGCCAGCGCATCTCGGTGGCGGGGTTGGCGCCGATGGCCCGGTAGATCCACTTCTCGACCCGCAGATGGCGGACGGCTCCGGCTCCGGAGCCGGCTCCGGAGCCTGCCCCGGGGGACGCGTACACGCGGGCCATGTAGTCGCCGAGCGGACGGTACGCCAGTCCCAGCGCCACGATAAGCGCGAGCAACTGGAGCGTACTGGCGAGGACAGAACTCATGACGGGCTCAGAACCTCTCCGGGAACAGCAGGGCGAGGACGAGATATCCCAGCAGGGCGACGGCCACGACCAGGCCGACGATGTTCTCGGCGGTCACAGCTTCGTCACCCCCTTGGCGACGAGGGCCACCAGCGCGAAGACCGCGACCGTGGTGACGACGAAGGCCAGATCGGCCATCGTGAGCTCCTGAATGAGGTTCGGTACGGGTGAGGTACGGAAGGAATCGGACGTCCTGAGGAAACCCCCTCATTCAGGGCTTCCGTCTTCCGTTGACGGTGTCCATACGGCTCCGGTCGCCGGCTTGACGGCTCTCTTACGCCCTGCGGGGATCGCGGGTTGACGGCGACGCGGGCTGGATACGATGAAGGGCGGCTCCACGCGCTGACGCTGCTGATATGAGCGAGGAAAGGAATCCTTGGATATGACGACCGAGACGTTCGAGTTTCAGGTGGAAGCACGCCAGCTCCTCCAGATGATGATCCATTCGATCTACTCGAACAAGGATGTATTTCTTCGTGAGCTGGTCTCCAACGCGTCCGACGCACTGGACAAATTGCGACTGGAAGTTCTCCGGAGCGAACTGCAGGAAGACGTGTCGGACCTCCATATCGACATCGAGGTCGACAAGGAACAGCGCACCCTGACTGTACGTGACAACGGCATCGGAATGTCGCACGACGACGTGGTGGACCTCATCGGCACCATCGCGAATTCCGGTACGGCGAAGTTCCTGAAGGAGATGAAGGAAGCCAAGGAGGCGCAGGACGCCACGGCTTCCGAGGAACTCATCGGGCAGTTCGGTGTCGGCTTCTACTCAAGCTTCATGGTGGCCGACGAGGTCACCCTGCTGACCCGGCGCGCGGGCGAGAGCAAGGGGACCCGCTGGCAGTCCACCGGCGAGGGCACGTACACGGTCGACACCGTGGACGACGCGGCGCGGGGTACGGCGGTGACGCTGCGGCTGAAGCCGGAGGACGCCGAGGACCAGCTCTTCGACTACACGTCCACGTGGAAGATCAAGGAGATCGTCAAGCGGTACTCGGACTTCATCACCTGGCCGATCCGCATGGCCGCCGAGGCGAAGCCCGCCGTGGCCGAGGCGGACTCCGGCGCGGACGGAACGGCCGCCAGCGACGCCGACGCCGCTGACGCGACGCCCGAGCCCGAGACGATCAACTCCATGAAGGCGCTGTGGGCCCGGTCCAGGAACGAGGTGACCGACGAGGAGTACAGCGAGCTGTACAAGCACGTCAGCCACGACTGGACCGACCCGCTCGAAACCATCCGTATGCAGGCGGAAGGCACCTTCGAATATCAGGCGCTGCTCTTCCTCCCGTCCCACGCTCCGCAGGACCTGTTCACGCAGGGGAGCAAGCGCGGAGTCCAGCTCTATGTGAAGCGCGTCTTCATCATGGACAACTGCGAAGCGCTGATGCCCGATTATCTGCGCTTCGTCAAGGGTGTGGTCGACGCCCAGGACCTTTCGCTGAACGTGTCGCGCGAGATTCTTCAGCAGGACCGGCAGATCCAGTTGATGCACCGGCGCCTGGTCAAGAAGGTGCTGTCGACGGTGAAGGAGATGATGGCCGACCGCCCGGAGCGTTACACGACGTTCTGGAAGGAATTCGGCCGGGTTCTCAAGGAAGGGCTGCTCAGCGACTTCGAGAACCGCGACGCGATTCTCGGCGTCTCGTCGTTCGCCTCGACCCACGACGAGGAGGGGGTGACCACCCTCCAGCAGTACGTGGAGCGCATGAAGGAGGGACAGCAGCACATCTTCTACATGACGGGCGAGTCCCGTACGGCGATCGAGAACTCGCCGCACATGGAGGCCCTGCGCGCCAAGGGCTTCGAGGTGCTGCTCCTGACCGACCCCGTCGACGAGGTGTGGGTCCAGTCCGTCCCTGAGTTCGACGGCAAGCCGCTGCAGTCGATCGCCAAGGGCGAGGTCGACCTCGACACCGAGGAGGAGAAGAAGGAGGTCGAGGCCGAGCGCGAGAAGCAGCAGCAGGACTTCGCCGGGCTGCTGACCTGGATGTCCGGCAAGCTGAGTGAGCACGTGAAGGAGGTACGGCTCTCCTCGCGCCTCACGGTGTCGCCCGCCTGCATCGTCGGGGACACCTTCGACGTGACGCCGGCGCTGGAGAACATGTACCGGGCCATGGGCCAGGACGTGCCCCACATCAAGCGGATCCTCGAACTCAACCCGACGCACCCGCTGGTCGTCGGCATGCGCACCGCCCACACCTCCCACACCGGCCGGAAGGCGGACGCGGCGGGCACCGGACCGGACGACGCGGCAGACGCGGGAACGGACGACGCCGGTCTCGCCGAGGCCGCCGAGCTGGTCTACGGGATGGCGCTCCTCGCGGACGGCGGCGAGCTGGCCGACCCGTCGCGCTTCGTCAAGCTGATGGCCGACCGGCTGGAGCGCACCCTGTAGTCCCCGGCTTCCGGATTCCCGGGCCCTCCGGCCGCGAGATACGGAACACTCTGGAGGGCGGTCACTGGCATCGGTGGCCGCCCTCCGGCGTACGTACGCTCCTCCGGATGCTCCGGAGCGCACCCCGTGCACCATGGTTCAAAGATTGCGCAACCTCTAAAGTATTGCCATGGATGATCACGGCAGAACGGAATGGGAAGTCGCGGTCCTCGACGGAGGACCCGCGAACGGGGTACGGATGCGGGTCGCCGACCGGCCGTCCGTGGTGCAGGTGACGTACCCCTGCGAACTGGACGGCCCGTCGGGCGGCGCCCACGTGGACGCGCTCTTCGTCTACCGGCGCGACCCGCGCGTACAGGGCGAGCCCCTGCGGTACGGCTTCGACCTGGCCAGCCCGTGAGGACCTGACGGGGACGGGACCGGACGCACCCCTCAGCGACCCGAAGAGGCGGAGGAGGGCGAAGAGGGCGAGGGGGAAGGCGAAGGGGAAGGGGAGGAGGAAGGCGACGAGGGAGGGGGAGGCGAGAAGGAAGAGGCGGGCGGGGCGGGCGGGGCGGCGGCGTCCGCCGGGGCGCCGCCCTCCTCCCTCATCGCCTTCGTCTCGCTCTTGAGGATGCGCAGGGACTTGCCCACGGCCCGTGCGGTGTCCGGCAGCTTCTTCGAGCCGAACAGGGCGATGAACACGATGGCCACGATCAGCAGGTGCCAAGGCTCCAACCCGTTACGCAACATGCCGCCCCGCCTTCCTCTCGTCGCATCCCGAACCGGCCGGGAATCCCGAATCGTCCGGCACCCCGCGTCACTCACGCACCCGGGGCCCGCACCTCTCACTAAAGTTGCTACATTGCGCAACTGTACAACCAAGAGGCCGGCCAGAGGGATGAGGGCGCACACATGGCAGGCAGCCGCCGGCACACTCCAGCCGCGCGTACGACTCCAGCCGCGCGTACGACTCCAGCGGCGCGCACGAGCCGTCGCGCCGCCCCCGCCCGCTCCCGGCGGCGCCAGCGGAGCGGGCTGCGCACGTCGTTCGTCGTCGCCCTGTCCCTGCTCGTGCTCGCCTCCGCCGGGATCGGCTGGATCTACCTCAAGCTCAGCGGGAACATCAACACCTTCAGCGCGGGCGGCCTCTCCGACAACCGGCCCGTAGGCACCTCCAAGGGCCAGAACGTGCTGGTCATCGGCTCGGACGCGCGGACGGACGGCAACAGCTCGCTGGGCGGCGGCGACCAGGACGACATCGGCCGCTCCGACACCGCGTTCCTGCTGCACATCTACGCCGACCACCAGCACGCGGTCGCCGTCTCCATACCCCGCGACACGCTCCTCGACATCCCGCCCTGTCGGCTGCCCGACGGTACGTGGACGAAGACGCAGGTCAACGCCATGTTCAACGCGGCCTTCTCCGTGGGGCAGAGCGCCCAGGGCAACCCCGCCTGCACCCAGAACACCGTCGAGCACCTCACCGGGCTGCGCGTCGACCACACCGTGGTCGTCGACTTCAAGGGGTTCGCGAAGCTGACCGAGGTCGTCGGCGGGGTGCAGGTGTGCCTGCCCCAGGACATCTACCAGAAGGATCTCAACCCCAACCGCGCCACCCGGGGCGAGCGCCTCTTCACCCAGGGCGCCCAGACCGTCTCCGGCCGGCAGGCGCTGGACTACGTACGGATCCGGCACGGCATAGGCGACGGCTCCGACATCGGCCGGATCAAGCGCCAGCAGGCATTCGTCGCCGCTCTGCTCAAGAAGGTGAAGAGCGACGGGCTCACCCCCACCAAGCTGCTGCCGCTCGCGAACGCGGCGACCCGGTCGATGACCGTGGATCCTGGGCTCGGCTCCGCCGACAAGCTGATCAGCTTCATGATGTCGCTCAAGGACATCGACCTGCACAACACCAAGTTCGTCACCATCCCCTGGCGGTACGAAGGGGCGCGCGTCGCGATCGTCGAGCCGGACGCCTCCGAGCTGTGGGCGGCGCTGAAGGCGGACCGTACCGTCGACGGCAAGGACGCCAGCGGCACGAAGGACACGGGGACCGAGGAGGCCACCGGCTCCCCCGCCTCCCCCACGCCGAGCGCCACCGCCGAGGGCTCCGGCGGCGCCACAGGCGAGGTCTCCGGAGGCGGCATCAGCGTCGCCGTCTACAACGGCACCACCGTCACCGGGCTGGCCGCGCGCGCCTCCCGTACCCTCACGGACCACGACTTCGTCGTCACCGGCACCGCGACGGCGAGCAGCCAGGACCACACCACCACCGTGATCGAGTACGGCGTCGGTCTGGAGGACCGGGCCAGGACCGTCGCGCGGCTCTTCCCGGGGGCGGAGGTCACGCCCGTGTCCACCACCTCGGGCATCGATGTCGTCCTCGGCACGTCGTACGCGGACGCCCCGGCCCCCGGCTCCGTACCGTCCGCCATGACCGACGACGCCCGTTCGGCGGACGACGACCCCTGCTCGAACCTCTCCTACGGCTGAGCCCTACGGCTGAACGGCGACGCTCGCGCCGTCCGGTACGTGCCGCCGCTCGTGGCGTCCCCTCGCCACCGCGAGACCGGCGGCGTACAGCGCGAGGACCAGGGCGAGCAGCACGTAGTACAGCGCGGGCAGCGCCGGCATCCCGAGGGCCGGGCCGAGCGGGGAGAGCGGCAGCAGCAGCCCGGTCACGGCGAGCCCGGCGGCGGCCCAGCGGACCGGTCCCCCTCCGGTACGGCTCGTACGCAGCAGGAGCATCACCAGCGCCTGGGTGAGCAGGTTCTCCGTGAACCACCCGGAGTGGAAGGCCGCCTGGGTGGTCCCGTCCGCCGTCGTGCGCAGGGCGAGGGCGAGCACCGCGAAGGTCGCCAGGTCGGCGGTGGCGTTGATCAGCCCGAACCCCGTGATGAACCGGAGGAACGCGCGCGAACGCAGCTCCGTCGGCCGGCGCAGCGCCTCGGGCCCCGGCCGGTCGTACGCGAAGGCGAGCTGCGCCGCGTCGAAACAGAGGTTCTGCACCAGGACCTGGGCCGGGAGCATCGGCAGGAAGGGCAGCAGCAGGCCGGCGACGAGCATCGCGATGACGTTGCCGAGGTTCGAGGAGAGAGTGATCCGCAGATAGGTGGCGATGTTGCCGCTGGAGTGGCGTCCGGCGCTGATCGCGTGGTCGATCGCGGTGAGGTCCTTCTTGGCCAGGACGACATCGCTGGACTCGCGTACGACGTCGACGGCGTCGCGCGGGCAGATCCCGACGTCGGCGGCGTGCAGCGCGGGCAGGTCGTTGACGCCGTCGCCGAGGAAGCCGGTGGTGTGGCCGTCGGCGCGTACGGCGGCGACGACACGGGCCTTGTGCTCGGGTGTGCAGCGCGCGAAGACGGTGGTGTGCCGGGCGACCTCGGCGAGTTCGGCGTCGGTGAGGCCGTCGACACGGTCGGCGGTGACCACCTCCCCCTCGCCCGGCGGCCCCAGCGGGATCCCGAGGTCCTGGCAGGCGCGGGCCGCCGTTCCGGGGTGGTCGCCCGTGAGGATCCTGACGGTGACGCCACGGGCCGCGAAGACCTCCAGCGCGTCGGCCGCCGTCGGGGCGAGCGCGTCGCGGAGGGCGACGAACCCCCGGAAGTCGAGGCCGCGTTCGTCGGCGGGGGTGTAGTCACGGCGCCGGGCCGGCCGCTCGGCGGTGGCGACGGCCAGGAGCCGCAGCCCGCTCTCCGCCTCGCGGGCGGCGAGGGCGGTGAGCCGGGCGCGTTCGGCGTCGTCGAGCGCGCACCGCTGGAGGACGTCGGCGACGGCGCCCTTGACGACGAGGGTGTGGGTGCCCAGGCGTCCCGGCCGCCGTACGACGGCGGTGGAGAGACGGCGTACGGGATCGAACGGCAGGGCGGCGACGCCTTCGTACCCATGCCCTCCGATGTCCTCGCCTTCCGTCGCACCTTCCGCCGCCTCCGCCGCCTCCGCCGCGTCGAGAATCGCCTCGTCGAGCGCGTCGGGAGCGGGTAGATCGGCCAGTTGCAATGTCCACCAGGCGTTGACGGCGGCCCAGTGCAGTACGTCCGGGTCGGGGTCGCCGTGCGCGTCCGTCGCCCGGTCCAGGACCGGGCGGTCCTGGGTGAGGGTGCCCGTCTTGTCCAGGAACAGTACGTCGACGGCGCCCAGGTCGTGCAGCGCGGGCAGCCGCTTGACGATGACGCTGTGGTGGCGCGCGAGGAGCGACGCGCCCCGGGCGAGCGCCGTGGTGACGATGACCGGCAGCATCTCCGGCGTCAGCCCGACCGCCACCGCGACGGCGAACGGCAGCGTCTCCAGACCCCGGCCGCGCAGCGCCGCGTTGGCCATCAGGACCAGCGGTGGCGTCAGCAGCATGAACCGGATCAGGACCCAGGAGATCCCGTGCACCGAGCGGTCGAAGGCGCTGGCGGGGCGCCGTCCCGGGCGGCTGCGCGCCGTGCCCCACCGCGTACGGGTCCCGGTCGCGACGACGACCGCCGTACCGCTCCCGGAGGCCACGCTGCTGCCCTGGAAGCAGAGGTGCGGCCGCCCGAACACCCCCGGCCCCTCGGCCGACCCCTCGCCGGGCGCGTCGACCGCGTACTTGGCGACCGGGGCCGACTCTCCGGTCAGCGGCGCCTGATGGACGGTCAGACCACTCGCGCGCAGCAGCCGTACGTCGGCGGGCACCAGGTCGCCGGGGCCCAGGCGGATCACGTCACCGGGCACGAGCTGGTCGACGGGGATCTCCCGGGGCCGCGGCTGCGGATCGCTCTCACCGCCGCTGTCGGTACGCCGCAGTACGGTGGCGGTCGTGGCCACCAGGTCCCGCAGCGCGGCCATGGACCGGTCGGCGCGGTGCTCCCCCGACGAGCGCAGCAGACAGCTCACGGCGACGAGCGAGAGGATCACGCACGCGGTGCCCCAGGCGGCGACGGTCGCGGACACCAGACCGAGGCAGAGCAGTACGGCCGTGAACGGATCCCGCAGGCTCCGTACGAAAAGGCGTGGCCAGGAGGCCGTACTCCACTCAGGGACGGCGTTCTCGCCGTACCGGAGCAGGCGTTCCTCGGCCTGCGCGTCGGTCAGCCCGCGCGGTCCGCTGTCGAGCCGGCGCAGTACTTGGAGAGAGGTGAGCGGGGATGCCCGGCCCCGCGGATCCCGGTGCCCGGCCGTGCCCGTTTCCGGGTCGGTGTCCGCGCCCGCGTCCGCCGGGGCGCCCCAGGCGGCGGGCCCCGGCACCACGGACTCGGACATGACGGTCTCAGGCGCCGACGTCGCTGATACGCCGTGGCCCCGGCGCGAGCGCCGCCCGGTCGGTGAGCTGGCCGACCATCAGCCGTACGACGGTCACGACATCGGGGTCGTCGACGAAGTAGACCTGTCGCCGGCCCTCCCGGCGGGACCGTACGAGACCGGCGAGCTTCAGCTTGGTGAGGTGCTGGCTCACGGCGGGCAGCGCGCCGCCGACCCGCTCCGCGAGCCCCGTCACATCGCTCTCGCCCTGGGCCAGCACCCAGACGATGTGCAACCGCGCCGATGACGCCAGCAGCCCGAACGCGGCGGCGGCGTCCGCCAGCACCTCGGCGGAAGGATCCCCGAAGCCGCCGACACCTGCCGTCACGATCGCTCTCCTGTCCCACGCGGGCCGTCCACCCGCGTACCCGTGCCCGATCCCCCGTCCGAATCCCCCTGCCGGAACCCAACGGCTCAGTCTAGGGGCTCCCCCTACGGAGGGGTCGCAGGCGAAAGGAGGCTCGCGTCAGGGCTCGCGTCAGGGACGCTTCGGGGGTTCGTTCGGCTCGACGATGGTGCCGGTGACGATACGGCGCCCACCCTGCGCGTTGTCCTGCGCACCGCCCGGGGAGCCGCTCTGGGCTCCGTCCTGGGGCGCGGTGCCCGGGGCGGCGCTGTCCGCCTTCCCCTCCTCCTTGAGCGCATTCGTCTCGCTCTTGAGGATGCGGGCCGCCTTGCCCGCGGAGCGGGCCAGCTCAGGGAGTTTCTTCACCCCGACAACCACGGCGATGATGATGAGGATCACGGCCAGTTCGCTCAAGCCGAACATCAGGTCTGCTCTCTCCCGGGAACGTCCGCGGCCGTCCTGCCGCCGTGTCGCCGCAACATCTACAGCGCTGTAGAAGTATCCCGCATCAACCACACACGCAACAAGGCCAGGGCCACCCTCGCACGGACTCCTGTGGGGACGTCAGTGGCACCTCCTGTGCAGGTGGTCACAGAGGCACCCCGAGCGCCCGCTTGGTGGAGCGGTACCGCGCCAGGAACACCGGGCGCAGCCAGCGCACCGACGCCGGGAAATTACCCAGCAGCGCCGTGTGCCCCGGGACCCGGTCGGGGTCCTCCAGCAGGCCGAACACGAGATGCGGCCCCGTACGCGGGCCGCCGTGGACGATCGCGGTCCGCAGCCGGGGGACCTCGCGGTCCGGCACCCGGGGGAACAGCTCCAGCAGGACCGGCTCCTCCTCGTCGAGGTTCCTGTTCAGGATGGACTGGACGCGGATCGCGGACGGCAGCCCCGTCATCGCCGCCTCACCGACGACCACCAGGACCTCGCCGCGCCCGCCGGTCACCTCGCGGGCCGCGATCGCGTCGACCGCGCGGGCGAGGGTGTACAGCTCGGCGTCGAGCGCCTCGCGGTCGACGGCCATGCCTTCCAGCTCCGCGACGGGCCCGGGGAAGAGCTCGCGCAGCACCGGCCAGAGGAGCTCGGACTCGCTCGCGCGCTGGCCGTGGACGAACTCGATCAGCCACCGGGCCGTGCCGACCAGCGTGCGCACATCGACGGGTCGGCCGTCCGCGAGGGCCGAGAGCGACGCGGTGACGAGCGTCGCGCCCCGGCGCATGAGGGTGTGCTCGGCGAGGAGTTCGTCGTGGATGCGCGTGCGTTCAGCGCGGAGCGCGGGTGAAACAGCCATCTTCCGTCCGTCCCCCTTCTTTCACCGCGGGCGCCCGGGACGACTCGATCCGCCGGCCCACGGGCGCACCTGCTGAGGCGCTCCGGGACGAGAGCACCTCTCGCAGATGAGATGCCCGTCACACAGACCCCTCACACCTCGCACCCCCTCACCCGACCCCATCTATACGCCTTCCTTACTATTACCCCCATCTCCCCTCATTTCGCCTCATCCGAAAGTTATCCACAGGCTGAGGGGGATCTCGACGGGATGTCAGCGGCCAAGCGCAGAATGGGGTCATGACTGAGATCAACGGTTCGAAGCCGGACTCGACGCGGGACTCCATGCCGGAGTGGGAGAAGCGCTTCCGGGCCCCTCGGGTCTCCCTGCCCGACTGGGCGGAGGACGCCCCGGAGCGGGCGCTGTTCGTGTCCAACGCGACAGGGACGTATGAGCTGTACGCGTGGGATCGCTCGACCGGCGCGCAGCGTCAGGTGACGGACCGGCCGAACGGGACGACGGACGGGGTGCTCTCGCTGGACGGCGAGTGGATCTGGTGGTTCTCGGACACGGACGGGGACGAGTTCGGGGTCTGGATGCGCCAGCCGTTCTCGGGCGCACGGGAGAAGGGCGCCGGGGCCGAGGCCGGGGCGGGTGCGGGAACGGGGACCGGGGGCGACGAGCCGGCGGCGCCGGGGCTCGATCCCTCCTATCCCGCCGGTCTGGCGCTGGGGCGCGACGGGACGGCGGTCGTCGGGCGGTCGACCGACGAGGACGGCTCGACGGTCCATGTCGTACGGCCGGGCGAGGCGCCGGCCGAGATCTACCGCCACCGGGAGTCGGCCGGGGTCGGGGATCTCTCGCACGACGGCACGCTGCTCGCGATCGAGCACACCGAGCACGGGGACGCGATGCACTCGGCGGTGCGGGTGCTGCGGCTGGACGGCTCGGTCGTCGCCGACCTGGACGACACCGAGGGGGGCACGCGCGAGCTGGGCCTCGATGTGCTGGGCTTCGCCCCGGTGGCCGGGGACAACCGGCTGCTCATCGGCCATCAGCGGCGGAGCCGCTGGGAGCCGATCGTCTGGGATCCCCTGACGGGCGAGGAGACGGATCTCGCGATCGAGCTGCCCGGCGATGTCCACGCCGAGTGGTATCCGGACGGCTCGGGGCTGCTCATCGCGCACAGCTTCGAGGCGCGCGACGAGCTGTGGCGTTACGACTTCGCCAAGAGCGCGCTGATCCAGGTGGAGACCCCGGCCGGGACGGTCTCGGGGGCGACGGCGCGGCCGGACGGCAGTGTGGAGTACCTCTGGTCGTCGGCCGCCCGACCGCCGGTGGTGCGGTCCACCGCGGGCGGGGTGGTGCTGGATGCGCCGGGCATGACGGCGCCCGCCTCGGTGCCGGTGGAGGACGCGTGGGTCGAGGGCCCCGGCGGCCGGGTCCACGCGCTGGTGCAGCGGCCGCCGGGCGAGGGCCCCTTCCCCACGGTCTTCGAGATCCACGGCGGCCCGACGTGGCACGACAGCGACGCGTTCGCCGCGGGCCCGGCCGCCTGGGTCGACCACGGCTTCGCGGTCGTACGGGTCAACTACCGCGGATCGACGGGGTACGGGCGGGAGTGGACGGACGCGCTCAAGCACCGGGTCGGACTGATCGAGCTGGAGGACATCGCGGCGGTCCGCGAGTGGGCGGTCACCTCGGGGCTGGCCGACCCGGCGCGGCTGGTCCTGGCGGGCGGCTCGTGGGGCGGCTATCTGACCCTGCTCGGCCTCGGCACCCAGCCGGACGCCTGGGCCGTGGGCCTCGCGGCCGTACCGGTCGCGGATTACGTGACGGCGTACCACGACGAGATGGAGGCCCTGAAGGCGATGGACCGCACCCTGCTGGGCGGTACGCCGGAGGAGGTGCCCGAGCGGTTCGAGGCGTCGTCCCCGCTGACGTACGTCGACGCGGTCCGGGCCCCGGTCTACATCTCGGCGGGGGTGAACGATCCGCGCTGCCCGATCCGTCAGGTGGAGAACTACGTGGACCGGCTGGCGGCGCGCGACGCGGTCCATGAGGTGTACCGGTACGACGCGGGGCACGGTTCGCTGGTGGTGGAGGAGCGGATCAAGCAGGTACGGCTGGAACTGGACTTCGCGAGGAGGCACCTGGGCATCGGATAGACCGGACGGACCGGGCCGGGGCACCGGGGAAGCGGGCCCCGGGACCCGGGGGCGGGGCGGCGTTCCGTACCGTGGAGGGGTGTACCGGTTCCTGGTGACTCCGCGATGGTGGGGGATCAACGTCTTCGTCGTACTGGCGATCCCCTTTTGTATCTTCATGGGAATGTGGCAGCTCGGGCGCTTCGAGGACCGGGTGGACACACACCGGGCGGCCGAGGCCAGGCCCGATCCCGGGAAGCGGCCCGCCGTGGCGGTGACGTCCCTGCTGCCGGTCGACCAGGAGACGTCGGGACGCCATGTCACGGCGACCGGACGGTACGCGGACCAGTTCGTGGTGCCGGGCCGGAAGCTGGACGGCAGGACCGGTTCGTACGTCCTGACCATGCTCCGTACCGACGACGGCAAGGCGCTGCCCGTCGTCCGCGGCTGGCTGGCCGACGGCGGGAAGACGCCCGCGCCGCCGACGGGCGAGGTGACCGTGACCGGGTCGCTCCAGGCGTCCGAGGCGGTCGGGTCCGACGGGGTGCGGTCGGGCGGTCTGCCGCGGGGACAGCTCGGCATGATCAGCGCGGCCTCGCTGGTCAACCTCGTGCCGTACGGGGTGTACGACGCCTGGGTCACCGTGGGTCAGGCGTCGGACGGGCTGCTGCCCGTGCCCGCAGCCGCGCCGCAGAACACCGGGCTCGACCTGAAGGCGTTCCAGAACCTGGGGTACACCGGCGAGTGGTTCGTGTTCGCCGGGTTCGTGGTCTTCATGTGGTTCCGGCTGGCCCGGCGCGAGGTGGAGACCGCCAAGGACGAGGCGCTGGGGCTGGGCACCGCGGCCTGACCGCCCCGGGGAGCGATCAGGCACCGCAGGGGATCAGGCCCTGGTCACGCCCTGGTGCCCCTCACGGCGGACATGGCCTCTCCCCGCCCTAGAAGCCGCTGAGGAGTCCGGTCCAGTAGACCGTGCCCGCGCAGGCGTTGGGGATCGTCGCCGATACGGTCGTGCCCGCCGCCGCGGTGTAGGAGACGGAGACGCTGCCGTCCTCGATGCCCCCGTCGTTGAGGAGCTGGGGCTCCGCGCCGGTCGTGCCGTCGCCCGAGCCGGTCTCGCCGGTGCCGGCCGTGGAGCCGGTGGTCGTGCCGGCCGAGCCGTCGTCCGTGGGCGAGGGGTCGGGCGAGGGGCCGCCCGGGGTCGGACAGGTCTCCGACGGCACCCAGGCGAACTTCACCTGGTACGTGCCGTTCGGCGGCAGCGTCAGCGTCGCCATCTCCTGGGAGGGGTCGGGCAGCCCGGTCGCCGCGTCGCCCGCGAAGTGCGTCGACGTACTGATCTTGGAGCCGTCGGCCGCGCCCGTGGTGCCGAAGCCGATCGAGCCGCGGCCGGTGACCGTACAGGCGGAGGAGGAGACATTGGCGAGGCGGAACGTGCCGTACACCTTGCCCGTGGCATCGGCGACGCCCACCTCCGCGGTGGGCTGCCGGAGCTGGCCCGCCGTACAGACCTGCGAGGACGTGACGCTGCTGGAGCCGCCGGACGCGTCGGACGCGCCGCCCTTGCCGCCGTCGGCCGCGTCCGACGCGTCGGGGTCGGGCTTCTCCTGCTTGTCGGGCTCGTCCTCGTCGGCGGACACCTTGTCCGAGGGGCCGTCCGGGTTCGTCGTCCGGCTCTTGTCGGTCCGGTCCGTGTCCTCGCCGCTCCGCGACTTCTCCCCGTGCCCGGCGGCGACGGAGTGGTCGTCGGACATGGTGCCGGTGTTCGCGACGTGCACGAAGGCGGGCACCGCCGTACCGACGAGCAGCGCCGCGGCGGCCACCCCCACGACGGCCTGCCGCTTTCTGGCCCGCCGGGTGGGGACCGCCTTGCGCAGGTGGTCCAGCGCGCCGTCGGACGGCCGGAGCTCACCCACGGCACCGTGCATGAGCCGGCGCAGCGCCAACTCGTCGCCGTCCAGGGCCCCGGCCAGATCGCCGCTCAGGTCCGTGCCCGCGTCATCGGGCTCCTCGGACTGCCCGGACCTCTCGGGCTTCTCGGACTTCGCGGGCTCATCAGGCTCCTCGGCCTGCTCGGTCTCCGCGGTGACCTCGGCGGCCTCTCCGTCGGTGCGGCCGCTCAGCTCGTTCTCCGGCCCGTTGCTCACAGTTCCGTTTCCAGTCAGGTCGTTCAACGGCACGTCCGGGGCTTCCCGCCCGTCCTTCTCTCGCCCCCGTGCGCGCTCCTGCCCTCGTGCGTGATCCTGGCCCTCTACGTGATTCCGCCCCCGCGAGTGGTCCTCTCCGTGCCCGTGCCCGTGCTCCCGCTCACGGCCGGGGCCGTGCCGGTCCTTGCGCCACGCGCTCATACCGACGCCTCCATGGCGACCCGCAGCGCCGCGATCCCACGTGAGCCGTACGCCTTCACCGAGCCCAGGGATATCCCCAGCGTCTCGGCGACCTGCGCCTCGGTCATGTCGGCGAAGTACCGCAGCGAGAGCACTTCACGCTGTCTGCGCTGCAACCCGCGCATCGCCTTGATCAGCGCGTCCCGCTCCAGCAGGTCGTACGCGCCCTCCTCGGCGCTCGCCATGTCGGGCATCGGCTTCGAGAGAAGCTTCAGGCCGAGGATGCGGCGGCGCAGCGCGGAACGGGACAGGTTCACGACCGTCTGCCGCAGATAGGCGAGCGTCTTCTCCGGCTCCCGGACCCGGTTGCGCGCGGAGTGCACGCGGATGAACGCCTCCTGGACGACGTCCTCGCAGGAGGCCGTGTCGTCCAGCAGGAGGGCGGCGAGACCGAGCAGCGACCGGTAGTGGGCGCGGTAGGTCTCGGTGAGGTGGTCGACGGTGGTACCCGCCGCCATCGCCTCCTCAGCGCCCTCGCGCTGGGACGGGATACGGGCGGGCCGCGCGGCCGGCATGGGGGCGATCACCGGCATGCCGCCGGGCATGCGGGGCCGCCGGAGCGGACGCACTGCCGCGCCGCGCACCGGGACAACCGCTGTGATGTCGAGAACCTCTGCTGCCACGCCTGTTGGACACGCTTCCCCCCGTCAGGGTTGTACGCGCACGCCGCCGCATTTGACGCTGCACTGAATACCCTCATGCGTACCCGATCTCCCCCTATGCCCCAATTCCGCGGCACCACACGGGGGGCGACCACAGAGACGCTTCCCAGCCATCCGGCGGTTGCAGTACTCGCGCGGCGCTCGCGCGGAAACTCGCGGAAGGGAGGGAGGAGTAGCGTCCGACATGGCAACGCCCCAGTTCAAGAGGCACAGCCGGTCAGCCTGCCCATGGGGCGTTCACAGATCCTACAAACTTTTGAGCGGTCACGGCGTACTGATTCACGCCGACTACCAGGCAGTTGTCGGCGGACAACCGGGCGGCTACCGCTACGGCTTCGCCAGTTCGGCGGCGACGGCCTCGGCGATCTGCGCGGTGTTCAGGGCGGCGCCCTTGCGCAGGTTGTCGCCGCAGACGAACAGCTCCAGCGCCCTGGGGTCGTCCAGCGAGCGCCGTACGCGCCCCACCCAGGTCGGATCCGTCCCCACCACATCGGCGGGCGTGGGGAAATCGCCCGCCTCCGGGTTGTCGAAGAGCACCACGCCGGGCGAGGTCGCCAGGATCTCGTGCGCCCGGTCGACCGTGACCTCCTTCTCGAAGCGCGCGTGCACGGAGAGGGAGTGCCCGGTGATCACGGGTACGCGGACACAGGTCGCCGCGACCCGCAGCGCGGGCAGGTCCAGGATCTTCCGGGTCTCGTCCCGGATCGCCGTCTCCTCCGAGGACCAGCCGTCGCCGGTGGCGGCCGGGGAGCCGGCCCAGGGCACGACGTTGAGGGCCAGCGGCGCGGGGAACGGGCCGGTGGCGTCGCCGACCGCGCGCCGTACGTCGCCCGGGTGCGTGCCCAGTTCCGTACCGGCGACCAGGGAGAGCTGGTCGCGCAGGGCGTCCACGCCGCCCTGACCCGCGGCGCTGACCGCCTGGTACGAGGAGACGACCAGTTCGCGCAGGCCGAACTCGGCGTGCAGCGCGCCCACCGCGACGATCATCGTGAGCGTGGCGCAGCCGGGCCCGGCGATGATGGAGCGCGGCCGGGTCCGTACGCCGCGGGAGTTCACCTCGGGGACGACCAGGGGGACGTCGGGGTCCATCCGGAAGGCCGCGGAGTGGTCCACGACGACGGCGCCCTTGGCCGCGGCGACGGGCGCCCAGAAGGCGGACACCTCGTCCGGCACGAGGAACACCGCGACGTCGACGCCGTCCAGCGCCTCCTCGGAGAGCGGGACGACCTCGGTCGTCGCGCCTCGTACGGACAGCTTGCGGCCGTTCGTACGAGGCGAGGCGAGCAGCCGGATGTCGCCCCAGATGTCGGCGTGCTGCGACAGGATCTGGAGCATGACGGCGCCGACGGCCCCGGTCGCACCCACGACCGCGAGCGTCGGCCGCCCGTTCATCGCGCGGCGCTCCGGAGCAGCGTGCGCCAGGGCGTCGTGCTCCGGAGCATCACGCCCCGGGGCACGGCGCGCGGCGCCCCGCCGGACGGGGTCATCGCCCGGTGCCGCCGTAGACGACGGCCTCGTCGGAGTCGCTGTCGAGACCGAAGGCGGTGTGCACGGCCTGCACGGCCTCGACGACCGACTCCTCCCGCATGACCACCGAGATCCGGATCTCGGATGTCGAGATCAGCTCGATGTTGACGCCCACGTTGGAGAGCGCTTCGAAGAACCCGGCGGTGACGCCCGGGTTGGTCTTCATTCCGGCGCCGACGAGGGAGACCTTGCCGATCTGGTCGTCGTAGCGCAGCGACTCGAAGCCGATCTTCTCCTTCGTCTTCTCCAGCGCGTCGATGGCCTTGCGGCCCTCGGTCTTCGGCAGCGTGAACGAGATGTCGGTCAGACCGGTCGACGCGGCGGAGACGTTCTGCACCACCATGTCGAGGTTGATCTCGTTGTCCGCGATGACGCGGAAGATCGTCGCCGCCTCGCCGGGCTTGTCGGGGACACCGACGACCGTGATCTTCGCCTCGGAGGTGTCATGGGCGACACCGGAGATGATGGCCTGCTCCACCTTGCGGTCCCCTTGCGGTTCGTTGCTGACCCATGTGCCCTGAAGCCCCGAGAAGGAGGAGCGGACATGGATCGGGATGTTGTATCGGCGCGCGTACTCGACGCAGCGGTGCAGCAGCACCTTGGAACCGGAGCTGGCCAGCTCCAGCATGTCCTCGAAGGAGATCCAGTCGATCTTCCGGGCCTTCGAGACGACCCGGGGGTCGGCGGTGAAGACACCGTCCACATCGGTGTAGATCTCACACACCTCGGCGTCCAGCGCCGCGGCGAGCGCGACGGCCGTGGTGTCCGAGCCGCCCCGCCCCAGGGTCGTGATGTCCTTCTTGTCCTGGGACACCCCCTGGAAACCGGCGACGATGGCGATGTTGCCCTCGTCGACGGCGGTTCGGATCCGGCCCGGCGTGACATCGATGATGCGCGCTTTGTTGTGGACCGAGTCGGTGATGACGCCTGCCTGGCTGCCGGTGAACGACTGGGCCTCGTGGCCCAGGTTTTTGATCGCCATCGCCAGCAGGGCCATGGAGATCCGCTCTCCGGCGGTCAGCAGCATGTCGAACTCACGCCCGGCAGGGATCGGGGATACCTGCCCGGCGAGATCGATCAACTCGTCCGTCGTGTCACCCATCGCCGACACCACGACGACCACTTGGTGGCCGTTCTTCTTGGCGTCGACGATCCTCTTGGCGACCCGCTTGATGCCCTCGGCATCGGCTACGGAGGAGCCTCCGTACTTCTGCACGACAAGGCCCACGTGCGCTCCTCGCTCAGTCCATCGCTACAGCACCGCGCGTCGCGGCACATCGCTGCTGTCGGCTCAGTTTAACGAGCGGCCGCAGGACGACCCGTCTATACCACATCGTGAGATGTCCCGCTCACTCCGTGATCACCCCGAGACGTCCACGGCCACTCGATGAGGAAACATGCCCGGGATCGGCCGAGGCACGCAGAACGTGGCCCACGTCACGCGTATGCGCGTCTCCCTGTGCGGCCCGTCGCTCGTCGCATGCCTCCCCTGACCCACTCCTCCTGACCCACTCCTCCTGACCCACTCCTCCTGACCCACTCCGCCTGACCCACTCCGCGTAGTCCTTGAGCTTCTCCGTTTCGAGCGTGATACCGACCGGGTCGGGGAGCTCGACAACGGCTCCGAACGGGCGCGTGGTCACGGCCCGGTACACGCCGCCCTCCGGCTCCGCATGGACTGTGAGGCAGCAGGCGTCGCGATCCACGAGGAGATGGACAGGGATGCCGGCCGCCGCGTAACCGTCGGGCTTCTCGACGCGGTCCCGCCGTGTGGTGTCCGCGTCCTTCGACGTGACCTGCACGGTCATCAGGACGCCCTTGGGGTCCGACCACTCACCCGCGCCGACGAAGCACTCCTCCGGCGCGAGAACCCCGTCAGGACGAGCCCGTCCCTTCCTGTAGGACTCGACTGCCAGCCCCTGCTCAGGGAAGAGCGACCATTCCGGGCGCTGCTGCATGCATCGCTTGAGCAGCCACATGACGATCTGGCCATGATTGCCGTCCGGCACCGCCTTGACCTGGACCTTCCCGTTGATGAACTCCAGCCGCACCATCTCCGGCGCACGGCGGGCAAGCTCTTCGAACTCTTCGATCGACATCTGGGGCTGGGGCCGGTCAGCAGTCCTGGGGGTCATGGTGTCGCCTCCTTCCCTCCACGGTGCCCCGGCCAGGATCTCCCGCAGGCTCATTCGCCCGCCCGAACCGGCGTACCGCCACCGCCGCTGCTGCCGCCGCTGCTGCCGCTGCTGCTGCCGCTGCTGCCGCTGCTGCCGCTGCCGAGCGCCGTGGCCTGCGCGCGGACGTGTTCGCTGTGTACCGGCTCGGGGATCGGCCGGGCCTTCAGGCCGGCGGCGGCACGCAGTTCGTCGGCGCGGCGGGCCACGTCGACCTGGGCGGGGACCGCGCGGAACGTGTCGGGGATCGCGTCGATGACCAGGCCGGTCTCCTCGGCCGCGTCGTACGCCGTCATCTCCTCCCGGCACTCGACGCAGACGCCCCCGACCAGCAGCGTCATCGACTCGTCGTTCTCGCAGGTGATGCAGGTCATCAGCGCACGGGTGACGTAGGCCGGCGCGCTCGCTTTGCTCGGCTCGGGCGGCATTTTGTTCTCCAGTCGGGTACGGGCGATCGCGACCGGGCTGTGCAGGGGCTGCGGCAGCCCGGCGGTCAGGGATCGGGTGATGTGGTCCGGGGTGGCGCCGCGCGCCAGCCACTCGGCGGCGAGCGCTTCGAGCGCGGCGCAGTCGGCGGCGGACAGCGTCATACGGGGCTCGGTACGGCCCAGGCGCGCGAGGGTGCGGTACGCCACGGAGGCGGGGACGGCAGTGGATTCGGGCGCCGGAGCGGGCCCCGGAGCGGAGGCCGAAACGGCGGCCGGAGCGGGCGCCGGAGCGGGGGTCGGTTCCGGTTCGGGGACCGGCGCGGGATCGCTCCCCGCCCCCTCCCGCAACCGCCGCTCCAGTTCGGTGAGATCGATCCCGCGCAGACCCGCGACGTACGCCTGCCACCACTCGTCGTCCCTGGCCGTACGGGAGAAGTACGTGTGTGTCACCCAGCGGAAGCTGTTGTCCTCCAGCGCCAAGTGCTCCTTGACCCGGCGCAGATGACCGGCGTCCGAGAGGAAGCGCAGCGCCTTGCCGCATGCCTGCTGGCCGTAGTCGGCGACGTTCGCGGCGAGCGCCTTGTAGCCGATGGCTGAACCCTCGGGCAGACGATCGATGTATGCGGCAATCGCCACTTCCCTCGTGCGCAGATGTGCGAAGTCGGCCTCGCCACGCGGGCGTTGGTCGGGCGCCGAGCGCTTGCCGTAACCGGGGTTGGCAAAGGGGTGCCCGGACGCGGGCAGGGCGGCACTAGAGTGGGCGTAAGCCACGATCGAAACTCGCATTCGACTCGCTGGTCAGGCTCCGGAATGGTGTTGGCGCACCGCCGGAGCCGCTTTACGTGGCGAACCTAAACGCTCAACACGCTCTGACGCAACCCGAACACAGATAGTCATATTCGCTCGTCAGTGGAGGGCCAGGGAGGGTCAGGGGAGGGAGGTGGGGTTTACCTCAACCACCCAAACCCTGGGTAGGAGCTCGAAGCCCGGGGCCTGGAACCCGAGGCTCAAGCCCCGGGACGACCTGCGGTGATTCCCTCACGATCCCCCGGACCGAAGGACGCCCGCACCGCGTCGTCCGCCTCGCCCACGTCCCTGGCGACCCCCAGCAGCGCCCCGGCCAAGTGGTCGCAAGTGCCGCGTACCGCCGCCAGGCGCTCCTCCCACGACTTCAGGACGCCCGCCAGTTCCGCCACCGCGGCCAGGCCGGCGGCACCGGTCGCCACGCTCGCGTGCGAGGAACGCAGGCGGCGCCGGCTCTTCTCCGTGTCCGTCCGGAGCGTGGCGGCGGTGTGGGAGGCCGCTGTCCAGGGGGCGGTGGTGTGCCCCAGGCGTCCCCTGGCGCCCGGCTGCCGCTCCGGGCGTTCCGCCAGGTCGAAGAGTTCCTGCCACTTCTGTGCGTACGGCACAGGACCGCCCCCGCTCCCACGGACCATGAACGCGCTGCGTTACGTCACAGTGACGTTAGGTCCATCGCGGGGCGGGGGGCAAACGCGGTCATCCGACCGTACGGAGTCGTCCGGCCGTACGGAGTCGTCCGGCCGTACGGAATCACCTGACCGTACGGAGTCCCAGCGGGCCCGCGATCTCCTCCGCCATGACGCGGCCCGCCTCTTCCGCGAGGGCTTCCTCCGCGGCTTCCGTGAGTTCCTGGTCGGTGTCGAGGCCGTCCAGGGCCGGGAGGGGCTGGTCCAGGCGGACGTGGGCGACCAGGGACTGGAGGGCGCGGAGGGTGGCGGAGGCGGTGGAGCCCCAGTTGGAGAAGTACGAGAACTGCCACCACCAGAGCGCCTCGGTCGTGCGGCCCGCGCGGTAGTGGGCCAGTCCGTGGCGGAGGTCGGTGACCACGTCGGCGATGTCGTCGGAGATCCGGTGCGCCACCGGCGCCTTGCGCGGCTCGTACGGGTCGAAGACCTCGGAGTAGACGTCGATCGGCTCCAGGATCACGGCGAAGCGCTCGCGCAGGTCGTCCACGTCCGGCTCGGGGCCCAGGTCCGGTTCGTACCGCTCGTCGGGGAGGATGTCCTCGTGCGCGCCCAGCCGGCCGCCGGCCAGCATGAGCTGCGAGAACTCCAGCAGCAGGAAGGGTACGGCGCTGTCCGGCTCGTCGCCCTTCGCCACTTCCGTGACGGCGACGATGAAGCTCTCGATCTGGTCGGCGATCTGGACCGCGAAGTCGTCCGGATCCTGGTTGACGGCGTGCAGCGTTGCGTCAGACATCGAGAAGTCGTCTCCCCTCGAAGGCACGCCCGAGCGTGACCTCGTCGGCATATTCCAGGTCGCCCCCGACGGGCAGACCGCTGGCCAGACGTGTGACCCTGAGGCCCATCGGCTTGATCATGCGGGCGAGGTACGTCGCCGTGGCCTCACCCTCCAGGTTGGGGTCGGTCGCCAGGATCAGCTCGGTGACCGTACCGTCGGCGAGGCGGGTCAGCAGTTCACGGATGCGCAGGTCGTCGGGGCCGACCCCCTCGATGGGGCTGATCGCGCCACCGAGCACGTGGTACTTCCCGCGGAACTCGCGGGTGCGCTCGATCGCGACGACGTCCTTCGGCTCCTCCACCACGCAGATCACCGTCACGTCCCGGCGGGCGTCGCGGCAGATCCCGCAGCGCTCCTCCTGGGCGACGTTGCCGCACACGGCGCAGAACCGCACCTTGTCCTTGACTTCGAGCAGCGCGTGCGCGAGGCGGCGGACGTCGGTCGGTTCCGCCTGGAGGACGTGGAAGGCGATCCGCTGCGCGCTCTTGGGGCCGACGCCGGGCAGCCTGCCCAGTTCGTCGATGAGCTCCTGAACCACGCCTTCGTACAACGGATTGCCTTTCCTGCCACGAACGCGTACGTGTCACGTGGTTACGTGTCCACGTGGTACGTGTCCACCTGTGTACGTACGCTAGTTGGTACCGGCGAGTCTTAGAAGGGCAGGCCCGGCATACCGCCGAGGCCCTGGGCCAGCGGGCCCAGCTTGTCCTGCTGGAGCTGCTGCGCGTTGTCGTTCGCCGCGTGGACCGCCGCGACGACCAGATCCGCCAGCGTCTCGGTGTCCTCCGGGTCCACCGCCTTCGGGTCGATGACGAGGCCGCGCAGCTCACCGGAGCCGTTGACGGTGGCCTTCACGAGGCCCCCGCCCGCCTGGCCTTCGACCAGGGTCGCCGCCAGCTCCTCCTGCGCACGCGCGAGGTCCTGCTGCATCTTCTGGGCCTGCTGGAGCAGCTCTTGCATGTTGGGCTGACCACCACCGGGAATCACGGTCACTCCTGGCATTTCGACGACGATGTACCTGTAAGCCGAGCCTACGTGGTCCCCGCGTACCGCGCCCCACCCCACCGGGACCAACTCTTTCGAGTGAGTACCTTCGGCTCCTCTACCTGTTCACACCCCTGACGTGGGTGAAAAAGCCGGGATTTCGGCCGCGGCGCCCACCATTTGGCGGTAGGAATTGCGAGCACATCATCATGCGCGGATCGTCCTGTTCGCCTCGTATTCACCTCGCACGCATGTGCGCATACGTACGCGTACCTACGTGCTCGGTCCATCGCCGCGAGTGATGCGCGTCACTCAGTGTCACAGCAGACCGTAGAGGAGTGCCTCGGTGAGCCAGCCGGAGATGCAGCCCGGAGGCCCCGCCCGGGAGGAGGGCGCCTCACCCGGTGCGGACGCGAGTACCGGCGGGGGTACGGGTCCGGGCCCCGCGGAGTCCCTCGCCGACACCGACACCGGAAGCGGCCCGCCGTACGGCGATCTGATCAGCGGGCCCTTCCCCCAGGGCGACTGGGGCGAGCCGGCCGAGCGCCTCGACGAGCTGTACCGCTGGGTCGAGACGGGCGCGCTGCGCACGGTCGACTGGTACCTCTCCGACCGGGTGCGCAAGCGCCGCTTCGCCCGCGTCCTGCGCGCCGCCACCGCGCTCGGGGTGACGGCGGGCGCGACGCTGCCGCTGGTGGATCTGACGGGGGCGCTGGCGGGGGCGGCGGGATGGGGGTACTTCTCGCTGCTGCTGGGCGCGGCGTGCGTGGGGTGCGACCGGTACTTCGGGCTGACGTCCGGGTGGATGCGGGCGGTGGCCACGGCGCAGGCGGTGCAGCGCCGGTTGCAGACGCTCCAGTTCGACTGGGCGTCGGAGTGCGTACGGGAGGTGCTGGGCCCGACGGAGGGCACGGCCAGCGAGGCGGCGGAACGGTGCCTCGGGGTGCTGCGGCGGTTCACGGAGGACGTGACGGAGCTGGTACGGGCGGAGACGGCGGACTGGATGGTCGAGTTCCGCTCCGGGCCCGCGCCGCTGGTGATGCAGTCGATGCCGATGGGCGGAGCCCGCGGCGAGGGCCCCGTCCCGCCCCTGGGCCGCTTCCCGCTGCCCCCGGGCGCCCGGCCGAACATGCCCAGGCAGCGGCCGCCCGAGACCCGCTGAACCTTGGGGTTACGGGGCCGCGCCCGCCGTTGCGTTACGGCGCCGCCACCAGGCCGGCCAGCAGGTCCGCGTGCGTGTGGCCCAGGTTCTTCGCCGCCGTCAGGAGGGTGAGCGGTTGGCCGGAGCGGGCCAGCTCCCGGAGGCGCCGCAGGGCCTGCGCGGGCTCGGGGGCGGTCAGTTCGGCCTCGTAACGGGCACGGAACTCCTCGTACCGCTCCTCCATCCGCTCGTGGTACCAGGCGCGCAGCTCGGCCGAGGGGGTGGCCGACTTGGCCCATTCGTCGAGCCGTACGTCCTCCTTGCTGAGGCCGCGCGGCCAGAGCCGGTCCACCAGCACGCGGGTGCCGTCCTCGGGGGCCCACTCCTCGTACACCCGCTTGACCCTGACCCTGACCCGGACCGTCGCTCCGGTCGCGGCCGACGTGTCTTCTTCTCTCCGCTCCATCTTCCGAGCATGCCCGGGGGCGGGTGCCCTTGCGACTTCTGTCCGCCGAGTGTCGAGAACTCGACAGAAGGGACAATTCAGGGGCCGGCTGGTTTGCCGGCCCCTGAATCGGTTCCTGGATCCACTCCCTCGGCCCGGCCGGACCGTCAGCTAAAGATGATCATGGAGCCTTGTCCCAGGCTCCTGGTGGCCGCCGCGTGCAGCCCCAGCCACACATGGCGCTCCCGGGCGAACGGGCTGTCGTCGTACGGGATCGAGGCCGCCGGTTCCTCCAGCGACGTGGGGCGGTCCGGCGGGGTCGGGGCCGACGGGGGGTTGGCCGGGTCGATGCCGATCGCCGGGCCGACGATCTCCAGCTCGCGCAGCAGGCCCTGCGTCGATCCCAACGGGCCGCCGCCCGCGAGGAGTTCCTCGTTCGAGAGGGGGAGGTCGAAGTCCACGGGGACGTACGCGCCCGCGTGGTCGTAGTGCCAGACGAGATGCGACTGCTGAGCCGTCGACTCGAACATCTCCAGCAACTGCTCGTAGTCACCGCCCAGTTCACCGACCGGCGTCACCGCCAGGCCGCAGAGCTGGAGCAGGTACACGCGTCGCAGGAAATGCAGCGCGTCGTAGTCGAATCCGGCGACCGGGGCGACATCGCCCGCGAGGCCCGGCATGTAGGCGAAGATGGGGACGGACGGCAGCCCGGCCTCGCCGAGCGCCTTGTCGTACACGGCGATCTCTTCGGCGAAGGGATTGTCGGGGCTGTGGCACAGCACATCGACGAGGGGGACCAACCACAGGTCACAGGCCAAGGGAGGCTCGCTCTCCAACGGGTTCGTACGCGTGCGCGCGATGGTCGGGACAGCGTAATGCGGCGGGCACGTCGGGCGAAGGGGCCCGGCGCCCCCCGTCGGCCCGGCGAGCCCTCGCCGGTCCGAAAGCCACCGGCGGCCCGGCGGCCTCCTCCCGTACCTCCAGGGCCCGTCGGCCCCGCATCATCGCGTCCCCATCATCCGGTATCGATCGATACCCAGGAACCGGGGCCGGTCACCTTCTGGCCGGAAGGTCCCAGATCCAGACCCCGCCGATCCGCTTCCCCGGCCGCTGGAACAGCTTCTCCAGTGTCTCGTAGAGCGCCCCGTCGTTGGGCTGCGGCGTCAGCACCACCACGCCGCCCTTCCAGAAGTCCAGATCGAAGCGGGCCTGCGCGCGCCACCGGTCGTCGATCTCCTGGGCCTGGCCGCTGTAGCGGACGTCACGCAGCATGGAGGAGGTGTAGCGGGCGGGGGCGCCGTAGATGCCCATACGGTTCTCGCCCCAGGGCCCGTTGAAGTAGCCGCCCGGCACGGAGAATCCGAACCTGGTCGCGGACTGCCAGTGCAGCGCCTCGGCGCTCCCCGGGTCCGGGAGCGGTACGGGGACCACGGACTCCCCCTCGGTGACGTACGCGCGGTACATCTTCTCCGTGAAGAACTCCGGGATCTCGGAGCGCTCCCGTACCGGCAACGGCGTCGGCACGATCGGGATCAGGGCCAGCGCCACCACCGCGAAGCCGACGAGACGGTGGAGCCGCTCCTGCCGCGTGTTCCGTACCGGCCCCACGGCCGCCCGTACGTCCCGGGCGTCCGCCAGGTGCGCCACCGCCAGCGCCACCAGCGCGCCCAGCGCCGGCGCGCAGATCATCGCCACCCGTGACTCGATGACCGACTCGAAGAGCGGCTGGTGTGCCAGCGCCCGCCAGGGGCCCGGCAGCACCACATCGGTGTACGGGATACGGATCTTCTGCCCCAGCGACAGCACCGCCGCCGCCACCGCCGTGCACGCCAGCGCCCTGACCACCGAGAGCCGCCACAGCCACACCACGATCCCCAGCGTGAGGGAGATCAGCGGCCAGCCGTAGAACGCGTTCTGCTCGGTGCGGTTCATCGCCAGGGCGTCGGCCGTCGCCTCGTCGCCGAAGAGCGCCCGCCCGGAGAACTCCAGGAAGGAGAGCGGGCTGTTGCCGGCGCTGTCGCCGTGCAGCACGCTGTGGTAGCTCTGCGGGCCGAGGAACTGCCAGTACAGCGGGAACGCCACCAGCGGCAGACAGACCAGCAGCGCCATCCCGACCCCGCGCAGCAGGGGGCCCAGCGCCGCCCGCGCGACATCGCGGCGTACGACGGCGTACGAGAGCGCGAAGAGCAGCGTGCCCATCACGGCGAGCAGCAGCGGCTCCTCGCCCAGGAAGATCTGGTACGTCGCGAAGAGGCCCAGCAGGACCCCGTCCCGTATCGTCCTCCGTTTGCCGTCCTTCCCGTTACCGTCCTTGCCGTTACCGTCCTTGCCGGCCGGTGCGCACAGGCGCAGCGCCCGGTCGATGATCACCGGGATCATGAACAGCACGAGGAAGTTCGGGTGCGCGTTGGCGTGCGAGATCATCGGCGGCCCGAAGGCCGCGAGCGCACCGCCGAGCGCCGCGGCCCGGCGGTTCTCGGTGAGCCAGCGCGCGAACAGCCAGTACCAGGCGAACCCCGTGGCGGCCAGCCCGAGCGTCAGGACGAGCGCCCAGGTGACGACCGGGCCGAGGGTGAGCGTGATGGGCGTGAGCGGTACGGAGAGCCCGAGCATGACGGTGTTCGCCATCAGGTTCACGCCGTCGGGGAAGTTCTGGATCGTGGTGAAGAGCGGATTGCGCAGATGGACGACGTTGTCCGCGGTGACCGCGAAGAACCACTCCCACTGGTTCTGGTCGGACCCCGCGTCGGCGAGGTACGCGCGGTCGAGGTCGGCCCACAGCCCCTTGTAGAGGAAGAAGGAGGCGAGGACGAAGAGTCCGGCGACGGCCAGGTCCGTACGGTGCCTGCGCCCCCAACGGCGGACGGCCCCCTGGACGCCTCCCCGCTCGCCGGCTCCCCGCTCGCCGCCTTCGCGTGGCGGGCGGGAGGTCCGCAGCCGGGTCAGCTCCAGCAGCACCCTGCCGTAGTCCAGCGGCCGTACCTTCGAGCCCGGCTGGTGCGACCAGCGCACCGGCACCTCCGTCACCGGCCACCCGGAGCGCCGGAAGAAGCGCAGTATCTCGACGTCTATGCCCCAGCCGTCCAGCCGCGAGGCGGCGAAGGCGGCGCGCGCCCGCTCGCCGTCGAAGAGCTTGAAGCCGCACTGGGTGTCGCTGATGCCGTCGACCGCGACGCGCTGTATGAGCCGGTTGCCGAGCCGGCCCAGCCACTCGCGCACCGCGAGCTGCCGTACCTCTATACGCGCGTCGGGATGGGCGCGCGAACCGATCGCCGCGCCGCCGCCCCCGTCCGCCGAGAGCCGCTCGTCGAGCAGGTCGAGTTCGGAGATCGGGGTCGCGAGGTCCGCGTCGGTCACGAGGACGCGCCGGCCGTACGAGGCGAGCACACCCTGCCGCAGGGCGTGACCCTTGCCGTGGTTGCCGTCGCTCCTGACGACCTGGATGCGCGGCTCACCGGCGGCCGCCTCGGCGGCGACCTCGGCCGTACGGTCGGTGGAGCCGTCGTCCACGACGATCAGCTCCCACTCGCCCCAGCGGTCGGGGTCCGCGCGCAGGTGGTCGCGGATGGCGTCGAGGGTGGGGCGCAGGCGGTGTTCCTCGTTGTACGCGGGGACGACGACGGTCAGGTCCACGAGGCCGCCGGCGCCCGCGCCGAGGTCCGCGATATCCGCGACACCCGTGATGTCCGTGTCCGGGGTCGCGTCCGTGTCCGTGTCTGCGCTCGCGCTCGCGTCCGCGACCGCGTCCGGGGTCGCGTCCGTGTCCGTGCCGGGGGTTTCTTCCGTCGTCATTTCTGCGGGCGCTCCAGCCGGTCCGCCCACCTCAGGGAGTGGGCGTCGTAGTCACCGATGACGGTCCGCACCGCCACCGCGTCGCCGAGGGTCAGGGCGTCGACCAGCGGCTCGTAGCCGTTCCAGAGCCACGTGGCGCGGGCCTTCGCCCCGCCTTCCGCCCGCAGGAACGGTACGGAGAACACCCACGCCTGCACACGCAGCCGGTGCAGGAAGTCCGCGACGTAACGGTTGGCGACCAGGGCACACAGCTCGCGCCAGAACCGCAGGTCGTAGCCGATGAGGATGTTCAGGTCACCGGCCCCGGCCGCGCGCGCGGCCTCCTCGGCCCGGCGCCGTACGGAGACGAGCGCGGTGCCCTGCGCCCTGGCGGCGAGATGCTCATCGCCCAGCTCGCGGAAGACCGCGTCGACTATCAGCGCGCGCGCCTCGGCCATGCCGCGGAAGTCCGCCACGGAGAACTGGTGGACCCGGAAGCCCCGGTGCTGGTCGGAGTCGAGCAGATCCTGCGCGGAGAGGTCGACCAGCGCCTCTCTGACCGGGGTCGCGGAGACCCCGTACTGCTCGGCGATCTGCTTGACAGTGAATTCCTGCCCCGGCAGTAAACGCCCCGCGAGCACCTCGTCACGCAGCGCGTCCGCGATCTGCTGCCGCAAAGTATTGCGGGTCACAGCTCCGCTGGCGGGCATGGTTTTCCGTCCCCTCATCCGGCTTCCGACACCTTAGACCGACCGGCAATTGGGGCGCGGCGTCACGGGGGCGGGCCTGACCAGGCCCGAGGCCGGATCCGGCCCCGGCGCCTGTCCGGATTTCGCGACTCCGGGAGCCCCGTGAGCGTACGAGGGCACAGGTCCCGCGCTACGCCGCCGTGTGCTCGTCCGCCACGGACAGCGCCGCGTCCAGGATCGCCAGCCCCTCCTTCGCCTCCGCCTCGGAGACGTTGCAGGCCGGCACCGCGTGCGTACGGTTCATGTTCACGAAGGGCCACAGGCCGCCCTTCTTGCACGCGGCGGCGAAGGCGGCCATCGGCGCGTTCGCCTCGCCCGACGCGTTGTACGGCACCAGCGGCTCGCGCGTCTCCCGGTCCCGTACGAGGTCGAGCGCCCAGAAGACACCCGTACCCCGCACCTCGCCCACCGAGGGATGGCGCGCCGCCAGGTCGCGCAGGCCGGGGCCGAGGACCGTCTCGCCGATGTGCGCCGCGTGCTCCACGATCCGCTCCTCCGCCATGACCTGGATCGTCGCGACGGCGGCGGCGCAGGCCAGCGGGTGGCCGGAATAGGTGAGCCCGCCGGGGTAGGGGCGGGTGGCGAAGGTCTCCGCGACGGCGGCGGAGATGGCGACGCCCCCGAGCGGTACGTACCCCGAGTTGACGCCCTTGGCGAAGGTCAGCAGATCGGGGACGACGTCATGGTGCTCGGCGGCGAACCACTTGCCCGTACGGCCGAACCCCGCCATCACCTCGTCCAGTACGAACACGATCCCGTGCCGGTCGCAGATCTCCCGTACGCCCGCGAGATAGCCGGGCGGCGGCGTCATCACGCCCGCCGTGCCCGGGATGGTCTCCAGGATGATCGCCGCGATCGTCGCCGGGCCCTCGAAGGCGAGGGTCGCCTCCAGGTGCTCCAGCGCGCGGGCGCACTCCTCGGCCTCGTCGGAGGCGTAGAAGGCGGAGCGGTAGAGGAAGGGACCGTGGAAGTGGACGACGCCGGCCGTGCCGCTGTCGGAGGCCCAGCGGCGCGGGTCGCCGGTCAGGTTGATCGCGGTGGAGGTGCCACCGTGGTACGAGCGGTACGCGGAGAGCACCTTGGGACGGCCGGTGTGGAGGCGGGCCATCCGGATGGCGTTCTCGACGGCCTCGGCGCCGCCGTTCGTGAAGAAGATCTTGTCGAGGTCGCCGGGCGTGCGCTCGGCGATGAGGCGCGCGGCCTCGGAGCGTACGTCCACGGCGAAGGCGGGCGCGAAGGTGGTGAGGCGGCCGGCCTGCTCCTGGATCGCGGCGACGACGGTGGGGTGCTGATAGCCGATGTTGGTGAAGACGAGACCGCTGGTGAAGTCGAGGTAACGGTTGCCGTCGTAGTCCCAGAAGTAGGACCCCTCGGCCCCGGCGACGGCGAGCGGGTCGATCAGGTCCTGCGCGGACCAGGAGTGGAACACGTGCGCGCGGTCGGCGGCCTTCACGGCGGCGCCGATGTGCGGGGCCGCGGCGTGCGGGTCTTCGTACGAGGTGGGGTGCGGGGCGGCATGTGCGGTCATGGCACCAGCGTAGGGAGGTACGGGAAGGAACGGACAAGGCCCGGGTGTACGGACGGGGCCGCACCGATCGGCACGGCGGCGGGTCCCCGCCGCGCGCCCCCGTCCTCTCCCCTTCCTCGATGCTTCCCTTCACCTTCTCTCCCCTCGATCCGTTCCCCTCGATGCGAGATGATCCGGGCGCGACACCGACAATGGGTGACACCCGACAATGGGTGTCAACCGGGTATGGGCACGGGGTATGGGGAGGGGCCGCGCGGCGATGGAGAGACTGGTAGCAGGAGATCCCACACACATCGGCGCCTACCGGCTGCTCGCCCGCCTCGGCGCCGGCGGAATGGGCCAGGTCTATCTGGCGCGCTCCGACCGGGGCCGTACGGTCGCGGTCAAGCTCGTCCGGCCGGAACTGGCCGAGCAGGAACAGTTCCGCGGCCGGTTCCGGCAGGAGGTGGCGGCGGCGCGGCGCGTCGGCGGGATGTGGACGGCGCCGGTCCTCGACGCCGACACGGAGGCGGACGTGCCGTGGCTGGCCACGGGCTATGTCGCCGGACCCTCGCTCCAGACAGTGGTGTCGGGGCGGCACGGACCGCTGCCGGAGCGTTCCGTCCGTATCCTCGCGTCCGGCCTCGCCCACGCCCTCCAGGACATCCACGCGGCGGGGCTGATCCACCGCGACCTCAAGCCGTCCAACGTGCTGGTGACGATCGAGGGGCCGCGCGTCATCGACTTCGGGATAGCCCGCGCACTGGAGACGGTCGCGGAAGAGAGCCTGACCCGCACCGGCGCCCTGGTGGGCTCGCCCGGCTTCATGGCGCCCGAGCAGGTGCGCGGGGACCGGGTGACGGCGGCGTGCGACATTTTTTGCCTCGGCTCGGTCCTGGCGTACGCGACGACGGGACGGCTGCCGTTCGGCGGGGCTGACACCGCGGTGCACGTCCTGATGTTCCGCATCGCACAGGAGGAACCGGACCTGTCGGGGCTGCCCGAGGGCCTCTCCGAGCTGGTACGCGACTGCCTGCGCAAGGACCCGGCGCAGCGGCCGACCACGCGGGACATCCTGGCCCGGGTGGGCGAGGCGGAGGACTCGGGGGCGGGCCCCGGCGGGGAACCCTGGCTGCCGGGCGGGCTGCTGGCACAACTGGGGCAGCACGCGGTGCGGTTGCTGGAACACGAGGACCCGACGGGAACGGTACGAACGCCGACGTCAGGCACGGAGCCCGGTCCGGCCGTGCCGTCCGGTCCTTCCGCACCGTCCGCGCAGTCCTCACCAGCGATGCCGACGACTCCGGCGACGCCGGGGAGCCCGATGAGCCGGATGAGCCCCCACGCCCCCGCGGCTCACCCGGCCCCTCCCGCTCCGACGACGAACGACCAGCGGACGGTGCCGCCACCGCTCGCGCCGGCACCCCCGCCCGCGTCCCCGTACGGCTACCCGGGCCCTCCCCCGCAGGCGGGCTACGGCTACCCGCACACGGGGTACGGCAGCCCGGCCCCCGCGCAGGAACCGGCGGCGCGCAGCGTCCGCGGCACGATCGCCCTGATCGCCGTCGCGGTGGTCGTCGCGATCGGCGCGGGCGGCTCGGTGTACGCCGTCATGCGCGGCGACGGGATGAAGAAGAACGACACGGCCCCGGTCACCGACACCGCGTCCCCGGGCTCGGACGTGAACACCCAGCCCCCCAACCCGGATTCCAGCACCGGCGCCGGGTCCCCCTCCTCCCCCTCGGGGACCGCCGGGAAAATCCCGGCAGAGTACCTCGGCACCTGGAACGGCAGCGCGGACAGCGGCTCCGGGGACAGCTCCCGGACCCTGGTCATACGGCAGGGCGGCCCGGGCGACAACGTCCTGACCCTGACGGTGAAGGGCCCGGCGAACGGCGCCACGTACCACTGCGTCTTCGAAGCCCCCCTGGCCACCGCCCCCGCGGCCGACGGCCCGCTGCGCATCGGCCCGTCGGAGGTGACCACCGGGGAACCGATGTCCTCCTGCACCCCGGGGGCGGCGACGGAGCTGACGATCCTCCCCGACGGGGGCCTCCGCCGCGTGACGACGACCGGGGAGTCCCTGACGTACACGAAGACGGGCTGACCGTCACTCTGGGCCCGGGGTTGGGCCCCAGGGCCCACGTACAAGGGGCATATCGGCTGTAGCCTCAGCAGTTCCGTATGCGTCCGCGTACGGACTGTCACCGGAGTCCGGGAGGCTCACCTCATGCTCCTCACCTCTGCCCGGGTCCGGCGCGCGCTGGGCGCCGTGTGTGTCGCACTGGTGCTGGGCGCCACGGCAGCCTGCGGGGAGGCGACGGACTCCGATGCCAAGGAGAGTCCGGCCAAGGAGCGTCCATCGACGAAGGAATCGCCCTCCTCGTCGCCCGCCACGTCGCCCGCAGCCGGCAAAGAGGGCTTGGAGAAGCTGATCGTCACCAAGGTCAAGGGCTTCGAGGTGACAGTGGCCGCAGCGGGTGAAGTGCGCTCCTCCGGTGCCGTAACCGCGTCGAAAGCGGCCTGCCAGCCGATCGCGGACCTGGTGGGAACCGTGGCCGCCGGCTCCCCCTCGGACACCGTCTACCGGCAGTTGGTCGCGGCCTCGGAGCCGGAGGACATGACGGCGTCGGGCGTGCTGGTGGGCCTGTCCTCCTACCCGCGAGCCGGAGCCGCTCAGGCTCTGGCCGAGGTCGGCAAGGCCGTATCCGCCTGCGGCGGTGGCTTTACGACGACGTCGGCGGACGGAGAGGACACCTACTCGGGGGTCACGGCGGAGGACGGTCCGACAGGGCTGGACGAGTCGCTGGCATTCGAACTGACCGGTTCGCTCGACGGAGAGAAGATCCCGCTGAAGTACGCGCTGGTACGCGCGGGGGACACGGTGGCGCTCTTCTACGCGATGAACCCGTTCGATCCGGCGAGCGCGGACATCGCGCCCACGGTGACCGCGGCGCAGATCGCCAGGCTCAAGTAACAGATCGTTCAACGCATCGTCCAACGCATCGTTGCTCAACGGGGGAAGAGGGCACGTCATGCCGACGCGCAAGGGGCGAAGGCGGTTCTGGTGGGTCAACCGGACCACCGGCCGGAGCGACGGGGGCCAGTCGGGGCTGGAGTATCTGGGCCTGGTGCTGGTGGTCGTGGCGATCGTCGGCGGACTTCTGGCCACCGGCATCGGCTCGGAGCTGACGCAGAAGATCAGCGCGCAGGTCTGCGCCATCGGCGGCGGTGGAGACTGCGGCTCGGGGAGCGGCTCGGGAGACAGCCGAGGCGACGGAACAGGTGACGATGCGAACGCATCCGGCACCACCGGCGGTGGGACCCAGGGCGGCACCACCGGCGGCCCCGCCGACCCCGTCGAACTCGCGGCCGACGCCCCCAAGACCCAGGCGGAGCTGGACTACGAGGCGGCCCAGCGCGAGTTGGACGACGCGAACGAGGAATACGCCCAGGCCAAGAAGGTCCTGCTGGACGCCGCCGACGCGCTCGGCCAGATCGCGGCGGACGAGCTGGGCATCACGGACGCCCTGAAGTGCTTCCAGGAAGGCGATCTGGCCGCGTGCGGCGAGACGGCCCTCAACGTGGCGATGCAGTTCATCGGCGGCATCCCCGCCAAGATCGTGAAGAAGTACGGGCTGAGCCCCTCCAAGTGGAAGAAGGCCGCCAAGCTCGGCAAGGACATCGTCAAGCACGGCAAGGATCTGTACTCCGGCACCAAGGGCATGTGGAAGGCCAAGAAGAAGGCCGACCGGCTCAAGGGCAAACTGGCGGATCTGAAGAGCAGGCTGCCCAAGCGCAAGAAGAAGCCGGTCACCTGCGCGGTGTCCCACAGCTTCCTGCCCGGCACTCCGGTCCTGCTGGCCAACGGCACCCGCCTCCCCATCGAGACCATCAGGGTCGGCGACACGGTCGTGGCGACGGACCCGGAGACGGGCCTGACGGCGGCCCGCCCTGTCCAGCGCACGATCACGACGTACGACGACAAACACTTCACCCGGCTGACCGTCGCCACCGCCTCCGGCCCCGCCGTGATCACGGCAACCGACACACACCCCTTCTGGTCGGCGGACCGGGGCGACTGGCTCGACGCGGGCGACATCGGGCGCGGCACCCGGCTGCGTACACCTGACGGAACCACGGCCGAGGTCACCGTCGTCACCCGCTACACCCACCGCCGAACCACCCACGACCTCACGGTCGCCGGGATCCACACGTATTACGTCGGCGTCGGCGGCGGCTCGGCCCTCGTACACAACTGCGACGGCGTGGACGCCGAACACGTCAAGGAGCTGGAGAAGCAGGGCGTCAAGTTCAATCCGGACGACCTGGTCCGTACCGCGAAGGACAAGGACGGCAAGGTCATCTTCCTCGAACAGGGGAACAAGAAGGCCGGCCTGACCCATGTCATGGAGCACGCCCAGGAGTTCGAGCAGAAGGGCATCGCGGCCGAGGACATCCCGGAATTCGTGATGGAGGCCGCCACGAAGGGCGAGAAGGTCGGCTATCAGGGGTCGGGGACGGGGCGGCCGATCTACGAGCTCACCTACAAGGGGAAGAAGCAACGCGTGGCCGTTACGGTGGGCAGCAACGGCTTTGTAGTGGGGGCCAACCCGAAGAGCCTCCCTTAGCCCTGACATCCGGACGGCTGAACGTCTGCACGTCTGAACGAACGGAGCTGTGTCCGTGCCCAACGAGACAACCGCGGTGCGGGTGCACCCGGATTACGACTGCTTCCCGACCTGGCTGCACCACGGGGACGACTCCGACAACGTGGCGCCGGACACGCTGCCCGTCAGCGACGGGCTCGCCCGGGATCTGGCCGCGTGGGGCGCGGAGTTCGACGCGACCCTCGACCGGGACAACCCCGTCGACTCCGGGTTTCACACCGAAGCCGACGAGCAGGACTTCGCGGCTCGGGGGGAGGGGCTGGCGCGGCGGCTCCAGGAGGAGCTGGGTGCGGGTGTGCCCGTCGTGTATTACGACATCAGGAAGTCGGAGCGGGTTCCGATGGGCCCGCCGGCTTCTGAGTGAGCGACGCCGGAAAGAGTTGACCCGCTTCCCGGTCCTTCACGACCGACCGGCACAGACGACGGGATCCCTCCAGCTCACGCAGGGCCTCGGCGATCCGCGTGCGGCCTTCCTTGCGCCGATCGGCAAGCGACCGGATCGAGGCGCGGGCGCCGGGCGGCAGGCCGAGTAAGTACGTGCGTACGCCTGCCGCGCACCACGAGATGCCGCGATCGCGCAGCAGGGCGTTGGCGAAGGTGAAGACGGAACGCGTGGGCGTTGTACGGTAAATGCGCATCTGGAGGTGCTACTCCTGGTGTCGAGCCCCCGGGTGATTGGGTCACCGCGGGGGTATTTTTCTGCCCGAGACTCGGATCCGATCGCGGATCCGCAGGCTTGCCGCGACTGTAACGCCACGCACTGTGACGAGCGCACGTGTCAACAGTGCCGCCCGGGACCGGCGTTCGATTCACTGCGGATCGTCCGCCGGAACAGCTCTGACCTGCGGAGATTCGCCTCCGCAGAATCGTTCGACCACCGCCCCCGAACCCCCGCCGCAACAGCCGGGGTTCACCCATCGGAGTGACACCCCCGGGTCGGGGCCACTCCGGGAGGGCCGCGGCGGACGCCGGGGACGGACGCCCGTAATTCCGTTTGTTTCAGCTCTATGACGCCGCGCCGTCCCGCAGTACGTTGGGAGCGCTCCCATAACCGGATCCCCCACATCCCCCCAACCCGGAAGATGGAGACCGCAGCATGGATAGTCATGAGCACTTAAGGCACACCCGCGCCGCTCGCACCACCCGCCCCCGGCACACCAAGCGCTGGATCCTGCGCGTCCTGGGGCTGCTCTCCACCGTCATGCTCTGCCTGATCGGTACGGTCGGCACCGCCTCCGCCCACGGATCGGTCATCGACCCCGCCTCCCGCAACTACGGCTGCTGGCTGCGCTGGGGCAGCGACTTCCAGAACCCGGCGATGGCCACGCAGGACCCCATGTGCTGGCAGGCGTGGCAGGACAACACGAACGCCATGTGGAACTGGAACGGCCTCTACCGCAACGGTGCCGCCGGTAACTTCCAGGCCGTCATCCCGAACGGCCAGCTCTGCAGCGCGGGCCACACCGAGGGCGGGCGCTACAACTCGATGGACGTCCCCGGCGCGTGGAAGACGACCAGCATCAAGAGCAACTTCAAGATCAACCTGTACGACCAGGCCCGGCACGGCGCCGACTACATCCTCGTCTACGTCAGCAGGCAGGGGCTCGACCCCACGACCCAGCCGCTGAACTGGAGCGACATGCAGTTGGTCAAACGGACCGCCGCGTACGCCCCGGCCGAGTACTACCCCATCGACGTGACCACGTCGGGCTACACGGGACGCCATGTCGTCTACACGATCTGGCAAGCCTCGCACATGGACCAGACGTTCTTCATGTGCAGTGACGTGACCATCTCCTGAGCCCGGCCCCACCTCGGCTCGGTCCCCCCCGCCCCCCACCGAAGGACAACGGGCGCCGCACCCCGGTGCGACGCCCGTTCGTGGCGCCCGGGAAGGCGCTCAGGAAGCCGGGGGCGAGGCCGGTCATGGAGTGGCTGAGCCGCCGAATGCGGGGTTCCCCACCAGAGCATCGCAATGGCGGACGCCATAAGGAAGAAGCAGAAACCCCACAGCACGATGGGGCCCGACGCTCCCCTGAATTCGACGATTCCGGATCTTGAGACCACCAGCAGCCCATGGCAGGCTCAGCGCCCATGATCGATGAATTCGCGAAAGACAACCTGCACGGGAGACTGCGACGGGACCGCGAGGCGCTGCTCTGGAAACTCGACGGCTTGTCCGAATACGACGCCCGCCGACCTTTGACAGCGACCGGGACCAACCTCCTCGGCCTGGTCAAACACGTGGCCACCGTCGAGGCCAGGTACTTCGGCGAGGTCTTCGACCGCCCTTCCCCGGAACCGCTGCCCCGATGGCAGGACCACGACGGCAGCGATCTGTGGGCGGCCGAGGACGAGACCCGCGATCAGATCATCGGGTTCTACCGGCGCACGTGGGAACACTCGGACGCGACGATCAACGAGCTTCCCCTCGACGCCCCCGGCCACGTGCCGTGGTGGCCGGAGCCTTTTCTCCACACGAACCTGTTCGCCATCATGGTCCATGTCCTCGGCGAGTCCATCCGGCATGCCGGGCACGCCGACATCCTCCGCGAGGGCCTCGACGGCCGGACCGGGTTGCGCGCCGAACACGAGGCGCGGATCGACGAGGAAGCCCGCGCAGCCTACTGCGCGAAGATCGAGCAGGCCGCCAGGTCGGCCGCACCGATCACGGCTCAGAGGCTGTCTCACGTGACGTGATGTTCGTGCGGCACGCCGCCGGCCGTGGGCGCTGATCCGTCGAAGCGCCCGGTTCCTGATGAACTCCGGCAGCCGGCCGCCCCGTTGCTGCCGTCGTCAGTGGTGTACACACGGAGTGGCCGCTGCCGACCGTCACTCGTGAGAGCTCCGCGCCATCGACAGGACAGCGATGGACACGGTCCCGACGACGGCGACAAGGAGCGTCGCGACGACCGCCAGTTGGACTCGCTCGGTGACGTTGCTCATCCGCAAGTACGCGTCACGGCAACCGAGTTCGAAGGTACTGGCGGGAGTGGCGGCAGCGTCGCCGCCACGCGTGTTCCTGGTCATGGACGCAGGACACCGTGTCTCGGGCAATCCGTCAAATTCCCCGATATCAAGGCACTCGAACGACTGAAGAGGCAGGGGGTGCTCGAACGTGCGCGCGGTGTCCCGCACGCTCAGGAAGCCGGGGCCAGTGGCGTGGCCGGGGCCGCTGCCGCGACGCAATAGACGTTGCCCTCCGGGTCCGCCATCACGATGTGGTGTGTGTCGACCTCCGCCACCACCGTCCCGCCCGCCGCCACCAGCCGCTCCGCCTCGGCCCTGATCCGCGCCCACCGCTCCTCGGCGCCGCCGTGCGCGGGCAGCCGGATGTCCATATGGAGGCGGTTCTTCGCCGTACGCGGCTCGGGGACCTTGAGGATCGACAGCCGTGGACCGATCCCCTCCGGATCGCACAGCCAGGCCCCGTCCTCGGCGGAGGGGTCCTCGTCCAGATCGAGACTCGCCAGCCACTCCTCGCGGGTGGTGAAGGGCGCGGGCGGCGGCTCGTCGACATAGCCGAGCGCCGTCTTCCAGAACGCGGCGAGGAGCCGCGCGTTCGTACAGTCCAGGGTCAGATCGATGCGTGCTGCCATGAACAGGACCGTACGGCCCACCACTGACAATCCGGCCCCTCCATGCGCGAACACGACCGCCCCGGCACCGTTTCCGGCGCCGGGGCGGTGTGGTGTGGCGAGGTGAGGCGTGGTGAGGCTCTGAGAGACCTACAGGAACGAGTTGATCTCGATCGTCTCCGTGCGGCCCGGACCGACGCCGATCGCCGAGATCGGGGCTCCCGACATCTCCTCCAGCGCCTTCACGTACGCCTGCGCGTTCTTCGGCAGGTCGGCGAACGTCTTCGCCTTCGTGATGTCCTCCGACCAGCCCGGCAGGTACTCGTACACCGGCTTCGCGTGGTGGAAGTCCGTCTGGCTGTACGGGAGTTCCTCGACGCGCCTGCCGTCGATCTCGTACGCCACGCACACCGGGATCTGCTCCCAGCCGGTCAGCACGTCCAGCTTGGTGAGGAAGAAGTCCGTCAGGCCGTTGACCCGCGTCGCGTAGCGCGCGATCACCGCGTCGAACCAGCCGCAGCGGCGGTCGCGGCCCGTGGTGACGCCTCGTTCGCCGCCGATACGGCGCAGGGCCTCGCCGTCCTCGTCGAAGAGTTCCGTGGGGAACGGTCCGGCGCCGACGCGCGTCGTATATGCCTTGAGGATGCCGATGACACGGTTGATCTTCGTCGGCCCGACACCCGAGCCGGTGCAGGCGCCGCCCGCCGTCGGGTTGGACGAGGTGACGAAGGGGTACGTGCCGTGGTCGACGTCGAGCAGGGTGCCCTGGCCGCCCTCGAAGAGGACGACCTTGCCCTCGTCGATCGCGTTGTTCAGGATCAGCGTCGTGTCCGCCACGTACGGCTTGAGCCGGTCCGCGAAGGTCAGCAGTTCCTCGACGACCTTGCCGGCCTCTATGGCCCGCCGGTTGAAGACCTTGGCGAGGAGCTGGTTCTTGGACTCCAGCGCCGCGTCGACCTTCTGCTCCAGGATCGACTCGTCGTAGAGGTCCTGGACGCGGATGCCGGTGCGGTTGATCTTGTCCGCGTACGTCGGGCCGATGCCGCGCCCGGTCGTACCGATCTTCCGCTTCCCGAGGAACCGTTCCGTCACCTTGTCGACCGTGACGTTGTACGGCGTGATCAAGTGCGCGTTGCCACTGATCAGCAGCTTCGACGTGTCGACACCGCGCTCGTTGAGACCGTTCAGCTCGGAGAACAGGACGGCCGGGTCGACCACCACACCGTTACCGATCACCGGGGTGCACCCCGGGGAGAGGATTCCGGAAGGGAGGAGATGCAGTGCGTACTTCTGGTCGCCCACGACGACCGTGTGACCGGCATTGTTGCCGCCCTGGTAACGCACGACATAGTCCACGGAACCACCGAGCAGGTCGGTGGCCTTTCCCTTGCCTTCGTCACCCCACTGAGCACCGAGCAGCACAAGTGCGGGCACAGGCGTACACCCCTTCCGGGCGGGGCATGTCCAAGGTCAGGGAGCGCACAAACGCCGTTCATACAGCGTGAGTACGCCGTAACCATGCGTTATCCGTGCCTGCGACATCGCACAGCGTTGTACGACACAGACCTGACCGTCGAACCGGATGCCCCGGAATAGACGAAGCCCCTGGCGCAATAGCGCAAGGGGCTCTTGCACAAAGATGCTACCCGAGGAAGGACCGAGGTGTCGGCTCCGGAGCCCGCCGAGAACGGCGCGCAGCAGCTTCTGGTGGTCATCGACCCGGTCTCCGGCCGGACCGACGGCGAATCGGTGCGGATCGCGAGAGACGTGCTCAGCGGGGGCGCGGCGGTGAAAATCTGCTTCCCCGAAGGGCCCGACGAGCTGGCGCGGGCGCTGGCCCGGCGCGGCAGCCGGCGCCCCGTGCTGGTGGGCGACGACCGGGCGCTGCTGCGGATGGTCTCGCTGCTCCACCGGGAGCGCGGGCTGACCGCGGGCGCGCTCTCGGTGGTGCCGGTGGGCGCCTCCGTGGAGCTGGCCCGCTCGCTGGGCGTGCCCACGGGCGCGGTGGCGGCGGCGCGGGCGGTGCTGGACGGCGCTGTGCGCAGACTGGACCTGCTGGTCGACGACAGCGACGGGGTGGTGCTGGGCGATCTCCGTATCCCGGCCCTCCCCTCCCTCCCCGGGCATCCAGGGGCCGGGGGCGCGGCCCAGGATCCGGGCGGCGGTACCGGGGTCGCGCCCGCGGTCGCCTCGGTCTGGCACACCTGCCGCTCCCTGGTCCGTACGCTCGTACGCCCCGTCCCGCACGCCCTCGCGGTCCACACGCACCGGCTGCGGGTGGAGGCGGACGGCGTCGTGCTGAGCGATCTGGACGAACCGGTCGAGGCCGTGACCGTACGGTCGCGGGGCGGCCGGGCGGAGGTGGTGATCCGGACGCGCGGCGCGGCCGAACCGGTCAGGGCGAGCGCCCTCTCCGTCACCGTGTCGGGCGCGGACTTCCGCTACCGCGCGGATGCCCGGGTCGCCGGCCCCGTCCGTACCAGGACCTGGACGCTGCGGCCGGGCGCCTGGGGGCTGACCCTGCCCCTCGGTGCGGGGAACGGGACGGCGGTGGCCGGGGCGTACGCGGGGCCGGGCGGCGGCCCGGGTGGCGGCCGGCCCGGCGGCTGACACCTTTCCCCGCCGGGCCGTACGGCTTCTCCCCTGGTCAGCGGGCCGGTTACCCTCAGCGTCCGAACAACGCCCGGGGGGACCGGAACACATGCACGGCACGCACGACACGGCGGCAGAGGGGCCCGGACCCGGAGACGGCTCCAGACCGGCGGACGGGTCCGGACCTGGCGGCGGAGGCCCGGACGGCGCGGTGGTGGCGGACGTCGCCCTCGGCCTCCCGGACACGGCGGAGGCCCTGGCCCACTACCGGACCCGCGCCGGAACCTGGGCGCGCGGCGGCGCTGCCCTGCTGGCCGGTGCCGCGGTCATCGCGCTGGCCGCCCGGGGCCGTGGGCTGACCTGGCCCGAGGAGCTGCTGCCGTCCCTGTGCGGACTGGCCCTCTTCGCGCTCGGGCTCGGCCTGGGCGCCCGGCGGCTCGCCCGCCGGATGAGGGACCGCCTGGCGCGGGCGCCGTGGAGGGCCTGCGCCGCCGTCTCCGTACCGCGCGGGCTGCGCGGCGGGACGGTGGTCCTGCGCGACCCGGTCACCGGTGATCTGTGGCCGCTGGCCGTGGTCGCCGTACAGCAGCGCTACCAGCTCGTCGAACCGGGCCCCGGCGGGGTGCTGTGGTGGTGCGGCGACCCCAGGACCGGCGGGGTGATCGCGCCGCCGGGCGGTGCGGAGCTGGTCTGGACGCGTGCGGTACGGGGGGAACGGCCGCGGCAGCGGAACGTACGGGAGGCCGTGGGGCGCGGGCTGCTGGAACGGCCGACTCCGCGCCAGCCCCAGCCGCAGCCGCAGCCGCAGCCCCAGGCGACGGCCGCATCCGCATCCGCATCCGCGACTACCTCTGCCTCCGCCTCCGCCTCCACTTCCGCCTCCGCCTCCGTCATGGCCACATCCGGCACTTCCGCATCGCACCTCACACCCGCATCGTCCCTCACAGATTCAGCCGTTCTTTCGCCCACGCCCACCGTCTCCGCCCGCCGGCCCGTCAGTCTCGCCAAGGCCACCGATCGCCCGGCCCGTACGGACCGCCACGCCCCGCTCACCTTCACGTACGCGGTCCTCGCCGCCGAGGCGCACCGCGCGCACGCCCCCAGGACCGAGCGCCACCGGTACCGGCGCCGGTACCGCCCCGACCTCGACATCCGCGCGGTGCCCTGGTGGCGGGTGCGGACGCTGCGCGAGCTGAGCTCGCTGACCGCCGTGTTCCAGAGCCTCGGTGTGGCGGCCGGGATCGGGGTGGTGTGGCTGATCCCGGGGGACGAGACGCCGTGGCTGACCCTGCTGATGGGCGGGATCTGCACGGCGACGGGGCTGACGGCGCTGGCCCGGCTGATCCGGCGGGGCGTGCCCACGGTGCGCACGCTCGTACGGGCGGCACTCGCCCCCGTACCCGTACCCAAGCGGTACGTCCTGCTGAACGATCCGTACGGCGCCGGGCCCGTGCTGCTGTTCTTCCCCGCCCACGGCCGGGACGACGACCTGCCGGAGGCGCTGCTCGGCGTACTGCCGCCCGGCACGGGGCGCCGGCCGTGGCTCGGGATGCCCGCCCCCACGGGGGAGGCGGAGCTGCGCGGCTGGCTGGACCCGTCCCCGGCCGTCGTGCCCTGGATCGAGGGCCGGGCGCTGTGGCCCCGGCACCCGTACGAGGAGATCAACCCGAACGACGCCGGGACCCGCGCCTATCTGGAGCTGCTGGCGCCCAATGTCACGCCCCGCTAGGCCCTGCCCGACCCTTCTCGCGCCCTCCCCGGTCGGCTCCAGCCCCCGCCCCGGCCGCCACCGCCCTGCGCTGCTCCTGGAGCGTCCGCCAGCGGTCCATCATCGTCGCCAACTCCGCCTGTACGAACTCGAAGAACTCGATCATCTCCGCCAGCCGCGCCCCCGCCGGGGTGTCGCGCCCCAGCGATTCCGCGCCCTCGCGCAGGGCGTTCTCCCAGCGCGCGAGCGTCGCGTCGCGCTGTGTGAACGTCGTGTACCAGACGTCGTCGTGCACCCGGTAGCGGTCCCGCCGCGAGCCCGGGTCGCGCTCCCGGCCGACCAGCCCGACCTGGACGAGGTAGCGGATCGCGCCCGACACCGCCGCCGGGCTGATGCCGAGCCGCTCGCTCAGCTCCGCGGAGGTCAGGGACGCGTCGTCCGAGGAGACGATGGCGGCGAAGACCCGCGAGGCCGTCCGCTGCATCCCGGACTCGGTCATCACGGCCGCGAACCGCTCGACGAAGCGGGTCGTCGCTTCCGGGCCCCGCGACGGGCTGTTCTCGTTCATCGCCTGCTCGTCTCCCCTGCTGTCCTCTGCGTGCGTGTCCAGCCTTCGTGTCCCGATCTTAACCCGACCCTTTTTACGCTTCCTTAACTTCAGAATTTTGTGAAAGTAGCGTACGTTCCAAAGCATGACGAAGGCAATCAGCGTCGCCGGACTCCACAAGTCGTTCGGCCGGACGCACGCGCTGAACGGCCTCGATCTCGCCGTCGAGACCGGCGAGGTCCACGGCTTCCTCGGCCCCAACGGAGCCGGGAAGTCCACCACCATCCGGGTCCTCCTCGGTCTCCTGCGCGCCGACTCCGGCGCGGCCCAGCTCCTCGGCCGGGACCCGTGGCGGGACGCGGTCGAGCTGCACCGGCGCGTGGCGTACGTCCCCGGTGACGTGACCCTGTGGCGCAACCTCTCCGGCGGCGAGGTCATCGACCTGTACGGACGGCTCCGCGGCGGGAACCTGGACGCGCGACGGCGGGCCTCGCTCGTCGAGCGGTTCGAACTCGACCCGACCAAGAAGGGGCGTACGTACTCCAAGGGCAACCGCCAGAAGGTCGCCCTGGTCGCGGCGTTCGCCTCGGACGTGGAGCTGCTGATCCTCGACGAGCCGACCTCGGGGCTCGACCCGCTGATGGAGGAGGTCTTCCAGAGCTGTGTCGCCGAGGAGCGCGACCGGGGCAGGACCGTCCTCCTCTCCAGCCATGTGCTGAGCGAGGTCGAGGCGCTGTGCGACCGGGTGAGCATCATCCGCAAGGGCGCGACCGTCGAGTCGGGTTCTCTGGCCGAACTGCGCCACCTCACCCGCACGAGCGTGAGCGCGGAGCTGGCGGGGCCGCCCGCCGGCCTCGACCGGCTGCCCGGGGTGCACGACCTCGACGTCCAGGGGACGCGGGTACGGCTCCAGGTCGAGGCCGACAAGCTCGACGCCGTGCTCCGATCCCTGTCCGGCGCCGGGATCCGCTCCCTGAGCAGTACGCCGCCGACGCTGGAGGAGCTGTTCCTCCGCCATTACGCGGCGGACGGAGCCGGCCCGGCGAACGGGGCCGGCGGATCCGGCGGGTCCGGCACCAACACCGGCACCGGCGAGAAGCGGGTGGCGTCATGACCGCCGGGCTCGCCACCGGCACCCCGCGTGCCCTGCCCGTGGCCCGTACGGGCGGCTCCCGGCAGCTCGCCGGTACGGGACCGCTGCTCCGGCTCGCCCTGCGCCGCGACCGGGTCATGCTCCCCGTCTGGGTGATCGTCCTCGGCGGCTCCTTCATGTCCGTCGCCCGCTCTCTCGACTCCGTGGCCGGCACGGCGGCCGAACGCGCCGATCTCGCGCGCTCCCTGGGGGCCAACAGCTCCCTGCGCGCCCTGTACGGTCCCGTCTTCAGCGACTCGGTCGGCGGGCTCACCGCCCTGCGGATGACGGCGTTCGGCACCGCGCTCGCCGCCGTGCTCAGCCTCACCCTCGTCGTACGGCACACCCGGGAGGAAGAGGAGACCGGGCGTCAGGACATGCTCTCCGCCGCGATGGTCGGGCGCCGGGCGCCGCTGACCGCCGCGCTGCTCACGGCCCTGATCGCACAGGCCGCGCTGGCGCTGGTGATCACGGCCGGGCTCGCCGGGGCGACCGGTGACACCGCGGGTTCGGCGGCGCTCGGCCTCGCGGTGGGCGGGGTCGGCATGCTCTTCGCGTGCACCGCCGCCATCGCCGCGCAGATCACCGAGAACGCGCGGCTCGCGAAGGGCCTCACGGCGGCGGTCATCGGCGCCGCGTTCGTCCTCAAGGCGGCGGGCGACGCCGCGACCGCCGACGGCTCCTCCGTCCTGACCTGGCTCTCCCCGCTGGGCTGGGCCGAGCACGTACGCGCCTACGCGGACGAGCGGTGGTGGGTGCTGCTCCTGGTGGTGGCCGCGGTCGTCGTCCAGGCGGTCCTCGCGTACGCCCTCGCCGGCCGGCGCGACATCGGGATGAGCTTCGTGCCGGCGCGGCCGGGCCCCGCGGTGGGCCGGATCGCCACGGCGGGCGGGCTGGCGTGGCGGCTCCAGCGCGGCAGTGTGTTCGGGTGGGGGGCCGGGTTCCTGCTCAGCGGGATCATGTTCGGCGGGATCACGGACGGCGCTGCCGACCTGGTCGGCGGCAACGAGCGGACCCGCGAGATCATCCAGCGGATGGGCGGCGAACAGGGGCTGACGGACGCGTTCCTCGCGACGATGGTGAGCCTGCTCGGCATGGTGGCCGCGCTGTACGCGGTCGCCTCCGTCCTGCGGCTGGGCGGCGAGGAGACCGGCGGCCGGGCCGAACCGGTCCTCGCGGGCGCGGTCGGCCGGCTGCGCTGGGCCGCCGGCCATCTGCTGATCGCCTTCGGCGGCGCCGTACTGATCATGCTGCTCGGCGCGGTGGGCCTCTTCCTGGGCTACGGCCACGACCTGCCCGGAATCCTCGGCGCCGCACTCGTCCACCTGCCCGCCATCTGGCTGCTGGGCGCGGTGGCGGTCCTGCTGTACGGGGCGTTCCCGAGGGCGACCGCGGCGGCGTGGGCGGCGAGTGGACTGGCCCTGGCCCTCGGCTGGCTCGGCCCGGCCCTCGACCTCCCCCAGGCGCTGATGAACCTGTCACCCTTCGGCCACCTCCCGAAACTGCCGGGCGCGGAGATGGCCTGGACACCGGTGCTCGTCCTGACGGGGCTGGCGATGGCGCTGGTGGCGGCGGGACTGGCGGGGCTGCGGCGGCGCGATGTGCTGAGCTGAGCCGGGCTGGACCGGGTGCGTATGTCATGACGGGCCGGTTCCGTCCACAGGATGTGGACGGAACCGGCCCGTGCACGTCAGGTGACGAAATCCGTCAGACCTTCGGTGTCGAGTTCGATGGAGACGGGTTCGGGGAGCAGAATCTTCTTGCCCAGGTCCGCCACGTGACGATGGCCGTAACCATCCACCGTCGGATCACTGTGCACGGTGACCGTGCGGTGGTCGCGATCGACCAGCAAATAGATCGGGATTCCGGCCGCGGCGTAGGCGGAGGGCTTCTCCTTACGGTCCCGCCGATCGGTGTCCCAGTCGTACGACGTCACTTCGACCACCATCAGCACACGTGACGCGTCGCTCCAGTCCCCCTGACCGAGGAAAGTCTTTCTCGGCGCGAGAATCGCATCCGGTTTGGCCCGGCCTTCACGATATGCCTCGACTTCGATACCGAGCTCGCCCCCGGCGTACAGCCACACATCGGGCCGGGCTTGAATGCAGCGCTCCTGCAACCACCGGATGATCTCACCCCGGCGTCACCTCACCCCGGCGTCACCAGCCGCGCCTCGTACGCGAACACCGCCGCCTGTGTCCGGTCGCGCAGCCCCAGCTTCACCAGGATCCGGCTCACGTGCGTCTTGATCGTGGACTCCGCGACCACCAGGTGCTCGGCGATCTCCGCGTTCGACAGGCCCTGTGCGATCAGCACCAGGACCTCCGTCTCGCGCTCCGTGAGATCCCCTATCCGGGCCATCGCCGGGCCGCGCGGTGCGTCCGAGAGTTTGGAGAACTCCGTGATCAGGCGGCGGGTGACCGTCGGGGCCAGCAGGGCCTCGCCGGAGGCCACCACCCGTACGCCGTCCGCGAGCTGCCGTGCCGAGGCGTCCTTCAGGAGGAAGCCGGAGGCGCCGGCGCGCAGCGCCTGGTAGACGTACTCGTCCAGGTCGAACGTGGTCAGGACCAGCACCTTCGCCGCGGCGTCGGCCGCGACGATCTCGCGGGTCGCCTCGATGCCGTTCATCTCGGGCATCCGGATGTCCATCAGGACGACGTCGGGGTGGAGCGCCGCGACCTGCCGGACCGCCTCGCGGCCGTTCACCGCCTCGCCGATCACCTCGATGTCCGGCATCGCGTTCAGCAGCACCGAGAAGCCCTCGCGGACCATCACCTGGTCGTCGACGATCAGCACCCTGGTGGTCATGACGCGTCCCCGTCCCGCACGGCGGCCACCGGAATGAAGGCCGCGACCTCGTAGCCGCCGTCCTCCGTGAGGTCCGCGGTCATCTCGCCGTTCAGCATCGTGACACGCTCCCGCATGCCCGTGACCCCGTGCCCCGCCCCCGGCGACGGCTTGACCAGGCCGCGCGGCGGCGTGTTGACGATGCGCAGGCCCAGGCCGCCGAGTACGTACGCGACCTCGACGCGCGCGGTCGACCCGGGCGCGTGGCGCAGCGCGTTGCTCAGCGCCTCCTGGACGATGCGGTACGCCGACAGTTCCACGCCCTGCGGCAGCTCCCGTACCGCGCCGGTGATCGTCTTCTCCACGGTGAGCCCGGCGTCCCGGACGTTGTCGATCAGGCCGTCGAGTTCGGCGAGGGTGGGCTGCGGGGCGTCGGGCGCCTCGTAGTCGTCCGCCCGTACGACACCGAGGATGCGGCGCAGCTCGGTCAGGGCGGCGACGGCGTTCTCCCGGATGGTGAGGAACGCCTGCTCCAGCTCGGGCGGCGGGTTCTCCACCCGGTACGGGGCGGCCTCGGCCTGGATGGCGACCACCGACATGTGGTGGGCGACCACGTCGTGCAGCTCGCGGGCGATGGTGGTGCGCTCCTCCAGCAGCGTGCGCCGGCCCCGCTCGACGGCGGTGACGCTCTGCTGCGCGGCGACCTCCTCGTCCGCCTTGCGACGGACCTGGAACATGCTCACGGCCAGCAGGACGAGCGCGGAGGTGAAGAGCATCATGGCGGAGGTGGAGCCGCCGTAGCTGTACCCGCGGTCGAAGAAGACCTCGGAGAACGCGGCGTACGCGGCGGTCAGCGCCCACATCCAGGCGGCGGTGCGCGGGGTGGTGCGGAGGGCCACCACCGTGATCACGAGGAGGTAGCCGACGAAGGAGGTGGGCGTCCAGGGCCAGTCGTGATTGCTGAGGACATTGGTGACCAGACTGACCCCCAGCGCGGCCCACCAGGCGAGGACGGGCCTGACCAGGGTCAGCAGGAGGGGGAACACCGAAAGGAGTCCGAGCACACCGGCGCCACCGCCGTCGATGGAGACGGTGAACATCATCAGCGCCACGGCGATGATGGAGGCGTGCGGGGCCCACCCCGCGAACTCGCGTATCCGCTCGGGCAGCCGGCGGGTGAAGCGGCCGTCCAGCCGCATGGGCTGTAGCGGGCGGTAGTCGAGAACGCTGTCGAAGAGGTCCTGGCGGAGGCCGCTGTAGGCGCCCTGGGCCATGCGGATCTCGTTGTCCTGGGGCTTCGCGGATTCGGATTCGGTTTCGGTCACTTTTCCACGGTAGGGGGACGGACCGGGCCCGGGCGTCACCAGCGAAGCGGATCCTTCGCCCTCCGTCCCAGGTACTACGAGGGTGACCACGGGACCTCTTGTGCACTATTGCGTGCTCACCACGCGAGCCGGACGCTCACCACGCGAGCTGGGCGATCTCCTCCGCCACCACCGCGCACGCGTCCGCCGACGGGTCCACGAGCGGGAAGTGCCCGACGTCCTCCAGCAGCGTCAGCCCGACCAGCTCGCCCGCCAGGCCCGCCGCCTCCACGAACGCCTCGGAGACCTCGTACGGCACGGTGAGGTCCGTACGCCCCTGCACCACCGCCGTCGCGATCCCCGTCGGCAGCAGCGCGGCCGGGTCCGCGCTCTCCCTGCGCTGCTTGAACTCCGCCTCACCGCCGAGGAGTTGGAGCACCGCCCCGCCGCACACCGCCAGCTCGACGGCGCGTGCGAGGTCCGCGATCGGCGCCAGCGCGACGACCCCGCGCAGCGGCGGCGGCTGCGGCAGCCGCCAGGGCGAGCCCTCGGGCAGCACATGGCGGGCCGCCGCCCAGAGCGCGAGGTGGCCGCCTGCGGAGTGCCCCGTCACCACCGTGCGCCGTACGTCGGCCTGCGGCAGCGCGGCGGCGGCGAGGACGGGCAGGGCGTCCAGGGCGGCGGCCACGTCGTCGAACGTCTCGGGCCAGCGCCCCGCCACCGGGTCGCCGCCGCCGTCGGGAGAGCCGGGGCCGCGCCGGTACTCGACGTTGGCGACGGCGAAGCCGCGCCGGGCCAGGAAGTCCGCGAACGGCGTGAGGTGCCACCGGTCGTACGGCGCGCGCCACGCGCCGCCGTGCAGGACGACGACGAGCGGCACGCGCTCCTGATTGCCCCGGGGAGCGTAGAAGTCGATCACCTGATCAGGGTGTTCGCCGTACGCGGCGGTGGCATCGGGCCGGACGACCGGACGGGCGAGGACCGATTCGGTCTCTGCGGCGTCACGAGCGACGGCGTCGTGCGCGGCGGGGTCCGGCATCTTGCTCCAACCTTTCGGTACGGGGGCCGAATTGACCTGATCAGCGGGGACGCTATCAGCCCCACGGGCACCCCTGTCACCGCCGACCGGGCTCCGCCTCCCCCGGCACCTCGGCCAGCACCTCGCCGAGCACCCGCGCCGCCCGCTCCGCGTCCGCGAAGCCCACGTACAGCGGGGTGAACCCGAAGCGCAGCACGTCCGGCCTGCGCAGGTCCCCGACCACCCCGCGGGCGATCAGCTCCGCCATCACCGCGGGCGCCTGCGCACACCGCAGGGCGACCTGGCTGCCGCGCTCGGCGTGCGCGGCGGGGGTCAGCGAACTCACCCGGCCCGGTGGGGCGTACGCCGCCACGCACTCCAGGAAGAAATCGGTCAGGGCCAGGCTCTTCGCCCGTACGTCCGTCATCCGCACGTCCGTCCAGACATCGAGCGCGGCGTCCAGCGCCAGCATGGAGAGGATGTCGGGGGTGCCGACCCGGCCGCGTACCGCACCGTCCGCCGCCGCGAAGCCGGGGGCCATCGCGAACGGGTCCGCGTGCCCGTTCCACCCCGGCAGCGGGGAGTCGAAGCGGGCCTGATGGCGCTCGGCGACATAGAGGAAGGCGGGCGAACCGGGCCCGCCGTTCAGGTACTTGTACGTGCAGCCCACCGCGAGGTCCACTCCGTGCGCGTCCAGGCCGACCGGCAGCGCGCCCGCGCTGTGGCACAGGTCCCAGACGGCGAGCGCCCCGGCCGCGTGCACGGCGGCGGTGATCCCGGGAAGGTCGTGGAGGCGGCCCGTACGGAAGTCGACATGATTGACGAGTACGGCGGCGGTGCGCGGACCCAGCGCGGCGGGCAGCTCCGCCGGGTCGAGAGGAACGATTCGCCTGCCGGTCATCCGGGCGGCGGACCGCGCGATGTAGCCGTCCGTGGGGAAGGTCGTGGCGTCGACCAGCACGTCCGTACGGGCGTCCCGACCGGGCGTACGGTCCTCGTCAGTCGTACGGCCCTCATCGGTCGTACGGTCCTGGTCGGTCGTACGGTCCTGGTCGGCGAGGCGTACGGCGGCCACCACCGCCTTGAAGACATTCACACTGGTCGAGTCCCCGACCACGATCTGCCCGGGTCCTGCGCCGACGAGCGGGGCGATCCGGTCGCCTGTCCTCTCGGGCGCGGTCCACCAACCCTCCTCGGTCCAGGAGCGGATACCCAGCTCGCCCCACTGACGGGTCATCACCTCCCGTACGCGCTCAGGGACATGGCGGGGCAGCGCGCCCAGCGAGTTCCCGTCGAGATAGACGGATCCCTCGTTGAGGGCGAACAGGTCGCGCAGCGGGGCGAGTTCATCGGCGCCGTCGAGCGCGGCGGCCCGCGCCACCAGTCCGGCCGGGTCGGACACCTGCAAGGGCAAGGGCGAGGGCAAGGGCAAGGGCTCAGACATGGCTGCGCGCCGTCCACAGCTCGGGGAACACGTTCTTGGCGGCCCGCTTCTCCAGCCAGGCGACGCCCGCGGAGCCGCCCGTACCGGTCTTGGAGCCCATCGCGCGCCGGGTCGCCACCAGGTGGTCGTTGCGCCAGCGCCACACCAGCTCGGCGACGTCGGTCAACGCCTCACCCAGGAGGACGAGTTCGGGGTTCCCGTCCGGATCCCCGTAGATTCCGGTCCACGCCTCCTCGACCTCGGGCACCGGCTCGTACCGCCGTGCGAGATCGCGGCCGAGCACCGCGTCCGGCACCGGCAGCCCGCGCCGGGCGAGCAGCCGCAGCACCTCGTCGTACAGGCTCGGCTCCTGGAGCGCCTTCTCCAGCTCGGCGTGGACGCGCGGCGCGCCCCGGTGCGGGACGAGCATCGACGCGGACTTCTCGCCGAGCAGGAACTCCATGCGCCGGTACATCGCTGACTGGAAGCCGGAGCCCTCGCCGAGCGCGCTCCGGTACGCGTTGAACTGCGCGGGTGTCAGGCGGGCGAGCGGCTGCCAGGAGGCGTTGAGCGCCTCCAGTTCGCGCGCGGAGCGCCGGAGCGCGTCGATCGCGACCTGGGGACGGTCCTCGCGCAGCGCGCGGGAGGCCGTCTCCCACTCGTGGACGATGACGGTGAACCACAACTCCATGACCTGGGTGGTGACGAGGAAGACCATCTCGCCGGGGTCGTCGGAGCGCGGATGCTGCAAGTGGGTGAGGACGTCCGCCTGGACGTAGTCCTCGTACGGGGTCGTCCCGGCGAAGTCCAGATTCGGGGCGTCCGAACCGGCTCCGGGGACATCGGGGGTGTACGACATCTCTGTCTCCTCGACATGTGCCGGGTAGCGGTCCGCCCCTTTCCGTCTGTGGCTACGGAGCTCCGGTCCCCTCCCGGCATCATAATCCGGGCCCCGGCCGCCGTGCCGCCCCGCTTGCTCCGCTCTCCGAGGCTCCGGACCTCTCTTTCGGAGGCCGGGGCTCTCGCTCTGGCAGAGGCCGGGGCTCTCACTGTCAGAGGCCGGGGCCGTCGACGTACGTTCCGTCCTTGTCGTACGGCCAGGCGTTGGAACGGCAGCCGTCGAGCCCCTTGATCTGCTGCATCATCACGGGGGCGAGCTTGCCGGGCCCGCCGCAGCCGAGGTGCTGCCGGAGGCCGATCTCATGGCCGACCTCGTGGTTGATGATGAGATGCCGGTACTCGGACGGCTCCCCGTCGAATTGCGGCGAGCCCAGCACCCAGCGGCGCAGATTGACCACGACACCGTCGACGGTCTCGCAGTTCAGCTCGCCGCGCGTGTTCAGCCCCTGGGCGAGGCAGAGCTTGTCGGCGGTGGCCGGGGTGGCGATACGGATGACGAAGTCGGCGCCCGAGGAGACGAGCTGGAAACTGCCCCGGCCGTGCGCGGCCCAGCCCTGCGGGTGGGCGAGGATCTTCTCGATCTCGCCGGCGGCGTCCGCGGCGGAGACGTCGACCCCGTTCTCGACCTGCACGCTGTAGCGGCGCGGCGGTCCTGAGCCGACGGGGTCGCCCTGCGACTGGGCGGTGGTGAAGGTGCCGGGGCCGGAGACCGGGACGTCGGCCGAGGTCGTGGGTTTCGGCGTGGGCTTCGGTGTGGGCTTCGTCTTCGGTTCCTCGGGGCTCCGCGTCGTCCCCGGTTCCGGTTCCGCTTCCGTCCCGGTCGCCGGGGAGGCCGCCGCTCGCGAGGCGCCGCTCCTGGCGCCGTCCCCCTGCGCGTCCGCCTCCGCCTCGGGGCCCGGCCGGGAGGCGACGGCGACGGCACCGATGATCACGACGGCGAGGGCGATCCCCGCCGCCACCAGCGGGCGGATCGGCCGGCGCACGCGACCGTAACGGCCCATGCCCCCACCGTCACCGCCACCGGAGGCGGACGTCCTACGGCGTCCCGGACGGATGGCGGCGCGCTTGCCCAAAACGAATGTCTCCCTGATCGAACCCGGTCGCAGTTGATACCGGTAGCGACATTCGCTCACCTATGCGAAGGCCACGCCCTGAGAGACGGGCGGGGCCTTCGAAGGGTTCCTTCACAAGACACTCATCGCGGGGTTCAGGACACGAGGTGGCTCAAAAGGCACCATCAGGGTGAGACCAGCACCCTGAGACACCCTGAGATACGCACCACGACCTGCTCCGACTCAGTCCGGGAGCCTCCGACCCGCTCCAGAAAGCGGCCGGACCCCGTACGTTTTCAGCCGAGGGTGCCCGCGGCTTCAGCCGAGGGTGTCCGCGGCGAGCGGTGAGGAGTCGCGCAGGAACGACGCGCAGCGCTCGTACTCCGCCTCCTCGCCGATCGACTGCGCGGCGCGCGCGAGCGCGTGCAGGGCGCGCAGGAAGCCGCGGTTCGGCTCGTGCTCCCACGGCACCGGGCCGTGGCCCTTCCAGCCGCTGCGCCGCAGGGCGTCGAGCCCGCGGTGGTAGCCGGTCCTGGCGTACGCGTACGACTCGACGACGCGCCCGTTCTCGTACGCACCGTCGGCGAGCTGCGCCCAGGCCAGCGACGACGTCGGGTACTTCGCGGCGACGTCGGCGGGCGGCGTGCCGTTCGCGAGCAGCTCACGCGGCTCGGGATCGTCGGGCAGTTCGGTGGGGGGCGGTCCCCCCAGAAGGTTTTCGTGGATACCCATGCCTACAGTCTGCCTTGCCGCACCCGGCCCCCGGCCACCGGAACCGGGCCCTTCGGCCCATCCCCATCGAGGCCGCCCCCCATGAGCTCGTCCCGCTCAGCCGGTTCCGCTCAGCCCACCCCGCCCCGCTCCCCGGGCCGGTCCGTCTCCACCGGCGGGGTCAGCCCGCAGTTGACCCGGCACTCGGGCTCCGGCCGCCCGGCCGCCTCGCGCCCCGGCGACCGTACCGTCGCCCAGGCGATCAGCGCGCCCACCACCAGCACCCCCGCGAGCATCGGCATCGCCCGCCGGAACGAGGCGTCGAACTGCGTCGCCGAGCGGTACACCTCCGGCCCCATGCCCGCCAGCAGCGGCAGCGCGGCCACCGCGACCAGGCCAGCCGCGCGGGCCGCCGCGTTGTTGATGCCGCTGGCCAGCCCGGCCCGCGCGATGTCGACCGAGGCGAGAACCGTCGACGTCAGGGGCGCGACCAGCGTCACCATGCCCATCCCCAGCACCACCAGGGCCGGCAGCACATCCGTCAGATAGTCGGCGTGCGGTCCCACGCGCAGCATCAGCCCCATGCCCGCGGCGCACAGCAGCGGCCCCACCGTGAGCGGCAGCCGGGGCCCGATCCGCTGCGCCAGGGCGCCGGAGCGCGCGGAGAGCAGCAGCATCAGCACCGTCGTCGGCAGCAGGGCCGCGCCCGCGCGCAGCGCCGAGTACCCGGAGACGACCTGGAGCTGGAGCGCGGCGAGGAAGAAGAAGCCGCCGAACGCCGCGTACACGCACAGCGTCACCACGTTCACCGAGGCGAACAGCCGGGACCGGAAGATCGACAGCGGCAGCATCGGCTCGGGCCTGCGCCGCTCGGCCCGTACGAAGGCCGCCGCGACCAGCACCCCCGCCACCCCCGGCCAGACCGTCCTGGCGATGAGCGCGTACGTGACCAGCGCCAGCGCCGCCGCGCCGAGCACCGCGCCCAGCACGTCGAACTTCCCGTGCGCCGCCGGGTCACGGGTCTCCGGTACGTGGCGCAGCGCCACCGGTACACACACGGCGGCCAGCGGCACATTGATCAGGAACACCCAGCGCCAGCCGGGCCCGTCCACCAGCCAGCCGCCCAGGAACGGCCCGATCGCCGCCCCCACGCCGCCGAGCCCCGACCACAGGCCGACGGCCCGCGCCCGGTCGTCCGGGTGGAAGCTCGCCTGGATGATCGCGAGCGAGCCGGGTACGAGCAGCGCGCCGCCCACGCCCTGGAGGGCGCGCGCCGTGATCAGGATGGCCACGTTCGGCGCGATCCCGCACAGCAGCGACCCGAGCGCGAACCACACCACCCCGATGACGAAGACGCGCCGCCGCCCGTACCGGTCGCCGAGCGAGCCACCGAGCAGGATCAGCCCGGCCAGCGTGACCATGTAGGCGTTGACGGTCCACTGGAGTGCCGCGAGGTCCGCGTTGAGCGAGTCCCCGATGTGCGGCAGCGCGACATTGACGACGGTGGAGTCGAGCAGAGCCATGCTCGAACCGAGCACCGTCGTCAGAACGACCCAGCGTCCCCGGGTCGAGGACAGCCTGATGTCCATACGGGGATCATCCCCGCACCGCCCCCGGAAGGCGACCCGGCGGCGGCGACTGTTTCGTATTCCGTAGGTACGCGTCGGGCCCGGCACCGCGAGAACGGTGCCGGGCCCGACGCGTACACCCGACGCGTACCTACGTCTCGACCGGGCTACGTGAGCTTGGTGCCCGTGGAGCGCACTACTTGAGCTTGGTGCCCGTGGAGCGCAGCGCGGCGCACGCCTCGGTGACGCGCTTGGCCATGCCGGCCTCGGCCAGCTTGCCCCAGGTGCGCGGGTCGTACGTCTTCTTCGAGCCGACCTCGCCGTCGACCTTCAGCACGCCGTCGTAGTTGCGCAGCACGTGGTCCGCGACCGGCCGCGTGAAGGCGTACTGCGTGTCGGTGTCGAGGTTCATCTTCACGACGCCGTTCTCCAGCGCCGTGGCGATCTCCTCGGCCGTGGAGCCGGAACCGCCGTGGAAGACGAAGTCGAACGGCTGGCTGCCCGCGGCCTTGCCGTACTTGGCGCCGACGCCGTCCTGGAGGTCCTTGAGCAGCTCGGGACGGAGCACGACGTTGCCCGGCTTGTAGACGCCGTGGACATTGCCGAAGGACGCGGCCAGCAGGTAGCGGCCCTTCTCGCCCAGGCCCAGGGCCTCGGCCGTACGCAGCGCGTCGTCGACGGTGGTGTACAGCTCGTCGTTGATCTCGTGGGTGACGCCGTCCTCCTCGCCGCCGGTCGGGGTGATCTCGACCTCAAGGATGATCTTGGCGGCGGCGGCCTGGGCGAGCAGTTCCTCACCGATGGCCAGGTTGTCCGCCAGCGTCTCGGCGGAACCGTCCCACATGTGCGACTGGAAGAGCGGGTTACGACCGGCCTTCACGCGCTCGGCGGAGACGTCGAGCAGCGGACGGACATAGGCGTCGAGCTTGTCCTTGGGGCAGTGGTCGGTGTGGAGCGCGACGGTGATGTCGTACTTGGCGGCGACGATGTGCGCGAACTCGGCGAGGGCGACCGCACCGGTCACCATGTCCTTGTTGTACTGGCCGCCCAGGAACTCAGCGCCACCGGTCGACATCTGGATGATGCCGTCGCTCTCGGCCTCCGCGAAGCCGCGCAGCGCGGCGTGCAGGGTCTGGGACGAGGTCACATTGATGGCCGGGTAGGCGAACTTGCCTGCCTTCGCCCGGTCCAGCATCTCGGCGTAGACCTCGGGGGTTGCGATGGGCATCGGGCCGCTCCTTGTGATGTGCGGGTGTGAGGTGCTTGTCCCTGACCTGGGGGCGACATCGTCGTCGGCCCCATCTTTCCAGACTCTGCCGTGAGGTCCACGGTGAGTACCGCGGTGAGTACGGCACGGGCCTCCGCCGGCCGTTTCACGTGAAACGCCCGGCAGCCCCGCCGACAGCCCCCGGAGTCGGCGGAAAACGCCAGGTCAGAGCCCCAGCTCGTCGAGTGCGTAGACGTTGAGGTAGGGCAGCCCGGCCGCCGCGACGGCCGGGGCCGCGCCGCGCTCCACGATGACGGCGACGGCGACGACCTCGCCGCCCGCCTCCCGTACCGCCTCGACGGCCGTCAGCGGGGAGCCGCCGGTGGTCGAGGTGTCCTCGACCACCAGGCAGCGCCGGCCCTTGACGTCCGTGCCCTCGATACGGCGCTGGAGGCCGTGCGCCTTCTGCGCCTTGCGGACGACGAAGGCGTCGAGCCGCTGCCCGCGCGCGGCGGAGGCGTGCAGCATCGACGTCGCCACCGGGTCGGCGCCCAGCGTCAGCCCGCCCACACAGTCGAAGTCCAGCTCGGCGGTGGCGTCCAGCATGACCTGACCGACCAGCGGTGCGGCGTGACCGTCCAGCGTGATCCGGCGCAGGTCGATGTACCAGTCGGCCTCGATCCCCGAGGAGAGGGTCACCTTGCCGTGGACCACGGCCTTGTCCTTGATCAGTTGGAGCAGCTCAGCCCGTACGTCAGTCATGCCCATGAGCTTAAGCCGTCCTCCGCCCGGTCCTCAGAGGCGTCGCCACTGCCAGGTGGTGACGATCTCCAGCGGCTCCAGGGGGGTGACCAGCCGGGGCGCGGAATTCAGCCCGTTCGGCGGTCCTGACTGCGGCTCGACGCAGACCGCCTCGGCCTGCTCGTCGTAGATCACGGCCCACTCGGCGGGGCTCGTGACCTTGAGTTCGAGCTGACCGGGCCAGGTCAGCGTGGCGGCGACCCCGTCCGGCATCCCGAAGCAGTCGTCCCAGGGGCCGGGGCGGGGCGGGATCCGGTGGCCGGTGGGGAGGTGGTCCTGGCCGCGCTCCTCCTGCCAGTCGGCGGCGAAGTCGAGCTTCACGCCGCCGCCCTCCGCCGCCGTACCGTCACCCGGTCCGCCGTCCCCGTCCCCGTCCCTGTCCCCGTCTCCGAGGGTGCGGAGGAACCACGGGTGCCAGCCCGCCTGCGCGGGGAAGGACGTCTCGTACGTCTCCACCCCGAGCCGGAGGGTCAGCGAGTCCGGGGCCAGTTCCACGACCTGCGTCACCAGCCCGCTGTACGGCCACGGCTCGGCCAGGTCGTAGGTGAACGCCGCCTCGCTCTCGCCCACCCGCGCGGTACGCCAGGCCGTGTCCCTGCCGGTGCCGTGGATGGCGTGCGGCGGGGAGTTCAGGGGCATCTGGTGAATCACCCCGCCGTTGCGGAACTGTCCGTGCTCGATCCGGCCGCACCACGGCACCATCGGGAAGCAGCCGTACCGCTCCCCTTGGCGCAGCAGTTCCGTCCCGCCGATGCGCAGACTGCTGATCCGGCAGCCGTTCGCCGGAGTGATGGTCAACTCGGCGTCGCCCGCCGCCAGTCGGATGCTCTCTTCGCTGCTACTCACACGCCGACACTACTTGCGCCGCCGCAGCGCGCGGCCGACCACCACGGCGGAGGCGAGCGCGAGTGCGGCCGCGGGCGCGATCCAGCGGAGCGCGCCACCACCCTCCGCGGCGTCGGGCGCGGGCACCGGCGCGTACCGGCCGCGCGGCGGCGCGTGGTCGACCTCCTCGGCGCTGCGCCCGATCATCGTCCGCCTGGCGTGCGCGGCCTCGGCGGGCGGCTCCTCGAAGGGGACGTCGGGGATACGGAAGTCACCCTCGCCGGAGGTCGTCGCACCGTCGAGCGAGGGCGGCTCCACCTCGACATCGAAGACGGAGGCGGCGTCATCGGCATCCGGGGTCGATGCCGCGTCCGGGTCGGCGTCCGGGTCCGAACCGGCACCCGAGTCCGATGCGGCGTCCGCGCCGGCACCGGGGTCCGAGCCGGCACCCGGGTCCGGTACGGCACCCGGGTCGGGGCCCTCACCGGGAGCGGGCTCCTCCGAAGCCGAAGCCGACTCGTCCCCCAGCATCGCGACGAACCGGTCCAGCAGCCGCTGCCCCGCCGCCGTCACCGTCCCGGCGTCCAGATCGGCCAGCCGGCCGTCCGCGCGCGCACCGCCGGTGAACGTGACGGTCGTACCGCCGGGGGCGTCCGTCAGCCCGATCGTGAGCGTGAGCTTGGCGGAGCCGGTGCCCCGGACCTCCGTGCCCACCGCCTCGGCCTCGAACCGCCCGTCCCGTTCGGCGAGCGTCAGCGCGCCGCGGTAGGTGATCGTGTGGCCGCCGATACGAACCTTGAGCCGCCCGGAGAGCGGCCCGGCCGACGCGTCGGCGTCCTGCTGAAGCCCTGGAACGCACCGCGCGACCCGAGCGGGGTCCCGCAGCGTCTGCCGAAGGGTCTCTGCCGAAACCGGAACGAACACCTCATGCTCCATGGAAGCCGAGCCTACTCAGAGGTCGCCGCCGAGGCAGCCCCTTTGCCCCACACCACGCACAACGCCCCCACACCACAACACCCACCCCTTCCCCACACCATCCCCCACGCGCTCCCCCAGCCACTCTTCCCCTCTCCCTCCCCTCCCCTCCCCTCCCCTTCCCCTCCCTCACTACCCGCCGTACCGGGGATGCACCAGAGTCGACGGCGGCAGCCCCGCCACCCGCGTACGCTCCACGCCCCGCCGACCCGCCGCCAGCAGCGCCGGTGTCGGCGACCGCAGCCTCGGCGCGTCCTCCGCCAGCCCGAGCGCGGGCCGCGCGCCCAGCCCCGCCAGCGCGAACCCCCAGTCGCTCACCTCCGGTCTGCCGTCCTTCACCCGGTCGGGCCCCGCGGCAAAGCCGGAGGGGCCTCCCGTGGCGCGGTAGGGCGTCGTACCGAACCCGGCGGCGCGCAGCGTCGCGTCCACCGTCCAGTACATACGCGGGTCGGTCGCGGGCGACCCGGCGTGCACCGCCAGCCGCCCGCCCTTCGCGAGGACGCGCGAGGCCAGCCCGTAGAACTCCTCGGAGTAGAGCTTCGTACTGGCGGTGATGCCGGGGTTGGGCAGGTCCGAGATGATCACGTCGTACCCGCCGGCCCCGGCCCGCTCCGCCCCCCGCAGCCAGGTGAACGCGTCCGCCGATACCTCCCGCAGCCGCGGGTCCTCGTACGCGTGCCCGTTCAGCTCCGCCAGCGCCGGGTCCGTACGCGCGAGCCGGACGACGCCCGGGTCCAGCTCGACCAGGGTGACCGTGTGCACGTCCTGGTAGCGCAGGACCTCGCGCGCGGCCAGTCCGTCGCCCCCGCCGAGGATCAGCACGCGCGCGTGGGGCCCGCGCATCGCGGGGTGCACCAGCGCCTCGTGGTAGCGGAACTCGTCGCGCCCGCTGACCCGCAGCCGCCCGTCCAGATACAGCTCCAGCGGCTCACCCTCACCGTCCCCTCCCGCGCCCTCCCCGTCTCCCTCCCCCTCTCCCGTGAGCACCACTTCCTGGATGTCGGTGTGCAGGGCGACCCGCACCCCGTCACCGTAGAGCGCGCGCCGCGCCGCCCGTTCGAAGTCGTCGACCTCGACGGCCGCCGTGGCCAGCACGGCGAGCACCAGCACGTTGACCGCCAGCAGCAGCCGGCGCGACCGCCGCGTCAGATCGCGCCCGAAGAGCCACAGGACGAGCGCGGCGCCCGCCACCGCGTTGACCGCGCCCGTGACCAGCGCGCCCGTGAGCTGTCCGAGCCAGGGCAGCAGCAGGAACGGGAAGGCGAGCCCGCCGACGAGCGCGCCCACGTAGTCCGCGGCGAACAGATCCGCGACCGTCCCCTCGGCGTCCTGCCGGGAGAACCGCTGGATGAGCGTCATCAGCAGCGGGATCTCGGCGCCGATGAGCACGCCGATGGCCAGCGAGAAGCCCACCAGCGCGTACCGCGACTCGCCCACCCACACGAAGCTCATGTACAGCACGAGCGCCGAACAGCCGCCCAGCAGCGCCAGCGCCGCCTCCAGCAGCCCGAAGCCGAAGGCCGCCCGGCAGCGCAGCCGCTTCGCGAGGAGCGAGCCGACGCCCATCGCGAAGACCATCACCGAGAGGACGACGGACGCCTGGGTGACGGAGTCCCCGATCAGATACGAGGCGAGCGCGACCAGCTCCAGCTCGTACACCAGTCCGCACGCGGCGCAGACGAAGACGACGGCGAGGATCATGAACCGCCCCGCCCCCGCGCGCACGGGCAGCCGTGTCTCACCCTGGGGCGGCGAGGACACGGACTGCTCGATCATGCCCGTAACGCTACGTCACGAATTCATTGCGGTTTGTCACCCACACGGCTGAATTTCCCGTACCGCAGGCATACGGACCCTGATCCGTGTCCGGGTTACCACCAGGCGCCCCTCCTGGGGGTACGCGTGCCAGGTGCGCCACCGGACATGGCTCTCGTCGCGCTGCGCCAGCATCGCGGTGAAGGCGTTGGGGGCCCCGGGGAACGTCCCCGCTAGGCCGTTCGGGTGATCGGAGACCAGGGCGAGCAGTTCCTGCGCGCGGCCGGCGAACGAATTGCGCGACAGGGTCTCGACGCGCGCGGCGAATTCGTACTCCCATTCCCCGAGGCGCTTGGACACACCGAGCGGCAGCGGTGTGCTGCTGCCCGGCATACAGGCGACGGTCTCGGAGCACGCACCGCCCCGCTCCTCGAGAATCACTTGGTGGGAGGCGCCGAGCAGCCTCAACTGGAGCCCGGCACCGGCGAGATCGAGATCCAGGACGGCCAGGGCGGGAACCGGCTCCCGGCCCAACTCCCAGGCCAGATCGGCCGCGCGGGTGTCGGTGTAGGCGGTATTGAGGGTGGTGAGCATGGGTCGGCTCCGCAAACACGCTTGACGGGTGGACCGGGGATGTCCCGGACGGAGAGCTACGGAACTCGTGGAGGAGATCGCCCGCTCGGCGCCATATCAGGTCCGAGGGCTGGAAGCTCTCAAGAGGGAGGGAATCACGAAGTACGCGACGCTCACAGCGTTTTTACCCAACTTGACGGGGTTTCCATCCCCTAGGGGGCCCAGGGGTTCAACTGTTCAACCCATAAGGTCCCGCGGAGGCGAACCCTCCGCGGGACCTGTCTTTCCCTACGGTTCAGCGGCCGATTAGCTGCCCCGTGTCAGCTACCTCCGCCGCATCCCCCGCCCCCGCCACCGCCACCGCCGCAGGAGGACCCGCCTCCGCCGCAGGACGAGTTGCCGCCGCCCCCGCACGACGAGTGCCCGCCGCCGGTGCCGCACGAGGTCGACCCGCCGCCGTCGCCCCCGGCCCACCAACTCCCCTCGGACGAGCGGCGCTTCGAACCCTTCGAACCCTTCGAGCCCTTCGCGCCGTTCGAACCCTTCGCGCCCTTCTTAGACAGCGACGGCGAAGCCGAGGACCTCCCCGTACGACGGTTCCGCGCCGCGCTCCGCGCCTTCGCCGCGCTACGAGCCTGCCCCCGCCGCCTGTCCCTGCCGCCGCGCACACTCGACACGACCCCGACGAACGCGACCGCGACCAGAACCACCACCACTCCCACGCCGAGCATGGGCCTCACCGTCCTTACTTTCCCCCGACTGTTCCCCCGAAGCGAGGCCGCACCCCCAGGGCGACCGGCCTCGCACTGACGTGCGTGCATCGGTTGTCCCCCAGGCGCTCACCGCCCAAAGCCGACTTGAGCAAGTCCAGAGGTTCGGCGCAGGATGGCCGCCATGACCAAAGAATGGCTCGGCGGCACAACGATCTTCGCGGAGATGTCGGCCCTGGCCGCCCGCACCGGGGCGATCAACCTCGGCCAGGGCTTCCCCGACACCGACGGCCCCGAGGCCATCAGAGAGGCCGCGGTACGGGCGCTGCGCGACGGCCGCGGCAACCAGTACCCGCCGGGCCCCGGAGTCCCCGAACTGCGCACCGCGGTCGCCGACCACCAGCGGCTGCGGTACGGCCTGACGTACGACCCCGACACCGAGGTCCTGGTCACCGCCGGCGCCACGGAAGCCATCGCCGCCGCCCTGCTCGCCCTGGCCGGCCCGGGCGACGAGGTGATCGCGCTGGAGCCGTACTACGACTCGTACGCCGCCTGCATCGGCATGGCGGGCGCCACCCGCGTCCCGGTCACCCTGCGCCCCCACGACGGCGCGTACCACCTGGACCTCGACGAACTGCGCGACGCGATCACCGACCGCACCCGCATCCTCCTCCTCAACACCCCGCACAACCCCACGGGCACCGTCCTCAGCCCCGCCGAACTGACCGCCGTCGCCGAACTCGCCGTGGAACGCGATCTGCTGGTCATCACCGACGAGGTCTACGAACACCTGGTCTTCGAAGGCGAACACCTGCCGATCGCCACACTCCCCGGGATGCGGGAGCGCACCCTGACGATCAGCAGCGGAGGCAAGACCTTCTCGTTCACCGGCTGGAAAGTGGGCTGGGTGACGGGCCCGCCCACGCTGATCACGGCGGTGCGTTCGGCGAAGCAGTTCCTGACGTACGTCAGCTCAGGCCCCTTCCAGTACGCGATCGCGGAAGCCCTACGCCTCCCCCAGAGCTACTTCGACGACCTGCGCACCGACCTGCGCACCAAGCGCGACCTGCTCTGCACGGGCCTGAAAGCGGCCGGCTTCGAGGTCTACCGCCCGGCGGGCACCTACTTCGTCACGACGGACATCCGCCCCCTCGGCGAAACCGACGGCTTCGCGTTCTGCCGCGCGCTCCCGGAACGGTGCGGAGTGGTCGCGGTCCCGAACGCGGTCTTCTACGACCACCAGAAGGAAGGCGCGCCCTTCGTACGCTTCGCGTTCTGCAAACGCCCCGATGTCCTCGAAGAGGCCGTCAGCCGCCTGCGACGCCTGTCGTCCTGACCGCATGGTGAACGGCCTGAGCCGGGCCCCGACTCAGGGAGTGGCGACCGGCGGCGGGAGCGGGGCGATCTCGCGGTCGAAGAAGTCGGCGTACTCCTCACCCCGTGCGTAGAGCTGGTCGAAACCGGCCGAGGTCTCCGCGATCAGCTCCGCGTCGGTGTAGTGACGGGCCCCCGCCGCGTTTCCGTCGTGGTCGTACTGCACCTCGAACATGGCGACGTCGCCGAGGATCACCACCTCGGGGACCTCGCGGTGCTTCTCGATGTCCGCGATCGTCCTGGCGTCGAGCAGCCGGATCCGGTCCCCCACCTCGACGCGCAGCCGCAGCACATGCAGTTCCCACTGCACGTAGGGCGTCACCGGGAATTCCACCACGCGGAGGCGGCGCTGAAGCACTCCGAGCCGGTCCACCTCCCCGACCTGCCGGATATAGGCGTCGCGCTTCTCCTCGATGAGCGAAAGCGCCTCGTCCCAGCGTCCGGCCGCGAATGCCTCCCAGCTCGAAAAACCGCGCTCCTTGAAATTCTGGCCGCGCTCCAGCTTGTTGAGGTGCCCGATTCCGCTCTTGAGGGTGCGGTAGTACTCCTCGTGGTAGTGGGGGCGGTCCAGGCGGGTCGACATTCCCTGGGAAAATGAATCAAACATGGGGAATGTCCCGCTTCGCAGCGACGAGCATGCTCCTGGGAATCACCACGAGTCGCTCATCGGGACCGATCGACACCCCGGCAGGCAGCTTCGCACCGAGAGAATCCGACAAGTCCCGCCCGATGACGGCGACATCACCGTTCTCCAGCTCCCACATGTCGGGGCAGTCAGGGGTGTCCGAGGTGACTCCCAACTCCTGCGGTGACTTTCCGATCCGCCGCAGGAATGTCGTCTCCGGATCTGCTTCCCATGGTCTTGCCACAGCCGCCTCCCTCTGTTCGGGCCCGAACGAAGCAACGCTAGCACCGCACGCCAACACCGCGATCGAATGTCGTACGGGCATCGAAAGCAACAGGCCATTTCGAATCATGACGCACGGGTGGACTCGTAGTCGGCCGGACCCGTGGGAAGTTTCCGTGAACCGGAATCGTGGTGTCGAAACCTGGGGGATCCCTACGTAAAGTGGTCGCCGAGCCGCCTGGTTCGGAGCTGCTGAAAGCCATTAGATCCGGCCGGTGGCAACCGCCGGTCAGAATCCCAGGTAGGTGATCTGGACGATGTAGACATGTTCGCTGCGCACGACAATCTGGTACGTGAACATGCCACCGGGAACGGGGAGATTCCCGCCTTTCGGATTGTCTCCCTCATGGCTTCGGCCATGCACGTACAGCGCCTCCGCCGCCCTGACCAGTTCATCCGCCTTCTCCTCCACTCCGGCCAGGAAGGAGCGCGGTGCGGTGCGGGCCGCTTCTTCTGCCCCGAAGGCGTACTCCCAGGCCCAGCTCAACCGCGTACTGCCGTCATCGCCTCGTCCAGGACCGCGGTCAGCTCCCGCAGCGCCTCCCGGGCGACGTCCGGATCCTCGTGCTCCAGGTCGCCGCTCGCGCGGGTATGGCGAGCGGACAGGTCGGGACGGCGGGCGATCTCGATGTCCCTGGCCCAGGCCAGGACCCAGCTCCGCACCGGGCTGAGCGACTGCCACTCGACGGCCTTGGCGAAGGCATCGTCCTTCGTCCGCTGCATCTCGGCCAGGCGGCCGGGGGCGACGACGGCGAGGGCGGCACGCAATGCGTCGGGCGTCTGCTCGGGGCGGGGGGCCAGCTCGTGTCCGTGGTCGGCCTGGATGCTCATCGTGTCCTCCTGGGAGCGCACGGGCCAGGGTAGTCGTCCGGGACGGTTGGGGCAGGTTGTCGCCAACATGGGTGTGAAGGTCCTGTTCATGAGCGGGTGGGAGCGCCGAGGCCGGCCGGGCGGCACTCTCCGCACCGCCCCGGTTCCGGGCCACGGAAGGCGCGGTCGCAGCGGTCGCAGTTCTGGAGGGGTGCCGGACGGGTTCCGGGGCCGCCGGTGGGCGGAACGGGGGGCGGGGGTGGAATCTGGGCGATCAGGCGGTACGCCACCAGGGCGGCCGGGCGGCGTGGCCCCTCGGGCGGCAGGTCGGCGGCCAGGGCGTGGCACACGGCGGCGGGCGGCACGTCACGCTCCAGCCAGGCGGCGACCCCCGGGGCCAGGTGGGCCGTGTCGCAGGCGGAGAGGAGCAGCCGGGGGTCGAGGGCGCGCAGGCCGGCCAGGACCTCCGTGGCCGCGCGGAGGAGCTCCGGGGAAGAGAAGCCGGGCTGGGGCACGGCGGGCAGGGCCCGCTTCTTCCGGGGCGGCGCCGACCGCGTGTGCTCGGGCCGCGTGCGCTCGGGGCCCGCCTCGTGCGCCGGAGGGACGGGGCCTGGCCTGGTGGTGCGTACGGGCGCGTTGGCCGTACGGTGCCGGGCCGCCGCCGGCTGGTTGCAGGAGATCGTACGGGTGACGATCCGGCCGCCAGGGGTACGTTCACGGACCCGGCGCAGATAGCCGTGCGCCTCAAGTTCCCGTAACCCGGCGGCGATACGGGTGGAGCCCTCCGCGAAACGCCCGGTCAGGGTCTTGATGTCCACGCGGGCGCCTGCGGGCAGCGACTGGATGTGCAGACCGAGGCCCATGGCGAGCAGCGAGAGCTCTCGATGCTGGGCGAGGTGGTTGCCGATCACCGTGAAGTGGGTGGTGTGGCGGGAGTTGTCGTGCTCGACTCCGGCGGGATGAGCCACCGGGGCGGCCGGGGGCCGAACACGGGGACGCGGATTAGCCCGTGCGTGGCGTTGGTCGTCGGCAACGGCTGACGGCGCGTGCGAGGGCACGCTAGTGTTTCGACTATCCATCAGGAAGTGGCTCTTCCTTGTTGGTCAGGCCCTCGATCGGGATCGCTAGTCCCGGCCGGGGGCCGACGTATGTCCGGCGGTGGTGTGTATCTCTGGCAGAGCGTAAGGCAGTCGGGGGACACGAAATCCAGCCCAGCCAGGGATGTTCACCCGCCCGAGTGAGTGTGAGCGACGGGCGGGTGGGGTGGGGCTTGGTGGGTTTCTTTCTCCTCACGTTCCTTGGGAAAGAGCACCTGCGTCACCGGAACCCGACGGAACGGGTTCCGGTCGCGTACAGCACACCTCCGCCCACACGGTCTTGCGCGGAAACAGGCCCTCGGTGACTCCCCACCGGTCGGCCAGCGCGTCCACCAGCAGCAGGCCACGCCCCGACTCGGCGTCCACAGGGGGCCTTTGGAGTACGGGCAGGCGTTCCCGGCGCGTGTCAGCGACCTCGATACGGAGAACGTCCCCGGCAAGTCGCAACGTGAGCCGGAAGTCCCGCCCGGCCACCCGGCCATGGCTCGCGGCGTTGGCCGCCAGCTCGGCCACGAGCAGCCGCCCGGGGTCCGACGGGAGCCCCCAGTCCCGGAGTTGACTCTCCGCGAGCAGACGGGCGAGGCGGGCACCCCGGCGCGTGGAGGAAAGCAGCACGCTGAAGGCGGGCACGGGCTGGTCGAGTTGAGCCGAGCTCTCGGCTTTTCCATGAATCACATCACTCAGCGTGGCCGAATCGGCCTACCCTGAGGAGTGACGGAGCGCTTGCGTACGGTCACTGTCCGGCTCTTGTCCGGTGCTGTCCTGGCTGTCCGCGCGGTTCTTACGGGTAGGGCGCAGGGCGCCGAGGGACGGCGCGGCAGGACGGAGGAGTACGGATGTCGATGGATGGCGAGGCGGCGCAACCGAGGGACGAGGCGGACGAGCCGGGGTGGGAGGTGGACCCGGACGACGAGTGGGGCGTGGCCGTCATCACCACGGTGGGGCGGCAGTTGAAGCTCCGGCGAGAGGCGGCGGGGATGCGTGCCGGGGAGTTCGGAAAGGCGGTCGGCCACGGCGAGGACATGGTCTACAAAATCGAGGGCGGCAAGCGGATCCCTCGCCAGGACTTCCTGAACGCGGCCGACGAGGTACTGGGGGCGGATGGGCTCATCGCGGCGACGTGGGAGGACGTGAAGAAGGTCCGGTACCCGAAGAAGGTTCGGGAGTTGGGCTTGCTGGAGGCCAGGGCCGTCGAGATCGGCCTGTACGAGTGCAACATCATCGCCGGGTTGTTGCAGACACCGGAGCACGCGCGAGCAGTGATCGGCGCAGCGCAGCCGCCGTACTCGCCGAGCGATGTGGAACGCATGGTGGCGGCTCGTCTCGCCCGACAGTCGATCTTCGAACGCGACCCGGCTCCAGCGCTCAGCTTCGTCCTGGAAGAGGGGGCACTGCGGCGTCCCATCGGGGGCACAATGGTCTGGCGTCAACAGCTCGCGCGTCTCCTGTAAGCAGCTCGATTGCACAACGTCGTACTTCAGGTGATGCCGACGAACTGCACGACCCACTCCGGCATGGACGGCAGGATCGAGATGCTGAAGTTCGCGGACGGTACGGCTGTGGGGCGCTCCGACGGCGCGTTCAGCGGCCGACTGATCTCCGAACCCAAACACCTGCGCATCCTTGAGCTGCGGTATGGCACCATCCGGGCTCAGGCGCTCTCACCAGGGGAGTCGCTGGCCCTCATCGAGCAACTGCTGGGAGAAAAATGATCGGCAAAACCACTGCCGGGGACGCCTCAGGGCTGGCGTGGTTCAAGAGCAGCTACAGCGGCGGCAACGACGGCGAGTCCTGCATCGAGATCGCCACCACCCCCGGCACCGTGCACGTCCGCGACTCCAAGACCGTCGAGGGCCCCCACCTGACGCTCGCACCCGGCGCCTGGGCGAGCTTCGTCACGTACGCCGTGGAAGCCTGACGCCTCGACGGGTAACCGAGGTTGCCCGGTGGTTGATAGGTCACCGGAGGGCCGCCCCCTCCCTGGTCCGATGATCGCGTAAAGAGCGCCCTCGGCAGCTCCACGCCCAGGCGTACCCCCTGGCCCGCCCCGCACACCACGACACACCACGGGCAACGGGGCCGAGCTCGTGGCCCCGGACACTGATGAGCCCGGCCCCCAACGCGGGCCGGGCTCATCGGTTCGTCAATGGCGGGGCGGGAAGCGCGGCTCAGACGTCCTCGGGCTTCTCATCCCCGGGCTCCAGGCCGAACTGCTCCACGAGCCACTTGTCGAACTCGATCGAGGCGCGCACCCAGCTCACCGTCGACGACACGAAGTGCTCCAGGCTGACCCCCATGCCGATCAGCATCTGGGCCTCGCCGATGAGCCGCACGGTGGGCGGGCCGTCGCCCTCCTCGTGGATGTGGCTGTAGACCTTGGGCCACAGCGTGCGGCGGTTCCAGTCGTCGATCGCGTCGAGGATCTTGGACTTGTCCTCGATGGGGTGCGGCCGGTCGTAGAACGTCCGCACCGAGAAGACCTGCTGGTCCTCCTCGCCGCGGAACATGAAGTAGGTGCGGAACTCCTCCCACGGCGCCGCGAGGTCACCCTCGTCGTCGACGACGTACTTCAGCTCCATCTGTTCCAGGAGCTGCTTGACCAGATCCTGGTCGGGGACGACGGGGCCCGCCGGTCCTTCACCCTGCGGTTGGGGCTGTCCCCCGAAATTCGGAATCGAGGACGGGTCGATGCTCACCGTGTATTTCCCTTCGTACGGTTCCTGCCATCCTCTCCCATCCCGGGCGGTACCTGGCAAGCCCGGCCCGCGTCCATCCGCTGTGGGCTGACACGGAACGGGCCCCACCGGAACCCGGGATCTTCCCCTACGGCGTCTTCGCCAAGGACGGCGCCTCCGCCGCGCCCCTCCCCACCATCAGGCCGTCTCCCACCCGGTCCACCCGGACCGTGTCGCCGTCCGTGATGTCGCCCGCCAGGATCTCCTTCGCGAGCTGGTCGCCGATCGCCGTCTGGACCAGGCGGCGCAGCGGGCGGGCGCCGTAGGCCGGGTCGTTGCCCTCTTCCGCGAGCCAGGTCAGGGCCTCCGGGGTGACCTCCAGGGTGAGGCGGCGTTCCGCGAGGCGTTTGGCGAGGCGGTCGATCTGGAGGCCCGCGATGTGGGCGAGCTCGTCCTGGGACAGGGCGGAGAAGACCACCAGGTCGTCCAGGCGGTTGAGGAATTCGGGCTTGAAGGAGGCCCGTACGGTCTGGAGGACCTGTTCCTTCTTGCGTTCCGGGGTGATGTTCGGGTCGACCAGGTACTGGCTGCCCAGGTTCGACGTCAGGATCAGGATGGTGTTGCGGAAGTCGACCGTCCGTCCCTGGCCGTCGGTGAGGCGGCCGTCGTCCAGGACCTGGAGCAGGATGTCGAAGACCTCGGGGTGGGCCTTCTCGACCTCGTCCAGGAGGACCACGGAGTACGGGCGCCGCCTTACCGCCTCGGTGAGCTGGCCGCCCTCCTCATAGCCGACGTAACCGGGAGGCGCGCCCACCAGGCGGGCCACGGAGTGCTTCTCGCCGTACTCGCTCATGTCGATACGGACCATGGCCCGCTCGTCGTCGAAGAGGAAGTCCGCGAGCGCCTTGGCCAGTTCGGTCTTGCCCACGCCCGTCGGGCCGAGGAAGAGGAACGATCCGGTGGGCCGGTCCGGGTCGGCGATGCCGGCGCGGGTGCGGCGTACGGCGTCGGAGACGGCCTGGACCGCCTCGCCCTGGCCGATCAGCCGCTTGCCCAGCTCCTGCTCCATACGCAGCAGCTTCTGCGTCTCGCCCTCCAGCAGGCGGCCAGCGGGGATGCCGGTCCAGGAGCCGACGACGTCGGCGATGTCGTCCGGGCCGACCTCCTCCTTGACCATCGTGTCCTTGGCGGCCTCCTGCTCGGCCTCGGCCGCCGCCTCCAGCTCCCGCTCCAGGTTGGGGATCTCGCCGTACAGCATCTTGGAGGCGGTGTCGAAGTCGCCGTCGCGCTGTGCGCGCTCGGCCTGGCCGCGCAGGTCGTCGAGGCGTTCCTTCAGCTCACCGACCCGGTTCAGGCCCTGCTTCTCCTTCTCCCAGCGGGCGGTGAGGCCGCGCAGCTCCTCCTCGCGGTCGGCGAGGTCGCGGCGCAGCTTCTCCAGGCGCTGCTTGGAGGCGGGGTCGGACTCGTTCTTGAGGGCCAGCTCCTCCATGCGGAGCCGGTCGACGGAGCGCTGGAGCTCGTCGATCTCGACCGGCGAGGAGTCGATCTCCATACGGAGCCGGGACGCGGCCTCGTCGACGAGGTCGATGGCCTTGTCGGGGAGGAAGCGGGAGGTGATGTAGCGGTCGGAGAGGGCGGCGGCGGCCACCAGGGCCGCGTCCGCGATCTGCACCTTGTGGTGGGCCTCGTAGCGGCCCTTGAGCCCGCGCAGGATCGCGATGGTGTCCTCGACGCTCGGCTCGGCGACCAGCACCTGCTGGAAGCGGCGCTCCAGGGCGGCGTCCTTCTCGATCCGCTCGCGGTACTCGTCCAGGGTGGTCGCGCCGACCATGCGCAGCTCGCCGCGGGCCAGCATCGGCTTGAGCATGTTGCCCGCGTCCATCGCGGAGTCGCCGCCGGCGCCCGCGCCGACGACGGTGTGGAGCTCGTCGATGAACGTGATGATCTGGCCGTCGCTCTCCTTGATCTCGGAGAGGACGGTCTTGAGGCGCTCCTCGAACTCGCCGCGGTACTTGGCGCCCGCGACCATCGCGCCGAGGTCCAGCGAGACCAGCCGCTTGTTCTTGAGGGACTCCGGCACATCGCCCTTGACGATGCGCTGCGCGAGCCCCTCGACCACTGCGGTCTTGCCGACGCCCGGTTCGCCGATCAGCACCGGGTTGTTCTTCGTACGGCGCGACAGCACCTGCACCACGCGCCGGATCTCCTGGTCCCGGCCGATGACCGGGTCGAGCTTGCCGTCGCGGGCCGCCGCGGTGAAATCGGTGCCGAACTTCTCCAGGGCCTTGTACTGGCCCTCCGGGTCCGGTGTGGTCACCCGGCGCCCTCCCCTTGCCTTTTCGAACGCGTCCAGGAGCCGGTCAGCCGCCGCCCCCTGCCGGGCCAGTATCTCCCCCGCCGGGCCGCCCTTGGCCGCGATGCCGATGAGCAGGTGCTCGGTGGAGAGGAAGTCGTCGCCCAGCTCCTTCGCCCGGCGGCCCGCGTCCGCGATGACGGCGAGCAGGTCGCGGTTGGGCTGCGGGGGCGCGACGGTCGACCCGGTGACGCTGGGCTGGGCGGCGAGCAGCCGCTCGGTGGCCGCCCGTACGGCCGCCTGGTCGGCCTCGACGGCGGCCAGCAGGTCGGTGACGTTCTCGTTGTCCTGGCCCTCCAGCAGCGCGAGCAGCAGATGCGCGGGGGTCAGATCGGGATGTCCCGCCTCCACCGCCCGATGGGTGGCGGCGTTGATCGCATCCCGGCTCTTGTTGGTCAGCTCGGCGTCCACGTGGGCCCTCTCCTCCTTGCACGAGTTCTGCGCGGGCTCTTGCGGGATCCCTTACGTGATCCTCACGCGATCCCTTGCGTGATCCCTTACGGGTACGGGAAAACGGCACTCCGGTCTCATCCGGGCCGCCGCATCCCTGACAGCAAGAACCTACGCAAAGTTGAGTCTATTCCACTCAAGGCTGACTCGGCTGAGTGGCGCCCGGAAAATTCCGACCCCGCTCACCTGATTTTTCTCGCGTTCCGGCGCGCGCACCACTGGTACACACCAATGGCCCGGCGCACGGGTGTCCGCACGCCGGGCCAGGAAGGGCCGGGAAGGGCCAGGAAGGATCAGGAAGGGCCAGGAGCAGTCAGGAAGGGCCCGGGAAGAATCCGGGCAGCACAACGGCGCCATCGTGTTTCAGGTCCACGATGGCGCCGTTGTGTGGGGGAAGCGCCTGAACGATTTGAAACGACGGGGGAATCGTTCAGGCACTGCGGGGGGTGGCGAGGGTGGTTTGTGGTGATCCGACGAGCTGGTGGTCACGCTGGTCGAGGTTGACGAAGATCATGTCGTAGCGGATGGCACAGCGGACCGGGCGTGGAGCCCCGCGCGGCCTGCGGAGGCAGCGGTAGGCACGTACGTCCTCGTCCTCCTCACGCACGACGACGATCGGCTCTCCGAAGAGAGTGACCATCAGCGAGTCTCCTCGGTGGGGAATGGCCGTGACCAGATCGATGAAGTGCCACCCCGATCGGTACGCCGTGGCCATCTCACGCCGGAAGACCCGATCGTCCGGCGGGACGGTCATGCCGTGATGCCGGCCGGGGTAGTGCCCCACTCGATGTCGCCGGCGTCACCCGAAGCGGCCTTCGGAGCCACCGTCCACGAGATCTCTTCCGTGCTCATCTCCCCGGCGTCCGCGGCCTGGACGACGGTTCCGGCCGGAGTGCTGGTCCAGGAGATCTCCCCCACCGCGGTGGTCTGGCCGGCCGAACCGGCCGGCGCGCTGGTCCAGGAGATCTCCCCGGCAACACCCAGCACACCGTAGGCCAGAGCCGCAGAGAAAGCAGTGGCAACCACCGCGCGAAGCATTCTCTTATACATAGTCGGCTTCGTCCTCACTTGATGGATTCCTCTCCCCCGCCATCTAGACGATGTCTCATTCGGACACGTCAACACCACCGGGACGAGGCATCATGTTCCTGCATGTTCAGGACCCTGAGGGGTGGAGATTTGACCGAAAGCATCACAAAACCGACACATCCCCATGCCGTCACTGATCTATGTGAAGACGGCAGGCGGCTTTACGCCAGCGCACTGCGCTCGGGGCGCCTCGCCCGGAGCGAGATCATCGCCGCCCCGTGTCTCATGGAGTTCCCACTCCTGCATCCGGACCCGGACGATCCGGACTGGCTGCGACCGGTTCCGCCGTCCGCCGCGCTCTCCCAACGCCTCAACCCCATCGAGCGGGAGATCCAGGAGCGGCGGCACTTCGCGGTGGCGCTCACCGACGCTTTCGAGCCGTTCATGGCCATCGCCTCGCAGGGGCCGCCGAGCGCCCACGCGATCACCGTCCTGGAGGGCAAGGGCCGCATCAACGCGGCGATCGACCTCGCCACGGCCGCGTGCAGGACCGAGGTCCTCACCGTGCAGCCAGGTGGTGTCCGCAGCGCCGACGCGCTCGAACAGGGCCTGGAGCGCGGCCGGCTCGTGGTGGACCGCGGGGTCAGCATCCGCACCCTGTACCAGCACACCGTCCGGCACGGGCAGGGCACGCTCGCGTACGCCGAACGGCTCGCCGAAGGGAACGTCGAGATCCGGACGCTGGAGGAGCTGGTCGAGCGACTGATCATCTTCGACCGCACCGTCGCGTACATCCCGGCGCGCTCCGACCGGGCGGTCGCCCTGGAACTGCGCCACCCGGCGCTCGTCGACTACCTGGCCCAGGTCTTCGAACAGCTCTGGCGCCGCGCCACGCCCCTCACCGAGCAGGTCTCGTACGAGCCGACGCCCGACGGCGTCTCCGGCGTCCAGCGGTCGATCGCGAAACTGCTCATCGAGGGGTACGTGGACGAGGCCATCGCCCGGCGACTGGGGATGAACGTACGGACCTGCCGTGCCCACATCGCCAAACTCGCCACCACGCTCGGCAGCGGCAGCAGGGCGCAGCTCGGCTATCTGATCGCGCACTCGGGAATCCTCGACCAGGAGCGCTGACCCGGCATTTCGAAACACCTCGACCTATCTCGCTCCGTACCGCCCACAACGAGAACCACCGTGAACACAGAGAGGGAACCCGCTCACTGAATCGGCCCGAATCAGCCCGAATTCCCTGAACCGGACGTCGAACTCCCGCCCCTGCACGGCGAGAACTCGGCGATGGTCTCGGTCACTCTCTGTAGAGTGCCGACACGGCCTGCCCGGATCAAGCGAAACGCGACTGCACTGATGCGCACTGCGGAACCGTGCAGCACTGCGGAACCACGCAGGAGGGACATATGACACAACCGGACGCGGTGACCCACAGAGAACCGTCGCCCGCTGTGTCGGCGGGGGCGCACACCCTGCTGCGCCGGCTCGTCAGGGGCGAGCAGGTCGGGCGGGCCGAGCCGGGCTGCACCGAGCTGATCGCCCTCGGACTGGCGGTGCACGACCCCCACTCCGACCGGTGGGGCGTGGCCGACCTGCACCATGCGGAGCAGACCGCCATGGCCGAGGAGCGCGCCGGCATCGCCCGCCACCTCCAGCGCATGCACCAGCTCGACGAGCTGTACCGCGACATCCGTACACACGAATCGCCCACCGGTAACGGAATCGAATTCCTCGACCGGGTCGAACACGTCAATGCCGCCATCATGCAGGCGGCGGATTACGCGCAATCCCACATGTATACGGCGCATCCGGTGAACAGAACCGCGAAAGGACTGGCCGCGGTCGTCCCCCGCGAGATCAAACTCCTCCAGCGCGGGATCGCCCGCCGCACGATCTATTCGGAGTCCGCCCGCACCCGTGCCGCGGAACAGGAGTGGGCCACCACCATGAGCGCGCACGGCGCGGAGATACGTACCCTCGCCTCCGATTTCGAGCGAATGATCCTTGTGGACAGACGATTCGCCATCATTTCCGACCACCGGGACGAGCCGAACAGAATGACCGCGTTCAAAGTGACGCACCCCGGCATGGTGGCTTTCCTCCACCACCTCTTCGACCAGCAGTGGGAACGGGCCGAACCCTGGATGGGCGGCCGGTTCCTGCCGAGGGAGGGGATCGTCACGACGGGCCGCTCCCGGCGCATCCTCAACAAGCTCCGCGAGGGCCGCACCCTCAAGCAGATCGCCAGCGAGCTGGATGTGAGCCTGCGGACCGTCAACACCGACCTGAACAAGCTGTACGAGGTCGTCGGCGTGGACACGCTGTTCTCGCTCGGGGTGTGGTGGGGGTCCGAGGCCGCCGCCGAGGAACGCAAGCTGGGCTGACCGCTGCACCGGGCCGACCGCGCCCGCACACGACGACGGACCGAGCCCAGGCGCTCGCCTGGGCTCGGTCCGTCGCTCGCTTGCAGCTCAGTCCGTCGCGCGCCTGAGCTCAGTCCGTCGCGCGCTTGGGCTTCGGGCGCCACACCACCAGCGCGCTCGTCTGCTGCACGTCCTGGTACGGCACCAGGTCCCGGCGGTACGAGGCGTGCACCTGCGCCTCGCGCTGCCGCATCGCCGCCGCGGCGCCGTCCACCGCGGAGGACAGCTCGGCGACCCTGGCCTGGAGCGCGGCGACCTGGTTCTCCAGCTCGATGATGCGCTTGATTCCGGCCAGATTGATGCCCTCGTCCTGCGAGAGCTGCTGCACCTGCCGGAGCAGTTCGATGTCACGGGCCGAGTAGCGGCGCCCTCGCCCCGCCGTACGGTCCGGGGAGACCAGACCGAGACGGTCGTACTGCCGGAGGGTCTGCGGGTGCAGCCCGGAGAGCTGGGCCGCCACCGAGATGACGTACACCGGCGTCTCCTCGGTCAGCGTGTACGCCCTGCCGAACGATGAGGACGGCCGCCGCCGCCCGTCCCTGTCCATCGGGTCATGCTCCCTTCGCCGCCTGGAACAGCTCCGCCCGCGGGTTCTCGTCCGCGGTCGCCTTCCGGTATGCCTCCAGCGCGTCGCGCGCCTCGCCGCCGAGGTCCTTGGGCACGACCACCTCGACGGTGACCAGCAGGTCGCCGCGGCTGCCGTCCTTGCGTACGGCGCCCTTGCCACGGGCCCGCATCGTACGGCCGTTGGGGGTGCCCGCGGGCAGTTTCAGCGTGACCGGCGGACCGCCCAGCGTGGGTACCCGCACCTCGCCGCCGAGCGCCGCCTCCGTGAAGGTGACGGGCACGGTGATGGTGAGGTTGTCGTCCTTGCGGCCGAAGACCGGGTGCGCGTCGACATGGACGACGACGTACAGGTCGCCGCCGGGGCCGCCGCGCTCGCCGGGAGCGCCCTTGCCGCGCAGCCTGATCCGCTGGCCGTCGCTGACGCCCGCCGGGATCCGGACCTGCATGGTCCGCGAGGACCTGGCACGCCCGCTGCCCTTGCACACCTCGCACGGGTCCTGGGCGATCAGCCCGCGGCCCTTGCAGTCCACACACGGGTCGGTCAGCGAGAAGCCGCCGCCCGAGCCGCGCGACACCTGTCCGGTGCCCACACAGGTCGGGCAGACCCGCGGCGAGCCGTTCTTGTCGCCGGTGCCCGAACACGCCTTGCAGGGCGCCTGGCTGGACATCCGCAGCGGGACCGTGGCCCCGTCGACGGCCTCCGTGAAGCTGAGCGTCACCTCGGTGTCGATGTCCTGGCCGCGGCGCGGCTGCGTACGGGTGCCGGGGCCGCCGCGGTTGAACAGCCCGCCGAAGACGTCCCCGAGCCCGCCGCCGAAGCCGCCGGCCCCGCCGGCGCCCGCGGGGCCGCCCTGCGGGCCGCCCTGGCCGCCGCCGAAGAGGTCGCCGAGGTCGAAGTTGAACGAGCCGTTGCCGCCCGCGCCGGGACCCGGCCGGAATCCGCCGTTGCCGAAGAGCGAGCGCGCCTCGTCGTACTCCTTGCGCCGCTTGGGGTCACCGAGGACGTCGTTCGCCTCGGAGATCTCCTTGAAGCGCTCCTCCGCCTTGGCGTCGCCCTTGTTGGCGTCCGGGTGGAACTCGCGGGCGAGCTTCCGGTACGCCTTCTTGATCTCGGCCTCGGTGGCGTCCTTGGGAACGCCGAGAACCTTGTAGTAGTCCTTCTCCACGAAGTCCTTCGTGCTCATCCTCGACGTCCCTCCTCTCCGCCCGCACCGGCACCGCCGGTCACCGCGTCATCTGTGTCCGGCACACGGCCGGCGCGTCGCGCGCCGGCCGTCTCCGGTGTGTCTGCTCCGTCAGCCCTCGTCGGGGCCACCGTTCTCCCTGTCATCGGCCGAATCCGCCTGCTCCTCCGCGGACTTGGTCTTGCCGCCCGGCTGTGGCTCGGCCACCGCGACCCGCGCGGGCCTGATCGTCCGTTCCCCGAACCGATACCCGGGCTGGAGGATCGCGACGCACGTCGTCTCCGTGACGTCCGGCGCGTACGAGTGCATCAGGGCCTCGTGGATCGTCGGGTCGAAGGGCTCGCCCTCCGTACCGAACGGCTGGAGCCCCAGCTTGACCGTGACCGCTTCGAGCGACTCGGCGACGGACTTGAAGCCGCCGACCAGCTCGTCGTGGTCGCGCGCCCGGCCGATGTCGTCGAGCACGGGCAGCAGTTCGGTCAGCAGGTTCGCGACCGCGATCTCCTTGACGGAGACACGGTCCCGCTCCACACGCCTGCGGTAGTTCTGGTACTCGGCCTGGAGCCGCTGGAGGTCCGCGGTGCGCTCACCGAGCGCGGTACGGACCTGGTCGAGCTGGGCCAGCAGAGCAGCGTCCTGGATGTCCCCGGCGGGGGCCGCCGGCCCGGACTCCTGAGGGGAGTCCGGCTCGGCGGCCTTCGGCGTGGCGTCGTCGGCGCCGGAGGGGACATCGGGCTTCTCCTCGAAGCCCGGGGTCTCCTCGGTCACGCCGCACCGTCCTTCCTGGGCTTCTCGTCGTCGACGATCTCGGCGTCCACGACGTCGTCCTCGGGCTTGGCCTGGCCTTCGCCGGCCGCACCCTCGGGACCGGCGGCGCCGGACGCCTGGGCGTCCGCGTACATCGCCTGTCCGAGCTTCTGCGAGACGGCCGCGACCTTCTCCGTGGCGGTACGGATCTCGGCGGTGTCCTCGCCCTTCAGCTTCTCCTTGAGATCGGCGATCGAAGCCTCGACCTCGGTCTTGATCTCGCCGGGAACCTTCTCCTCGTTGTCCTTGAGGAACTTCTCCGTCTGGTAGACGAGCTGCTCGGCCTGGTTGCGGGTCTCCGCGGCCTCGCGGCGGCGGTGGTCCTCGTCCGCGTACTGCTCGGCCTCTTCGCGCATCCGGTTGACCTCGTCCTTCGGCAGCGAGGAGCCACCGGTGACGGTCATCTTCTGCTCCTTGCCGGTGCCGAGGTCCTTCGCGGCCACGTGCATGATGCCGTTGGCGTCGATGTCGAAGGCGACCTCGATCTGCGGCACACCGCGCGGCGCGGGCGGCAGACCGGTCAGCTCGAACATACCGAGCTTCTTGTTGTACGCGGCGATCTCGCGCTCGCCCTGGTAGACCTGGATCTGCACGGACGGCTGGTTGTCCTCGGCCGTCGTGAAGATCTCCGAGCGCTTCGTCGGAATCGTCGTGTTCCGCTCGATGAGCTTGGTCATGATGCCGCCCTTGGTCTCGATACCCAGGGACAGCGGGGTGACGTCGAGGAGCAGGACGTCCTTGACCTCACCCTTCAGGACACCGGCCTGGAGCACGGCGCCGATGGCGACGACCTCGTCCGGGTTGACGCCCTTGTTGGCCTCGCGGCCACCGGTCAGCTCCTTGACGAGCTCGGCCACGGCGGGCATACGCGTCGAACCACCGACGAGCACCACGTGGTCGATCTCGGAGAGCTGGATGCCCGCGTCCTTGATGACGTTGTGGAACGGGGTCTTGCACCGGTCCAGCAGGTCGGCCGTGAGCTGCTGGAACTGGGAGCGCGTGACCTTCTCGTCCAGGTGCAGCGGGCCCTCGGCGGACGCCGTGATGTACGGCAGGTTGATCGTGGTCTCGGTGGAGGACGACAGCTCGATCTTCGCCTTCTCCGCGGCCTCACGGAGACGCTGGAGAGCCATCTTGTCCTTGGCCAGGTCCACGCCGTGACCGTTGGCGAACTGCTTCACCAGGAAGTCGACGAGGCGCTGGTCCCAGTCGTCACCACCGAGGTGGTTGTCACCGTTGGTGGCCTTCACCTCGACGACGCCGTCACCGATCTCCAGCAGCGAGACGTCGAACGTACCGCCACCGAGGTCGAAGACCAGGATCGTCTGGTCGTCCTTGTCGAGGCCGTAGGCCAGCGCGGCGGCCGTCGGCTCGTTGACGATACGCAGGACGTTCAGGCCCGCGATCTCGCCGGCCTCCTTGGTCGCCTGGCGCTCCGAGTCGTTGAAGTACGCCGGGACGGTGATCACCGCGTCGGTGACCTTCTCGCCCAGGTACGCCTCGGCGTCCCGCTTCAGCTTCTGCAGCACGAAGGCCGACATCTGCTGCGGGTTGAAGTCCTTGCCGTCCAGGTTGATCTTCCAGTCGGTGCCCATGTGGCGCTTGACCGACCGGATGGTCCTGTCGACGTTCGTGACCGCCTGGCGCTTCGCGACCTCGCCGACGAGCACCTCGCCGTTCTTGGCGAAGGCGACGACGGACGGCGTGGTCCTGGCGCCCTCTGCGTTGGTGATGACGGTGGGCTCGCCGCCTTCGAGAACGCTGACGACGGAGTTAGTCGTGCCCAGGTCGATGCCGACCGCACGTGCCATTTCGATTCCTCCAGGTGACTTGAGTGGAACAGGCTCAAGGATGCATGACAGACCCTGCGGAGTCAAAGGACCTGAGCCGAGGAGGCTCAATTATTGTGCGCCTGGGCCTCCACTGGAGGTTTCGCGGGCCTCGGACCGGCGGCTTTCCCGGCGGCTCCCCGGCAGCCCTCTCGGGGCGCCTACCTGACCCGTACCGCTCCAGCATGCGATCGTTCCCCAGCAAAAGCCATATATCGCTCAGAGAACGGTCAGATGTGGCCATGAAGCGACACGCATCCCGGATCTCCCCACACCTGGAACCCAAGCGGCTGCTCGACCCCGAGCGGGTGCCCGACCCCAAGCGGCTGCTGGACCTGATCCTCGGTTCGGCCCTGCTGGTGCTGGCCTCGCCCGTCCTCGCCGGCGCCGCTCTCGCCGTCGCGCTCACCCGTCCGGCCGACGGCGTCCTCGTACGCGACTACCGCACCGGGCTCAACGGAAACCCCTTCCTCCTGAGTTCCCTGCGCACCCGCCGCTTCCGCCTCGACCTGCTCTCCCGGCTGCCCCATGTCGTACGCGGCGACCTCTCGCTGGTCGGGCCCGCGCCCCTGAAGTTCGGCTCCCCCGCCGCGGCGGCGCCCTGGCGGCAGCTCGTACGGCCGGGGCTGACCGGACTCGCTCAGGTACGGCGCCGTTCGGCGCTGCCGTGGGACGAGGCACCCCTGCTCGACCAGCACTACGTGGAGCACCACTGGCTCGGTCTCGACCTGGCGATCCTCGCCCGTACGCCCGGCGCGCTCCTTCCTGCGGTCAGGGTGCCCTCAGCGACACAGATCACCGGTCCCACGGCTACATTGCGACGGAATAAGTGGGTACCCTCAGCACGAGCTGATTAAGTTACCGCTTAGTACGATCAGTATGAGTGCTGATTCACCCACCCTCGCAGGCCCGAGGAGCCCCCGAATGCAACTCGCCGCGATCATCGTGTCGCTGGTCCTGACCGTGGTCGGCGTCGCGCTCATCGGCCGCGCCGTCGCGCAGATCTACCGGTTCGTCCGACTCGGCCAACCGGTGCCCGAGGGGAGCCGCACCGGCGACCCGAAGCAGCGCAGCCTCACCCTGGCCAAGGAGTTCGTCGGCCACACCCGGATGAACCGGTGGGGGGTGGTCGGCGTCGCCCACTGGTTCGTCGCGGTCGGCTTCCTCACGCTCGGGCTGACGATCATCACCGCGTACTGCCAGCTCTTCCAGGCGGACTTCGTCCTCCCGGTGCTGGGCGGCTGGCTGCCGTACGAGATGTACACCGAGTTCATCGCCCTGGCGACGACGGTCGGCATCCTCGTCCTGATGGGCGTCCGGCTGGCCAGCCTGCCCTCGCGCGCGGGCCGCAAGTCGCGCTTCACCGGCTCCAAGCTGGGCCAGGCGTACTTCGTCGAGTACGTGATCCTGGTGATCGGCCTCGCGATCCTCACGCTGCGCGGCCTGGAGGGCGCGATCCACGGCGTCGGCCGCTACGAGGCCGCGTACTTCGTCTCGTACCCCCTGGTCGCCGCGTTCGGCGGACTGAGCCTCGCCACCCTGCAGAACCTGGTGTACCTCGCCGCCATGATCAAGCTCGGTACGACCATGGCCTGGGCGATCACCGTCGGGCTCAACACCAACATGGGCGTCGCCTGGCACCGCTTCCTCGCCTTCCCCAACATCTGGTTCAAGCGCGAGGCGGACGGCTCCACGGCGCTCGGCGCGCTGCCGCCGATGACCAGCGGCGGCGAGAAGATCGACTGGGAGGACCCGGCCGAGGACGCGGTGTTCGGGGTCAGCCAGGTCGAGCAGTTCAGTTGGAAGGGCATCCTCGACTTCTCGACGTGTACGGAGTGCGGGCGCTGCCAGTCGCAGTGCCCCGCCTGGAACACCGGCAAGCCGCTCTCCCCCAAGCTGCTGATCATGTCGCTGCGCGACCACGCGCACGCCAAGGCGCCGTATCTGCTGGCGGGCGGCGGCAAGACCGTGGAGGGCGAGGAGAAGGCGTCGGCCGAGGCCCTGAAGGACGTGCCTGCGGCCGCCCTCGCGGAGGCCGAACGCCCGCTGATCGGGACGCTGGAGGAGAACGGCGTCATCGACCCGGACGTGCTGTGGTCCTGCACCACCTGCGGTGCGTGCGTGGAGCAGTGCCCGGTCGACATCGAGCACATCGACCACATCGTCGACATGCGCCGCTACCAGGTGATGATCGAGAGCGCCTTCCCGAGCGAGGCCGGGACGATGCTCAAGAACCTGGAGAAGAAGGGCAACCCCTGGGGGCTGGCCAAGAAGCAGCGCCTGGAGTGGACGAAGGAGGTCGACTTCGAGGTTCCGGTCGTCGGTAAGGACGTCGAAGACCTCTCCGAGGTCGACTACCTCTACTGGGTCGGCTGCGCGGGCGCCCTGGAGGACCGCGCAAAGAAGACCACGAAGGCGTTCGCGGAACTACTGCACATCGCGGGCGTCAAGTTCGCCATCATGGGCGGCGACGAGAAGTGCACGGGCGACTCGGCCCGCCGCCTCGGCAACGAGCCGCTGTTCCAGCAGCTCGGCCAGGAGAACGTGGCGATGCTGAACATGGCGTACGGGGAGTCCTTCGACGAGGACGGCAACGTGGACGCCTCGACGAAGAAGCCGAAGGCGTCGAAGAAGATCGTCGCGACCTGCCCGCACTGCTTCAACACCATCGCGAACGAGTACCCGCAGCTCGGCGGCGAGTACGAGGTCATCCACCACACCCAGTTGCTCCAGCACCTCGTGGACGAGGGCAGGCTGGTGCCGGTGACACCGGTCGAGGGCCTGATCACGTACCACGACCCCTGCTACCTGGGCCGGCACAACAAGGTCTACACGCCGCCGCGCGAGATCATGTCGGCCGTCCCCGGCCTGCGTCAGCAGGAGATGCACCGTCACAAGGAGCGCGGCTTCTGCTGCGGCGCGGGCGGCGCGCGGATGTGGATGGAGGAGCGGATCGGCAAGCGCGTCAACAACGAGCGCGTGGACGAGGCCCTTTCGCTGAACCCGGACATCGTCTCGACGGCCTGCCCGTTCTGCCTGGTGATGCTGACGGACTCCGTCAACGGCAAGAAGAACGACGGCCAGGCCAAGGAGTCCCTCCAGGTGGTCGACGTCGCGCAGTTGCTGCTCGACTCCGTACGGGCGCCTGGTGACCCGGAGCCTGCGGAGGAGCACGAGAACGCGCCGGACCCGGAGCCCGAACCGGCGAAGTAGGACCTCGACCGTCGCCCTCCCCCGCCCCGAGCGCGGGGGAGGGCTCGGGGACTCGGGGCGGGCACAACCGGCCGGGCGCGCGGGCGCAACCATCCGGGGGCGGGGCGGGTCCAACTGGCCATGCGGAAACGTCCGGTGGCCGGGAGGCGCGCCCTTGCTCCCGTGGCCCCTCTGATCGGCCTCATCTGTCTGACGGGCCTGGCGACGTCGTGCGGGGGCACGGGCGCACCACCGGACGGCGGGCCGTCCGAACCGCCGACCGGCGCGCCGTCCCGCACATCGGCCGCGCCCCCTCCGTCTCCTTCCTCGCCCCCTCCTCCCCCGCCGTCCGAGCCCGCCGCGTACTCCGACTTCGACGGCGACCAGACCGGCGACCTCGTCCTGGCCGACCCCACCGCGACGGTCGACGGCCTCTACTCCGCCGGACTCGTGACCGTGGTGCCCGGCTCACCGGACGGCCCGGATCCTGGCCGCCACCGGGTGATCACCCAGAACAGCCTGAACCTCGGGAAGGCGGGCCAGGGCGGCAACTTCGGCGGCCCCGTCCGCTCGGCCGACCTCGACGCGGACGGGTACGCCGACCTGATCACCGCGGCGGGCCGCGACACCGTCTTCGTCGTCCGGGGAGGCAAGGGCGGCCTCGGGGGCGGGGCCAAGGGCGGCGCCCGGCTCTCCGGCAGCGCGCCGGTGACCGGCGACTTCGACGGGGACGGGTACGCCGACCTCGTCACCGCCGGGCAGTCGCCGTCCACGGCGACGCTGTCGTACGGCCCGTTCAGCCGGGCGGGCGTGCCCGCGGCCACGGTGCCGCTGGACCTGACGCCGAAGGACCCGGGCCCGGACCCCACGTCCGACGCCGGCTCCGGCCCGTACTACACGGCCCGCCTCGCCGCGGCGGGCGATGTGAACGGCGACGGCCGGGACGACCTCGTCGTCACCTGGACCCATGTCTTCGCGGACGAGATGCCCGTCCCGCGCGCCACCGCCGTCCACCACGGGACCGCCCGGGACGCCGGGGACGCCGGGGGCGCCGGGGGCGTGTCCGCCGCGTACAAGCGCCTCAAGGACACACGAGGCAGGGACATCTACGGCGCGGGCACGCTCACCGCCGACGTCGACAAGGACGGCGCCGCGGACGTGATCGTCGGCCCCTCCTGCGAGATCATCGGCGAGGAGCAGCTCGCGGACGACGGCAGCCGGCTGACGGTCGTGTACGGCGGCCCGGCGGGCCGTGGCCCCACCCTGAAGCCGACGACGATCGACGACCGGACGCCGGGGCTGCCCGGTGCGCCCGTCTCCACCGGCTGTGGCTTCGGGTCCGCGCCCACGGCGGGCGATGTGAACGGCGACGGGTACGCCGACGTGGCCTTCACCGCCCCGACGGAGGACGACTCGGCCGTGGTCCTCGTCCTGCGCGGTGGCAAGAAGGGCCTGACCGGAACGGGCGCCCAGCACATCGCGGGCCTCACCGGGGCGCCCCGGCTCGCGCTGCTGGACATGGACGGCGACGGGGCGGCGGAGCTGGCGATCGGCGCGACGGCCGGGGACGGAGGGGTACGGGTCCTGCACGGCGGCCCGAACGGACTGACCGGCACCGGGTCCGGGTCCGGGTCTGATTCCGGGCCCGGTGGATGGCCGCGGCGCATCGATCCGACGGATCTCGGCCTGACGACAGCGCCGGGCGACAACTCCGGCTGGGACTTCGGTCACTGAGCCCCCGCCCGGCCTGGGCACGGCCCTCCGCCACGCGCACAATAAGGCGGTGCGTCGGGGGCCGGTGAGTACGGATGGGGCGGGTGGGGACATGCGGATACGACGGGCACGGAGAACACGACGGATACGGAGGACGGCGGCGAGGACGGCGATCATCCTCTCCACCTGCGCGGCCCTGCTGCTACCGCTGACGTCCTGCACCGACACCGACAACGCCGCCTCCTCGTCGTCCGGCGGCTCGACGGAGGCGAAGAACGGCGACACCGCTCCGTACACCGACGCCCCGGGCGCCGGCACCTCGCCCGTCCCACGCCGCGCCGTCCCGCGCGGCAGGGGCAGCCGCCTCCCGGACGACCTCAACGGCGACGGCCACCCCGACCTCGTACTGAACGACCTGGTCAAGGCGGCGGGCGACACGTACGGGGACGACGCGGGCATCGGCATCGTGTACGGCACGGCGGCCGGGAGCGGCGCGGCCCGCCGCTTCGACCCGGCCGTACGCCAGACGCTCGACCCGCGGGAGCGGGGCGCGCGGGTGGACGGGGTGCTGCCTGCGGCGTTCGACGCCGAGGCGGCGTGCGACCTCGACGGCGACGGCTTCGGCGACCTGATCATCGCCACGGACCCGCCGTACAACGGCATCGGGATGCCACCCGTACCGCTCCAGATCCTGTTCGGCGGCCCGGGCGGGCCCGCCGGCCGCGCGGTCGTCCTCCGGATCCCGGCGAAGGCCCGCGCGGGCGACGAGTGGCCCGACCACCCGGTCTGCGGCGACTTCGACGGGGACGGCGAGGTCGATCTCGCGGTCACCGCGAGCGCGGGCCAGGTCAGCTTCCTGCGCGGCCCGTTCCGCCGGACCGGCGCCCCGCGTGCCGCCACCGCGCCGGTCCAGGCCGGCGGCCCGGTCCTGGCGGCGCCGGAACCGAGGAGCGATGTGAACGGGGACGGTTACGACGACCTCGTCGTCCTGCCCCGCGCCCACGCGCCCGGCACGGCCGCGCGCGGAACGCTGCTGCTGGGCGGTCCGAACGGCCCCGAGCTGCCGGGCGCGACGTACACCTTCACCGCGGTACGCAAGCCCCCGGCGCCGCGGCTCCCCGGCGTACCGGACGGCAAGGCGACGACGGAGATCCTGCGCGTGGCGGACGGTTACCTGGTGACGAGGACGCACCGGGCGGAGAGCACGGACCTGATAGCGACGTACGCGTCCGATCCCAAGGCGTCCGATCCCAAGACGTCCGGTCCCAAGGCGCCGGCCTTCCGCCCCCACCCCCTGCTCACCTTCAGCACCGCGGTCTTCCTGGACTGACGCCGACTGACGCCGACTGGGGCCGGCTTGACGTCCCCGAGCCGATTACTGGGGAGATCCCCCCAGGGTTCCCCTAAGGGATGTCACAGCTCGGCCGCAAAGGCCCCCCTGTTCCCCTCCCTCCGTCACCGCGCCCGTCGGGAGCGGGTACGTTCGATTGCGTGGCTGGATTCAGGATCGGACGCGGCCGGGACAACCGCACCTCGCAACAGCAACCGCAGCAACCGCCGTACGGACGGCAGGCGCCGCCCCCCGCATACGGGGGCGGTCAGCAGGGCGCGCCGTCGTACGGCCGGCAGCAGTGGCCCCCCGCGGGCGGTGGACAGCAAGGGGGCGGCGCGCCGTACGGAGGCGGCGGCGGGCAGGGCGAACCCGAGTACTTCGGCGACCCGTACGGGCAGCAGGGGTACGGCGGCGCTCCGCAGCGGCAGCACGGCGACCCGTACGCGAACAACCCGGGGCACACCCAGGCGTTCCGCGTCGACGAGGAGCGCTACGGCGACGGCGCCACGTACCAGTCCGGCGCGGCCCCGGCCCCGACCGGCCCCCGGCTGCGCTGGAAGGAACTGCTGAGCGGCATCGTCCTGCGCCCGGCGCAGACGTTCCTCCAGATGCGCGACCTCCCGATCTGGGGCCCGGCCCTGATCGTCACGTTCCTCTACGGCCTGCTGGCGCTGTTCGGCTTCGACACGGCCCGCGAGGAAGCGATCAACGCGACCCTCACCACGGCCATCCCATACGTCCTCACGACGGCGGTCGCCTTCGTGATCGGCGGTCTGATCCTGGGCGCGGTCACCCACACGCTCGCCCGCCAGCTCGGCGGCGACGGCGCCTGGCAGCCGACCGTGGGCCTCTCCATGCTGATCATGTCCATCACGGACGCCCCGCGCCTGCTCTTCGCGCTCTTCCTGGGCGGCGAGAACTCACTGGTGCAGATCATCGGCTGGGCGACGTGGGTCGCGGCGGGCGCGCTCTTCACGGTGATGGTGAGCAAGTCGCACGACCTGCCGTGGCCGAAGGCCCTGGGCGCGTCGGCGATCCAGCTCATCGGCCTGCTGTCGCTCCTGAAACTGGGCACGCTGTAGGAAGAAGGGCAGGGGCCGGGCCCCTGCCCTTCTCTCACCGACGCACGACGGGCGGCTCGACACTCCACGGAAAGTTGATCCAGTCCTCGGTGCGCTTCCAGACGTACTCGCACTTCACGAGCGACTGCGACTTCTCGTATATGACGGCGCTGCGCACCTCGGCGACATGGCCGACACAGAAGTCGTGGACGAGCTTCAGCGTCTTGCCGGTGTCGGCGACGTCGTCCGCGATCAGGACCTTCTTGCGGGAGAAGTCGACGACGTTGGGGACGGGCGCGAGCATGACGGGCATCGCGAGCGTGGTCCCCACACCGGTGTAGAACTCGACGTTGACCAGGTGGATGTTTTTGCAGTCCAGGGCATAGGCGAGCCCGCCGGCGACGAAGACACCACCGCGCGCGATGCTCAGCACGACATCCGGCTCGTAGCCGTCGTCCGCGACACTCTGCGCCAGCTCGCGCACGGCGCGGCCGAACTTCTCGTACGACAGGTTCTCCCGGCGCTCGGTCATGGCCGCGTCACACCTGCGTCCGGTGGAAGTTGAGATACGAACGCGAGGCGGTCGGCCCCCGCTGCCCCTGATACCGCGACCCGTACCGCTCGGACCCGTAGGGGAACTCGGCCGGCGAACTGAGCCGGAACAGACAGAGCTGCCCGATCTTCATCCCGGGCCAGAGCTTGATCGGCATGGTCGCCATGTTCGACAGTTCGAGGGTGACGTGCCCGGAGAACCCGGGGTCGATGAACCCGGCGGTGGAGTGCGTCACCAGCCCGAGCCGCCCGAGGCTGGACTTGCCCTCCAGCCGGGAGGCGATGTCGTCGGGCAGCGAGATGACCTCGTACGTCGACGCGAGCACGAACTCACCGGGGTGCAGGATGAACGGCTCGTCGCCTTCGGGCTCGACCGTACGCGTCAGATCGGCCTGCTCGACGGCGGGATCGATGTGCGGATAACGGTGGTTCTCGAACACCCGGAAGAACCGGTCGAGCCGTACATCGATGCTGGAGGGCTGCACCATCGTCTCGTCGTACGGGTCGAGGCGTACGCGGCCGGAGTCGAGCTCGGCCCGGATGTCCTTGTCTGAGAGAAGCACGCCCCGAGGATACGCAAGGCGCGCGAGCCCACCCCAATCGGGCAGCCCCACGCGCCTCACCCGCCAGGAATCAGCGCTGATCCACCCTGTTCACCGTCTCCACCGGCACGGCATGCCGCAACCGCGCACAACGCGGGCACCGAATGAGCCGCCCGGGCCCGATCCGCCCGGTGTCGAGCTGCTGCATCGGGAATGTCGCAGTACTGAACACGTGCCCTTCGGCACAGCGGACGACGGTGCGTTCCATCAAGCCCATCAGGTCCTTTCCCCAACAAACGCGGACGAACGCCCACACTAGGGGATGATCAGGACACCACAAGAAGCGGCACTCCGCCCCCGACCCTACGCCTCAACTCCCGCCCCCGCCCCCCACCCACAGCAACCGAACCCACGAGGCGACGGGCGCCCGGGGCGGGGGATGGGGTAGAGTGTCCGACGATGCGAAGCCGATCACGGGCTCGCCAAGCGGGTGTAGTTTAATGGTAGAACATGAGCTTCCCAAGCTCAGAGCGCGAGTTCGATTCTCGTCACCCGCTCTTTAATGAAGGCCCTGGTCAGAGACCAGGGCCTTTCTTGTCGTCTCGGCCACTTTCCGTTGAGTCAGCCCTTCACCAGCCCTGTTCGCCGAGAGAAGCCTGATCTCGGCGGACTCCCTCGCCGTCCCAGGGCCTTGCCGCGCCGGGTCTCTCATACAGCGGGACGTACTTTCGGTGAACAAGTGACAGGAACACCCTGACGGACACACCGGACGACACAGTCGCCGAGCGGGCCGGTGCCGCCCGCAACCGTACGGTCAACTCCGGATACCCCGCGGCCTTACATTCGAGACCGGCCTATGGGGCGGCGCCCCACTTGGGCCGCGCGAGGCGAAGAACTTCCATGTCCGGCAGGGACCCTGAGGCGGGCTCAGGGATTCGGCCTCACACGGGGAGGTTGAGCCCCGGAAGCCCTCGCCATAGGCGTTCATCTCCCTGACCTGGGAATTTACGGGGAAGGCCGTCTACGCTGACATGCCCCTGCCCGCGCCGGCCGGCCATTCCGAGATCTTTCCTGTCCGCCCCCGGCGAACCACCTTCCCTGGGACAGCCGTGGGTTCTCAATGCCCACACCGCATTCTCAGCACCGCGCGCACTTCGGCGCCATAGACGGCGCGGTGCTGGGATTCGGTTCAGCCCGCCGAGGTGGGGCCGGGGGGCAGGTGGACGGTCATGATCAGGTGGCAGGTGCCTGCGCCGGTACCCCGATAGGTGTGGGGGGCGTCACCGTCGAAGGTGGCCGTCTGGCCGGCACCGACCGGGTGCTCGGTGCCGTCGACGATCAGGATCATCCGGCCTTCGGTGACGCTGACGGTTTCGACGACCCCGGCTTGGTGGGGGTGGCTGGGGTACTCCTCACCGGGTTGGAGTTTCCAGCGCCAGACCTCCGTCGGGGCCGGGCCTGAGGTGGTCAGCATGAGCCGGGCCTCACTGCCCTGCTCGCCGGTCCACAGCGGCATCACCATGTCGGCGGAAACAACACGCACACGCCCCTCGGGCCGCCCCTCCATCAGAGCGGACACGGACACTCCGAGGGTGTCGGCAAGGCGGACCAGGGTCGCGAAGTTCGGATTGCCCTGGGCCTTCTCCAGCGCAACGAGCGCCCCCTTGCTCACTTTGGCCCGCCGCCCGAGCTCGTCCAGGGACAACCCGGCGCGCGTGCGGGCCGCTCTGACGTTGCTTGCGAGCGCCCGCAGGGCCGCCTGGGTCTCGGTCATCCGATCGCCCTCCCTCACTCATGGACCACTCCACTGGACCGCCTGGTCGTTCGGTTGACAACCAGCGGTCGGTCCGTTGTACGGTTCAGTCGTTCCATTGCATAGTAAGGGATATACCGTGACCGCTCTGCTGCTGGCCCTGGGCAGCTCCCTCGCCTACGGGTGCGCCGACTTCCTCGGCGGTCTCGGCGCCCGTAAGGCCCACGTCCTGCGCACCGTGATGATCGCGGCCCCGGCCTCGCTCGTGGTCGAGCTGCTGCTGTGGCCGGTCCTCGGAGCCTCCTTCAGTCCCGGTGCGTTGGGCTGGGGCGCGGCCTCCGGTGTCGCGTCGGCCGCCGCGTTCGCCCTGCTCTACAAGACCCTGGCCATCGGCCCCATGAACATCCTCTCCCCGGTGACCGCGCTGGTCTCGGCGATGCTGCCCGTCAGTATCGGCCTGGTCCAGGGCGAGCGCCTGGGCGCGGTCGGACTGATCGGCCTGCCGCTCGCTCTGGCAGCCGTGATACTGGTCAGCGCCGGACACGGCGCCAAAGCCACGCGCCCTTCGCGCACCGCACTGCTGCTCGCTCTCGGGGCCGGGGCGGCGATCGCCCTCCAGCTCATCTTCCTGCACCAGGCTCCCTCCGACAGCGGCATTGCCCCGCTGATCGTCGGCCGGGCGGTGTCCTCGGCCGTCACTTTGAGCGCGGCCGGGCTGATGTTCCGCCGTCTGGGCACCGAGAGGCCCGCCTACGGGATGTCGGCGGCAGCCGGTGTGCTGGACTCGGTGGCGAACCTGCTGTTCCTGCTCGCTGCCCGCAGCGGGGACCTCGCCGTCGTGGCCGTCATCACCGCCCTCTACCCCGCCGGCACCGTGCTGCTCGCACGGGGCGTGCTGGCCGAGCGCATCCACCGCGGGCAGCTCATCGGGCTCGGCATCGCCGCCGTCGCCGTCAGCCTCCTCGCCCTCACCTGACCCCCACCCCGACCACGCAGGGAGCAGCATGTTCATCCAGCCCTGGGACGCAGCCCTGGACGAAGCCGAGTGGCAGACGTGGATCTCCGCCGGGCACGACTTCGGACAGCTCGGCGTCAACGGCCTGCCCGGCCACCCGCCCGTCGTCGTCCCCACCCACTTCACCACCGACGGTGGCGACCTGCTGATCCACCTCGCCCGCCCCAACCCCGTGTGGAAGGCGATCGAGCACGATCCGAACGTCACCTTCACGGTCATCGGCGACTACGCCTTCATCCCCGGCCCCTGGCGCGCCAGGCCCGGCACCGAGCCCACCGACGGCGTCCCCACCAGCTACTACGCAGCCGTCCAGTTCACCGGCCACGCACACCTGGTCGACGACCCCGCAGCCAAGGCCGACCTGCTGCGCCGCCAACTCGCCCACTTCCAGCCCGACGGCGACCACGCCCCCGTCGCACCCGACCAGCCGCCCTACGGACGGATGCTGCCCGCCATCCGCGGCCTGCGCCTGGAAGTCACCGACGTACGGGCGAAGTTCAAGTACGACGACCACAAGAGCGTCGAGCAACGCACCGATGTCGCCGACCGCCTCACCGAACGCGGACAGTCACTCGACGTGCCCACCGCCCGCCAGCAGCGCCGCCGCCTGGACCGCATCGGCCCCTGGAACTCCTGACCCCTTTCACCCGCCAAGGAACGGAGCCACCCCTCATGACCGCCTTCCGCATCAGCACCCCGGTCGCCGAAGCCTTCCCCGACGCCCTCATCGCCCTGGTCACCGCCACCGGATTGCGCGGCCACGAACCCTGGCCCGCCACCACCACCGCCCTGGAAGATCTGGAACAGGAACTCGCCGACGGCACCTGGCAGCCCGCCGACGAGACCGACCCGAGGATCGAGACATGGCACACCGCCTACCGGTCCTTCGGCACCAACCCCCGCCGCATCCGGCCCAGCGTCGACGCCCTCGGCCGCCGCCTCACGAAGAAGGGCACCCTGCCGCGCATCAACCCGGCAGTCGACTCCTACAACGTCGTCTCCGTCCGTCACGGCCTGCCCGCCGGCGCCTTCGACCTCGACCATGTCACCGGCCATGTCGAGATCCGCCACGCCGACGGCACCGAGACGTTCACCCCGCTCGGCGAACCCGACACCACCGAGAACCCCAAGCCCGGCGAGATCATCTACACCGACACCACCAGCGTCCTGACCCGCCACTGGAACCACCGCGACGCCCACCGCACCCGCGTCACCGAGGACTCCGCCCACGTCGCCTTCGTCCTCGAAACTCTCCACGGCGACCGGGACGGCCACCAGCTCAGGACCGCCGCCCACGAACTCCAGGGCCTCCTCGCCCCCCACGCCGACCGGACCACCGTCCACTACCTCACCCCCACCCAGCCGAACTGAGATGCGGCGGCCGGGGCGCGGGCCCGCATGGTGTGCAACCGGGCCGTCGGGGCCGGGATCCCTGGGCCCTGACCGACGACGTCGAGACCCGTCTGTGCCCAGTGGGTGGGCGGCTCGGGGCGCGTCTCCGGTCTGTAGCGCCAGATGGCTGCTGCCGACGGCGATGTGGGCGGCCAGCGGCAGGTCACCGGACGTAGGGGCGGGGGGAAGCGCTCGGGCGAAGTGGCGTGCGGCGAGGTCGTCCTGACCCGAGTCATGGGCCATCCAACCGACCATCTCCGTCAGGGCCGCCGAGGCAGCGAAGATCCCCGGCCCGCTGTCGGCGTCTACCAGGCACGCGGCGACACGGTCGCCGCAGGTGCCGCACGACAGCTCCGTACAGGCGTCCTCCCGGTCAGCGGACGGCGGCGCAGGCCGGCGAGTACCGACTCGGTGACGACCGTCCGCCGGGGCGCGGCGCGCACCGCATCCCGGCGGTCTCGCGGCGCCTCCGCCTCCGCCTCCACGGTCGCACTGCCGGGCTCATGGTTTCCCCGTGTGGGTGTCGTTCTCAACGGCTGCTCCCGTCATACCCGTTGGTGGCTCGCTGCGGCCTCAGGCAGCTTGTGCCGCTCCTCCTGGGACCTGGAGCTCCGGCTCCGCCCGCAGCCCGGCGACGTCCACCCCGCTCTCGGTCAGCACACGCGCGATCTCCGCCGCGGACTCCGCGTCCGTCCCGGTCTCGTCCAACAGCGCGGCCAGCAGGTGGGTCGTGCCGACCGTGGGAGAGCCCTGGGCGGAGGCGGTGAGCTGCGTGACGTGCAGGAGCCGCCGGCGGCGCGGTTCCGGCGAGTTCGGCGGCGCGCCGGATGCCCTCGTGGGCGGCGCGGTCCGCCAACCGGCCGAGGAAGTCGGCCGCTTCCTGGGGGCCGGTGCCGTGTTCGTGCATGTAGGCCCGCATCAGGGTGCTGTTGGCGCCGAAGTCGACGTAACCGGAGTAGAGGTCGTTGTGCACGGACCAGGTCAGGGCCTGGAGCTGCCAGATCGCGCGGATCTCCGGGGCGGCGGCCTCTCCCAGGGTCAAGCGGGGGAAGGTGGCGGCGGTGTACGCCTCGACGACCGGTCCGGCGTGGGTGATGCACCGGATCCGCACGGCGTCATCCAGGCTGGGCGGGGTGCCCTTGGCCCTTGGCCCGCAACCGCATGTCCTCGAACTCCGCGACAAACCATTCGATCATGGCCGCGGCGCAGAGGGAGACCTTCCCGGGGCTGGTGTAGGCCGCGAGTTTGCGCAGGCTGTTGGCCACGGAACGCTCCAGCGGGTGGGTGATCCGTTCGTAGACCTCAGGGTCCAGGGACCGCGCCAGAAGGGCTTCGCCCTGGAGGTATTCGACGTCGGGAATCAGGACGTTGGGCATCCACTGGTCGCCCTGCGGGTTGTCGGCGAGGAAGGCCCAGGCCGCGATGACGGCGGCCTCCACGGCGCCCTCCAGGTCGCCGGCCGGGTGGCACTGTGCCACCAGCTCGCCCAGGCCCAAGGTGTCGAAGGCCGTGCGGTAGCGGGGCTCGGAGAGGGCGCCGTCGATGGTGAGTTCCTCGTCGACCCGGCGGATCAGTTCCTCCGCCCGCGGGTGACGGGCCGTGGGCAGGGGCCAGTAGGGACGGGGGAGGCGGCACTCGATGTACGCCCTCGTAGACCACTGCGCACTCGCACTCCCACCGCGATCACTCCACCCGAACCGGACCAGGCACCGGGTGATTCCCAAGCTCAGAGCGCGAGTTCGAATCTCGTCACCCGCTCCACGGCGAAGTCCCAGGTCGGACACCTGGGATTTGTTTGTTGTCCAGACCTCTTAGCGGGTGGCATGCCCTCCGAGTTTCCCAGATGCAGGCAGAACCCCCTCTGCGGGGACATTCACGCTCGTGCACCCCATCCTGCCTCCCGCTTGTCTCAGACAGCGAGGCGCAGTTCACGTAACCTGCGCCAGATCTTGCACAAACGGCGGCCAAGTTGCATACGCAATACAAGACTTGTGGGCGACCACTCGCACCTCCCCAAAGGGGACTCCGTGCGAGCTGCCTCAGGAGATCGGCCGAGGGTGGCGCCACCACGCCGGCCGGGCCGAGCGTGAAGCCTCCGGCGAGGCAGCGCGGGTGCGGGCCGAGCGAGCGGGACAGCAAGCAGAGCAGGTAAAGCGGACGATCCGCACCGGCTTCGCTCTCGTCACCCTGGCACTGCCGTCGAGGATCACGTACGCCTTCTTCTGCACGGTCGTCATGGCCTGTTCCGGCGAGGGCGCCCGAGCGGCCAAGAGGTCGAATGCTTTGCGTCCCGTCGGGCCGATTCAGCAGGACGTGGAATTCTTCGTCATTCACCCATGGATGGCACAACCAGTCGCTACACGTGAGCTAGATGTCGAGCACGATGACGGCTCCGTCCTCGCGGTTCCTCACACCTAGCCGCCAATGATCATCGGCCGGGCGACCGCACAGCGACAAGGAGCAGGAACCGGCAGGGGTGTGAATCGTGACATGACTACCGGGGGTCCAACCCGGCAGTGCGAGATCTGAGTCCGCGCCCACGTCGAGAGCCAGCACGTGACGTGCCGCGGTCCAGGTCGCTGTCACCACTACGGGAAATCTTTGCTCTGGCAAAGAGACGTCCTTGTCGAGTTCGGTGGCCCGGCTGTCGCGAATCGGGTCAGTTCAAGAAATCGGCGGAGGGATGCGACCGCGGAAAAGTTCGCAGGTACTCGAAGAAGCGAGCAAGCACGCGATCGCCGCGAGTGAGGTTTCCCGGGGTGTAATGCATACCGGCGAATGTCGAGAACGGGCCCGGCTGGAGTCAACGCATGGAGGGGGAAGGTGGCCGAGTAGTCCTGCCAGGTGACATCCGCGTACGGATCGTTGCGCAGGTCGAACTGATGCAGCTCAGTGATGTGCAGCAGATCAGGAGTGTTCGCGCAGATGACCCAGGGGTCGACGGAGAACCGATCGGGGAATGTTCCCGACCTCAGGACCAAGGATTCCTCCGGGTGATCGAAGTCCGGAATCGAGAAGCGTGGCTCCGAGCCGTTGAAGGCGAAAACAATGCCGTACCGTTCCACGGCCGGGAACCGGTAGAGCGAGGCGCGGGGCGGGACCGGGTCGCCTGACGGGAGATACGCACACTGCCCGCTTCCCCCGTCGTACTCCCAGCCGTGGAACGCGCACCGGATGTTGCCGGAGTCGGTGACCTGTCCGATGGACAGGTCCGCTCCCACGTGCAGACAGTACGCACTGAACACACGAATTTCTCCGTGTCGATCGCGCGAAACGATCACCCGTCCATCGAGGAATTCGCAGCCGTGCACGCCTCGCGCCGGGACGTCGGAACTCAGACAGACCGGAAACCAGGTCTCACTGAAAACACCTCCGTCGCCTTCCGCCGGTATCCCTCTTCCCCTGAGTCGACGCTGCGGAGCCGCATCGCGGGCTTGATTCTCCTGATTGGTCGTCACTTGTGCACCCCTGTCGGTGGTTTACGTATTCCGCGCTCAGAACGCACACCTGGTACAAGATGGGCGTGGTGGGTGTCCGCGCTCCCACTCGGACCACTCTGCGGTGAGGCGCCTGGCGCGGCCATAACGTGGAGTACGGACTTCCTTACACATCGTCCAGCGGTCAGGGCGTTGGGGTGCGCGATGCTGGAACAGGCCATGACGACCGTGTGGAAGAAGGCGTACGTGCGAAAGGCTTGGCTGGTGGGGCCGACGGAACCGGGTAACGTCTTTGTCATGTTCTTCCGGACGCCGATTTACGAGTGAGAGTGTGATGGCCCCCTGCTGACGCCCCTCGACGTCGCCACGCCCGCCCCACCGATGAATCCGTACACATCATTCCGGGAGAACTCATGACCGTGAGCAAGAACATCAACAACCCCGTGGGCATGGGGGGCGGGCAGCGCAAGAGGCTGTCCCGCGCCGAACGGCAGAACAACGGTCCGCACCGCAACCTCGACCGCAAGGGTGCCGCCGAGCAGAAGGCGGAGCTGGTACGCAAGATGCGCGAGAAGGCAGGCGCAGCCGAGGACGCCGAGCAGACGGGCGGCGACACCGCACAGAGCTGACGCATCGCCGCTGCGGGGCGGAGCCGGGGCCTGCTCAGGCTCTCGCACAGCCTGCTCCTCTGTCTGTGGCCCACACTGCCCACCCCTGCACAGGTCAGTGCTATATTCCGGCCACTCGCCTGGGGGGGGTGTCTGAACGTCATATGTGCCGCACGTCCATGACCTGCGGCTCAATGGCGTGGCACAGGTCTCTCCATGCCTTCGACTACCGTCCTTGGAGAGGTCCTGCATGGGCAGACCTGCGCTCGTACGAGGCGCCACCGCCGCCGTTGTTTCCTTCTCGCTCGCCCTCGGGCTCGGCCCGCTCTCGGCCGGCAGTGCGTACGGGAAGACGGTCACCGGAGAGGTGGTCGTGCCCGCCGCCACGGCCGTGGTTCCCCGGACGGGGCTGCTGAGCGCGGGGCCCTCGGGGTTCCTCCGGTACGAGGAGGGGCGGGGCCAGTTGTGGACGACGTACGGCGGTGTCGACACCGTCGTCGACGCCTCGGGCACGGACGGGTACGGCGTCACGAGTGCCGGCGCCGGCTCGGACGTCGTCGCCCGGCACGACGGCTCCGCCCGGACCGTGACGCTGCGGAACATGGCGTCCGGCCAGGTCAGTACGGTCGCGCTCCCCGACGGACACACGTACTTCAGCACCCTCGGGTCGACGGTCGTCACGACGGCGGGGACCCCGGGTACCAACTCCGTGTGGCATCTGCTGGACGCCCGGGCCGACGGCTCCGTCACCGACCGTACGGTCGAAGGCGTCCCCTCCGGCGTCCGTCTGTGGGCCGCCGCCGGGCTGGGTGACGCGCGCGGACAGGTCGTGCGGTACCGGAAGGGCGATGACGAAGTCACCGGATGGCTCGATGTCGAGCGGGGGCGCTTCACCGCGCTGCCGTACACCGTGCAGTCCTGGTACTCCCTGGTCGCGCTCAGCGCCACCCACCTGGTGTGGTTCTACGACGGCACCCTGCACGTCGCCTCCCGCCAGGACCCGGCCGCCGCCGTGCGGACCGTTCCGGTCGGTGACATCGCGCAGGTACTGGGGCTGGTCGGGGACACCGTCATCGTGTCCCGGTACGACTCCGCCCTGGGCCGCGACGACATCAGCCGCGCGGTCTCGCGGGTGGAGGCCGTCCCCCTCGACGGCTCCGCGCCGCGCACACTGCTGGCCAGGACGTCGCGGCAGGCCGTGCCCACCCCGGACGGCGGGCTGCTGGTCGCGGGCGGCGCCGACCCGGACCACTGGGGCGTCTCCCTCATCGAGGCCACCGCGGGCGGCGGGGTCACCGTGCGCCGGATCGCGGACGCGTACCCCCGGCGGACCGCCCGCGCGGTCTCCGATCTGACCCTCGCCCAGGGGCGGTTGACCACCTTGGAGCGGGATCCCGTGGGTGACTGGACGTATCTCCACACCCGTGAGACCGGAGTGGCCGACTCCCCCGCCGCGGGGGCACGCACCACCCGCGGCCGTATCGCGCCGGAGAACTACGCGCAGGGCCGCCCGCGTCTCATCGACACCGGCGACGGCCGGACGGTCATCTCCGGCTACGGCACGAGCGCCGCCCAGCAGCCCCAGCTCCTCGGGGCCGCCCAGTCGCTGCCCGGCAGCCGGATCGACAGCTCCCGCAGCTATCTGACCGCGACCGCGGCCAACGGCCGATTCGCCGCCCTGACCAGGCCGTACGACAGCACCAGCGCGGCGCAGGAGACCCGGATCGTCGACCTCGACTCCGGGCGCACGGTGTACACGACGACGGATACCGTACGGGCGGTGTGGGGCACCACCCTGTGGGTGATGTCGGGCAATGACAGTGTGATCCCCGTCGACCTGCTGACCGGGCAGCGGGGCGAGTCGGTGTGGTTCGGGCGCGGCTGCCTGCTGAACGACTTCCAGGCGGTCGGCCGGTGGCTGCTGTGGAACTGCGTGCTCAACTCGGAGGGGCTGGGCGTCTACGACACCGTCACCAAGCGGAACCTGACCCTCGCCGGCTCCGACTGGGAGCAGGCGCAGCTCGGCGACGGATTCGTCGCGACGGTCGCGGCCGGCCAGTTGAAGGTGATCGACGTCCGCAGCGGGACGGCCGTGTCGCACACCGCAGGGAAGTTCGAGTGGGGCTCCTGGGACGTCGACCCGTACACGGGTGTGATCGCCCAACTGCGCTCCGACCACACCGTCCGTCTGACCTCCAGCGATGTCCCCGTCTCCGCTCTCGTCCAGCGCGACGCCACCGTCGCCGCCTCGGTGGACGTCAAGGGCGGCGCCGCGCAGTGGACCCCGAAGTGGTGGCTGAACAAGCCCGCGGCCTCCTGGAAGCTCGTGATCGGCAACAGGGCCGGTGCGGCCGTGCGCACGCTCTCCGGCGGCCTGGCACGCGGTGTGGTGACCCCGGCCTGGAACGGCAAGGACGGCGCCGGCCGGCTGGTGCCCAACGGCGCCTACACGTGGAAGCTGACCGTCACCCCCGCGGACGGGCAGGGCGCGGCGCTGACGAAGACGGGCACGGTCAAGGTCACCGGAGCAGCCGCGGCCCACCGCGACGTCATCGGATCGGACGGCTTCGGCGAGCTGCTGACGCTGAACGGCTCGGGCGGGTTGACGTACCAGTACGGGACGGGGAAGGGAACGTTCACCGGGAAGCGAACGGGCTCCGGGTGGCCGACCACGGTGAAGGCGGTGCCCTTCGGCGACCTGAGCGGTGACCGGTGCAACGACGTGCTCGTCCGGTTCGGCAGCGGCGCGTTGCGCGCCTACCGGCCCGCGTGCGGGGCGGCGGTGACGCCTTCCACCGCGTACACCTCGCTGGGCAATGGCTGGAACCAGTACGACGTGCTGACCTCGCCCGGGGACATCAGCGGTGACGGCCGGGCCGATCTGATCGCCCGCCAGTCCTCGACCGGCGACGTCTACCTCTACAAGGCGACGAGCACGGGCAAGCTCTCCGCGAAGGTGAAGATCGCGTCCAAGTGGACGGGTTACAAGAAGATCCTGGGCGCGGGTGACCTCAACGGCGACGGTCACGGCGACCTGCTGGCGCAGGACAAGTCGAACGAGCTGTGGCGTTACGACTCCACCGCGGCCGGCACGTTCAAGAGCCGTGTGAAGGTCTTCGACGACTGGGGCTCGTCGTACAACGTGATCGTGGGCGTCGGCGACATCACCGGCGACGGCAGGGCCGACATCGTCTCCCGCGACACCTCCGGCGCCGTCTGGCGCAACAACGGCAACGGCAAGGGCTCCTTCGGCGGCCGTACGAAGATCGCCACCGGTTGGCAGGGGTACAAGGGCCTGTTCTGAGCCCGCCTCTGCCCCTGCCACTGCCCCGCCGGGAAGGGAAGGCGCCGGAGCGGGGAACCGGGAGTGCGCTCGTACGGGGTCCACGGCCGGGTCCCGTACGGGGGGACCCGGCGTCGGTGTGTTCCGCGTCGGGTCAGACGAGGCGCTTGCGTCCCCGGAGGATGACGAACGCCGCGATAGCGGCGGTCAGGGCCAGCAGGAGCGAGGCGCCGAGCCACTGCATGGAGGGCATCTGGGAGATCGGGATGTACTCGATCCCCCAGCCGACGACCTGCGCCTTGTCCAGGCAGGCGGCCGTGGCCTTCTCCGTCGCCTCGGCGCAGCTACCCCAGCCGATGAGGTCGCCGGACGAGGTGAGGTAGGACTGGTCCACGATGTGGGCACCCTCGGGCACGGCCGGGGCGGAGTTCTCCCCGACACCCTGGTCGCTGGTGACGGTGAGGACGTCCCCGAGAGACATCCGCGCCTGCGACCAGGCCACCTGTACGGCGACGGCGAAGCCGAAGGTGACGACCATGGACATCAGGGTGCGGCGCAACAGCATGCCGATCGCCACGCCGCCGACCACGCTGAGCAGGGTGAGTGCCGCGGGTACGGGTCCGGTGTTGTCGAAGGCGGGGCCCTCGATCCAACTGAAGATGTAGGACGAGGTCTTGATCGGCGACCACCACCAGCCGAACGCGACGGAGACCGCCGTCGTGGACACCACGACCACGAGCGCGGTCACACCGAGCTTGGTGGCGAGCCATCGGACGCGGCTGGCGGACTGCGAGTTGACCAGCTTGGCGGTGCCGCTCTCCAGGTCGCCGGCGAGCAGGGGCGCACCCACGAAGACACCGATCAGGATGGGCATGTAGCCGATCACCAGGCCGGCCATGTCGAGCGTCCGGTGGTTGAGCCGGTCCTCCCAACCGGACTTCAGGTGGTGCCAGCCGTACCCGTCGAGGTACGACATCATCTGGTGGCGTTCGTAGACGATGAACACGACGGTCACCGCGGCGGCGGCCACGAGGGTCCAGTAGGCGGCGCGGTGCTGACGCCAGACGAGCCAGTTCATGCCGCCGAGCCGGAGGCCACGGCCGGGTTCGGCCGAGGCGGAGGCGGAGTCGGCGGGGGCCGGGCTGCCGGTGCCGGTCATCGTGTTCATGCCGCCACCGCCCGCGGGCCCACGTAGGAGCTGGGGCTGATGAGGGGCGGCGCGTCGGGCGAGCGCAGATAGGCGAGCAGGAGCTCCTCCAGGTTCGGGGAATCCGCCTGCCAGGGACCGCCGACCGGCCCGTCGGGGCGGATCAGCGCGGTGAACTGCCGTCCGCTGGTTCGGGTTTCGACCACGGTGTGGGGCGTGAGGTCCGGGGCCGGCTGTCCGTCGGACCGTACCCCGGCGAGCAGGGTGTGGGCGGTGAGGAGTTCCTCGACCCCACCGGCCATACGCAGCCCGCCTTCGGCGATGACCAGCAGGTAGTCGCAGGCGCTCTCCAGCTCGGTGAGCATGTGGGTGGACATCAGTACGGTGGTGCCGTGCTCGGCCGCCTCGGCCAGCAGGGCGCCCATCATCTCGTGGCGCACCAGCGGATCCAGGTCGGACATCGGCTCGTCGAGGAGCAGCAGGTCGGGGCGCTTGCCGAAGGCGACGGCGAAGGCCACCCGGGTGCGCTGCCCGCCGGACAGGGTGCCGATCTTCGCGTGGAAGGGCACCTTGCCCGCGCGGACGATGTTCTCGGCGGCCTTCTGGTCCCAGCCCGGGTTCAGCTCGCGGCCCAGCCGCAGGGTCTCGGCGACGGTGAAGCGCCGGAACAGCGGCTTCTCCTGGGCGAGGAACGCGGTGCGCCGACCGGCCTCCGCGGACTCCGGGGCCGCCCCGAACACCCGCAGGGTGCCGGCGGTCGGCTCCAGCAGGCGGTCTCGCGGTCCCGCGGTCCCGCGGTCCCGAGTTCTCACGGTCGCGCCGGGAACAACCGATCCGGTCGGCACAGTTGCCATCGAGGGACCGGCGCCGCACGGGCGGGGAACACGGAGACCACGAGGTCGTCCGCCCCGCCAGGCCCCGGGCCCCCAGGATCGCGGTACGACCGCCGCGCACTCGGACCCAGACGTATTCCGCAGGAGGACTGTTTCCATGACCGACCGGCCCTTGACACTCATGGCAGTACACGCCCACCCCGACGACGAGGCCACCAGCACCGGCGGCGTCCTCGCGCGGTACGCGGCGGAAGGCATCCGCACGGTTCTCGTGACCTGTACCGACGGCGGTTGCGGTGACGGGCCAGGCGGTGTCAAGCCTGGCGATCCCGGGCACGATCCGGCCGCCGTCGTCTCGATGCGCCGGCAAGAGCTTGAGGCGAGCCGTGACGTCCTGAAGATCAGCGATCTGGAGATGCTGGACTACGCCGACTCCGGGATGACGGGCTGGCCGAGCAACGACGCCCCCGAATCCTTCTGGCAGACCCCCGTGGAGGAGGGCGCCGCCCGCCTTGCGGAGCTCATGCGGCACTACCGACCCGATGTGGTCGTCACCTATGACGAGAACGGCTTCTACGGCCACCCCGACCACATCCAGGCCCACCGCATCACGATGGCGGCGCTGGAGATGACCTCGCTGACACCGAAGGTGTACTGGACCACCATGCCCCACTCGACGATGCAGCGGTTCGGGGAGACCATGCGCGAGTTCCAGGAGGACATGCCGGAGCCGGATCCCGCCGAGGTCGCCGCACTGGCCGAGATCGGCCTCCCCGACGACGAGATCACCACGTGGGTGGACACCACCCCGTTCAGCGGCCAGAAGTTCGATGCGCTGGCCGCGCACGCCAGTCAGGGCGAGAACATCTTCTTCCTCAAGATGGGCAAGGAGAGGTTCGGCGAGTTGATGGGCATGGAGACCTTCGTACGGGTCAAGGACGCCACCGGCGCGGACGTACCCGAGAACGATCTCTTCGCCGGACTGCGCTGATCCACCCGTCCGGCGGGGCCGACCGTCTCCCCAGAGCTTCACCGAAGCCTTGAGTGAACGGCCGCAAACGGCCATCACCCCAGGTCAGAGGCGATTGTCCGGCCGAGTCCCGGGGTGATTCCCCAGCGCAGAGCGCGAGTTCGGTTCTCGTCATCCGCTCCATGAAGAAGGCCCAGGTCCCTGACCCGGGCCTTTTCTGCGATCCGGGCCCTTTCTGTGATCCGGGCCTTCTCTGTGCCCCGGCCACCAGGGGCGGAGCCGGGAACCGGACTTGTGAAGCACTCGTGAATACCCTGTGGAATCGATGTCAGTGGGTCCCCTTATGCTGCACCGACGATCACGCGGTTCAGGGGAGGGCGCGGCATGTTCGACAGGCTGTTCAACAGGGGTGGGGAGAGACCGGGTGCGGATCCGTACGCCCTGCCCGCCCCACGCAGGCGGAAGAACGGGATGTACACACTGCGCGCGCTCGGGGACACCCGGGTGCTCGCGCTGGTGGAGGCGGCCGACGCGGGTGACTGGGAGGCGGTCAAGGCGGCGCTGGCCCCCTTCGATCTCGGCCGCGACCACCATGTCCTGGGCCAGCTCGCCGACTTGGCCGGCGTGGAGGAGTGGATCGGCCGGGCCGTCGAGGAGGACAAGGAGCACCGGGCGACGGCCCTGCTGATATCCGGGGCCCGCCACATCATCTGGGGCTGGGAGGCGCGCACCTCCGATCGTGCCAAGAACGTCACGCAGGAGCAGTGGCGGGTCTTTCACGAGCGGCTCCGGATCGCCGAGGAGCAGTTGTTCGAGGCCGCCGAGGCGCGGCCGGAGTGGGTGACGCCGTGGCGCCGCCTCCTCACCTCCGGCCGCGGCATGTCGCTGGGGCTCGCCGTCAACGAGACCCGGCTCGACGCCGCGCTGCGCCGCGACCCGCTGGACCTGGAGACCCACATCGATTGGCTGTCGCAGTTGCAGCCCCGTTGGGGCGGCGAGCCGGGCCAGGGACTGGCGTTCGCCCGCGACGCGCTCGCCCGCGCCCCGCAGGGGCACCGGCTCGGCTGCCTGGTCGCCATGGCGCACATCGAGGACTGGGTGGAGTCCGACCTTGCGGAATGCCTCGAAACCCCGGAGATCCAGGCCGAGTTGAGGAACGCGGCCGACCACAGCATCCTCCACCCCGCTTACGTGCGGCGCCCGGGCTGGCAGCACGACTTCAACATGTTCGCCATGGCCCTGTCGCTGTCCGACGAGCGTCACACGGTCCGGCGCGTCTTCCAGGCGGTCGACGGCGCCTACACCGACTGGCCCTGGACCTACTTCGCGGAGCCCGAGGAGCAGTTCGACCGCCGCCGCCGCATCTGAGCGCACGCCGATCCCCGTTCTGCCCGTACCTGCCGCCCCTCCCACTCCGGACTGCCCATGACTCTGCCCGACACCACCGCGAACGCGGCCGTCGCCGACCACACCTTCCAGGTGGATCTGCGCGGCCTGGTCGACCTCCTCTCCCACCACCTCTACTCCAGCCCCCGCGTCTACCTGCGTGAACTCCTCCAGAACGCCGTGGACGCGCTCACCGCCTGGCGCGGCCTCGAACCGGCCGCCGCCTCCGACGCCCCCGCCGGCGCCCCCGTCGGCGCCCCCTCCGGCGCCTTCGGCATCCGCCTGTACGCCGACGGTTCGGTGGTACGCGTCGAGGACGACGGCGTCGGTCTCACCGCGGACGACGTGCACGCCTTCCTCGCCACGATCGGCCGCAGCAGCAAGCGCGCCGAACGGATCGCCGAGCAACGCGCGGACTTCATAGGCCAGTTCGGCATCGGCCTGCTCTCCTGCTTCCTGGTCGCCGACGAGATCCATGTCATGACCCGCTCCGCCCGCACCCCCGACGCGCCCGCCGTGGAGTGGCGGGGGCGCGGCGACGGCAGCTACACCGTCCGCACCCTGCCCGCCGCCGCCCGCCCCCGGCCCGGTACCACCGTCACCCTGACGCCGCGCGCCGACGCGGACGAGTGGACCCGGCCGGCGCAAGTACACGCGCTGGCCCGGCACTTCGGCTCCCTGCTGCGCCACCCGGTGACCTTCGACGACGGCACGGGCGGCCCTGCCGCGTCCGTCAACCCCGATCCCGCTCCCTGGGCGCGTACCTACCCCACGCCGGGGACACGTGCCCGCGCGCTGGCCGCGTACGGCGAGGAGGTCTTCGGGTTCACACCGCTGGACACCATCGATCTGGACCTGCCGGCCGTCGGCCTGAAGGGCATCGCGTGCGTGCTGCCCGAGGCGGTGCCGGCCGGGCGCCGCCTCGGACACCGCGTACACGTCAAGGGCATGCTCCTGTCCGAGCAGGCCGCGGAGATCCTGCCCGAGTGGGCGTTCTTCGTCCGCTGCGTGGTCGACGCCGAGAGTCTGCGCCCGACGGCGTCCCGCGAGTCCCTGTACGAGGACGACACCCTCGCCGCCGTCCGCGACACCCTCGCCGAGCGGCTGCGCGCGTGGATCGCCCGGGCCGCCGCCAGCGACCCCGACCTGCTCTCCCGCTTCCTCCAGGTCCACCACCTGGCCGTGAAGTCGCTCGCGGTGCACGACGACGAGATCCTGCGGATGCTGCTGCCCTGGCTGCCGTTCGAGACCACCGACGGCCACACCACCCTCGACGGGTTCGCGCGCACCCACCGCACGGTCCTCGTGACGTCGAGCGTGGAGGAGTTCCGGCAGGTCGCGGCGATCGCCTCGGCCGCCGGGCTCGGCGTCGTCAACGGCGGCTACACCTACGACCGTGAACTGGTCCACCGGCTGCCCGAGATCAGGCCCGAGGTCAGCGTCGCCGACCTCGACCCGGCGACCCTCACCGCCCACCTCGACCCCGTCGACCGCGAGACGGAACTGGCAGCGGCGGCCTATCTCGCCCTGGCCCGCGACGCCCTCGCCGTCTTCGACTGCGATGTCGCGCTGCGCACCTTCCAGCCCGCCTCCGCCCCCGCCCTCCTCGTCGACAGCCGCGACGCCCGGCACGAGCGCACCCGTTCCCAGCTCGCCCGTGAGCAGGAGGGCGGCCTGTGGGGCGACATCCTCGGCGCGCTGCGCCAGGAGGCCCCGCGGGCCCAACTGATCCTCAACCAGCTCAACCCGCTGGTGCGCACCGCCATCGCCATCGACGCGCCCGAACTGGCCCGCACCAGCGCCGAAGCCCTCTACGGACAGGCCGCGCTGCTGTCCCGGCGCCCGCTCAGGCCCGCCGAGTCGAGCCTCATCAACCGCTCCTTCCTCGACCTTCTCGCCCACGCCCTCCGCAAGGACATCTGACGATGCCGACCGCACCCCAGACCACCGATGAGCTGTACCGGGCGCTCCAGGAGAACGACCGGCGCCCCTACGGCCGCACCCGCACCGTCACCGCCGAGGAACTCGTCGAGGCGGCCGAGCAGTTCGACGAGCCCGTCCCGCTCGTCCACGCGCTCTTCGAACTCCAGGAGGCGTACACCTACGGCTCCGAACCCCGGAAGTCGCCCGTCGTCTTCGCCCGGCTGCTCACCCTCTTCGACGAGCAGCCCGACGTCTTCGACGAGCGCCTGCGCCACATGCTGTTCTGGCGGTTCAAATGGGTGGCCAACGCCCTGCGCGCGCTGCCCGAGATCCCGCTCGCCAGCCTGCGCCAGTGGCTCACGGAGATGAGCGACCGGTACGAGAAGGCCGGTCTCGGCCCCCAGCCCTGCTACGGACAGGCGTACCAGCTCGCCGCTCACCTCGGCGAGGACACCACCCTCGCCTACGAGCTGTGGGCGGGCCGCACCCGTACCCAGCTCAGTGACTGCGAAGCCTGCGAGATCTGCGAGCGCGCCCTGTACCACCTCACGGCGGGCGACGACGAGCGGGCGCTGCGCGCCTGGGAACCCGTCCTGGCCGGGAAGGAGTCCTGCCAGGAGGAGCCCGCCCGCTCCGTCTCGCACGCGCTGCTGCCCCTGCTGCGCACCGGTGGCGCCGACCGGGCCCGCGCACTGCACCTCGCCGGTTACCGCTCCTGCCGCCGTAACCCCGCCATGTCCGGGGAGGTCGGCCGGCACCTGGAGTTCTGCGCGCTGACCGGCAACGAGGCACGCGGCCTGGAACTGCTCGCCGAGAACCGGAGCCTGTTCGACGAGGTGGAATCGCCGCTGGACCTGCTCGACTTCTCCACCGGCGTGGAGGTCCTCCTCCAGCGCGTCGAACTCCTCGGCCACGGCGAACTGCCCGCCGCCGGATACGCGGGCCGCACCTGGACGGTGACCGGCCTGCGCGCCGAGGTACGGGGCCGCGCCGACGACCTCGCCGCCCGCTTCGACGCCCGCAACGGAACAACGGCCCACACCGACCGGCGCAGGGCCCGCCTCGACCGCGCCCCGCTCCGGGACGCGCTGGAACTGACCCTGCGCACCCGCGGCCTCGACGACGTGGCCCCGGCCGCGCCGGCCGCCGCGCCCGCCGCCACCGCCGTCCCCGCCGTCCCGGAGTCGCTGCCGGAACTCCTCGCCCGGGCACGGGCGTTGGACGAACAGGGGCACCCGGACGCGAAGGTCTGCTGGGCGCGGCTGCGCACGCTCGTCGCCGCCCGCGACTACACCCACCCCGACGACCCGGCCGTGGGCCCGCTCGTACGCCTGCGCGCGGACCTGCTGGACGACGAGGCGAGCCGGGCCCGCGAGCAGGACGAGTCCGCCGACGCCGCCGCCCTCCACGAGGAGGCGGCGGGCCTGTACGACGACGCCGGAGCGCCGGGTCACGCGGCGCTCGCCCGCGCCTGCGCGCTGCTCGCCGCCGCCGAGATCCCCGCGGAGGACGCCGACGGGACCGAGGCGAAGGCCGCCGCGCTGACCGCCGCCCACGCGTCCATGGTCCGCCTGCACGAGGAGACCCCCGGGCTCGCCCCGTACCAGGAGGCTCGGCTGCTGCGGCTGCGGGCGAGCGCGCTCGGCCTGCGCCTTCAGACCTCGCGGAGCGAGGAGCACATCGCGCCGGCCTTCGCCGAGGTGGACCTGCTGCACGCGTTCGCCACCCGGCACGACATCGCCGGGCAGATCTCCGGCGCCCGGCTGCTGCGGGCCAGTACGTACGCCGTCTCCGGTGACCTGCCGGCCGCGGTCACCGAGATCGACGCCCTCATCGACCTGCTGAAGACGCACGGCCCCGCCTGGCATCTGCCCCGCACGCTCGTCCTGCGTGGCCGGTGCCACCTCGGCCTCCAGGACGCGCGGGCGGCCCACGCGGACCTGGCCGAGGGCCTGCGGCTGGCCGCCGACTGGTCGGCCGACGTGGTCGACGTCACCCGCCTCCACGGTGATCTGGCCGAGGTGTGCATGCACCTGGGCCGCCCCGACGAGGCGCTGCGCCACCTGACCCGCTCGGCCGAGCTGGACCTTCGCCGCGGCAGCCGCACCGACGCGTTCTGCACGTACAGCAACGCGGCCCAACTCAGTCTCGACCTGGGCCGCTTCGAGGAGTGCATCGCTCTGCTCGACTCCCTCCTGGCCGACCCCGCTGTCGCCGCCGGAGAGCTGGACGACCGGCTCGTGGCCCAGTTGCGCCTGTCCCGCGCCCGCGCGCTGCACGCCGGGGAGGACCTCAAGGCCGCCACGGCGGAGTTCGTGGCCCTCGCGGCCGAGTCGGCCGGCTGGGACGACGACCCGGGGAGCCACGCCATGATCGCCGCGGAGACGGCCATGCTCCTCGGCGAGTCCGGCGATTTCGGCCGGGCCCGCGAGGTCGCGGACCAGGCCCTCGCCGCCCACGCCCGCGCCCCGCGCTACGAGCAGCTCAGCAACTGCCTGCGCGAACTCGCCCGCCTCCAGGCCCATCAGCAGGGCCCCGACGGCCTCGCCGACGCCCTCGCCCACCTCGCCGAAGCCGGCCGGATCGCCGACGAGGCCCGCGCCGCCGGGTACCAGGCCCGCGGCCGCTCCCTGGACACCGCGCTGGCCTACGAACACGGGCGGGTCCACGCCTACGTCGGCGAGTACGAGGACGCCCTCGCAGCCCTGGAGAAGGCCCTCGCCCTGCTCGGCGAGCCGACGAAGGAGGACCACCCCGACGAATGGGCCGAGTGCGTCCGCCTCGCGGGTGCCGTGGAGGGCATCTACCTGGAACGCCCCGCCCCCGCCCTCACCCGCCTCGACGCGGCGGTCTCCCACCTGACCGCCCTGGGCCACACGGCCGGGACCGAGCCGCTGACCTCCTTGGCGGCCCGGCTGCGCGACGAGGAGTGAGGCGACGGCCCGGGGTACGGGGCGACGGCCGGGGGTACGGGCCGACGGCCCGGGGTGCGGGGCGACAGACCGGTCAGCTCGGCAGGCGCCAGGTGTGGACGTGGTCCCAGGTGAGGGTGCGCCACCAGCGGCCCGACCAGTCGTCGCTGCGGGTGCGGTAGAGGGTGACCCTGTCCCCGGGGAACGTCTCGGGGAACGCCACGGGGAGCCCGGTGACGTACTCCTCGACCTCTTCGGACAGATCCGGGCGTACGTACATGTCGTGCGAGACCAGCGACAGGTGCGCCCGGAAGGTGTCCCTGTCGAAATGGTGCTGCGTGTGGTTCGGCGCCGGGGTCTGAAGCGGTGCGACGGCGCTGTCGACCCGGGCGGCGAGGTCCACGAAGGCGGGGTTCGGGGTGCTGCCGTCGGCGAGGTGGTGGACGTCGTAGACCAGTCCCACACCCTGCCGCCGGACGCCCGCGTTGTGGACGGTGAAGGCGGAGACCCCGGCCAGTCCCCCGCTCACCGCGGCGACGATCTCCTCGACGGGAGCCGTGATGTGCCGACTGCCGACCAGGGTCGCGTGCGGCGGGAAAGCGCCGGCCGAGAGGATCCCGTACTGCGCCCGCGTCTGCGCGGTCACGGCCGTCACCGCGTAGCAGGTCGCGGGGTCGGGGCGGAGGTAGACGCCGTAGCGGTACGGGTCCCCGGGAGCCTGCGCCCATCGTTCGGTCGTTTCGACCGGGGTCGCACCACGGGTAGGGGTAAGGGACGGAGTAGGGGTCGGGGTCACGTTCGCGGTCACTGCCCTGCCTGCTTCCGGTCGTCCTCGATCTTGGTGGTCGCCGCCTTCTCGGCCGCCTTCAGGGCGCTGTCGAGAGAGGTCCTGCCGCTGAACGCCTGCTGCATCGCGGGGACGACCTCGGCGCGTACGCCCGACATCGCACCGGTGAGGCAGCCGGAGGCGGCCGTCGTGGCCGGGGTGTCGGCGAACTGCTTGTCGAGCACGGCGTAGGGCTCGTTCTTCGCGAGGAACCGCTTCCAGGCGGGCGAGTTGTCGACGGCGGTGTTGATCGGGGCGTAGCCGGACGCCTCGGCGAATCGTTCCTGTGCCTCGGCGGACGCCAGGTAGCTGATCAGCTTCCAGCTCGCCACCTGCTCGGCCTCGCTGTGCCCGGCCTGGTCCACCCACATCGCGGCGCCACCGATCGCGGGCCCCGCGGTGGCCTTCGGACCCGAGAGGGGATAGGGCAGCGCGGTGTAGTCGGTCATGCCGGCCTCCTTGAGGCCGCCGATGGCACCGCTGGAGTTGAACATCATGGCGGTCTTGCCCGCGGTGAAGGCGGACAGGGCGGCGTTGCCCTCGACGCCGGTGTCGAGCGCGACGCCGTCCGTGTAGAGCTTGGCCATGGTGCCGATCGCGGCGCGCTGCGGAGCGCCGGTCAGCTTCAGCGCCGTGGCCCCGTCGCCCTCGCGGCCGTTGTCCGGCGTGCAGTAGGGCGCCCCGGCCGCGGCGGTGAGCTGCTCGAACCACCAGCCGTCCAGCGGCATGTCGATGCCCTTGACCCCGGAGACCTTGGCGTGGATCGTGCGGGCGGCGGCTGCCACGCCCTCCAGCGTGCCGAGGGTCGAGCGGTCCACGCCCGCGCGGTCCAGCATCGTGTCGTTGACGTACAGCAGGGGCATGGACGTGTTGAGCGGTACGGCGAGCAACTCACCGTCCACCGTGTAGTAGTTGCGCGCCGCCGGGCGGAGCGTGTCGAGGTCGAGGTCCTCCGGGTTGGCGGCGGCCATCGCCTGGGCGGAGACGGTCTGCTCGGTGTCGCGCAGATAGCCGGTGGTGATGTCGTTGGAGACCATGACACTCGGCGTGCCGCCGTCGCGGATCGCGGAGGTGTACTTGGCGGTGGCGTCGGCGTAGCTGCCCTGGAACGACGCCTTCACCACGATCGTGCCGGTGTTGGCCTGGTTGAACGCGTCGATCTCCTTCTGGAGCGCCTTGCCGGCCGCGCCACCGACCCCGTGCCACAGGGTCACGGTGACCGGCCCCTTCGCGGCTGCCAGCGCCGAGGGTCCCGGTGCGGCTCCGGTCGCCTCCTCACCGGAACCGCCGCAGGCGGTGAGCGTCGTCGCGGTGAGGGTCGTCAGGAGCGCGGCCAGAAGCGGCAGTCTTGTGCGGCGCGAGGTCGGTGAGGACATGGCGGGTCGTCTCTCTTCTAGGTGTGTGAGTGTGTGGCGGTATGTAGCGGTGTGTGTGGGGGGGGCGGGGTTACGTGGTGACCCGTGAGGCCAGGCCCCGGACCAGGTAGCGCTGCCCGAACAGGACGAGCAGCAGCGTCGGCAGCAGGACGAGCAGGGTGCCCGCGTAGATCACGGCCGGGGTGGATGCCTGGTCGACGGCGAGTTGGGCGAGGCCGACCTGGATGGTGCGCCGCTGGGGGGAGTCGGTGATCAGCAGCGGCCAGAAGTAGCCGTTCCACGCCGACAGGGCGCACCACATCGCCGCCGTGATCAACTGCGGTCGCGCCATGGGCAGTACGACGTGCAGCAGGGCCCGCAGTTCGCCGCAGCCGTCCAGGCGGGCGGCCTCCCAGGTCTCCCGCGGCAGCGCCAGGAACGCCTGGCGGAGCAGGAAGACCGCGTAACCGGCTGCCAGGTAGGGGATGACGATCCCGAGCAGGGTGTCGCGCAGCCCGAGCGCGGTGGCGGTCTCGAAGTTGGGGATGACCAGGCTCTCCCCGGGGAACGCCAGGGTCGCCAGCACCAGCGCGAAGGCGAGGGCCCTGCCGCGCCAGCGGGGGAAGACGAGCGCGTACGCGGCCAGTGCGGCGGTGGTCAGTTGGACGGCCGCCTGGAGGGCGGTGACGGCCACACTGACCAGGTACTGCCGGGCCAGCGGGGCGGAGTCCAGCGCCTCGCGCACGTTGTCCAGGGTCAGCCGGCCCGGCACCGGGACGAGGCGGCCGGCGGCGACGTCGCCCGACGGGAGGAGGGCGGTGACGACGGTGACGTAGACGGGGAAGGTGACGAGCACGACCACGACGCCGAGCCACGCCCAGCGCAGTACGGAACCGGCCTGGAGACGTTTCACGCCCACCTCCTCAGCACCCGGAACTGGATCGCGGTGATCAGCAGGACGAGGGCCAGCAGGACCACGGCCAGGGTGGAGGCCGTACCGACCTGGGGCAGCGCCTCGCCGAACGCGCGCTGGTACAGCTCGTACACCACCGTGGACGTGGCGCCGGCCGGGCCGCCCCGGGTGAGCACCTGGACCTGGGTGAACACCTGCAAGCCGCTGATGGTCTGGGTGACCAGGAGGAACAGCAGGCTCGGCCGGAGCATGGGGATGATCACCGACCAGGCGAGCCGGGGTCCCGAGGCGCCGTCGAGCGCCGCGGCCTCGATGACCTCCTGGTCGAGCTGGGTCAGGGCGGCCAGCAGCACGAGGAAGGCGGACCCGAACTCGTACCAGGCGGTGGCGATCGAGATGCTGAGGACGGCCCACGTCGGGGACTGCAACCACTGCGGCCCGGAGGCGCCGAGGTGGGCCAGCACCTGGTTGAGCGTCCCGACCGCCGGGGCGAACAGGCCCGCGAACACGGCGGCCGAGGCCGCCGCCGAGAAGGCGAACGGCAGGGAGAGCAGGACCGACACCACGGCGCGCGGCTTCCGGGCGGCCCGGCGCAGCGGGAGCGCGGCGGCGAGCGCGCCGCCCACGGAGAGCAGCACGCTGAGCCCGGCGATCGCCCCGGTGGCGAGCAGCGCCCGCCGCAGCTCCGGGTCGGTGACCAGGTCGACGTAGTGCGCGGCGCCGACGAACCGCGAGGGATCGCCGAGCAGATCGGTGTCGTACAGGCTGAGGACGACGCCTCGGACGACCGGCCAGTACGCGAAGACGAGCAGCAGTCCGACGCACGGCAGGACCATCAGCGGACCGGCCAGGGCGACCGGACGGGGTCCGGCCGATCCGCGTGGTCTGCCGCGTCGGCGGCGAAGTGGAACGTTCCCAATCATGAGTGGAACGTTCCCACTTCGGACCGGACCTCCAAAGGACCCGATGCGTGAACAATGCGCAAACTGCCTGCCGGCTCAGCTCGGCCCTCTTGCGCCGCCCTGCTGCCTCGGCCGTCTTGCGCTGTCCTGGCCGCCTCGGCCGGCTCAGCCGTGGGGCTGCGGCGCCGCCGCCGTCGTCCGGCCCACCACCAGCGTGCCGGGCAGCGCCCGGTGGTGGTCGGGCGGCTGCTCCCCGTCGAGCAGTTGCACCACGGCGTCCACGGCCCCGCTGCCGATCAGGTCGACCGGCTGGCGCCAGTGCGTCAGGCCGATCAGGGACGTCGCCAGGTCCCCGACGCCGTCGTAGCCGGTGACGGACAGGTGTTCCGGTACGGACACGCCCCGGAGCCGGAGTTGTTCCAGGAGGGCGATCGCGTGGCGGTCGCTGGGGGCCATCACCGCGGTGATCCCGGGATGCCGTAACACCTCGGTCACCCACGCGCCGGCCGTCTCCCGGTGCTCCCCCGGGATCTCCAGCACGCGCGCCCCGCGCTCCCGCAGGCGACGGGCCATGGCCGCCGTCCGCGGCCCCAGGGTCACGGAACTGCTCGCCGACACCGTGACCACGGCGACCTCCCGGTGGCCCAGGTCGACCAGGTGGTCCGCCAGCGCCTCGCCGCCCTCCTCCTCGTCGCAGTAGACGCTGGTGATGCTGGGATGGGTCTCCGGGCGTCCCGCCACCACGGTCGGCAACCGCGCGGACAGGGGCAGGATCTGCTCGCTCGGCAACAGCCCGCTGCACACGACCAGCGCCTCGACCCGCAGCATCGCGAGAGTCTCCAGGGCCCGGTACTCGCCGTCCACCTCGAACCGGCCGGACCCCGTCGCGGTGACCACCCGGTAGCCGTGGAAGGCGGCGCGCTCCTGCATCGCGGTGAGCAGGTGGCCGTAGAAGGGCGTCGCCGCGTCCCGCACGAACGCCCCGACCGTGTACGTACGGTGGGCCACCATGGCCCGGGCGGAGGCGTTGACGACGTAGCCCAGCTCCCGGGCGGCCTTGAGGACCCGCTGCCGGGTCTCCTCCCCCACGCTGCCGCGCCCCGAGACGACGCGGGACACCACCGACTTGGACACCCCGGCCCGCCCGGCCACATCTATGATCGTCGGGTTGCGCGGCCGGTCAGTCATCGAGCACACCCTCCCGGGCGAGCGCCTCCGCGGCCGCCTCGCCCCCGGTCCACACATGCGCGCGCCAGCCGTGCGCGCGGGCCGCCGCGACGTTCTCCGGCCGGTCGTCGAAGAACACCACCTCCGACGGTGCGCGGCCCAGCCGTTCGTCGGCGGCGCGGTAGACGAGCGGGTCCGGCTTCATCAGGCCGAGGTCAGAGGAGAAGACCAGGGTCTCGAAGCGACCGCTCCACGGCGCACGGCGGACCGCCCGCGCCAGCGAGCCCGGAGCGTTGGAGAGTATCCCCAACGGTGTTCCCCGCCGCGTGAGTCGGGCGAGCAGCGCGGCGGCGTCGGAGGCGAGGGCCGCCCAGCACTCGGTCTCGATCCGGTCGAGACGCTCGATCCACCCCCCGTCGAGCGGGCGTCCCAGCGCCTCGGCGATCCGGTGCCAGTACTCCTCCGGGGAACCCCCCAGGTCGTAGGCGTCCCGGTGGCTCCAGTACGGGTCGGCGAGTGCGGTCTCGGTGACGTCAAGGGCCTCGGCGAGGGCGGTCAGCGCGCGGCCCGACGGCGCCAGGACGCCGCCGAGGTCCCACATGACGACGGTCGGCCGGGTTTTTTGGGAACGTTCCACATCGGGGATGATAGCGGCCTTGTCCCCACCGCCTCGTACACGGGGGACGGGTGCTCACTTCTCCGGGTCGGGCCACGTCGCCACGAGTGCCCGCTCATCCGGAAAGCGGGGACCGGAGACCATCTCCCGGGTGGTCCCACCGTTGAGCCAGCACACCTGCTCGGGGCCGCCGTCGCCGGTGTCGAACAGGCAGCACACGCCGCCGCCGGCCGCGGTGAGGTCGGTGAACGCCTTCCTGACGTTGGCCGACCGCGCGAACAAGCGGCTCATCCCCGATGTCGCCGCCCAGCACCCCACCGAGGCGTAACCAGGGTGCAGGGCGGACTCGAACCGGATCGTCGCGTAGATGTACCCGATGCTCATGCGCCCGTCCGTCTCGGGGCCGGGGCCGTCCGCCGCCGCGTACGCGCGCAGGGCGTCATCGATGTCGAACATGAGGGACATGTCCAGATCGAGCGGGCTGCCCGTGGAGCAGTCGACCGGCTCGCTCTTGAAATGGGACGTGAACGGGAGGACGACCCGGTCACCGCCGGGCAGGGCGACCTCAAGCGGCGGCACACGAGGGTCCGGTGGCGCCAGCGTGGCCAGACGGGCCAGCGCCGTGGCGACGTTTCGGGGACGCAGGTAGATGTCGTAGCCGTAGGTCAGCCCCATGTGTTTCCCCCTGTGTTTCCCCCTGTGTTTCCCCCTGTGTTTCCCCCTGTGTTTCCCGCTGCGTTTCCCCTTGTGCCTGGGGCGATCCGCACCTTCTCACGACCCGCCCCTGGGGCGCCTGCCGGTTTCCGGGGGCCGCTCCACGGGAAAAGCCCCGGGCCGACGGCCCGGGGCTTCCTTGTCGGTACGGGCGAACTTCATTCAGCGCACGGGGAATCCGAAGGAGTACTCCTGCTCCCTCAGCCAGGGCAGTACCTCGCGCAGGGCGGTCATGGTCTGGGAGCGGTCCCCTCCCGCGTCGTGGAAGAGGACGGTCGGCCCGTCGGTGATCTCTTTCTTCACCGTGGCGACCATGACGTCCGCGCCGGGACGCTCGAAGTCCCTGGAGTCGACGTTCCAGCCCAGCGGGCGCATGCCCCGGGACGCGGCGAGCTGCCTGCTGTACGGGGTGAAGGCGCCGCCCGGAGCCCGGTAGTACTCGGGCCGGACGCCGCCGGACGCCTTGGTGATCATGCGTTCGGCGTCCAGGATCTCCTGGGACTGGTATGCCTCGGACTTCTGGTCCATGGCGGTGTCGTGCGAGACCGTGTGGTTGCACAGCCGGTGCCCGGCCGCCACGACCGCCTTCACCAGGTCCGGGTACGTCTGGGCCTGCGTGCCCACCATGCAGAACGTGGCCTTCACATCGCTGTCCTTGAGCAGTTGCAGCACCTGCGGCGTCCAGATCGGGTCCGGTCCGTCGTCGATGGTGATGTTGACGCCGCGGGCGCCGGCCTCCGAGGCGTGCGCGATCTCCGCCGACACCTTGGTCACCGCCTGGCCCTCGTGGCCGGAGCCCGGCGCGGAGATGGGAGCTTTCGGCTGCCGCCCTCCGGTGGGGTCGGCCTGCGCGGTCCACACCGACGTGGCAGCGGCCAGTGCCGTCACCCCGAGCGCCGCCGCCAGAAGCCGGCTGTGCCATCCCCTTCCCTTGTGCTTCGCCATGTCCGCCCGCCCCTTTGTCGTCTCCGCCGATGCCCTGCGTCCATGAAGAGGCACGAACACCCGTGAGGGATACCTCTGTTACCGATCACGGACGAACCCGCAGGGGACCGGCGACAAACGCGGGGCTTCCGCGACGGAGAGGGCGCGCTGCCCCCGGGGGGGCGTCGGCCGCCGTGGGGCCCGTCTCCCGGACTCCTGGGCTCCTGGGCTCCTGGTCTGCTCGCGGCGACTCCGGCGGCGTGCCCCGCGGCCCGGAGCGTTTTCCGTTCGCCGGATTCAGCGGATTTCCGTGCCGCTCCAGAGCTATTCCGCGCCATGCTTCTCGAATGGCGATCTTTCCGAATGGCAGGAGGCATTTCCTGCGAACCGGGGCATACGAAACGCCCGGCCGGGAGATCCCAGCCGGGCGTCCGGCACATCCGCTGACAAACGGCCACCGGCAAACAGCCGCTGGCAAACAGCCGCCGCTCATCAGGTTGTCACGGCCCCTGAATTCCCTGTCGGGAGGGGGTCAGATCGTCGGCGTTTCGTCGACGATCTCCTTGTGCGGTTCGACAATGAACTTCCAGCCCTCGCTGGGCTCCATGAAGCGCACCCGCGTCGGGTAGATGTCCAGGGCGCGGCGGTCACGGTTCTGGTTGTTCGTGTTCTTCCGCCCGCGGGCCGGCTCCTCGAACAGGTCGACCTTGACGTCCGGCACCGCGACGGCTTCCTCGCTCCAGCGCTGGACGATCCCCGCGCCGAACGCGTCCCGCGCGGCGGAGTAGAGCGCCTCCAGGGAGTCCTTGTTCCCGTTGGGCACGAAGAGGGCGAGGTTCAGGAGGACGCCGGCGCTCTGGAGGACCTCGATCTCCTCCCCCGTCTTGTCGGCGATCCAGATCCCGCGCCCTTCGGCGTCGTCCGGGAGGACATGGATTTCCTCACCGAAGATCGTCCGCGCCGCGAAGGAGCCTCCCTCGAAATTCTTACCCGGCTCCGTGAGGAAAGCCGGCGCGTAGCAGTCGAGAGAAAGGCCATCCGTCTCCGCCGAGACGAAGATTCCGTCCTGGAGGCCCAACTCTGAAACCTCTGCGGCCGTAAGACGTCGAGCCGTGACCTTCTCGGTATTCACGCCATTCCCCTTTTTTCGTGGCGTCCTGTGAATTCATCAAGACTCTACCACGGAAGCGACCGTACAGTTCAACAGTTGCCTTTACGGCATTCCCCTGCGGCCACAATAGCGCCGGTCGGCCTCCGGGGAATTTCTTCCGGTGGCGCCGCGGATGAATCCTGGCGCATTCTCCTCGTCCACTCCATGGAAAAGCCCCGGGCCGTCCGGCCCGGGGCTTTGTCGTCGTCCGTGGCGGCGCCGGTGGGCGCCGCGGTGGGTCAGTGCCGTCCGAAGATCTTCCTGCTGGAGCCGAGGTGGAGGAAGACGGTCTCCCCGGTGGCGTCGTCCAGGCCGTCGTTGTCGGTGACGGTGTAGACCTCGCCGTCGCCGGCCACGGTCAGGCCCTCCAGCTTCTCCTGGGTCCAGCCGTTCGTCGCGCGCAGGTCGGGCAGCGCGTCGTGGGCGAGCTTCTTCGGCAGGACGGGCAACTGGCCCGACGGCGCGGCGTGCTTCGGCAGGTCGACCGTGTACACCCGCTTGATCCTGGCGGCGGGGCCGTTCAGCTTGTCCCGTTCGATGACGGCGAGCTTGTCGCCGACCGCGGTGATCTCGGAGAGGCCGATCCAGTCGCCCGGCGCGGTGGTGGTGCCGGTCCGGTAGCCGTACCAGCTCCAGGTGCCGGACGTGACGTCGTAGCGGCCGAGTCGGACGATGCCGGCCGGGTCGGTCCTGACCTCGCGTTGCAGCGTGGCCCAGACCACCTCGCGGCCCGCGCGGTCGGTGGTGGCGGTGACACCCTCGAAGCCCTGTCCGCCGAGGCCGGCGGCGATGTCCGCCGGCAGGGGAACGGTCTGCCGGGTCCTGCCCGCGCTGTCGAGCCGGACCAGCTTGTTGCCCGCGCCGGTGGCGCCCTCCACCGCGAGCCAGAAGCCGCCCTGCGGCCGGGCGTGGATGCCCTCCGCGTCGTAGCCGACCGGCCGGCCGTCGGTGCCCTTGACGGTCAACGACCGGGTGATGACCGCCGGTTCGCGCGAGGCGTCGACGGTCAGGATCCTGGTGTCGGAGTAGGCGGCGTCGGTGACGCTGTAGAGCTGGTGCGACCTGCCGGGTACGGCGGAGAGCGCGCCGAGCGCGCCCCAGCCGATCGGGGCGCCGGTGGCGTCCGGGGCCGAGACGATGCCCGGGAACGCGGGGGTGCGGTTGCCCAGGCGGAAGAGGTTCACCGAGGACCGTACGCCGGCCGCGGCGTCGTCCTCCTCGCTGGAGACCGCGAGCAGGTCGCGTGACGGGATCGGCAGCAGCCCCTCGGGGCCGTTGGTGGTGGGCAGCGCCTGGCGGAAGACCGGGGCGGTCGGCCGGCTCAGGTCGTAGACGGCGACGAAGTTGCTCCGCTCCGAGCCGACGAAGGCGTACCGCACGCCCCGGTACTCGGCGATCGCCAGGCCCTCCGGCTCGGCGCCCTTCTTCCCGGCCCTGGCCTCGTTGTGCAGTCCGTGGCGCGTGGCGATCCGCTCGAAGCTGTTGCCCGCGTCCCAGGCGACCCTGCCGGTCCGGCTGTCGAAGACGGACCAGCCCCGGGAACCGCCGCGCCAGTCACCCTCGTTGGCGGTCGCGAGGTAGCGGTCGTCGACCCAGCCGACCGCGTCGGGCTCCCGCGGCACGTCGGTGATCGAGCCGGTCGGGTCGATCACGCCGTCCTCGGCCGTGTCGATGCCCTTGACCGACGCCGTACCGGCGCTGAACGCCTTGGTGATCCTGCCCGTCGGCAGATCCAGCAGGGCGACGCCGTTGTTCTCCTGCAAGGTCACCGCGAGCTGGTTGCGGCTGTTGATGGAGACGTACTCCGGCTCCGGGTCGGTCGGTTCGGTGATCCCGGCGTCGACCAGGGCGGGCAGGGCGCTGCCGTCCGGCCGCGTGAGCGGCACGGCCCGGGTACGCCACTGCTTCGGCGTGGCGCCCTTGAGGTCGACGATCTGGACGAAGCCGGCCGGAAGCTGGGGCAGGTCGCCCTTCTCGCGCCCGGACGGGGTCGCCTCCTCGTCGCGCTCGTTCTCGATCGCGACGGCGGCGTACCGGTTGTCCTTGCTGATCGCGATGGAGTCGGGCTGGCCACCGAGGTCGTAGCTGGCCACCCGGGTGCGGTCGCGCAGCGAGATGACGTCGAGCCGCCCGGACGGATCGGCGTACCCGGCGCTGGTGTTCACCACCACCAGGACGTACGGGCCGACCACGGCCACCGAGGTCGGCTCGTCCTCGGCGTCGCCGAGTTCGGTCAGCGACAGCGTTCCGAGCCCCCGCGGGCGGTCGGGGTCGCTGATGTCGAGGAAGCCGATCCGCCGGGCCAACGCGTCGGTGTGGACCAGGGTCCGGCCGTCCTCGCTGGTCGCGGAGATCTCGGCGACGGTCGGGGAGGCCGGGTCCTCGCCGGCCGGCCGGTTCTGGAAGACCGGGTACGTGGCGGTCCGGTCGAAAGCGACCGGCCGCCGCGACTCCGCGTCCGCGCTCGCCGTGCCCGTGCCGGCCAGCGCGCCGGCGGCGACGGGTACGGCCACGGCCAGGGCTGCGAGGGCGGCGTAGGTTCTCTTCGGGAGCATCGTTTCTCCGTTGCACAAAAGGGACGGAGCCAGATGATCGCTTCTACGGGCGAGCACGGAACGGCGTCGGGATGAACAGCCGACGAAAGTCGTCGGGGGCGGGCCGGGACGCTTCCGGGGCGCGGCGGGCCGAGATCGGCTGGGAGCACCTCGAAACCCTGCCGCACTCCGCGCTCGTACGGGCCGGGGCGCAGGACGAGCTGCCCGGGGAGCGCGATCCGCGCGCCCTCGCCCGCATGCTGCTCGTCCTGCTCCAGGGCGTACGGATCGTCGGCAAGGCGTCCGGCAGGCGCGGTGGTCGGCACCGACCTGGTCGTCGACAGCGGGGCGTCGGCCTGACGGTCCCTGGCGCTCAACCCTCCGGTCCGGCGGACCTCCTCACCGATCAGGTGATATCGATGGTCGGCGCGGGGTCGTCCGGTCGGGGGGGGGGAGTGGTGTCGGGTATGGCAGGCAGACGGGCGCTGGGGCGGCCGTTCGGGTGGTTGTGGGCCTCGTACGCCGTCAGCGCGTACGGCACCTCGCTCGGGTTCGGCGCGTTCCCCCTGATGGCGGTTCTCGTCCTGGACTCCGGGCCGGCGCAGGTGGCGGCGCTGGCCGCGGTGGGGCGGGCGGTGGGGGCCGTGGTGGCGGTGCCGCTCGGTCCCTGGGTGGAGTTCCGCCGTAAGCGGCCGGTCATGGTGGCGATGGACCTGACCCGGTTCGCGGCGCTGCTGAGCGTCCCCGCCGCGTACGCGCTGGGCCGGCTCGGCTTCGCCCAGCTCCTCGTCGTCTCCGTGGTCGTCGCCGCGGCCGACATCGCCTTCCGGGCGGCCAGTGGCGCGTATCTGAAGGCGCTCGTGCCACCGGAGGACCTGCTCGTCGCGAACAGCCGGTTCGAGTCCACGACATGGACCGCGACCATGGTCGGGCCGCCGGTCGGCGGCGCCGCGATCGGGGTGTTCGGCCCGGTGACGACGCTGGTCGTCGACGCGGTCAGCCATCTGCTCTCCGCGCTGGGCATCCGCGCCATCGGCGGGACCGAGCCGCGCCCCGAGCGGGCCGGTGCGCCGCGGCTGCGGGCGGGCGATCTGGCCGAGGGGTGGCGCCGTATCCTCGCCCACCCCGTGCTGCGCCCGCTGTTCTTCAACTCGATCGTGGTCAACGGCCTGATCATGGTGTCCTCGCCGCTGCTCGCCGTTCTCCTGCTCCGCGATCTCGGGTTCGCGCCCTGGCAGTACGGTCTCGTGTTCGCGGTCCCGTGTATCGGCGGCCTCATCGGCTCCCGCCTCGCGCACCGGCTCGTGGCGCGGTTCGGGCAGCACCGGGTGATGCTCATCTCCGGGGCGCTGCGCGCGTGCTGGCCCGTCGGGCTGGCCTTCGTCCAGCCGGGGGTTCCCGGGATCGTCCTCATCATCGCCGTCCAACTCGGCCTGGTGACCTGCTGCGGTGTGTTCAACCCCGTACTGGCCACCTACCGGCTCGACCACACCGACCCCGGCCGGGTCGCCCGTACCCTGACCGCCTGGTCGGTCGGCAGCAGCGCCGCCATCGCGGCCCTGACCGCCCTGTGGGGGCTGCTGGCCGCCGTCACCGGGCCGCGCACCGCGATCGCCGCCGCCGGAGTCCTCCTCCTGGCCACCCCGTTGCTGCTCCCGCGCCGCGAGAACGCGCCCCCGGACACGAAGGAAGAAGAGGCCGCGACACCCGCCTGAGTCGTCGGCAAGCTCACAGTCCCCCGCGCAAGATCAGGGTTAGACTCCACTTCATCCGAAGTTCCACATAAAAATACGCTCTCCTGTCGGCGGCGAATTTACCTGCACGGCGTACACGGAACGATAACCAGGACGTAACTCCCCGGGAACGTACCGCGCCTTGCAGTTGCAGTCGAATCGCGACCTACGAGGGAAATTTCCATCGCCATGATCAAGGGACAATTCGCTCCTTCCATATTGGCCACAGCAGCCATACGGCGAGGAGATCTCCTGGCTGCGGCCCGCCATGTCGAAACCGTCCATGACGCTATCCCGGATTCCGTCTCGCCCGATGACCTGGCACGTTACGACTGGCTGATACTCCAGTTCGCGGCTGCTTCCATAGGGGCCCGGCGCGCCGTTGAGCAATTCATCGCGGAGCAGCCGGAAAGGCTGTCGGACGGGGTCATGCTCTCGTTGGAACCGGAGGCGGCGCCCTGGCTGGTCCGGGTTCTGCTGCGCGCCGACGACCGGGCCGCCGCCGAGTCGGTGGTGCGGGCGGCCGGGCCCGAGACGCGCCCCGGTTCCCTGCACGCCCGCAGCCTGCTGGACCGGGACACCGCGGGCCTCCGCCAGGTCGTGGAACGCTACCGGGACCCGTGGGCCCGCGCGTCGGCCGTCGAGGATCTGGGGATGCTGCTCATGGCGGCCCCGGAACGGCCGTACGTGGAATCGGAATTCCGGCTGCGCCAGGCGGCCGAGATGTACCGGAAGATCGGTTCCGTCCGCGACGAGGAGCGGGCCCTGAGACGGGTGCGGAAGTTATCCGACCGGATCGCCGGGCTTCAGGCCCCCGACATACCCGCCACCGACATTTCGTCCGCCCGCTCCGCCCCGAACTCCTCCTGGTCCCGTATGACCAAGTCCGAACGGGCCGTCGCGAATCTGGCCCGGGTCGGGCTGAGCAATCATCAGATAGCGGGGCGACTCTCCATTTCGCCCCATACCGTCGATTTTCATCTGCGCCGGATCTTCCAGAAGCTGGGAGTCCGCTCGCGTGTCCAACTGGCGAATAAACTCAGCTCCCCCATGAACCGGGCACCGAACGCCGAAGGGGCTTGCTGAACCGGACGCCGGGACGGTACGGCCATTCATCCGGCGGCGTTCCGCTTCACGCGGGCGGGGCGGAGGTACGCGGGGTGAGGCGGCACCGGATCGGGCCGTTCTCCTTGAGCGTCACCGTGTCGCCGAGCGGGATCCCGGGCCCCACGGGCGCCAGTTCGTACCGCTGGAGCAGTACGGCGAGGCAGAGGACCGACTCCAGCATCGAGAAGTGCTGCCCGATACAGGCCCGGTTGCCGCCGCCGAACGGGAACCAGGTGTAGCGCGGGCGGCTCGCCTCGCCCTCCGGTGTGAAGCGTTCGGGGTCGAAGCGCTCCGGGTCCTGCCAGTACGCGGGGTGGTAGTGGGTCACCCCGCCGCAGACCATCACATCGGCCCCGGCCGGGATGCGGTGGCCGTCGACGACCGTGTCGGCCACGGCCCGGCGGGAGATGAAGGGGACCGGTGACTGGACGCGCATGGCCTCCTTGAGCACCCTCGTGAGGTAGCCCAGCGCGTCCAGGTCGGCGGCTCCCGGCCGGCGCCCCGCGAGCACCTGGTCGACCTCCTCGCGGGCGCGCGCCTGGACCTCGGGGTGCCGGGCGAGCAGGTACAGGGCCATGGCCAGCCCGGTCGAGGTGGTCTCGTGGCCGGCGACCAGGAAGATCAGGATCTGGTCGCGGAGTTCCTCGAAGCCGAGCGCGTCGCCGCTCTCGCCGGAGGCGCGGGTGAGCAGGCCCAGCAGATCGTCGCCCGCCGTACCGTCGTCGGACGCCGTGCCGTCGTGGGACGCCCGGCCCTCGGCGCCCGCCTCCGCCCCGGACCCGGCCCCCGCCGCCGCCCCGCCCGTCCGGCGCTCCGCGATGATCTGGTCGCAGAGTTCGTACAGCCCGCGCCGGGCGGCGGCGGCCCGGCGGTTGCGCGGCGTGGGCCAGTGGCGGGGAAGGGTGAGCGGGGTGTTGCCGCGCTCCAGTGTGTAGTCCAGGAGTACGGGCAGGCAGCGGCTCATCACCGGGACGGCCGCTTCGGCGTCGGCGCCGAACAGGACGCGGCACAGGGTGCGGAGCGCGAAGGCCGGCATCTCCTCGGCGAGGTCGACGGTGGCGTCGGGAGCGTCCCGCCACCGCTCGGCCAGGGACTCCGCCTGCGTGCAGGCGGCGTCGGCGTAGCCGTCGACCCGGCGGCGGGTGAACAGCGGCTGGATCAGGCGGCGTTGCCGCCGGTACTCGTCGTCCTGGCTGGTGAGCAGGCCGTTGCCGAAGGAGTGCCGGATCTCCTCGTACATGACGTTTTCCTTGCGGAAGTTCGCCGCCTGGGTGGCCAGCACCTCCCGGGCGCCCTCGGCGGAGAAGACCAGGTAGAGCTTGAGCCGCAGACCGGGCAGGCCGGCGGCGAGGCGGACGACGTCGCCGTACTCGCGCTGGGCGCGCCGGAACGTGACCAGCGGGCTCCTGCGCAACTCCACGAGGGATCTGACCAGTTGAGGGCCGGTCGGTCCTGGGACACGCGGGCCGGCCGTCGTACTCGTACTCGTACCCGTCCCCATCGTGTTCCCGTCCCTTCCGTGGTCGCCCCGGAGCCTCTTCCAGGGTCGTTGTCGAGACTGGCAGACCCGCCTTCCGACCGGCACTACGTGGATACGTAGTGCCGGTCCTACGTGTCCACGTAGTGACCTCGAAGGACGGGTTGCGCAAAGAATGTGGCCCAAAGCCGCCGGGGGCCGCGGCCGTTCGCCGACAACGGAGGCGGGCGTAAGACCGTCTCGTCCCGCGCGGCGGATACCCGCGCGGGACCCGGATCGAGAAAGAAGGACGGGATGGCGACGACGACACGTGCCAGCCGCTTCGAATCACTGGGGACCTATCTGCCCGCCGCGGTGCAGCCGACCTCCGAGCTGGTCGCCGGGATCGCCGGGGCGCCCAAGCTGCCCCTGGAGCGCATCACCGGGGTCGCGGCGCGCCGGGTCGCCGACGCGGGCGCCGGTGAGGACTCCTTCGGCCTGGCCCTGAACGCGGCCAAGGAAGCGCTGCGCACCTCCCGTTACGAGGCCGCCGAGCTGGACGTGGTGATCTCCACCTCGATCAGCCGCAGCAGGGACGGCGACACGTACCACTTCGAGCCGTCGTTCGCGCGCATGCTCGTCGAGGAGCTGGGCGCCCACCAGGCGATCCACTTCGACCTGTCCAACGCCTGCGCGGGGATGATCACCGGCGTGCACATCCTGGACCGGATGATCCGCGAGGGCATCGTCCGTAACGGCCTGGTGGTCAGCGGTGAGCGCATCACCCCGATCGCGCGGACCGCGGCGGCGGAGATGGACACCTCCCGCGACCCCCAGTTCGCCTCCCTCACGGTGGGGGACTCCGGCGCCGCGGTGATCCTCGACGAGTCCGAGGACGAGGCCGACCGGATCCACCACGTCGAGCTGATGACCGCCGCCGAGTACTCCCACCTGTGCCTGGCCATGCCGAGCGACCGGACCGGCGGCCTCGCCATGTACACGGACTCCAAGACCCAGCAGGCGGAGGGCCGCCGCAGGATCTGGTCCAGCTTCTACAGCGACTTCCTCGCCAAGGAGGGCACCGACCTCGCGGGCGAGAAGTTCGACTACGTCATCCACCACCAGGTCTCCACCCGGTTCGTCGACTTCATGCAGGAGCACGGGGAGTCGGCGTTCGGCACCGCGATGCCCGAGACGCTGACCACGACGGAGTACCTCGGCAACACCGCCAGCACCTCGCACTTCGTGACGCTCGGCGAGCACCTGCGGAACGGCACCGCCCGCCGGGGCGCCAAGTTCCTGCTGGTGCCCGCAGCTTCGGGCGTGGTCGTGGGTGGCCTGTCCGTGACGATCACCAATCTGGGAGCCTGACCGTGGGTACGATCATCAGGGCCGCCTCCGCCACCGCGCCGCAGGCCGTCCACACCTCCGACATACGGCTCGCCGCCGAGGCCGCCCAGGACTGTCTGACGCAGGCCGGGCTGGCGCCCCAGGCGGTGGGCGTGCTGGTGAACGTCGGTGTCTACCGGGAGAACAACGCCATCGAACCCGCCATGGCGGCGCTGGTGCAGAAGGAGGTGGGCATCAGCCTCGACTACACGCTCGACCGGGCGCCCGGCCTCTCCTTCGACCTGATGAACGGCGCCTGCGGCGTCCTCAACGCCGTCCAGGTCGCCCAGGCCCTGCTGGGCAGCGGCTCCACCGAACGGGTCCTGGTCACCGCCGCCGACGTGCACCCCGGCGGCAACACCCGGCTGGACCCCGACTACCCGTACGCCGACCTCGGCGCGGCCCTGCTGCTGGAGCGCTGCGCCGACGGTGCGAGCGGCTTCGGTCCGGTGCGCGCGTACAGCGCCCGGGGCGCCGTGAAGCCGACGGGCTATGTGAGCCTGGCCGGCGCGACGGGCCAGGAGCGGGGACAGATCACCGTACGGCACGAAGAGGGCTGGGCCGAGCGGCTGTTGGACCTCGCCGCCGACAGCGTCGCGGGGTACGTCCAGGAGGAGGGTCTGGCACCGGACCGTACGCTCCTGGTCTGCAACCGGCCCGCGCCCGGCTTCCCCGAGGAGCTCGCCCGGCGCCTGGGTCTGGACGCGGCGGCCGTCGTCGCCCCCGACGTACCGGACCCGGAGGGCGGCGAGCCGCACACCGCCGCCCCGGTGCTCAGCTACCTCCAGGCGGTACGGGACGGACTCCCCGACGGGTACGAGGAGTTGCTGTTCGTCGCGGCGGGCGCGGGACCGACCGTCACCTGCGTGCGCTACCGGCCGCAGGACCGGTGACGCGATGACGACGACACCGGCGGCGCCCGCCGCGGACCGGGAGGAAGGCCCGGCCGACATCCTGGAGCGCAACGCCCGTACCTTCCCCGCCAAGGCCGCGATCGTCTACCCGGACGGCCACGACGCCGACGGGACGATCCGCTACAGCGAGCTGACCTACGGCGAACTCCACGACCAGATCGAGCGGTTGGCGGCCGGCTTCCACCGGATCGGCATCACCCGGGGCACGAGGACCATCCTCATGACGCCGCCGGGCCCCGATCTGTTCGCCATCGTCTTCGCCCTGATGCGGATCGGCGCGGTCCCGGTCGTGGTGGACCCGGGCATGGGCGTCAAGCGGATGCTGCACTGCTACCGGGCGGTGGGCGCGGAGGCGTTCATCGGCCTGCCCGTCGCCCATGTCGTACGGGTCCTCGGCCGCCGCGCCTTCCGCGGCGTCCGGGCCACGGTCACCGTGGGCCGCCGCTGGTTCTGGGGCGGCGAGACCCTGGCCGCGCTGCGCGTCGGGCCCCGCGTGCAGGGGCTGCCCCGGCCGTCCGGCGACGACCTCCAGATGATCGCCTTCACCACGGGAAGTACCGGCCCCGCCAAGGGAGTCGAGTACGTCCACCGGATGAGCGCGCCCATGCTGCGGCTGCTCCAGGCCGTCCACGAGCGCGACAGCGACGACGTCTCCCTGATCACCCTGCCCGCGTACGGGATCCTCGACCTGCTCCACGGCTCGACGCTGGTGCTCGCACCGGTGTCGCCCGCCAAGGTCGCGGACGCCCGCCCCGAGCTGCTGACCGACGCCCTGACCCGCTTCGGGGTCACCAGCATGATCGCCTCGCCGGCCCTGCTGCGGGTGCTCGGGCAGCATCTGAGGCAGCACCGGACCGAACTGCCCGACCTGCGGTTCGTGGCCGCCGGCGGGGCTCCCGTACCGCCGGACGTCGTGGACACCGTACGCGGGGCGCTCGGCGAGAAGGCTGAGTTCCATGTGACCTACGGGGCCACCGAGGCGCTGCCGATCTCCTCCATCGAGTCCGCCGACGTCCTCGGCTCGGCCGAGGTGCCCGGCGGGACGGCCGCGCTGTCGGCGACCGGCGCCGGTACCTGCATCGGCCGCCCCCTGCCCGGCATGGCGGTACGGATCATCCGGATCTCCGACGACCCCGTGGCCCGGTGGGAACCCGAACTGGCCCTGGCGGACGGTGAGATCGGGGAGATCGTGCTCGCGGGCGACGCGGTCAGCCCGGGCTACCACGGCGACCCCGCCGCCAACGCCCAGTACAAGATCCCCGAGACGACCGGCGACGGCACCACGCGGCTGTGGCACCGTACCGGCGACCTCGGCTACCTGGACGCTTCGGGACGGCTGTGGTTCTGCGGCCGGCGCGCCCAGCGGGTACGGACCCCCGGCGGCGACCTGCACACCGTGCAGTGCGAAGGCGTGTTCAACGCCCACCCCTCGGTCCGGCGCGCCGCCCTCGTCGGGGTCGGGGAGCCCGGCGCCCGGCGGCCGGTGGTCTGCGTGGAGACCGAACCGGGCGTCACCGACGCCCAATGGCTCGAACTCGTGCCGGAGCTGCGGAAGTTGGCCTCGGAGCACGAGGTGACCCAGGGGCTGGAGGAGTTCCTGCGCCACCCGGCCTTCCCGGTGGACATACGGCACAACGCCAAGATCGGCAGGGAGCAGCTCTCCGTCTGGGCCGCACAGCGGCTCGCGGCGCGGGCCCGCCCCGCCACCACCCCGCGCGACTGGGCGCTGCGCGCGATCCCCCTGGCCGGCTGGGCCTATCTGCTGGCCGGGCCGGTCCTCCCGAACCATCCGGTGGTACGGGGCCTGTGGTGGGCCGACGCCTTCCTCAGCGTCGGCGTCCACGCCGCCCAGATCCCGGCGGCGCTGCCGCGCGGCCGGGCCGCCGGATACAGCGGCGCCGCGACCGCCGGCCTGACCATGCTGTACGGCGCCACCTGGTGGCGCACCCTGCCGCCCGCCGTCCAGCCCGCGGCCCGGCCCGCGGCCCGGCCCACCGTGCAGCCCACCGCCCCGTCACCGGACGAGAGCCGAGGGACATCATGAAGGTCCTGATCACCGGCGCCTCCGGATTCCTCGGCGGACACCTCGCGGAAGCCGCCCTGAACGCGGGCCACGACGTACGGGTCCTCGTCCGGGCGAGCACCGACCTCACCCGGCTGCGCGCCAACCCCGGCCTGGAACTGGCGTACGGCGACCTGGAGGACGCCGACGCGCTGTGCCGCGCCGCCCAGGGCGTGGACGTCGTCCACCACAGCGCCGCGCGGGTGGTCGAGCACGGGACCCGGCGGCAGTTCTGGAGCGCCAACGTCCTCGGCACCAGGCTGCTCATGGACGCCGCCCGCAAGGCCGGGGCGGAGCGCTTCGTCTTCATCAGCAGCCCCAGCGCGCTGATGCGGGTGGGCGAGGGGGACCGCCTCGGGATCGACGAGTCCACCCCCTACCCCAGCCGCTACTACAACCTCTACTCCGAGACCAAGGCGGCCGCGGAACGCCTGGTGCTCTCCGCGAACCGGCCGGACTTCACCACGGTCTCGCTGCGCCCGCGCGGCATCTGGGGGCCGCGCGACCGCGCCGGGTTCCTGCCCCGGATGGTCGGACGGATGGCCGCGGGACGCCTGCCCGACCTGGCGGCCGGGCGGCAGGTGCTGACCTCGCTCTGCCACTGCGACAACGCGGTCGCCGCGTCACTGCTGGCCGCGGCGGCCCCGGCCGAACGGGTCGGCGGCCGGGCCTACTTCGTCGCCGACCGGGAGCACACCGACCTCCGGGAGCTGCTCGTACGGCTGGCCGAGCTGTTCGCCGTACAGCCGCCGACCCGCCGGATCCCGCCGCTCGTCAGGGACGCCCTGGTCGAGGCCGTCGAGCTGGCCTGGCGCCTGCCCGCGCTCGCCGCCCGCCACGAACCACCCCTGACCCGCTACGCGGTGGCGCTGCTCACCCGCTCGACCACGTACAACACGGCCGCCGCGGAACGGGACTTCGGGTACGCGCCGGTGATCAGCCAGGAGGACGGGCTGAAGCAGCTCATGGCGTGGGTCGAGTCGACCGGCGGAGTGGAGGAGTTCAAGCGCGCCGTGCGGTGACGCGGCTCGGTGACGCCGTTCCCGTCCGGTGGGGGCCGTGTCGAGCCGGGGCCGTGTCGTCAGGCGAGGGTCGCGTAGACGATGAGGTTCTTCACCGGGTGGCCCTGGGCGTCGAAGTCACCGTCGCAGGTGATCAGCCGCAGGGCGCGGTCGTCGGTCGGGCCGTAGACCTTGTCGGTGGGGAAGGAGTCCTTGTCGACGCTCTCGGTGTCCGTGACGGTGAAGTGCGCCGCCTTGCCCCGCTCGTCGGTGACGGTGATGTCCGCGCCCTTGGTGATCTTCTTCAGGTCGTGGAAGACGGCCCGGCCGAAGCGGGTGTCGTTGTGGCCGATGATGACGGAGGCACCGGTCTCCCCGGGTACGGCGGCGCCGGTGTACCAGCCCGCGGTCATCCCCTTCTCGGCCGGCGGGACCTCGACGGTGCCGTCCGCGTTGAGGCCGAGGTCCATCAGGGAGCTGGTGATCCCGATCGAGGGGATGTCCACCTTGGCGGGCGCCGCGGGCCGCGTCTCGTCCGTACCGCCGGAGGGCTCCCCTGCGTCGGACTCCCCACCGGCCGACGAGGCGGTGGCGGACGGGGCGGCCACGGTGCCGGACGTGGACGCCCCGTCGCCGGAGCCGGACGAGCAGCCGGTGAGCGCCATGAGGGCGGCGACGCTGAGGGCGAGGACGAGGGCCGGCAGGGTGCCGGGGCGCCGTACCTGAGGGTGCGCGGGGGACACGACGGGCTCCAGAGGTGGGACGGGCGGGGGGGAAGACACGGTGGCGCCGCCCCTGCGAAGAGGCGGCGCCACGGTGATCGCCTGATCAGGCGGTGTTACGAGGGGGTGTACGGGTCAGCCGTTGGCGCGCGCGGTGGCGCGGCGGCGCAGGACGAAGGTGCCCGCGCCCGCGAGCAGCAGCGCGCCGGCGGCCGTACCGGCGAGGGGGGCGACACCGGAGGATCCGGCCTGGGCCTCGCCCGCGGCGACGGCACCGCGCGGGACCGTGTCCGCCCCGGCCTTCTTGGCGGCCTCGGCCTTGCGGGCCGCCGCGGCCTTCTGCACCGCGTCCTCCTTCATCTTGGCGCCCGCGGACTTGTCGCCCGGCTTCTCACTCGCCGCCGCGTGGGGCACCGATGCCTGGGCCTGGTCGGAGGCGACGGCCGCGGTGGCCGGGACGAGCATCGCACCGGCCGCGACGGCGGTCAGGACGGCGAGACGCAGGCGGAGATGGCGAGACATGTAGCGCTCCAGTTCCGGCCCGGGTGTGGGTGGTGCCTGGGTGCCGAGTCGCACCAGGTTCCGGGCATGACCACAGCCTGTCGACCACATGTGAAGAACCTGTCAGGACGACATAGTCATCGCATCAGGGCCGGGCGGTGTCTCCTCACGGGGCGCTCACGGGGCGCCGCCTACGGTTCGACGATGTGCCGCAGATAGACGTGCGGGTCGGCGAGATAGCGGCGCCAGTGATCCACGACGCCGAGCTCCCGCCAGGCGACCCTCCGCATACCGTGCTCGCCGACCTCGATGATGTCCGCGCCCGGCAGTGCGGTCAGCAGCGGCGAGTGCGTGGCACAGATGACCTGGCCGCCCTCCTTGGCCAACCGGTCGATGTGCCCGATCAGTTCGAGGCACGAGGAGAAGGAGAGCGCCGCCTCCGGCTCGTCGAGAACATAGAGCCCTGTGTGCAGGAACTTCCCGCGGAACGCCGCGAGAAAGCCCTCACCGTGGCTGACCGAGTCCGGCGAGAACCCTTCCCTGTCCAGGGCGTCCAGCGCGGTCTCGGCCCGCAGGAAGAAGCCCTTGCGGGCCGACCAGTTGGTGGCCATACGGCGCCCGCGCCCCGGGGCGGCGTCGAATTTCATCCGCTCGCCCAGCGCCGACTTGGCGCGCGGGGACGCGTAGCGCCAGTCGTGGGAGCCGCCGTAGGAATCCAGACCGAACCCCTCCGCCAGCGCCTCGACCAGGGTCGACTTCCCCGAGCCGTTCTCACCGACCAGAAAGGTCACCGGCGCGGTGAAGCGGAGCCCTTCGTCGAGGAGCTGACGGACGCAGGGCACCGACCAGGGCCACCTCTCCTCGTCGTACGAGGAGAGATGGGCGTACGCGCGTTCGACAATCACTCGACCAGTGTCACCCATGCCCCGGAGGACGTACGGGGACCGCCCCCGCCGCCTCGGCCCCCGCCGCCCCCGGCGCGGCCGGCGCGGCCGGCGCGGCCGGCAGCCGCAGGGTGAAGACCGCGCCCTCCCCCTCGGTGCTCACCACGCTCGCCGTGCCGCCGTGCGCCTCGGCGAGCTTGAGGACGATCGCCAGGCCGAGACCGCTGCCGCCGGTGGACCGGTTACGGGACTTCTCCGCCCGCCAGAAGCGGTCGAACACGTGCGGGACATCGGCGGCCGGGATACCGGTGCCGGTGTCGGAGACCTCGACGGCCACCTCGCCCTGAGCGCCCCCGGCACCGCCGGCGTCGGTGACGTACGACCGCAGCGTCACCCGCCCGCCGGCCGGGGTGTGCCGTACCGCGTTGGAGACCAGGTTGCCCACGGCCTGGCGCAGCCGCACCGGGTCGGCGTCGAGCAGCGGCGGGCGCGGGGTGCCGGGCGGCGCCGGGGCGAGTGCCAGCGTCACGCCCGCGGTCTCGGCCAGGCCCTGGTGGGCGGTGGCGACCTGGCCGAGCAGGTCGTCGATCCGTACCGGCTCCATGTGCAGCCGCAGCCCGCCCGCGTCGGCCGCCGCCAGGTCCTGGAGGTCGTTGATGATGTGCTGGAGCTGTACCGCCTCGTCGTGCAGCGAGGAGACGAACGCCGGGTCGGGTTCGGCCAGCCCGTCCTGGGCCGCCTCCAGCCAGCCCCGGATGTTGCTCAGCGGCGTACGGAGTTCATGGGCGACGTCGCTGACCATCGCCTTGCGCTGCGCCTCCAGCCGGGCGCGGTGCGCGGCCATGTCGTTGAAGGCGGCGGCCAGCCGCCCGATCTCGTTGTCCGCCCCGACCGGCACGGGCGCCGAGTCCAGGCCGTCCCGCATCCGCTGGGCGGCGCCGGTGAGCGCGTGCAGCGGGCGGACGAACCGGGTCCCGGCGATCACCGAGGCGCCGACGGTGAGGGCGAGGACGAGAGCCGCGACCCCGGCGATCCGGGCGGTGTTCGTCGGGGAGAGGTCGAACCCGGGCACGCTGACGGCGCGCGGGCCGTCGATGAACAGCAGGGCGGGCGCGGCGACATAGCCGGTGAGCTGCTCGCGGCGGGCGCTGCCGACACAGGAGGCGATGTCCCGGTCGTACTTGCTGCTCCGGGCCTCGTCCACCGGCATCTTGTACCCGTAGGCTTCCGCCGCCCGTTGCTTCTCCGCCCTCGCCCGGGCCATTTTCTCGGCCGTCTCCCGATCGGACGGGTCGGCGACGTCCGCGCCCTCCGCGTACCCCCGCTGCCAGGACAGGTCCAGGTTGAGTGTCACGCCGGTCCTGCCCTGGCGTGACAGGCAGGCGTCGGCCAGTTGGTTGAGCGCGTCGAGGGCCTTCTTCTCCGTCACGGTGGGGGCGTCCGCCTCGTCGGCCAGGCACTTCACGTCCGTGGGGCGGCCGGCGTCGCCGCTGCTGACGTAGTGGATACGGGGCCGTCCGCTCGGGCTGTCGACGATGTCCGCCGCGATGCCCACGCTGTTGAGGCACTCCACCTTCCTGGCGGCGATCCGGCGCAGGCTCGCGCGTTCGCCCGAGGGCAGCATGAACGGCCCGACGGCGCGGGGATCGACCCGGTCCGCGTCGCCGGAGGACGCGTCCGGCACCAGCACCGTGTCGACGGACAGCGGGTCGACGACCGCCGACGCCTGCGAGGGCAGCGGATCGACATCGGCGGACGGGCCCGACCCGGAGGCGCCCGACCCGGAGGCGCCCGCCCCGGAGGCGGCGGAGTCGAAGAGCGGGCGCCGGTCCTGGGTGGTGAGCGTGATCCGGCGCTCGGACTCCCGGGCCAGCTTCCGTACCGTGGCGTCGACGCCCTCCCAGCTCGGGTGCGTGGCCGCGTACCCCATCAGGGTGTTGTAGATCGCGGCGTCGGCGCTGAGGTTCTGCCCCTGCTGCTGGCGGATCGCGACGGAGGTCGTCTGGACGACGAGATAGGCGGTGGCGGCGACCGAGCCCGTGGCCACCAGCGCCGACACGGTGAGCAGCCGGCCGAGGAGGCTCTTGCGGAGCGGCAGCCGGGCGGCGCGCTTCTCACGACCGGTCATGACGTCCGTCCTTCGCGGGATCCGTCAGCTTGTAGCCGACGCCGAACACGGTGAGCAGCCGGGCCGGCCGCCGTGGGGCACGCTCGATCTTCTTGCGCAGATGCATGACGTGTACGTCGACGGTCCGCCCGCTGATGAACTTGTCGAAGCCGTGCAGCTCCTCCAGGAGCCGCTTGCGGGTGAAGACCCGGTCCGGCTCCGCCGCCATCGCGGCGAGGATCCGGAACTCGCCGGGGGTGCACACGACCGGCCTTCCCTCGACGGACACCTCGTGCCGGGCCGGATCGATCCTGAGGGAGCCCACCGCCAGCACCTCGTCCTCGTCCCTGGTCGCCTCCTCAACGGCAGGCACGGGCGCAGGCACAGGGGCGGGAGCCGGCACGGAAGCGGGAGCGGGAGCGGACACCGGTCCGGAGGAAGCCCCGGTACGGCGGTGGCGACGCAGCAGCGTACGGACCCGGGCCATCAGCTCACGCGGGCTGAACGGCTTGGTCATGTAGTCGTCGGCGCCGAGATCGAGGCCGAGCAGCAGATCGTCCTCGGTGGAGCGGGCCGTCAGCATCAGCACCGGCACCTCCCGGCCCTCGGCGCGCAGGATCCGTACGACGTCGAGACCGTCGGCCCGGGGCATCATCACATCGAGGACGAGCAGGTCGGGCTCCCGGTGCCGGACCCCCTCCAGTGCCGCACGGCCGTCCTCGACGACCGTGACCGTGTACCCCTCGTGCTCCAGGTAGCGGCGCACCAGTTCGGCCTGCTTCGCGTCGTCTTCGGCGACCATGATGTTTGCGCACACGCGGACGATCGTATGCGAGACCACAAATTCCCTCCCCTCAAAGGGAGTTGGGGGCGGGAGAGCCACGTACGGAATGAATCGGGGACGCCACGTTGTTCGGCCCGGCATGAAGCTACGGAAGCTGGGGTTCCTGACGATCGGCTTGTTCGACGGCGCCGATCCCCGCCCGGGACACGAGTCCACGCTGGAGATCATCGAACTGGGCGAGCGACTGGGGTTCGACAGCGCCTGGGTGCGCCACCGCCACCTCCAGTACGGCATCTCCTCGCCCGTCGCCCTGCTCGCGGCGGCCTCGCAGCGCACCGGCCGGATCGAGCTGGGCACGGCGGTCATCCCCCTCGGCTGGGAGAACCCGCTGCGGCTGGCCGAGGACCTGGCGACCGTCGACATCCTCTCCGGCGGCCGGCTCAACCCGGGGGTCAGCGTGGGCCCGCCGATCCACTACGACCAGGTCAAGGAAGCGCTCTACCCGGACACCGCCGACGCCGAGGAGTTCGGCCACGCACGGGTGCGGCGGCTGCTGGACTTCGTACGCGGCGAACCCGCCGGCGGTTTCAGCGGCGTCCAGGGCTTCGAGTCCTTCTCGGACCGGGTCCAGCCGCACTCCCCCGGGCTGGGCGCGCGCATGTGGTACGGCGGCGGCAGCCTGCGGTCGGCCCGGTGGGCCGGCGAGAACGGGATGAATTTTCTGACGAGCAGCGTCGTGAAGGCGGAGCCCACCGGCCCCACGTCACCCACCGGACCCACTGACGGACCCGCTGACGGACCCGCCGGAAACCCGGAAGGCCCCGAGGAGCCCCCGGACTTCGCCGAGATCCAGCTCTCGCACATCCGGGCCTTCCGCGCCCACCACCCCGACGGCGAGCGCGCCCGCGTCTCGCAGGGCCTCGTCGTCATCCCGACGGACTCCGCCTCGCCGGCGCAGCGCGCGAAGTACGAGGAGTACGCCCGGACACGTCTGCCGCGCACCACCACCCCCCAGGGTCCCGCGCGTCTGATGTTCGCGCCCGACCTGGTCGGGTCCTCGGCCGAGATCGCCGAGCGGCTGCGGGCCCATGCCGCGTTCCGTGAGGTCGACGAAGTGGCGTTCGCCCTGCCGTTCACCTTCGACCACGACGACTACGTCCAGATCCTCACCGACATCGCCACCGGACTCGGCCCGGCGCTCGGTTGGCGGCCACCAACCGCCGTCTGAGGGTACGGCCGAACACAACCGTCGCCGCGACCGAAATTCTCGGACGCCGCCACGCGCCGGTGCGGCCCGCACGGCCGGACGATCGGCGGGATCGCCCCGCGCCCCGGGCCGTAACCCGAGCCGCACCCGGTTCCCACGTATCGACACGTTCTCTGCCGCACCCCTTGCGCGTTCCGAAAGTTTTGCTTGACTTTACGAAAGAGTCAGTCATCTCGGGCCGGTTGTGGGGGCCTCCCGGGGGAGCCGCATGTCTTCGACCACCTCCAAGGAGGAAGCGTGATCGGTACGTTGCAGCACAGAGGTCTGCTCACCGTGGCACGCCCGACCGCTCTACTGGCCGCCACCCTCGTGGCCGCCGTCCTCGCCTCGGCCCCGTCCGCGAGCGCCGCGACGACGCTCGGCGCGTCGGCGGCCGAGAAGGGGCGGTACTTCGGCACCGCCGTCGCCGCCAACCACCTCGGCGAGTCGGGGTACGTGTCCACGCTGAACCAGGAGTTCAACAGCGTCACGCCCGAGAACGAGATGAAGTGGGACGCCCTCGAACCCTCCCGCAACTCGTTCAACTACGGCGCCGCCGACCAGATCGTCAGCCACGCGCAGAGCAAGGGCATGAAGATCCGGGGCCACACACTGGTGTGGCACTCGCAGCTTCCCGGCTGGGTCGGTTCGCTGGCCGCCGCGGATCTGCGGACGGCGATGAACAACCACATCACCCAGGTCGCCCAGCACTACAAGGGGAAGATCCACTCCTGGGACGTGGTGAACGAGGCTTTCCAGGACGGCAGTTCGGGCGCACGGCGCAGCTCGCCGTTCCAGGACAAGCTCGGTAACGGGTTCATCGAGGAGGCGTTCCGCACCGCTCGCGCCGCCGACCCCGCCGCCAAGCTCTGCTACAACGACTACAACACCGACGGCCAGAACGCGAAGAGCAATGCCGTCTACGCCATGGTCAGCGATTTCAAGGCGCGCGGGGTGCCCATCGACTGCGTCGGCTTCCAGTCGCACTTCAACGCCCAGTCCCCGGTGCCGGGCGACTACCAGCAGAACCTCCAGCGCTTCGCCAACCTGGGCGTCGACGTGCAGATCACCGAGCTGGACATCGAGGGTTCCGGCACGGCCCAGGCGGACAGCTACCGGCGCGTCGTCCAGGCGTGCCTGGCCGTCTCCCGCTGCACCGGCATCACGGTGTGGGGCGTGACCGACAAGTACTCGTGGCGGGCGAGCGGTACGCCGCTGCTGTTCGACGGCAACTACGCGAAGAAGCCCGCGTACACCTCGGTGCTGACGGCACTCGGCGGCTCCAGCGGTGGCGGGGGCGGCGGAGGGAGTCAGGCATGCACCGCGACGTACTCCGAGACGGAGCGGTGGGGCGACCGCTTCAACGGCAAGGTGACGGTGACGGCGGGGAGTTCGGCCATCACCAACTGGACGGTCGGGGTGACCGTACGCGCGCCGCAGAAGGTCTCCACGACCTGGAACGGCACCCCCTCCTGGGACAGCGGCGGCAACGTCATGACGATGAGGCCGAACGGCAACGGCACACTGGCGGCCGGGGCGGCGACGAGCTTCGGCTTCACGGTCATGGCGAACGGGGAGTGGTCGGCCCCCACCGTCGGGGCCTGCACTGCTTCCTGATCCGTCAGGGCGGGTCGTAGGCGCGGCGCGGTGGGCTTCCCCGTCCACCGCGCCGTCAGGCCCGTGATGTCCGTCAGGCGGTCGTACGGGCGGTACGGCGCCGGCGGGCGCGGGCCCTGGCGCGCAGGGCCGCCGTGACCAGGGCCCGTACGGGCGCGGGCGCGCGGCGTACCCGCAGTGCCGTACGCAGCGGCCGGTCCAGGAGCGAGGCGGCCACCGCCGGGGCGAGCGCGGCGAGGGGCCGGGGCAGCCGGGCCGCCAGCAGCCCCTTGCTGGTGGCCGCCCAGAGCGCGCCGCCCTCGGGGCTCGGCGCGAAGTGACGGCTCTCGTACGCGCGCATCCAGCGCTCGACACCGGCCAGCCCCGCGCCGCCCGGAGCCGTACCCTCCGTATCCGCGTCGGCGGCGTCCTCGGACAGACCGAGCGCCTCGGACAGGCTGACGTGGAAGGCGTACGCCGCGTCCCGCTCCTCGTCCGTCACCGCGCGGTGGCCGTGGTCGTCGATGAAGCGCAGCGGGCAGACGGTGAAGCAGGCCAGGACGTACCGCATCAACTCGGGTGTGATGTCGGGCCGGTCGTGGATCCGGCGCAGCCCCTCGACGATCCGCCGGCCCTCGGTGCTCGCCACCCCCTGGCCGATCAGGGCGAACATGGCCACCCCGGTCGCCTTGGCCCGGCCGCGCGGCTCGTCGGTCATCCGGCCCGTGGAGTGCAGGACCCGGGCGATGCCGGGAATGCCGAAGGTGCGGACGAAGCCCAGGGTGAGCCCGACGCGGGACTCCTCGGGCATCGTCTCCAGCACGAGCCGTGCGAAGGCGTCACCCGTACCAGGAGCATCCCCCAGCGCCCGCGTCCCGTCCGTCCCGTGGATCTCCGTCATCCTCACTCACTCACTCACTCCGTCGCCGTGGCGGCGGCCAGCGCCTCGCCGGTCAGCGGCGCGTACAGATGGCGGGCGACCCGTACGAGATGCGCCCGCTCCTCCACCGGTTCCGCGTCCAGCCCCGGCAGTGGGGCCTGGTCCTCGCGGGGGCGCGGCGGCGTCCCCGCGTTCAGCGCCTCCACGGCGCCGCGCAGGGCGGTGGCCACGATCAGCGCCGCCCGGTCGGCGTCGTCAAGACCGTCCCGCTCGGCGAGCGCGGTCGCGGCGGGGACCACGGCGGGGGTGACCCAGGGGCGCAGCGTCAACTGGCCGTCCCGTATCTCCAGTCCGCGCCGCGCGGTGCGCCACTCCAGGTCGCGTACGGCCAGCCGCTCGGTCCAGGCGGACGGCGGCGCCTCCAGGGCGAGCCGCCGGTCCGCCCGGTAGACGAGGTCCCACAGCGGGCGCAGGGCCTGGTAGTCGCGGCGCCTGCGGATCCAGGCGGCGACGGCGGGCCCGGCGAACCCGATGGTGATGAGGACGGCGCCGAGCGCGGCGAACGCCGGGCCGAGGGCGGTGCTCAGCCACTCCGTACCGGTGATCCCGGCGGCGGCGGTACCGATGGCGACGAGTTTGCAGACGCCGTATCCGCAGGCGACGAAGGCCCCGACGGCGAGTTGCCCGATCCCCCGGCGCAGCGGACCGTCCGGCAGTCCGGCGGCGTGCCGGAGGCAGACGCGGCCGATGTCGATCAGCGCGAAGCCGAACAGGCCCTGGTAGAGGACGAGGAAGAGCACGATCGACGGGTTCGTGGCGAAGGTGGTGTCGAAGGTGAGCGGGGTCTCCGGGCTCGTGGCCCCGCCCACGAAGAAGAGCACGATCATCGCGGCGACCAGGATCGCGAAGACGATGAGGCGGACCCGTACCGGACGCCAGGTCTCCACGGTGGCCTCGTCCCACACCCGCGCGTCGACGCGGTCCTCGGGCGGGGTCCACATCCGCGCCAGCACCACGGCGGCGGCGGAGAACCCCATGATGCCGAGATAGACGAAGAGCGTGGCCAGATTGGGGCGGTGCGCGAGCCGGTCGACCAGCCGGTAGACGACCGGGGCGGCGACGACGAACGCGGTCGCCGGCGAGGCGATCGACAGGGCGACGACGAGCAGTCCCGGGCTCGGGTCGCGGCGCCAGGCCCGTATCTTCAGGGCGGCGACGACCCAGGCGACCGTACCGATGCCGAGGTAGACGAGATTGAACGGCGCCTCGGGTATCGGCGGCGCCCCGAGAGCCGGTCCTGCCGCACCTATGTGGGATATGTCAGCTATGCCTGACATCCCGTGCCCGTATGTGCCCGTATGTCAGACATGCTGTCCTTTGCGGTGTTCCATCGCCGGCGCGAGTTGGGATGTCGTCCCGGCGCCGGGGGCCAGTACGAGGGTACGCGTCAGCTCGGCGCCCAGGATCTCCGCCTCCTCCTCGGCCGCCTCGTCGTAGTGCGAGCGGCCGAGGACCAGCCTGACCAGGTCGGGATCGAGGGTGGGCAGGTCCACCTCGGCCGCCTCCTCGTCGGCGGACGGCGCCTCGGCGAGGTGCCCGCACAGGAGGTGGGCGAGTTCGTGGCAGATGATGTGGGCCTGGTGCAGGGACGAGGTCTCCTGCTCGAAGTGGACGAAGTCGGCGTCGGCCCGGCGCTCCACGAACCCGGAGGGCTCCCCCACCCGCATCCGGCGCGGCACCAGCCGGACCTGGCGGCCGGTCCGGTCGGCGACCGCCGTACAGAGCTCCTCGACGGTGCGTGTCCTCGGCAGATCCAGCTCTCTGACCATGGCCCGCATGCGGCGGCGGGTTCGCCCAAGATCTCCCACGCTCTCCCCATCGGCCTCGGCGTCGGCGCCCGTTCCGGCAAGGCGCCAGTGTCCCAGAGGGGTCCGCCCGCTGTCGCTCACTCCTCGGAACGGACGTCGTGACGGATGTCGGACCGGACAGCCGACCGGCCGTCGGACCGGCCGTCGGACCGGCCGTCGGACCGGCCGTCCTGACGGTCGTCGGAGCGGACATCGGACCGAACATCCGACCGGTCGTCCTGACGATCGTCGGACCGGTCCTCCGTATGACCGTGGGGCAGCCCGACCGCCTTGCGCAGTTGCTCCACCACCGTAAGGGCCGCGTCCTGCATCGCGGGAGGCAGCCCGGCCGCCCGCATCGCGATGCGCTCCACCCGGGCGTCCCGCAACGCCTCGATCTTCCGCAGGTCACGCTCCACGGCCTGGGCGGTGGCGGAGTCGCTGAAGTAGTCCAGCGGGACGCCGAAGAACTTGGCGATCTTCACCGCGTTCTCCAGGCTGGGCTTCTGGGTGCCCTTGCGGAGGTTGCCGATGTACGTGCCGCTCAGCCCCGTCCCCTCGGCGATCTCCGAGTCGCGCCAGGGACGGCCCAGGTCCTTCGGGTATATCACCGAGATCACACGCCGGAAGCGGGCCGCGAAGTCCAGGGGCTCCGACGACGCCGTCTCCCCACCCTCGCCGGGACGGGGGGCCGACGCTTCTGAGTGTGGAGAATCGGTGGTGGCCATGGGTCGGACTATAGAACTCTTCGGCCCTCGGCGGGGATCTCACCACCCGATCGATTTACACGATCGTTGTGAAAATTCGGGGCAAAAGCCAGAAGAAACCGTGAACCTCCGCCTCCACCAGAACCGTTAATCCACGATAGTTGACTTCCGCGCGCCTCACCTACAGGATCGTCCTCGCCGGTACGACAACAACGGCCCCGGATCGCGAAAGCGCCGGGCGCCGCTGCCTCACGGGGGTGGGCAGCAGCGCCCGGCGCCGATGCGCCGTCCGGTGTGGACGTGGTGTCAGTGGCCGCCGTGACCCGGCTGGTGATGGTCGAAGACCAGCACCTCCCGGGGCATGACGGTGAACGGCCGCATCATGCCCATGTCCTCGTGCTCCAGCAGATGGCAGTGGTACATGAACCGACCGTGCGCCCCGGTGAACTGGCCCATGACCTTGACCATTTCGCCGCGCCGCACCTGGAACACGTCCTTCCAGCCCTGCTCGTTGTCCGGGACCGGGTTCGCCCCGGTGTACCGGATCGGCGAGGTGGTCGTCGCGCCCCCGGGGCTGAAGCCCGTCACGTCGTACACCTCACGCTCCAGCACCTGGAACTCGCTCAGGTGGATGTGCATGGGGTGCGTGGGGCCACCGAGGTTGAGCAGGCTCCACAGCTCGTAGTCGCCGTGCGCGACCTTGAACCCGAGCCCGTCGTCGAAGGTCCTGGAGATCCGCCGGTAGATCTTCGGCACCGACTCGTCCTCGCCGAGGAGCGCGATCACCCCGTCCTGCCCCGGCGCCGCCGAACCGTCGGTGACCTCGACCATCTCCCAGATCTCCGGGTGGCCGCCGCCGCCCTTCGTACCGGGCGCGCTGAGCACGACCAGCCGGTGGCCGTGCGGGGTGTCATGCGTCAGCCGGCGGAACGACGAGGAGATGACGGACGGCAGGACGAACCGGTCGGCGACCGGCACCGCCCCCACCCGGAACTCCATGACCTGCGGGAACAGCACGTCCCGCGCCGGGTCGGGCAGCCCCGCCGGCTGTCCGCCGACATTGACCAGGCGCACCTTCTTCCCGCGCAGCGCGCGGAAGTCGATCAGCAGGTCCATCCGCTCGGCGGGCGCGATGGACAGCCCGCGCAGCGCCGTCTCGTCGTACTCCACCGGGACCGGGCGGGGCAGCAGCCCGCCGTCGGAGCCGATCTGCCGGATCGCGCCGCGCACCGGCCGGTTCTCCTCGTCGACCAGGGCGAGGTTGTAGATCCGGGCGTTGGAGGCGTTGAGCAGCCGGAAGCGGTACCAGCGGGGCTCCACGTCGAGGTACGGCCACACCACCCCGTTGACCAGGTTGTACGGACCGGTGAACGGCAGGGTGACGTACTTCCCCGACTCCGCGTTCGGCGCGTCCGCCGCCCGGCGCACCTTGTGCAGCAACTGCCCGGTGGGCCGCCCCCGTCCGTCCGTCTCGAAGTTACGGTCGGTCAGGATCAGCGGGACCTCGTACTTCCCGCTCGGCAGATGCAGCGCCGCCTCCTCCTCGTCGCGGATCAGATACATCCCGACGAGCCCGGCGAAGACGTTCCACCGGGTGATGTTCATGCCGTGGTCGTGGTACCAGAGCGTGGTGGCGGGCTGCTCGTTCGGGTACTCGGAGAGCTGCGCGTCCTTGTACGCGACCGCGTTCTCCGCCCAGCCGTCGTTGCCGCCGCCGGTCTCGGCGCCGTGCAGATGGGTCACGGACCAGGCGGGGAGGTCGGCCACCTCCTTGATCTCCACGAACCCGTCGCCCCGGCCCGGCGGCGCGTACGGCACGGCCGACCCGTTGACGGTGGGCGCCTCCCCGGCCGCGACCGGGTACGGGGCGTTCTTGATGCGGTTGGTCCAGGCGATGTGGACCCGCTGCCCGCTGTCCACCTCGATCGTGGGACCGGGGAACTGCCCGTTGTAGGCGAAGACATGGGTCGGCGCCATCTGCGCGTGCAGCCGCACCCAGGTCGACTTCAGCTCGATCCTCTCGGGACCGCTCCCGGGCCGGAGCGTCTGCGGCACGCGCAGCCGGTCCAGGAAGGGCGTGAGCCCGCCGGATTCGGCGGCGGCGTGCGGCTGAGCGACGGTGCTGGTTCCCGTGACGGCCCCGTTTTCGGGCGCGCCGATGATGGTCTCGGACAAGGTTCAACCCCCCGTTGCATTCCCCCGTGCCGCCGGATGCTCCCGGTGGCACCTTCACGGGGTAGGACTCACCCCCATCCGTCCCGGTTGCCCGATTACGAATGATCCATAAAGGTTGCGCTCGCTTTCGGCCACTCTGGCAGGTTGTACGCACGTACGGACCGTTCGGTTCAGCACGCACCGGGGCGCGCGTACACCGTGATCACCGCCTGGGTGACCCGGCGGCCGGGACCGCACTCCTCGAAGTACGTACGGAGCGTGGCCCGCTTCATCTCCTCCTGCGCGGTGTCGTCCAGCGGTTCGCCCGCCAGATCGTGGACCGTGACGATCCGCGTCCGCGACAGGATGCGCTCCCGGATGCGCTCGGGCGGCAACTCCCGGCCGTAGAGGGTGTCCGACGCCGCCGGTGACCGTTCGAGGGCGAGATCGGTCAGCCCGCGGAACGACTCGGGACGCACGAAGGTCCACACGCGCCGCCGCGCGGGCATGAAGAGCAGCCCGTCCCCCCGCTCGGCGTCCCGCTCCACGGCGCGCGCCACGGCGACGACATCGTTCTGCCGGCTCTCCGGGGTCCGCAGATGGAGCGTTACGGGGACCAGCGCGGCCAGCGCCACCAGCGCCGCCCCCCAGGCCACCGCCCTGCGGGCCCCGGCGAGCGCCGCGCCGGCCAGCAGCGCGAGACCGACGGACGAGAAGAGGACGTACCGGTCGACATAGAGGGGACGCACCGGTGTCATCAGCATGAGCAGCACCGTGGGGAGGATGAGGAGCGGCAGCGCCAGCGCCGGCAGGCTCGGCCGATACCCGCCTCCCTCTCCGTCCCTCTTTCCGACCCCACCGCCCGTCATGTCCGCGCCGCGCGCCGGGCGGCGTGCGACGACCCGCGCCAGGACCAGCCCCAGCGCCGTCACCCCCGCGAACGCCGCCACCTCCCGCACGCCGGGCCCGCCGATCCAGTTGACCTGGGCCGCCTGTGTGGTGCTGAAGACCGCGAGAGGCAGCACCCCGGCCGTGACACAGCCCGCCGCGACGCCCCACGCGCGGGCCGTGGACCGGGGCAGCCCGGAGAACCGTACGGAGAGGAACACGGTGACGCCGTGCGCGAGCAGGACCAGGACGGCGAACTCGTGGAGCAGGCAGGCGGTCAGCGTCACCGCCGCGTACCCGGTCCACCGGGACCGCGTGGGCCGTGCCAGGCATGTCAGCAGCAGCCAGGTGGCCCAGGTCGCCAGCGCGCAGACCAGCGCGTAGGAACGGCCCTCCTGCGCGTACCGCTGGACCACGGGGAGCAGCGGGAGGACGAGCCCCGCCGGCAGCCCGGCGCGCGGCCCCGCGAGCCGGTGGCCGATCCGGGCCACGCCCGCCGCTGCCGCCGCCACGGCCAGGACGGACGGCAACCGCAGCGCGGCCGGACCGCCGTCCCAGAGGCCGAGGACGGCGTGCATGAACAGGTAGTACAGCCCGTGCACGGCGTCGATGGTCCCCGCGGTGTGCCAGATCCGCGCGGGGTCACGGTGCGCCATGTCGTACGTGACCGCCTCGTCGCCCCACAGCGTGCCCTGGCGGCCGATGCCCCAGAGCCCCAGGGCGAGCGCGACCACGAAGGGCACCGCGGTGACGGTACGGACCCGTTCCCACGGCCGCGCCACAGGAAGCGACGAAGGCGACGGGCATGGCGAGGACGACGACGGGGGCAGGGCGCGGACGAGGGAGGAAATGACGGGCTCCGTTCACCGGAAGGGGCGCGCGGAGCAGGTCGTACGGCGTCCTCCGTGCGGCGTTGTCCCCAGTCGAACGGCCGGTCGTGTTGATGGTCAGGCCCCGTTCGAAGCGCCTATCAATCCCGTTCGCCCGCGAGGCCGGCGGCCACCTACCGTGAACCGCGGGAGACGGGCCGGACGGGGGAGAGCGGATGGGGCGTCCTGAGAAGCCACTGGATCCGGCGGCCGGAGCGGTACGCCGGTTCGCGGACGAGCTGCGCGCGCTCCGCCGCGCGGCGGGCGGCCCCACCTACCGGTCGATGGCCGGGCAGGGTCCGTACTCCGCGCCGACCCTCTCGTCCGCCGCCGCGGGCGCACGGCTGCCGACGCTCCCCGTCGCCCTGGCGTACGCCGCGGCCTGCGGCGGCGACCCGGCGCACTGGGAACGCCGCTGGAACGCGGCGCGCACGGCGCTGGACGCGGAGACCACGGAGGCCGCGGAAGCCGCCGGTGGCAGCGGTGACGACGGTACGGACGGCCCCTACCCCGGGCTGGCGCGCATCGAGTCCGGCGCGCCGTTCCACGGACGGGACGAGCTGACCGCCGCACTGACCGGACTGCTCGCGGGGCGCCGCTTCGCGGCCCTCGTCGGAGCCTCCGGCAGCGGCAAGTCCTCCCTGCTGCGCGCCGGTCTCGTCCCGGCGCTCCGCACCCGTACGGCACCGGACGACCGCACCCGTACGGCGACGGACGACCCTGCCCCGGCCGTCATCCGTATCCTCACCCCGGGCGAACACCCGGCCGCCACGCACGGAAAGCTCTTCCTCCCGCCCGCCGTCGAGGGCGACGCGGTGGTCGTGGTCGACCAGTTCGAGGAGGTCTTCACCCTCTGCCACGATGCCGCCGAACGGGCCGAGTTCATCGATCTGCTGCTGACCGCCCGCGACGCCGGGTCCCGGCTGCGTGTCGTCGTCGCCGTACGCGCGGACTTCTACGGCCGGTGCGCCGAGCACCCGGCGCTCGCCGACGCGCTGCGCGCGTCCACCCTGCTGCTGGGCCCGATGTCCCCCGAGCAGCTCCGCGAGGCGATCGTGGGCCCCGCGCAGGCGCGCCGGCTGGTCGTCGAACGGGCCCTGACGGCCCGCGTCGTCGCCGATGTCGCGGGCGAGCCGGGCGGGCTGCCGCTGATGTCGCACGCGCTGTTGGAGGTGTGGCGCAGGCGGCGCGGCCGTACGCTCACGCTCGCCGCCTACGAGGCGATCGGCGGTATGCGCGGAGCCGTCGCGCACACCGCGGAGCGGGTCTTCACCGGCTTCACGCCCCGGCAGGCGGAGACGGCCCGCCGCCTGCTGCTGCGGCTCATATCCCCCGGCGACGGCACCCAGGACACCGGGCGCCCCGTCCCCCTCGCCGAACTCCGGGAATCCGCCGCCGAGGACACCGCCCCGGTGCTGGAACGGCTGGTACGGGCGCGGCTGCTGACCGCGGAGGCCGACACCGTACGGCTCTCCCACGAGGCGCTGATCACCGGCTGGCCCCGGCTGGGGGCCTGGATCGAGGAGGACCGCGAGAAGCTGCGGCTGCACCGCAGGATCGCCGAGGCCGCGCGCACGTGGGACGAGCTGGGCCGGGACGACGGCGCCCTCCTGCGGGGCAGCCAACTCACCTCGGCCCGCGAGACGTTCGTCGCGGCCGGCACCGACGGTACGCACCCCACGGCACCGGAACTCACCACGCTGGAGGGCTCGTTCCTCGCCGCCTCCCTCGCGGCCCACGACCGCGCCCGCCGCACCGCCGTCCGTACGACGCGCCGCCTGCGGGGCCTGACCGCCGGCCTGTCCGTCCTGCTCTGCCTGGCCGTCGTCGCCGGGCTGCTGGCCTGGCAGCAGAGCCGGACCGCAGGCCGCAGGGCCCAGGAGGCGGAGGCCCGGCGGATCGCCGCCGTGGCCGAGGCGGTGCGCGGCTCCGATCCGCGCACCGCCCTGCGGCTGAGCGTGGCGGCGTGGCGGATCGCGGATCTGCCGGAGACCCGCGAGGCGCTGTACGGGGCGTCGGCCCAGCGGGAGCTGGACGTCTTCCCCTCGCCCCGTGCGGAGTTCCTCCCCAACGAGGACAACACCGTCTGGCGCCGTGTCAGTTCGGACGGCCGCACCCTCACCGTGCTCGGCCCCGACCGTACGGAGCGCTGGGACGTGGCCACCCGGCGCAGGCTGCCCGCGTACCCGGGCCTGGGCGCGTACGCGGACCGCGTCGTCGAGGTCAGCCCCGACACCAGGAGCGCCGCCGTCCGGACGCGGCAGGGGGTCCGGCTGTGGGACCTGGCCGCCGGGCGGCCGACGGGCCCGGCGTTCCGTCCCTTCGCCACGGCGGAGAACCCGTACACCGGCGACTTCGAGGGAGGCTTCGCACCGGACGGCCGGAGCCTCGCCCTCCAGAGCACCCGCCACGACACCGTCCAGCTCTGGGACCTCCGTACGGGCCGGCTCCTGGCCTCGCTGCCGAGCGCCGGCGGGAGCGCGCACGGCCTCACCGTCAGCCCCGACCGCCGCCTGCTCGCCTTCTGCCCGGACACCGGCCCGCTCCAGGTGTGGGACATCCGCCAGCACCGTGCGCTGCGCACCCCCTGGACCGCCGCCCCCGGCCTGTGCGACGTGGACGCGTTCCTCTTCACCCCCGACAGCCGGGCCCTCGCCTTCGACCTCGGGACCGGGGTGCGTGCCTGGGACGTACGCACCGGCCGGGAGCGGCCCCGTATCCCCGCCGCCGGGGTGACCGAGTCCGCTTTCAGCCAGGACGGCGCGTACGTGGCCACCCTCACGCCGGACGAGGTCCTGGTCTGGCGGACCGCCGACCCGTCGTCCCCGGTGTTCCGCCGTCCGGCGGCCGGGGCAGGCCCGCACCACCTCACCCTCGACGTCCCGCGCCGGGTGCTGCGGTACGAGGAGGGCACGGAACCGGCCCTGGCCATCCGCTCGTTCTCCCTCGACGGCGCACTGGACGGCGCACTCGGCCCGGGCGACCCCGGCGGGGATGCCGCCACCACGGCCCGTTACAGCCCGGACGGCTCCACCCTCGCCACCGCGCACCCGGGGCGGCGGTACGAGGTCCGGCTCCGCTCCACCGCGACCGGCCGCCCGCTCGCCACTCTCCCGGGGCCGACGTGCGACGACTGCGACCGTGTCATGGCGTTCGGCCCGGACAGCCGCACCTTCGCGTACGCCTCCGGCCCCTCGGCCCTCACCATCCATCCGGCCGGCCGGCGGCTGCGCGTCGATGATGTGATCGGCATCGCCCTCGACGCCCGCTCCGTGACGGTCGCCCGCTCCTCCTCGACCTCCTCCACCCTCGAACGGCGGTCGCTGGCCCCGGGATCCGCCGCCTGGTCCACCCTGTACCGCGCCCGGGACAGTTCGCTCGTCGCGACGGCGCCGGACGGCCGGCTCCTCACCGACGAGGGGAATCTGATCGACCCGTCGTCGGGCCGGGCGCGGCGCGTCACACGCGGCGAGAGCCATGCCGTGGCGGCGGCCTTCAGCCCGGACGGCCGCCGTCTCGCCATGGCCGACCAGGGCGGTCGAGTCACCCTGTGGGACGGCGACGGCCGGCGACGGCTCGCCGTACTGACCCCCGGGGTGTCGGGGCTCGCCCGGACGTCGCTCGCGTTCTCGCCCGACAGCCGCACGGTCGCCGTCGGCGGCCCGGACGGCTCCCTGCGCCTCTGGGACACCTCGTCCCCCGGCTCAGGCGGCGCACCGCTCCCCCCGGCGGAAGGCCCGGTCCTGGCCCTGGCCTTCACCGGCCACGGCCCGGCCGGACGCCTCCATGTCACGACACCGCGCCGGACCCTGCGCACGTACGACCTCGGCCTGCCCCACACCGCCGAAACGGTCTGCACCCGCGCCGGGGGCGGGCTGTCCCCCGCCGCCTGGCGCACCTACCTCCCCGGCCTGCCCTTCCGTACGACCTGCTGAGCGCGGGCGAGCACTCGCGCGAGCCTCGGGCCCAGGCGGCGTTTGAGGGTGCGCAGGGCCGTTACGCGGCTCGCCGCGCGGTCGAGGCGGTAGTAGAGCGCGGGCGGGACGTAGGGAAGCAGTGGGGAGTGGCGCTGGCCGAGGAGGGCGAACATGTGCGCGGGCGGGAGGTGGATGTAGCGCGTCAGGTTCTCGTACCACCGCGCGCTGTAGCGGGCCGCGCTCTGCACGGGCAGGAGCGCGGACCGGCGTTCGCGCTCGTAGCGGGCGAGGGCGGTCGGCAGCTCCGGGTGGTCGCGCAGCGCGCCCGCCAGGGCGATGGCGTCCTCCAGCGCGAGGGTGGTGCCGGCGCCGACGGAGTAGTGCGTGGTGTGCGCGGCGTCGCCCATCAGGACGAGGCGGTCACGGGACCAGGTGCGGTGGGTGAGGGTGCGGAAGGTGCGCCACTGCGCCGGGCCGCCGCCGGAGTCGGCCCGGCCGATGAGGCCGTGTCCGTCCAGCGGTACGGCGAACAGCTTCTCCAGCAGGGCCAGGGTGGCGGCCTCGTCGGTCTCGTGGAGGCCGAGGCCCTTCCAGGTCGCCTCGGAGCACTCGACGATGCAGGTGCTGTGCCGCTCGCTGAACCCGTAGCCGTACGCCCAGATCCAGCCGTGCCCGGTCTCCGTGAAGGCGAAGGTGAAGGAGTCGAAGACCTTGGTGGTGCCGAGCCAGATGTACCTGTTCCGGCCGGGCGTGGCCTCCGTACCGAAGTGGTCGGCGTGCCGCTCGCGCAGGCCGCTGTTGACGCCGTCGCAGGCCACGACGAGGTCGGCGTCGGCCAGTTCGGGGTCGTCGGGGCCGACGGTGATCTCGTGCTCGTACGCGATGTGTACGCCCAGCTCCACGGCGCGCTCGGCGAGGATGTCCAGCAGTTCGCGGCGGCCGATGCCGAAGCCCTCGTCGCCGTGGTGGACGGTCGTGAGGTCGCCCACGTGCGCGATCCCGTCGCTCCAGCGGACCGAACGCTCGCTGATGGTACGGGCGGACTCGGGGTCGTGGGTGTGCAGCTTCTCGATGAGGCCGCCCCAGTAGGTCACCCCCCAGCCGTAGGTCGAACCGGCCGGGTTCCGTTCGTAGACGGTGATCTCGTGGGACGGATCCTGCCGCTTCATCAGGATCGAGAAGTACAGTCCGGCGGGCCCGCCGCCGACGCAGGCGACCTTCACACACACTCCCCTTGACAACGCTGCGCGATCAATTGGCAGCGAAGAGTAACAGGCGGGCGCGGGGAAAGGCCGTCACATCCACAGGCGGGCTTTCATGAGGAGCTGGCCGTGGAGCAGGGACAGGTCCGTACGGCCGAGATCCCCGTCCCGGGTGGCGAGGTAGAAGGTGTTGATGGGCGGGAGTTCGGGCTCCAGCAGCTTGACGACCTCACCGCGCACCAGCTCCTCGGCGGCCAGATAGCTGGGGAGTACGGAGATGCCCGCCGACGACTTCACCGCGGCGAGCGCCCCGCGCAGATCCGGTACGACGAGGGAGGGCGTCGCGGTCGGCCGTAACCCGAAGACCGTGAGCCAGTAGCGGCGGATGATCGGCAGGGACTCGGCGTACGCGATCAGCGGGTACTTGGCGAGGACGGCCGGACCCTCCTTCTCCGTGAGCCGGTCGAGGGGGATGTCCTTCGCCAGCTCCGGGGAGGCGAGGAGCGCGAACTCCTCGTCCACCAGCGTCGTGGCGGTGATGCCGCGCAGCCGGGGCCGTACGGTCGACAGGACGAGGTCGAAGTCCCCGCTCATCAGCCGCCCCAGCAGGTCGTCCGCGAGGCCGAAACCGAAGGTGAGGCGCAGCCCGTCGGCGACGAGGTCACTGACCGCGGGCAGGACGCGCGAGGTGATCAGCTCCACCGGCCCGCCGACGAAGAGCGGATGGCCGTCGGGGGCGCCGCCGAAGTGGCGCTCCACCACCGTGCCGAGCGCGTCGACCGGGCCCTGCACCTCGCGCAACAGGGTCTCGGCGGCGGGGGTGGGGAGGGCGCCCTGCGGGATGCGTTCGAAGAGCGACTTGCCCAGCTCCCGTTCCAGATTGCGGATCTGGTGGGTCACGGTGGGCTGGGAGAGTTCGAGCCGCTGGGCCGCCTTGGTGAAGGAGCCCAGGCGGTAGACGGTCACGAACGTCCGCAGCCAGCTCAGTTGTACCGCCATGGTCAAGGCCGTCCCCCTGTGCGCTCGCCCCGCGCGGTGCTCGGCGGGGTGGTGGTCGTACTCGTCGGTCGACAGTGCCGACACTCAGCGGGGTGGGCGGGGGAGGCCGGGTGTCTGGTGTCCATGCTGCGCGACATGTCGCGATCGCGCAGTCCGGTCGGCGGAAAACACCCGTAAGGGCGCGGCGAATACGTACGTATGGCCGCTTCTCGTGCCCGAGAGCACGAGAAGCGGCCACTTGCATGGGGGAGCGCGTGTCGACTTGCGCCCGTTCCCGGGTCCTGGGTCCTGGGTCCTGGGTTCCTGAGGTCCTGAGTTTCCTCCGGTTCCTCCGGTTCCTCCGGCCGGCGGGACGGGGCGGGTCAGACGGTGAGCGCCTCCAGTTGCTCGACCACCAGCTCGGCGACCCGCAGCGCCGAGGCCGGGTTCTGGCCGGTGACCAGCCGCTGGTCGGCGACGGCGTGCTCGGCGAAGTTGCCCGCCTTGGTGATCTTCGCGCCGCGCTCCGCGAGCCTGCTCTCCAGCAGGAACGGCACGACCTCGGCCAGCCCGACCGCCGCCTCCTCCTCGTTGGTGAACGTCGAGACCTGCTTGCCCTCCACCAGGTACGAACCGTCCCCCAGCCGGATGTTGACCAGCCCGGCAGGACCGTGGCAGACGGCGGCGACGACACCGCCCCGCTCGTACACCCCGGCGGCCAGCGCGGCCAGCTCCTCCGAGCCGGGCAGGTCCCACATCGCGCCGTGGCCGCCCGCGTAGAAGACGGCGTCGTAGTCGTCGGCGGACAGCTCACCGGGCGCGGCCGTGGTGGAGAGCGCGGCGGCGGTGTCGGGGTCGGCGAGGAAGTCGGCCTGCACCTGGTCGTCGGGGTCGACCCCGTCACGCGGCGGGGCGCCGCCCTGGACGGAGACGTAACTGATCTCGTACCCCGCCGCGCGGAACAGGGCGGCGGGGTGGGCCACCTCGGGGACGTAGAAGCCGGTGGGCCGGCCGGTGTCGCCGAGGGCGCCATGGCTCGTGAGCGCGAACAGAACCTTTTTGGCCATTACCGTTCTCCATTTCCGTGTGCGATTCCGTTCACCGAATGTAGGCACCGGGAATCCCGGCCGCCAAATAATCTGTTCGATTGCCCCCATAGAGAACTTCATGGAAGCTATTCGTTACGGTGAGCTCCCTTCGGAGAATGGAATGGATATGAAAGAGCCCGGAGAGAGCGGAGCGGGGCCGGCGAGCGGAGAGGGACCCGTGAGCGGAGCGGGGCCGGCGCGGCGCGGGCTGATCGTGGTGAGCAGCGTCGCCCGGCTGCCCAGCGGCCGTCAGGCGGGCTTCTGGCTGCCCGAGGCCGCGTACCCCTGGCGCGCCCTGCTCGCCGCCGGCTGGGACTTCGCCTTCGCGGGCACCCGCGAAGGCACCCCGCAGATCGGCGGCGTCGACCGCTCCGACCTGCCGCAACGCCTCTTCCTCGACGACGCCACGGTGCGCGAACGCCTCGCCGCGACGACGACGGCCGACCACTACGGGACCGCCGACTTCGGCATCGTGCTGATCGCGGGCGGCCACGGCGCCATGCTCGACCTCCCCGAGGACCCGCGCCTGGCCGACTTCCTGACGCGTTTCCACGCCGGGGGCGGTGTGGTGGTCGCGGTCTGCCACGGCGTGGCGGGCCTGCTGGCGGCCCGTACGCCCGAGGGTGCCCCGCTGGTCGCGGGGCGCAGGGTGACCGGTTTCTCCCGGGCCGAGGAGGAGGCGGCGGGGCTGGCCGCCACCGTGCCGTTCTTCCTGGACGAGGCGCTGCGCGAGCGGGGCGCGCATTACGAGTCGGGCGAGCCCTTCACGCCTCATGTCGTACGGGACGGAAACCTGGTCACGGGACAGAATCCGGCGTCGGCGGAGGAGGCCACGGCCCTCGGTATGCGGCTGGCACTCGGCAGGGAACTTCCCGGGAACTGGCTCATCGGGCACACCAGGAATTACGCCGGTTCCGTACGGCCGACAGCCGTCGGAAATGTCCGCTGAGGGAACGGGAAATACCCGGACGGAGAAATTCCTCTTCGCGAGCGCCGCAGTGGAGAAGCGAGCGCCGCGGTCGAGAAGAGAGTGAGCGGGTGGCGGGCGTGTCCGGGACGGCCGCGCCCGACCCGCGGAGGCCGTGGCCCGTCCGGTGCGACGCGGATCAGGTCAGCGCGGGCAGCGGCGGGGCAGTGGCGGGTCAGCGGCGGGTCAGCGGCGAGGCAGTACGCCCAGGAGCGTTGCGGTCAGGGCCTGCTTCAAGGAGCCCTTCAGCTCCAGGTGGAGGCGGGCCAGGTCGGGCTCGGCCTCGTAGGCCGCCCGCAGGCTGGGCGGGGGTGTGCTGTACACCGACAGCGCGCCGGCCATGACCACGGCCTGCAGACTGAACAGCGTCGCGTTCTCGCCCAGCTCCGGCAGGTACGTCCGGATCAGGGTGGTCATGGTGGTCAGGCGGTCCAGGGAGGCGCGCTTGAAGCGCGCCACGACCTGGACGGAGACATTGTGTTCCAGGACGCTGCCCTGTGCGCCGAAGAGATCGCACAGCACCACTTGGCCGGAGAGTGAGCGGCCGAGGATCTCCGCCACCGCCACCGCCCGCTCCTCCATGGGCAGATCCTTGTCGACGCCGGCGGCCAGCTCGCCTTCCAGCTCTGTCAGCCACTCCCGCAGGAAGCGGTCCAGCAGCTCCAGCAGCACCGCCTCGCGGGACTCGAAGTAGCGCAGCACGTTCGGCTTGGCCAGGCCCACCCGGCGGCTGAGTTCGTTGAGGGTGACCGCGGCCACGGGCATCTCGTCGAGCATCGCCGACGCCATGTCGAGGATCGCCCGCCGGCGGATCTCCCGCTGCTCTTCGGTTCGCGCCCGCTGGAAAGTCACGGTCACCAGCCTAACTTAAGTACCGCCGGTACGTTGACAACGTACCGGAAGTACTTTAACGTCGCCGACACAAGATACCTTCGGTACGTTAACTGATGGGTGGGGAGCCTGACATGGGCGAGAAGTGGACGACGGCGCATGTTCCGGACCAGCGCGGGCGGGTGGCCGTGGTGACCGGGGCCAACACCGGACTGGGGTACGAGACCGCCAAGGCGCTCGCCGAGCGCGGGGCGTCCGTGGTGCTCGCCGTGCGCGACGTCGAGAAGGGCGAGCAGGCCGCGGCCCGTATGACCGGCGACGTGACCGTGCAGGCCCTGGACCTGACCTCGCTCGACTCCGTCCGGAGCGCGGCGGCGGCGCTGCGGTCCCGGCTCGACCGGCTCGACCTGCTGATCAACAACGCGGGCGTGATGTACAACCCGAAGCAGACCACCCGGGACGGCTTCGAGATGCAGTTCGGCACCAACCACCTCGGCCACTTCGCGCTCACCGGGCTGCTGCTGGACCTGATGCTGCCGGTGCCCGGCTCGCGCGTGGTGACGGTCAGCAGCGTCGGCCACCGCATCCGGGCCGCGATCCACTTCGACGACCTCCAGTGGGAGCGGTCGTACAGCCGGTCCGCCGCCTACGGTCAGTCCAAGCTGGCCAACCTGATGTTCACGTACGAGCTCCAGCGCCGGCTCGCCACCCACGGCACCACCGTCGCGGTGGCCGCACACCCCGGCGTGTCCAGCACCGAACTCGCCCGCCACACCCCTGCGGCCTTCCGGCTTCCGCTCAACTTTCTCGCGCCGCTGATCACCCAGACGCCGGCGATGGGCGCGCTGCCGACCCTGCGCGCCGCCACCGACCCCGCCACGCTCGGCGGCCAGTACTACGGTCCCGGCGGACGCAACGAGGTCATGGGCCACCCCCGGCTGGTCACCTCCAGCCCGGAGTCGTACGAGGTAGCCGTCCAGCAGCGGCTGTGGGCCGTCTCCGAAGACCTCACCGGGGTGAAGTTCCCCGTCGTCCAGTCCAAGCAGTCCAAGCAGCTTTAGCAGAAGGCGTTTCCGTCGCTTCCGTCCCAGGGCGCTGTCTGACGAACAGCGCCGTCCGCCCGGGGTGCGATGAGTTCCGGGGCCGGGAGCGGTCAACCCCTCACACACCCGGAACACCCCCGGACGGAACAAGGGAGTCACGACATGAAGTACATGGTGCAGCTCTTCGGGAACCGCGAGACCTGGGACGCCGACATGGCCGCCTACACCCCGGACACCATGCGCGCGATGCACGCGCACATGACCGGACTCAACGACGAGCTCGTGAAGAACGGCGAGTTCGTCCAGGCCGAGGGGCTCGGCGGACCGGGCGGCGCCAAGGCCGTGCGCGCGCGGACCGGCGGCGCCCCGGAGGTGACGGACGGACCTCACTTCCGGGCCGAGAAGATCCTGGCCGGCTACTGGGTGATCGATGTGAAGGACGAGGCGCGGGCGATCGCGTTCGCCGCCCAGGTCTCCGCGGCTCCGGGCCCGGACGGGGCACCGACCAACGAGCCGGTCGAGATCCACGCGGTGCCGTCCGGACCGCCGGAGGCGTGAGCTGTACGGGTCCTGCTCACCGACGGGTGAGGGGACCCGTATCGGTGAGGAGACCCGGACCCGTATCCGCGTGGGATCGGCCGGCTCCGGCGGGGTCCGTTGCCCTAGTCCTGCTTGTCCGCGGCGAAGACATCGCCCATCGAGCCGAACTTGCCGCCCTCGGAGTACATCCCCTTCTTCTTGTTCATCGGGGAGAACGCGCTGGTCTTGCCGTCCTGCATGTACGACTTCAGGTAGGCGGACTGCCCCTGCTTCTTGGCGGTGGCCAGGTCGATCAGGGGCTGGTAGTCGGCCTGCGTGACGGCGTTCATGATGGCGAAGCGGCTGGCCGCCCCGGCTGCCGCGTGGAGCGCCCCCACGGGGCCCTCCGCCGCCTTCTTCCCGTCCGCGTCGAGCGGAAAGCGGGCGGGCACCGACATCTTCACCACGGGGCCGTCGCCACCGGTCTCGGAGATCGCCTTCCCCTCCCCGACGTTGAAGTTGACGGCGATGACCGTGTAGCCCGCCGCCCCGGCCTCGGCGAGGAAGCCCGGGGACTGCTGGTCCGCCTCGGTGATCCCGCCGGTGCCGCCGCTGGTGGGGTTGCCCCAGGCGGCCGCGGGGTTGCCGGTGCCGACGCCGATGTAGAGCAGCACCTCTTTGCCGGCGCCCTGCGCCTTCTCCATGATCTCGTGGACCCGGCCCGCGGCCTCGCCGAGCAGCCGGACATCGTCCGCGTCGAGGGCGCCACCGAAGCCCCCGGCCTCGCCCACGGGCGTGTTCTTGAGCTCCGCCCTCTGCACCGGCTGCGTCTGCGTCCGCGTCTGCGTCTGCGTCTGCGTCTGCGCGGAGCCCATCGCCCTCTGCAGGGGCGTCACGGGCCCCGCTTGCTGCCGGTCCCCCGTCTCCTGGGCGGACATCGCGCGGACCACCGACCTGTTTCCCATGGAGTTCTGCAAGGAGTGCATGGGGGACTCCGGCCCGCCGGTACGCGCCAACGGGCGGTCACCGGCCGCGTGGCCGCGCGCGCGGCCCAGGTCGTGTGAGGAGTGGGCGTCACGGCTGTGCACGGCGGTTCCTTCCGAAGGGCCGGAGGTTGCCCACCCATTGTCCGCGCCTGCGGGCATCCGGGAAGGGCGCCGGGGACCACAGAGAGGGCAGGGCGGCTGCCCTCCCGGCGCACCCGGGCCATGCCCTCCGCCACCGTCGGCCCGGCCGTGGGCCTCGCCCGCGCCGCCGTCGGCCCGGCGCGCTCACCGGTGGGTGGCCCTCACCCCCTGCCGCCCGCCGACGCCCTCGCGGTCCCCCCGGCCGCCTGCCACCCGCAGCAGCGCGGCCATCCGCTCCCCCAACTCCGCCGCCGACTGCGGGTTCTGCCCGGTGACGAGCCGGCCGCTCACCACCACGTGCGGCGACCGGTCGTAGGCGGCCGAGAACACCGCGCCACGCTCCTCCAGCTCCGACTGAAGCGAGAACGGTACGACGTCGGCCAGTCCGCGCGCGGTCTCCGACGCGTGGGAGAACGCCGTCAGTTCATGGCCGTCCACCAGGTGCGTACCGTCCGAGAGGGTCAGGTCGACCAGGGCCGCCGGGCCGTGGCAGATCGCGGCCACCACCCCGCCCGACTCGTACACCACCCGGCCGAGCGTGTGCAGCGCGCGGTGTCCCCGGAAGTCCCACATCGTGCCGTGGCCGCCGACGAAGAACACGCCCGCGTACGCCGCCGGATCCACCTCCTCGGGCCGTGGCGTACGGGCCAGCCGGCCGCCGCCCTCCGGGTCGGCCAGGAAGGCGCGCTGAGCCGGGTCGTCCGGGTCGTACCCGATGACCGGGGGGCGGCCGCCGCGTACGGAGACGAAGTCCACCGTGTGGCCGTCGGCGCGCAGCCGCTGCCAGGGGGCGACGGTCTCGCCGAGGTGGAAGCCGGTGGGCTCGCCCGTGTCGCCGAGGGTGGCGTGGCTGGTCAGCACGTACAGCACGCGCCGGGGACGGGTCGTGGTCATGACGGGCTCCTGGTCGGTTCGGAGGAAACCGTGCCTGTACGGGTACGGGTACGGGTACGGCTGCGGGTTCCGGTGGCGACGGCGAGGGCGGCGAGCAGGGTGGCGGCCACGAGTACGGCCAGCATGGGCCGGGGGCCCAGACGCGCGGCGGCGAGCTGGCCGGCCGACGCGCCGGCGAAGAGGGCGAAGGTGTTGACCGCGCCCGCCGTTCCCCGCGCGTGCGGGGCGAGTTGGTGCAGCAGGCCCACGGTCCCCGGCACGATCAGCCCCGTACCCGCGACGAAGAGCGCCCCCGCGCCGATCATCGCCCCGGGCAGGGCGGCCGTCCCCGCCGCCAGCGCCAGCAGCAGCCCCGACGCCGCCGTCAGATACCCGGCGAGCGCGAGCGCCCGGGGCCCGGCGGCGCCGAAGCGCCGGTTCACCAGCGGGCCCGCCAGCAGCCCGACCGCCCCGGCGGCCTGGGCGAGCAGCAGCCCGTTGGCGTCGAACCCGTACGTCAGGCGCAGCTCCCGTTCCAGCACGGCGTAGAAGGCGACGAAGCTGCCGAACACCGGGAGCGCCGCGGCGAACACGGCCGCCGGGCCCGGGGTACGGAGCAGGGCGAACGCCGTGGCGGCGACGGCGCGGGCGGAGCCCGGTCCGGCCGCGGCGGGGCCGGGCGTTCCGGGTGCCAGAAGCCGCCGGAAGGCCACGGCCGCCGCCGCGTACACCGGCGCCGCGGGCCAGAACGCGGCCCGCCAGTCGGCGTACTCCGTCACCAACTGGCCGAAGACCTGGCCCGCGATGCCCGCGCCGAGCAGCCCCGTGGTGAGGAGCGAGAGCGCGACGGGCCGCCGGGCGGCGGGCGCCCGCTCCGTCACGTACGCGAGGGCGACGGGTGCGAACGTCGCCGCCGCGAACCCCTGGAGCGCCCGGCCCGCCAGGAACCAGCCGAGCCCCGGCGCGGCGGCGGTGAGCGCGGTGGTCACGGCCGTCGCCAGCGCACCGCCCGCGAGGACGGGGCGGCGGCCGACGCGGTCGGACAGGGGCCCGAAGACCAGGAAGCCGAGGGCGTACGCGAAGGAGAACGCGGCCCCGGTCCAGGCGGCGGACGCCGCGTCGACCCCGAACACGGCCTGGACGCGGTCGGCGACGGGTATCGCCAGATAGAGCTGCGCGGGGATGGCGAACGCCATGGCCACCAGCAGCGCGAGCTGGACGGAGAAGGGGACGGGCGGGCGAGAGGGAGCGGAAGAGGACGAGGACGAGGAGACGTCGGGACGTCGTCGGCGCGGGGCGCCGTGTCGCGCGGCCCCGGTCGCGGCGGTGGTCATGGAACCCCCCTGGTAAGTGGTGTGAGTTGGGTACGAAAGAGGGCGTCCGGTGCCGTACCGAGTACAACCGGACGCCCTCCCCGGGGGTGGGGCTAGATGGTCAGCGGCAGCCCGGACAGGCCGGTCAGTTCGAGCCCCGTGATCCCGAACTGTGCTGCCTCCGCGCGGTGTTCAGGGGTCTGGTAACCCCACAGCGCCCACCGCGCCCGTACGCCCGCCGCCGACACCCTGCGCACATTGGTCAGGTTGTCGTCCACGAACGTGGCGGCCTCCAGCGGCACACCCCGTCGCGCGCACGCCTCCCGTACTGCTTCGGGTTTGGCGGCGCACTCCCCGTAGACCTCGGCGACCGCCGATTCCAGGCCGTGCCGGGCCAGGATGGCGCGTACCGAGGGCTCGTCCTTCGCCGTCACGATCACCACCGGCACACCGGCCCGCCGCAGCAGACCGGGCACGCCCGGGTAGAGCGTGTGCAGCCCGAGCCAGAACTCCGGCTCCGACTCCCGGAACCAGTCCCGGGCGGCGGACGCCGCTGCCACGAACCGCCGGACGCGCGACAGCGGCAGCGAGGCGTACAGCCGGTCGAACTCCGCCTGGGAGCCGATCGCGTCCGCCTCCGGGTGATGGGCCACCAGGAAGTGGTCCAGCACCCGCGCGTAGTCCCGTACCTTCCGGAACCGTGCGGTGAACTCCTCCGGCACCCGGGCCAGTTGGCCCGGCCCGGGGAGCGCCCGATCGTGCGTCTGCTCCCCGAGCCAGGTGATGAGGGCGCACTCGTCGAGGGCGTCGCAGACGACCCCGTCGAAGTCGAGCGCGAGCAGCCCCCGCCCCTGCTCGCGCCCCACCTCCGGACCTGGTGGCTCGGCCCGTGTCTTCGGGTGACGGTCCATCAGGCGGCGCTCTTCGCCGCGAGCTTCTCCGTCGTTTCGAACACGGCGCGCATGAACGCGCCCATGTAGCCGTAGTACGAGCAGGTGATGATGTTGCCGTCCACGATGACGTCGCTGTCGACGACCTCGGCACCCGCGTTGATCACGTCGTCGCGCAGTCCGATGTACGCACAGGCCCGCCGCCCCCGCAGCACCCCGGCGCTCACCATGATCCACGGACCGTGGCAGAGCCCGGCGACGACCTTGCCGGCCTCGTTCATCCCCGCGACGAAGTCCAGCACGTCGCGGTCCTGCCGCACCCGGTCCGGCGCCTCGTGGCCGCCGGTGAGGATCACGGTGTCGTACAGCTCGACGGCGAGGTCCTCGTACGCGATGAGCGGTCGCGCCGTCTTGTCCATGGGCAGCGGGACACCGTACTTGCCGGTGGTCGGATCGCCGTTCTTGGTGGCGATGTCGACCTGCCAGCCCTCCTCCAGGAGGCGGTAGTAGGTGAAGACGACGTCGTGGTCCTGGAATCCCTGACCGGTGATGATGACAGCAGTGTGAGACATGACGATCCCCCCGGATCTTTCTCTCTCGCTCTTTCTTTCCCTCTTTGCTTCTTCTTACTTCTTCGCTTTATCGTCCGAACTTCGGTCTTCTCCCACGCCGGCGCTTTCCCTCGGACGACGAGGCTTCAGGCGCGGCTGACGCAGAGATACTGCTTGTCGGCCTGCACCCGCCGGGTGTCCTCCGGCCGGCCGGTCAGGATCTCCACGTCCGCGTACACCGCGCCGGAGACGCAGAGCGGAATGTGGAAGAGGTCCTCGTCGCGCCGCCGGTAGAACAGGTCCATTCCCGTGCGGAGTTCGAAGCGGAAACGCCCGTCCGGCGTCCGCGCCCGCATCCGCGTGTTCGGGAACGCGACCACTTTCCGCATCGGGTGACGCGGGGTTTCGAGCGAGGTCGACTCGTACGCCGTTCCCGCCCGGTTGTAGTCGTCCTTGAGCCGCATCAGATCGAACTTGTTCCTCGGCGACTCGACCTCGATCAGCTCCAGCGGTTCGTCCCCCGCGTTCCGCGTGCCGTGGAACGCGCCGGGCGCGATCCGTACGACGCTGCCCTGCCTGATCGGGATCGAGACCCCGCCCAGGCCGGTCGTGACGCCCTGTCCCCCCAGACAGAGCAGATACGTCAGCTTGCGCGGGTGCACATGCACCGAGGTGCTGTGCGGGGCGTCGATGTGCAGCGCCCAGAAGTCGAAGAACTCGTCCACGAAGGCGCGGTATTCGTACCCCCACGGCTTCGGGATGACCTCGTCCAGATGCGTGTCCTCGTCGAACTGCTCGTGCGCGACGCGGGCGCCGCGCCGCAGGAGCCGCTTCAACTCGGCGATGTCCGCGGGTCCGGCGTCCAGCCGGACGGCCGGATCCAGCCGCGGACCGACCTCGATCCCTTCCGTCGTGTCCCTTGTACTGTCGAATATGTTTGTTACGGGTGTGGCCGCCATGTTTTCTTACCCCCGTTTGCGGATTGCCCATGGCCGATCAATCTCGACATGGCAACTAAAGCACCGATCGCAGTTCCGCTCAAATAGGAGATTCTGGCGGGGGTATGAAGATTCCTTGTTGAGGGGAATCTGATGTTCCGGGGCGAGCCCGGACGGGGTCCGGGACAGCCTCAATAAATCGAACGGGACAAGGAGAAACGATTTTCGCCACCCGGGTAAGGGGAATCCCCTGAGGGTTCCCCCTGAGGTTCGCCCCGGAGGTCACCCTGAGGTCCGCCCCGGAGGTCCCCCTGGGGGTCACCCTTCCTCGCCGCGGCCTCGGCGCACAGCGCGTCGTACGCCAGCTCGACCAGCACGGGCAGGCCCTCGGGGCCCTCGTCCGCGCGGCGCGCCCACAGCCGGAGCGCGGCGATCAGCACCCCGGAACCGGCGCCGACGACCACCCCGGGGCGGGGGTCCCTGTCAGGGTCCACCCCGAGCCGGTCGGCGAGGATCCGTACGGACTCCTCCTGGGCCTCGATCCGCACCCGCTCGTACGCGGCGAACAGCGCGGGCTCGCGGTCGATGAGGGCGAAGAGCTCCCGGCCGCGGGGGCGCCGGTGCACGCCGGGGCACACCTCGTCGAACACCCACTCACGGACGGCCGACCGGTAGGCCACCAGGGGCGGTTCGCCGGCCGGCCGGGCGCGCAGGGCGTCGTTGATGCGCTCGCCGTCGACCCGGGTCGACTCGACGGCGGCGTCCTCCTTGCCGCTGAAGTGGCGGCTGAACGTACGGCGGGTGACGTCGGCGCGCTCGGCGATGGCCTCGACGGTGACGTCCGCCAGGCCCCGGTCCAGCATGAGCTCGGCCGCGGCGGCCCCGAGCGCCTCCCGGGTGCGCCGCGCCTTGCGCTGCCGGCCGTCCTCGACGGGGGCGGCGGTCCTGTCGGTCTCCGGCCGGGTCACCTCATCACCTTCATACGCCCGATCGTACACGCCAAATGTCCCATTGGGACATGATTCACTTACCGCCGGATACCCGCGCAGGGCGGCCGAAAGCGAGGTATAGCCACGGTATTCGGCCCGCCCGGTACGCGACGCGGCCCGGTACGCGACGCGGCCCGGCATGGGCGTCAGCCCCAGCTCTGCGAGTACTGACTGCGGTAACTGGCCTTCTCCGACCACATCCGCTGCGCCATCGTCAGCCCCAGCAGGCTCAGGGCGATGATCACCAGCCCGGGTACGAGGGTCCGGTAGTCCACGATCGAGCTGACGGAGCCCGTCCCCGTACCGCTGCCGACCCCCGTCCCCACACCGGCTCCGGTCCCGGCCCCGGTACCGGTTCCGCCGCCGCCCGCGTCCGTGCCCGCGGGGCTGGGAACGGCCTGGTCCACCGTCCCGTCGCTGCTCCCCGTCGCCGTCTCGTTGCCGCCGCCCGCCTCGACGCCCGCGAGCCGCACCCCGAGGGCCGCCATCGCCGGCGAGACCGGCTGGAAGAACGTCGTTCCCCCGACGGTGCAGTCCCCGCTGCCGCCCGAGGTCACACCGAGCGCCAGCCCCTGCGCGAGGAGCGGGCCGCCGCTGTCCCCGGGCTCGGCGCAGACCGTGGTCTGGATCAGCCCGGTGACCGTGCCCTCGCGGTAGTTCACCGTCACGTTCAACGCCGTCACCTGCCCGGAGCGCAGTCCCGTGGTGCTGCCGCTGCGGAACACCTGCTGGCCGACGACCGGGTCGGCGGCGCCGATGATCCGTACGCCCCTGCCGTCACCGATGTCGACGGTGCTCGTGCCGTCGAACCCGGCCGGATTCTCGTACTGCACCAGGGAGAAGTCGCTCCCGGGGAAGGTCGTGGCGACCGTGGAGCCGACCAGCGTGGCGCCTCCGGAGTCCTGGAACCAGGTGGTGCCCGCGGGGCCGCAGTGCCCGGCCGTCAGGACGAAGTCGTTCTGGCCGTCCGTCACGTTGAACCCGACGGAACAGCGGTCGCTGTTGGTGAAGATCGGCGCGGCGCCGTTCACCTTCGTACGGAACTCCCCCGTGGTCCGCTCCATCTCCACGGAGTCGCCGATCCCCTCCGCGACCTCGGTCATCCGGGACCAGTCGCCGGCGGACACGGTCCGGTCGGCCTGCACCACGACCCGGTTGACGGCGTAGTCCACGGCCCACGCGGTCCCGGGCACCCGGGGCGCCTCGGCCAGCGCCTCGGTCGCGGAGGTCAGGTCGCGCATGCTGTACCGCATCACCTCGGCCCGCGCCCCCTCGCGCCGTACCTCGGCCGCCGCGTCCTCGTCCGTCACGGCGACGACCGGCCGCCCGTCGGCGGCGATCCAGGTACCGGCGGTACGCGAGGCACCGAGCTTCGTCACCAGCCCCGCCCCGACCTCGCCGACGACCACGCCGCCGGCCCCCGTCGAACGTCCGGCCGGCTCGTCGGCCACCGCGTTGGAGACCAGCAGCCCCCCGCAGACCAGCCCGCCGACGGCGGCGAGTCGCGTGATCCGCCGCAGGTGACGTCGCGCGTGCTTCATCCGTGGCCCCCAACTGTCGTACCGGTACGACGTCCACGACGTCGCCAGCGCCGGAGCCCCGGGCATCAGAGGGCCCTCCTCCCATACGTACGGGGCCGGGGCCCGGTTCAAAGCCCGCCGGATTTTCCGGTCGCGCGGAACGAAAGCCCCTACCTCCCGGGGAGTTCGACGACGGCCCGGTCGCTGACGACGGCCACCAGGATCATCGGGGCGTCGCCGTCGCACTGGTTGACGGAGACACCGACCCAGCGGGGAGCCCCGCCCACCGGGCCCCAGACCGACAGGTCGCCGTAGCACCCCTCGTCGCACAGCGCCTGGAAGAGCGGCGGCATGGGCTCGCCCGCCTGCTTCCGGAAGAGCGGCACGTGCATGGCCACCCGTCGCCCGGGGCCCCAGCGGCCCGCCAACTCCGCAGCGAGGGCGTCCAGATGCCCCTGGGCCGCCTCCCCCGCGTCGGTCCACGCCCGCTCGTACACCCCCACGAGCCCCTCGCTCTCCCAGAGCGGCACGATCACGAACCCCTCGCCCCGGGTCACGGTCCACTCCCCCGTGACCGGCTCCCCCTCCCCTGCCGTCGGCCCGGCCGCCGGTACGGGAGCGTCGAGCAGCGCGAGGACGTCGGAGACGGCGCGGGCGGTCTCGAAGGGCTCCCCGATACGCGCGGTCACGTGGTGCCCCGGTTCACCTTCGCCATGGATCGCTCCACACGTCGCATGTCACGTCGCATGTCCTGCCTCCGTCCTCGTCGTCCGTTGCCGTCCGTCGTACACCGGCCCCGCGACGCGGCACCACCCGGAACGCGGCCCGACAGGTGATCCGGCACAGGTGATCCGGCGGGCCGCGCCGGGTAGGACTGGGCCGGGCAGCGGTATCCGGCGCGGCGGAGGGAACCGAGCGGCATGAGCACTCACCACGAACTCGCCCCGGGCGAGGGCTACGACGTGGCGGCGGTGCGGGCGGCGTATCCCGCGCTGCGCGACGGCGTCGCCTACCTGGACGGTGCGGCCGGTACGCAGACGCCGGAGCCCGTGATCGAGGCGATCGCGGCGGCCTACCGCGCGGGCATCGGCAACGTCGGCGGCGCGTTCCCGGCGAGCGGGCGAGCGGGCGCCCTGGTCGACGGCTGCCGCGCCGCCGTCGCGGATCTGGTCGGCGGGCAGCCGGACGGGGTGGTCCTGGGCGCGAACACCACCACGCTCGTCTACCGGTTCGCCTCCGTCCTCGGGGCGACGTGGCGGCCCGGCGACGAGATCGTCCTCTCCCGCCTGGACCACGACGCGAACGTCCGCCCCTGGGTGCAGGCCGCGGAGCGGGCGGGTGCCGTCGTCCGGTGGGCGGAGGTGGACCCGGTCTCCGGGGAACTCCCGGCCGGTCAGTACGACGCCCTGCTCGGCGCGCGGACCCGACTGGTCGCGGTCACCGCGGCCGGCAACATCCTGGGCACGCGCCCCGACGTCGCGGCGATCACCGCGAAGGCCCACGCGGTGGGCGCGCTGACCTACGTGGACGGGGTGCACGCCACGCCCCACGGCCCGGTCGACGCGCCCGCCCTGGGCGCCGACTTCTACGCGACGAGCGCGTACAAGTGGTCGGGCCCGCACGTCGGCGCGGTCGTGGCGGACCCGGCGCTCCTGGAGACCCTGCGCCCCGACAAGCTGGCGTGCGCGCCCGACGGGGTGCCGCAGCGCTTCGAGACGGGCACCCTGCCCTTCGCCGACCTGGCCGGGGTCACGGCGGCGGTGGACCACCTGGCGTCCCTGGCCGGCGCGCGCACCGGCCCCCGGAGGCAGCGGCTGCTCGCCTCGATGGCGGCGGTGGAGACGTACGAGCAGAACCTCTTCGCCACCCTGCTCGACGGCCTCCGGGCCCTCCCCGGGGTCACCCTCTACGGCAACCCGGCGCACCGCACCCCGACGGCCTACTTCCGCGTCGCGGGCCACCCCCCGTCCACCGTGGCCGAACACCTCGCGACGCGCGGCGTGAACGTCTGGAACGGCCACAACTACGCCTGGGAACTCACCGCCTCCCTCAACCTCCGCGACACGGGCGGCGCGGTCCGCGCGGGCCTGGTCCACTACAACGACGCCTCCGACGTGGGCCGCCTCCTCGCGGGGGTGGCGGAACTGGCCTGATCCGGGTCGAGCGACCCGGGGGGACACCCAGTTGGCTTGCGACCAGCTCCGGGACAGGCATTCGTCAACGGCGTCAAGACCGACAGTCCGTAGGCTTCACAGCGTCCGATCTCCGAACGGTGAACGACCATGGGCCAGGTGGATATGGCAGAGCTTGCATGGATCAAGTCCGGCCACAGCAACGCACAGTCAGCGTGCGCAGAAGCGGCGCTCGGCGCCAACGACGGGGTCCCGGTGAGGGACAGCAAGGCAGCACACGGGCCAGTACTCCTCTTCGGGACCGCCCCGTGGTCGGCATTCGTGGCCGGAGTGAAGCAAGGCGCGAACGGGAAGGGGTGCGATGCCGCCGAGCGTGCCGCCCTTTCGTGAGCTGCTGGCCGGCACCGAACGGTCGGCCGTCCATCTGGAGTTGCGCGACACGTACTTCAGCAACCCGCGCTTCGAGGAGTGGCGGAAGGGGAGCCGGGTCGACTGGGCGGACCGGTCGTCATGGTGGCTGCCCTTCCATCAGCAGATCGCCGATGCCGTCGCCCGAGGGGTGACGGTCCGCCGGGCCCGGGTCGTTTCGGAGCCGGTGACCGAGTACATCCGCTGGGAGCACTACGTCACCCACGCCAATACGGCGGCGGGGGAGGAGGTGCGATGGTTGCCACGAAGGCAGGCGAGCGGCCTCGCACTGGCCGGGAACGACTTCTGGCTGTTCGACGGCCGACTGCTGCGGGTGCATCACTTCTCGGGCGATGGCGACCTGGTGGAGGACGAGATCACCGACGATGCCGCTACCGTCGAGGTGTGCGCCACCGCCTTCGAGACGGTGTGGCAGCACGCGATCCCACACGGGCGGTACCAGATCCGCTAACCCACGGTCGCGCCGGGGAATACGGCGCGGGCGCGGGCCATCAGGTCCGGGGCGGTCAGCAGGAACCGGCCGGTGTACAGGGCGTCGTGCCCGTACATCGTCCGGACCAGTTCGGTCGAGCCGTCCACCTCCAGCGACCAGGCGGCGCACCGCAGTTCGAGGCTCCCGGGCTTCGGTACGCTGCGCCCGCTCCACCCGACACAGATCAACCAGCACGCCTGCGCGAACCGACTGCCGTCCGCGGCCCCGTACAACCGCGTCGGCCCGTGCCGCGCCGCCACGTCCGCCAGCACCAGATCCGGCACACCCGGCACGGGTACGTACCCGACCACCGCTGTGCTCCCGTAGTGCCCGGTGGTCGTGTACGCGACGACGCCGTACCCGTCCGGCCATGTATGCAGCAGCGGCAGTACGGTCACTCTGCCCTCGCCCGCCACCATGCGCGCCAATGCTCTCTCCTTGCTCCGTCGAGTGGGGGTGCGGCTCCGGCCCGGAGATGTCCGGCGCGGAGCCGCCTTGCTCGTACGCGCCTACGCGCTCAGGCTGTCGCCGCAACCAGAAGAGGGGTTCGACCCGCCTCCGTCGCCGTCCTCGATATCGGTGTTGTCCGGGTCTCCCTGGACAACCGGGCGCCTCTGTGCGTGACTTCTGAACATGTGCCGATCCCTTCTTCTGGAGGGGTGGTGCACCGACCCGCTTCGGCCGCACTCCTGCCAGGGAATGGGCGGCTGAGGCGGGGGTTACAGGGCGCGCGGCCGGCAGAGCCGCAGGGCAGGCCGGGTGCTGCGCGTGGGCCAGACCGTAAGAGCCGGGCATCCTCCCGGTCCACCCATGTGCAGACATGTGCGGCGATGCCCGTCTTCGATGGGCAATGGCCACTTGGCGGCCCTACCCTGTGGTCGGGCGCCGGTGGCGGCGTCGCACATCACCGCACAGCCAGACGGAGGTTGACATGCCCTTACTTTTCATCGGGATCGACCCGAACACCGGCAGTGAAGAGAGCGCTACGGTCTGGGTCGACCTGGCGAATCAGGAGATCATCGTCCAAGGGCGGAAGCCGGGCCGGGAGCTCACTGCGGAGTGCGCCGCCACGGAGGTTCCCGGGCACGCGAAGGGCATCCCGGACCACGAGGCCGTCGTCCGGATCCCGGCCCGGATGGTGCACCTGATCAGGGAGGCGTGCGATGCGATCGAGCGCGACAACGTTTGATGCCCTGATCGCGTCCTGCGTACGCTCCGCCGTCCATCTGGAAATGCGCGACAGCTACGCCGTCGAGAGCGAGAAGGCCGCTTTCGCCGACTGGAAGAACGGCTTCCGCCACGACCCGTCGGACCGCGCATCCTGGTGGCGACCGTGGCACGACCTCATCCAGGGGACGGTGTCCCGGGGTGTCGTCGTGCGCCGGGCCCGTATCGTGTCCGAGCCCGTCAGCACGTACATCCGCTTCGAGCACTCCGGCACCTTCACCAACGTCGCTGCGGGAGAACAGGTGCGATGGCTTCCGCGCAGGCGTGCCTCGGACATCGCTCTGCCGGGCAACGACTTCTGGCTCTTCGACAACCAGCTCATCCGCTGGAACCATTTCACCGGTGACGGTGGCTCCGGTGGCCCGGAAGACTCCGACGACCCGGTGGCCGCGAAGCTGTGTGCCGAAGCCTTCGAGGCGGTATGGGCACGCGCCGTACCGCATGAGGTCTACGAGATCCGGTAGCGGCAAGCATCGGCCGAGGTCCAGCCCATGCCCATATCCCCGTCCTCGTCCGCGCAGGCCGCACGTGAGGCTGTCGCCAGGCGGTTGCGCGATCTGCGCAAAGGGGCGGGGCTGACCATCTCCGAGTTGGCCCGGCGATGCGCCTGGCACCACGCGAAGACCTCCCGCATCGAGAACGCCCGCACCGCTCCCTCCACCAAGGACATTCGCCTGTGGTGTCGCGCCTGTCAGGCGGACGATCAGGTGGAGGGCTTGATCGTCCAGTCCCTCAACGCCGAGTCGCTGTACGTCGAGTGGCGCGATCGGATGCGAGGTGGGCTGGAGCAGCTACAGAACCGGTCGGTGCGGCTCTTCCAGGACACCCGGCTGTTCCGCGTGTACTCCTCCACCCTCGTGCCGGGCCTGTTGCAGACCGAGGGCTACGCGGCGACGGTGCTGGGTTTCGACGCCGCCTTCCGGGAACTTCCGGTCGATGACAGCGCGGAAGCGGCGCGCGCCCGGGTCGAGCGCTCCCGGGTCATCCATGAACCAGGACACCGGTTTGTCCTGGTCGTGGAGGAGGCCGTGCTGCGCTACCGGATCGGCGACGCCGACGCGATGGCCGCGCAACTCGGCTTTCTGTTGACGGCCGGCGCGCTGCCTTCCGTCTCGCTCGGCATCGTCCCCGCAGCGGCGGACCGACAGAAGCAGTGGCCGCGCGAAACCTTTCACGTGTACGACGACACGCTCGTATCGGTCGAGTTGGCTTCCGCGCGCATTCGGATCACCCAGCCCAGCGAGATCGCCCTGTACCTCAAGGCGTTCGAGGAACTGCGCGCCATGGCCGTGTACGGGCCGGCCGCGCGGGCGCTCGTCGTGCGGGCCATCGAGGCTCTGGGGTAGGCGCCGCACCCGGGCGCCCGTTCCCGCCAGGCCAGCCACCCGGCGCGGGCCGCCCCGCGCCCGCCGCACCGCGCGGGCCGCAGCGCCCCGTACACCAATGGGTGCGATCAGTGAGGAATCGCGCATATATGACATGTAGCCTTAAGTAATGAATGCGCGGCTGGATCTGCTGGCCACCGTGGACCAAGGCGTCACGGAGAGCGAGGTCTTCCGGCTTGCCCTCCAGCACTCGGTGGCCGAGTTGGACGGCTTGGGCGGGACCGTGCATCTGCGTGGGCCGATGTCGGCGCTGCGGCTCGTGTCGTCGACCGGGTTGCCGCCGCGGCTGGTGCGGCCCTGGGAGATCCTCGACCAGGAGGGGCCGACCGCTCCCGCGCGGGCCGTGCGGCAGGGGGGTGGGGCCGGGGTGTGGGTGCCTGCCGGGGGTGGGGACGGGTGGCCCGGGGTCGGGCTCGCGGCCGTGCCCGTGTCGAGTGGGGAGCGTACGGTCGGCGCGCTCACCATCGTGATGGGCGAGCAGGGGCGGCCGACCGAGGCGCAGTGGGAGTTCCTGCGGGCCGTCGTCGCCTGGGCCGAGGAGCGGATGAGTCAGGCGCCGCCGCCGGCGCGGGCCCGGCCGCCCGGTGAGGAGATGAGCGGGCCTCGGCTGCGGCAGGCGTTGAAGGCCGTGCAGGTCGGCACCTGGGACTGGAACATCCACACCGGCGAGCTGGCCTGGGACGACGCGGCGATGGCCATCTACGGCACCGACCCGGCCGACTTCGTCCCCCTCATCGAGAGCTGGATGAAGGTCGTCCACCCCGACGACCTGGCCTGGACCCTCGCCGCCGCCGAGCGGGCGATCCGTAACGGGACCGTGTTCGAGGCCGAGTACCGGGTACGGCGCCCCGACGGAAGTTACGGCTGGACCCAGGCGCGCGGCAGAACCGTGCTCGACGACCGGGGCGAGCCGGTCCGTATGGTCGGCCGGGCCTGGGACAGCAACGAGTCGCCGTCCGCCCGCGACGCCCTCAGCCGCGCCCTGCGCCATATGAGCGACGGCTTCCTCGCCGTGGACGACGACTGGCGGATCACCTTCGTCAACCTGGCGGCGGAGCAGGCGCTCGGCTCCTCCGAGGCGGAGCTGTTCGGGCACCCGCTGTGGGAGCTGCCCTCCGTACGCAACGTGCCGGGCCTGGAGTCCCGGTGCCGGGAGGCCGCCGCCGCCGGCCGGCCCGCCGGTTTCGACGTACGGGCTCCCGACGAGGACCGCAGCTACCACCTGCGGCTCGTCCCGGTGCCCGACGGCGTCACGCTCTACTTCACCGATGTCACCGAACGCCGCCGTCACGAGGCCGAGCAGGCCGCCACCGAGGAGGCCGCCGCCGACCGCGCCGCCCGGATCGCGGAGCTGACGACCGCGCTCGCCGGGGCGACGACCTCGCGGGACGTGGTGGACGCCGTGGCGCGGCGCGTACTGCGGCCGTTCGGCGCGAGCGGGCTGATCGTGCTGGCCGTGGAGGTGGGGGGCGACCGGCTGTCGTGCATCGGGTCCGTCGGCTATCCGCCGGACTTCGTCGAGGTGATCGTCCGCTCCACGCCGGCACGCGGCGGCCCGATCTGGGAGTCGATCCTGACCGGGAATCCGCTGTTCATCTCCTCCGCCGACGAATTCGTGGCCCGCTACCCGGACATGCGGCACCGCCCGTCCGAGGCCGCCAAACGGGCCTGGGCGTTCCTGCCGCTGGTCGCGTCGGGACACACCTTCGGCGTCTGCGTGATCGCCTTCGACCGGGCGCACCGCCTCCCCGACGAGGACCGTACGCTGCTCACCGCGATCAGCGCCCTCGTCGCGCACGCCCTGGAACGGGCCCGGCTGTACGACGCCGAGCACACCCGGTCGCAGGAGCTCCAGCGCGGCCTGCTCCCCCGTACCCTCCCCGACCTGCCCGCGTGCACGGCCGCCGCCCGCTATCTGCCCGCCGGGCAGGGCATGGACGTGGGCGGCGACTGGTACGACATCATCCCGCTCTCCGCCGGGCAGGTCGCGCTGGTCATCGGCGATGTGATGGGCCACGGACTCCCCGAGGCGGCCACCATGGGGCGCGTCCGTACGGCCGTCCACACCCTGGCCGCGCTGGAGATGCCGCCCGACGAGATCATGAGCCACCTCAACGAGATCGTCGGCGACCTCGGCGAGGACTCGTTCGTCACCTGCCTGTTCGCGCTGTACGACTCGACCACCCGGATCTGCTCCTTCGCCCGCGCCGGGCACCCGCCGCCCGCCGTGGTCCACCCCGACGGCACCGTCCACTTCCCCGAACTGGCGCTCGCCCCGCCGCTCGGCGCGGCGGAGCCGCCGTTCGAGACGGCCGAGCTGACGATCCCCGAGGAGGGGCTGCTCGTCCTCTACACGGACGGCCTGGTCGAGTCGTCGGGCCGCGAGATCGACGAGGGCATGGCCACCCTCGCCCGGCTGCTCCGCAACGCCGACACCTCCCCCACCGCCGATCTGGACCAGCTCTGCGACACCCTGACGACCGGGCTGCTCCCCGCCGACCAGCCCACCTCCGACGACGCGGCGCTCCTGATCGCCCGCGTCCACGCGCTCGCCACCGACCACATGGCCTCCTGGCCGCTCCCCTCGCACCCGCAGGCGGCCGGGGAGGCCCGTAAACACGTACGCGAACAACTCGCGGCCTGGGGCCTCGACGAACTGGCGACCACCACGGAACTGCTGGTCAGCGAATTGGTGGGCAATGTCGTACGGCACGCCAAGGGCCCCGTACGGCTCCGGCTGCTGCGCAGCGCCGAACTGGTCTGCGAGGTCGGCGACGGCAGCCTGACCACCCCCCGGATCCGCCGCGCCTCGGCGACGGACGAGGGCGGGCGGGGACTCCAGCTCATCACCGCGCTCTCGCAGCGGTGGGGGACGCGCTACACGGCCACGGGGAAGTGCATCTGGACGGAGCAGGCGCTCCCGGGAGATGAGGCGTTCACGGGAGCGGAGGCGTCCCCTCCGTTCACGGGAGATGTGGGGGCGGGGTCGGCCGACGTGCCGGTACGGGATCGGTCGGATCAGACGGATCAGACGGATCAGACGGATCGGATGGATCGGGTGGATCGGACGGCGGATCGGGGCTGATCCGTCGGCGAGGTCGGCCGTCCTCGTCCGTGCCGCGTTCCGCGCGCAGCTCCGCCAGCAGCTTCCGCGTGCTCTTCGTGCACTCGTGCTCTTCTCCCCTGACCCGCAGGGCCACTTCGAGCACCTCGGTCCACTGCGCCTCCGCCTCCTCCGGACGGCCGAGCCCCCGGAGCGAGTTGCCCAGCTTCTGCCGGGTCCAGAGCGTGTTCACGTGCTCCGGGCCCTGGACGCGCAGGCGCTGCGCGAGCAGGGAGCGGAGTTCCTTCTCCCCCTCGGCGAAGTGGCCCGCCTTGTTGAGCGCGTTGCCCAGGCTGTGCCGTATCCCCAGCGTCGCCCCCGCCTCCGCGCCCTGCACCCGGGTACTCGTCTCCGCCAGAATCCGCAGGTCCCGTTCGGCCTCGTCGTAACGCTTCAGGTCGCGCACGAGCAGGGCGAGCCACCACCGGGTCGTCAGGGTGCTCGGGTGGTCCGCGCCCTGGATCCGGGTCTCCGCGGCGACCGTGGCGCGGTACTCCCCCTCCGCCTCGGCCAACCGGTCGAGCCCCGTCAGGGTCCGCGCCCGCCAGTACTGGGACAGCAGCGTCGGCCGGGCGTCGGGTCCGAGCGTGCGCTCACGTCCCCGGAGCGCCCGGGTGAACTCCGTCAGCGCCTCGTCGTAGCGCTCGGCGTCGTGCAGGGTGATCCCGAGGGAGTGGACGGTGGTGAGCGTGCTGGGGTGCTCCTCGCCCAGAAGACGGAGCTGATCGCGCAGCAACGCGCGCTGGACGGTCTCCGCCTCCTCGTACCGCTTCTGGTCCGACAGGATCTCGGCGCGGACCATGAGCGACCTGAAGTAGTCGACATGGCGTTCCCCGCGTGTCTCGACCAGCACCGGCAGCAGTGCCCGGGTCTCCGTCTCCGCCTCCTCCCACCGCCGTTGGGCGCGGAGCGAGCCGATGAACTCGTGGCGCGCGGACAGGGTCCGCCAGTCTCCCGGGCCGTGGGCCCGGTGCTCCCGGGCCACCACGTCACGCCAGACCTCCTCGGCCTCCTCGTGGCGTTCCCGGTCCTTCAGCAGGTGACCGAGTTCGATCAGGACGCCGAGGACACCGGCGTTGCTCTTCGGCAGCGCCGACTGCGCTTCCTCCAGGGCCGATCTGACCTCCGCCTCCGCCCCCTCGTAGTGCCCGCGCCGCCGCAGGGTGCCCGAGAGCCAGATACGGCTGTAGAGCGTGCTGAAGTGGGTGGGCCCGAGGAGGTCACGCCGTTCCAGGGCCACAGCCCGGAACTCGGCCTCGGCCTCCTCGAAGCGCGTCAGGCCGATGAGGAGGCGGCCCCTGCTCTGCCGCATGTCGAGGATCTCGTCACGTTCCTTGTCGGGACGCCGCCCGAGCAGCTCGATGAGTACGGCGGCCTCCTTCTCCGCGGCTCCCGGGCGCCCGGCGCCGTCCAGCAGCCCGACGAGGAACCTGCGGGCGTTGAGCGTGTAGTCGTGCGTCTCGCCGTGCGCCCTCGCCGACAGCTCGACGATCTCCCGGAGATGGGCCTCGGCCTCGTCGTGCAGGCTCAGTCGGTTCAGCGCGAGCGCGAGGTGGCCGCGCAGGCTGCGGGATTCGAGATCATCACCGGTACTGAGCCGGGCGAGCTGTACCAGGATCTCGTCGCGCAGCAGGTCGGCGTACTCCTGCCAGCCCGCGGAGACGAGTTCACCGGCCAGCCTGGCCACTTGCTGAACGCCCGTCCATCCGGACGACCCGTCCCGCATCTCGGCACCGCTGAGCAGCCGGTCGACCGCTTCGCGCACCGGCACGGGCAGAACCTCCTCCGCGTCCAGCCGCCGTACGAGGGCCATCAGCGGCGGCTGTACCTGCTCGGAGGCGTAGGAGCGGTGCGGGGCGGCGCCCGGGGGCGGGGTCTCCTCCGGCTGTCCGTCGGCCCCCTGCTGGTCGTCCGCCCTCTCCGGGGTCCGGTCCTGGTCGGTGTCGAGCAGCCCCAGCCGTTGCAGCAGCTCCGGCGAGGCCGCCGCGAACGGGCGGGCCTCCGCCGCCACCGTCGCGTCGCCGCCGTCCGTCAGGCGCGCCCGGAACTCGGGGCCGCCGCCCTGGCGGCGCAGCAGGAACTCCGTCACCCGGGCCGCCGTCTCCAGCGCGTCGGGGGTGCTGACGCCGTCCAGGAGCAGGTCGGCGACGCCGGGGTGGAACTCGTACTCGGCGGACTCCGGGGACCGCGTACCCCCACCCCCCGCACCGCTGCCCGTGCCTGTGCCTGTGCCTGTGCCCGTGGCTCCGTCGTGCGCGCGCAGCAGACCGCCCAGGAAGACCTCGGCGAGCTGCGCGGGGTGGAAGCTCTCCCCCGCCTCGCGCCGTTCCGCGCCGCCCGCCTGGTGAACCAGGCGCATCACCGGGAGCGTCAGCGGATGGATGGCGGCCAGCGAGCGCGCCAGGCGCTGGCTCTCCGGCGACGCCGCGCCCCGGAACCGGCTCAGGCGCTCCTCAGGGGCGGGGCCGGCGGTCGAGGCCGGTTCGGCGGCCGGTCCCTGCTTCTCCGCCGGTTCCTGGTCCGCCGCCGGTTCCTGGTCGCCGGTCAGCAGCATCACCGGCAGCTCCACGTCATCGGCGCGGCCCGTCCCGACGAGCGCCGCCCATGCCGCGAACCGGCCCGCCTCCGCCTCCAGTACCGGGATCGGCGTTCCCTCGTACGAGACGAGCCCCGGGGGCAGCACCGGATGGCGTACGGACAGGGCGCGGCCCGGAGCCCCCTCGCGGTCCGCCGTGACCAGCAGCCGCCGCGTCGGCATGCCGCGCTCCGGCCACATCCGCGCGGGCAGCGGCTGGATCACCGCCACGGGCGAGTGGCGTGCCCAGGCGCGCAGCATGCGCGGGATCGCGCCGCTGCGCCATGCCGGGCCCACCCCGTCGGAGAGGACGAGCATCACCGTACGGCCGGAGGAGTCGGCGAGATGGCGGGGCGTACGGCGCGGTGCGGTGGGGGCGTACGGACGGGCCCTGAGCACCGGCGCGTCGGCGGACCCGCTGTCCAGGCCGTAGGTCCGCACGCGCTGGAAGGCGCCCTGGCGTTCCAGCAACGCCCTTGTCTCACCGGCCAGTTGCTGCCACAGGGCCATGGAGGGGCCGTCGTCGACGACGAGGGCGACGCTCAGCCAGCGTTCGCGTCGCGGCCGCAGCACGGCGTCCGGCAGGCCGGTCTCGGCGATCCAGTCGGCGGTGGCCGTCTCGTCCAGGGTGAACGCGGACCGGGACGCCACGCTCCGCCGCAGCGGGCGCAGCGACCGCGCCAGGCCGCGGGCGGCGGGGAGGGCCCGTACGCCGTGTACGCCCACGGCGCGGGCCGGGCGGGTGCCGGTGGCGGCGCCGCGCCCGCCCGGCGCGTACAGCCCCGCCGGGACACCGGTCCCCGGCTCGTCGTGGTCCTCGTCCTCGTGGGCGTCCCAGAGCGCGGTGGGCCCGCCGCCCCGCGGCTGGGCGCCGTCGGCCGTCCCCGGCTCGCCCGCCTCCCCGGCCTCGCCCACGGCCGGCCCCGTACCCCGTCCCGCGCCCGCCGCCGTACCGGCGGGCGCGGTGGTGACGGCGAGCCACAGGACGTCGCGGAGCTCCTCGGCGGACAGCTCCACCCCCGCGTCCTCCAGCAGGGCGCTCAGCCGGTGGATCATTACGCGTCCGCTTCGTCCAGCGAGCGGAAGAGCTTCTCCCGGAGGGTGTCCTGGTCCAGCTTCACGCCCGAGTGCCGCAGATGGACGGCGTTGAGGAGCTGGTCGGTGGCGAGTTCGCGCTCCTCGGCGTCCCGCAGGCCGAGGAAGGTGGCGATCAGATCCTCCGCGCGGGCCCCGACCTCGGCACCCAGGTGCATGGTGACGATCTCCTGGAGCGCCTGCCCGTCCGGCTGCTTGAGGTCGAGGCGGACGCAGCGCCGCAGGAAGGCGGGCGGGAAATCGCGTTCGCCGTTGCTGGTGATGACGACGACGGGGAAGACCCGGCAGGCCACCCGGCCGCCGTCGACCGGCACGCGCTCCTCCCCTCCGGTGACACGGACCGTCACGTCCGGCCGCCGGAGGCGGGCCAGTTCGGGGATCTCGAACTCGCCCTCCTCGAAGACGGTCAGCAGATCGTTGGGGAGGTCGACATCGCCCTTGTCGAGTTCGTCGACGAGCAGGACGCGCGGCCTGTCGCGCGGCAGGAGCGCGGTGCCCAGCGGGCCGAGGCGGAGGTAGTCGCCGATGTCCGGCTCGGAGCCGTCCGCCGCGTCCGCCGAGCCGGATGTGCCCGCCGTGCCGGATGTGCCCGCCGTGTCCGCCGCATCGGATGTGCCGGATGTGCCGGATGCGGCGGATGTGTCGGACGTGTCGTGGTGGCGGTGGAGCGAGGCGTCGCGGAGCCGGCCCACCGCGTCGTACCGGTACAGGCCGTCCGAGAGGGTCGTACGGCTGTTGACCGGCCAGTGCAGCACCTCCCCGAGGCACAGTTCGCGGGCCACGGCGTGCGCCAGCGTCGACTTGCCCGTGCCGGGCCTGCCGGTCACCAGCAGCGGACGGTGCAGGTGCAGCGCCGTGTTGACGACGTCCCGGTCCTCGTCGGAGATCAGGTACGGCAGCCGCCGCCCGTCGGCTCGCCGGGGCGAGCCGTTGCCGAAGCGGCGCCACGGCGGGGCCTGCGGCCAGTCGGTCACCTCGTGGGGTGCGGCGCCGCCGCCCCGGAAGAGCCCCCAGTTCCCCGCGTCGTTCCCCGCGTCCTCCGTCATTGACCAGTTTCTCCTCGTAGGTGATGCGCGCGTGTCCGTGGTGGGTGTGTGCCCTGCCGTGGGCCTCATGGCGCCGACAGGTCGAGCTGTTCCGGGAGCGGACGGTGCGGGTCGTCCCACAGCAGCGCGAGATGCCGCCCCGGATGGTTCTCGTCGGATTCGCTCGCCGCCCGCAGCGTGCGCAGGCGTCCGGGGAAGGCGGTGAGCCGCTCCGTGCCGAGGAGGGCCTTCAGCTCGTGCTCCGCCTCCGTCAGCTCCCGCTCGTTGTGCCAGACGAGGACGGGCACGCCGAGGAACAGGCAGGCGGTGAAGACCTCCTGCCGGGCCCGCCTCGGTGTCGTCATCACCACGCCCGGGATGTCCTCCTGGTGCTGAAGGTCTCCGTAGACCTTCCTCGTCGCCTCCATGTGCCCGGGCAGCCAGTGGAGATCCCCGGTGCCGGCGGAGGCGACCCGGTCCCACTTACGCTCCCACAGATGGCGCCGCTCCTCACGGAACTCGACGCAGCGGACGACGACCGGGAAGTCCGTTCCGAGGAAGCGCCGCACCGGGCCCGCGGCCCCCAGTTCCCAGCAGTGGAAGTCGAGTTCGAGGTCCTTGGCCGCCACGAAGAACTCCACCACGGTGTCGTTCGTACGGGCATGGCCGCTCAGCAGTTCGTCAACGCCCCGCTGTATCTCGGCCAGGGAGGCGGGGGTGTCCACCTTCGCCAGCGACTCCGTACCGGCGTCCCTGCGCGCCCAGACCTCGTACCGGCGCCGCTGCCCGGAGCCGGTCGGCGGATGGAGCCGGATCTGCACCCGTTCGTCCACGGGGGCGCTCTTCGCACCGGTGCGCTCCGCCGTGTCGTCGGCGTCGCCACGCCGGTCGAGCAGCGCGGCCTCCAGCCCGATCCGTACCGCGCACCGCGACGACCAGTCGCGCAGCCGGTTGCCCACCGGCTCCCGGTGGAAGGCCGCGTACCGCTCGACCGCCCGAAGCAACTGGGGCAGTTGGTGCTCCCTGGGCAGCAGCTTCTCCAGTGCGTCGGCCAGCGCGCCGGGCTCGGTCGGCAGGGGCCCCAGGCTGGGGATCTCCGTACGGGCCGCTCCGGCGAAGTCGCCGCGCGCCCGTGCGTCCAACTCCTCCAGCAGGCCCACCAGTTCGTCGTACTCGGGCCCGGTCAGCCACTGGCCGTCCTGGAGCAGCCGGCACGCCTCCCACGCGGTGGCGGAGACCGAAGCGCCGGGAACCTGACCGGCCAGGACGTGGAGGAGGGTGGGTACGCCGTGCGGCTGGTCCAGGGCCCAGTCGACCAGGTCCGCCGCCGACGGGAGCGGGCTGGGCGGCACCGAGGCGTAGGCGTCGCACAGGACCACCGTGGCGGTGGCGGCCGCCCCGCCCTGCCCCGCCTCCAGCAGTCCGGTGGTCTCCAGGATCAGCTTGTCCCTGGCGAGGGTCCGCTCCGGCGTCCCGGGTGCGGAGGAGGCCCGGACCGGGCTGGCCGGCGGTTCCGTCGCGTCGCCCCGCCAGTTGACGGCGTAGAGGGTCGGGATCTGCCGGAAGTGCGCGTTGTCGGAGCGCCGCCGGTCGAACTCGCCCGCCACCCCGCTCCAGACCCGGTCGAGGTCCGGGCCCGCGCCGTCGTCGCCCTCGGCGGCCATGAGCTGGTCCAGCAGTACGGTCGTGAACACCCCGCCGCCGTCCTGGTTCTTGGCGACGGCACCCGCCTGCGAGGCGCGCATCACGAAGATCTGACGGTCGTGGTTGCTCTGCGTGGCCTCCGTGAGCTCCTCGGGCACCGCGGCCTGGGGGTGCGTCCTGGCGGGGAGCGCCTGGCGGCAGGCGTCGATGACGATGGTCACGCGGTCCACACCACGCCCCGGGAGACACTCCGTACGCATCAGGTGGATCAGGTTGTCCGCGTCCAGTCCGAGCAGGTCCGTGTCGCGGGTGTCGGGGTAGAGGAGGCTCCACCGGCCGCCCCTGGCCTGTACGCCGTGCCCGGCCCAGTAGACCCACAGCCAGTCGCTGTCGATACGGCGCAACTCGTCCCGGAACACCCGGCGTACGTCGGCGCGGTCGGCCGTACGGTAGCCACCGGGCACCGCCGCGTCGAGGGCCGCCCGGTTGCGCTCCAGCGGCGAGGCCAGCACGTGGATGTTCTCCGGGGGGACACCCTGGCGGGTGAGCCACCGGTGCATGCCGATCGCGTCCTGTACCGGCCCGTCGAGCTCCGAGTCCTCGCTGCCGCGGTACGACTCGACCGCCACGAGCACGGCGTGCGTACGGCGCCAGTCGTGCGGCGCCACCACCGGAGCGGGGGCGGCGGACGTGGTGGGTGCGGCGGGCGCGGTCTCCGCCGCCCTCACGGCAGCTCCGCCGCCAGCCGCTTGTACAGCGGTCTGTGGGCGAAGTAGGCGCTGTGCGCACGCGGGAAGGGCTGACGGGTGTCGACCCGGACATCGGTGACCCGGCCGGGGAACACCCGGGAGCCCACGAATCCGAGCAGGTCCCGCTCGTCGTAGAAGTTGAGCCAGCGGGGGAACGCGGCGGGCAGCGGTTCGCCCCGGCCCAGTGCGGTGAGCGCGTCCAGCTCGTAGAGGAACGGCGCCTGGGAGCCCACCGTCGCCAGCAGTGCCACCCGATCCAGCACCGGGTCCGCCCCGCCCGCCCCTTCGGCGGCTTCGGGGTTCCGGCCCGCGAACAGGTCCACGCAGGCGATACCGCCGAGGCTGTGCGCGAGCAGGACGACGGGTCCGGGGTCGGCCTCGGCCGCGGTACGGACCGCCTCGACGATCGCCGCGCGGATCGCCTCGCCGCGCGCCTGGTAGCGGAGGATGTCGCCGCCCGCCGGTACGGCCGCCCCCGTCAGCGGGCCGCGGGTACGCCGGACCGCCGAGGACATCGGCCACAGGAACGGGGTGGCGAGCCGGCCGCCGGTCCACTTGAGGGCCGTGCCCGTCGCACCGCGGTCGGTGCCGCCGAGGCGGTCGGCGAGCCGGCGTACGAGGATGTCCCGGTCCGCGCCGTCCACCGGCAGCGGTTCGTCCGCCCCGTCGCCGCCTCCGGCCGCGTCGCCCTCCGCCTCGTCGTCCTCGGCCAGGCACAGAGCGAGGGCGAGTACGGCACGGGCGGCCACGGGCTCGATCCCGGGGACGTACGGGACGCCGCCCAGGGCGAGGGAGATGGCACCGGCGACCCGGTCAGCGGCCTCGCCGGTGAACGGGGCCAGTTCGGCGGCCAGTTGGCGGGCACCCTCCAGGGCGCCCTCGCCGTCGCTGCCGTCGGTCTCGTCGCTGCCGTCACTGCCGCCCGTACCGCCGCTGCCGTCGTCGCCCTCGGCCAGCGGCTCGCGCGCCTGGTCCCGTACGTGTTCGGCGACGCCCTCCCAGGGGTCCCGGCGGCCGAGCGCGAACCCGGAGCCGCCGCCCGCCTCGTCCGCCGCCGCGGCCTCGGCGAAGGCGTGCAGTTCGGCCAGGGGGTCCGCTTCGAGCAGGGACCACAGGGCCAGGGGGTCGTCCGTGTCGTCCGCGCCGAAGCCGCGGTCCTTGCCCCGTACGGGAAGGGAGACGCCGCCGAGACCTAATCGGGCCCCGTGCGCGTCACCCCAGAAACACCGGACCACCCGTATGTCGGGTCTCACTCGGGCGAAGGCCCGGGACACGCGCGCGAACCTGCGTTCGTACGCCTTCTCCCGGACACCCGTACCGTGCACGAACACCACACTTGTCACTGGTCCCCCGATCCCCACCATGTGCCCTGTGACAGCGTCATGTTACGCGCGACAACCCCCGCACACCCAGTACTTGGCGGTGCCCGCCCGGCGGGAAGCGGCGTTCGAATCCCGCCATGTGCGGGCGATCGCGGGGCGCGCCCGTTCCTTCGGTGGCAGCATCGGCGTCCGCGGCCGGACACGGCGAAAAGCACGGGGAAAAGCACCGGGAAGAGGCGGAAGGCCCCGGACCGTCGCGCACCGGTGCGGTGCGTCGCATCGCGCCAAACCGCCCCAATTGCGTGTGGGGGATGCGATCCGGCGCCGACGACCTTTACCCAAAGGTCACGTGGTCCACTACTCTTCCACTTGTCACACCACTGACAACACACTGTATGCATTCACCACGCCACGCCCTTGGCCCCGCTCGGCCATCCGCGTCCCCCGAGACGCCCCCCTTCCTCTTGTGCCGACCGATCACAGATCCCCGATCTCGATCACGGATCCGCGTCCCCCCGTCCCCGCGGGCGACGCTGGAGGCAAGCTGCGCATGTCAGAGATGAACGGTGCCGACCCCACGCGGCCCATCGACCAGGCACCTCCCGGCACCCCCGAACCGCCACAACCGCCGCCCGCTCCGGGCAAGGAACTCGCGGTCATGGGCGCGGCCGGGGCGCCCACCGGGCCGGATCCCTCGGATCTCGAACTCTTCGCGGACGGTTCCGACCCCACCCCCGGCGACTCCACTCCCGGCGACGCCTCCGCCGGTGCCGGTGCCTCCGCCGGTGCCTCCGCCGGTGCCGCGGGACGTCTCTCCGGCACCAACCCCCGCCGTCTGCACGGACTTCCCGGCCGTCTCCCCCCGGAGGGGCTGCCCAACGGGCTCGGCTGGCCCGGCAGTTCGGTCGGGCCGCAGGCGTTGTTGCCCGTACCGCCGCCGGGGCTGCCGCCCGGTCCCGGGCCGGGGGCGCTGCCCGGCGGGCGGGCGCCGTTCGAGGAGTCAGCGCCGCGCTCGCGCTCCCTGTGGTTCACCGTGCTGGCCGGGGTGGCCGCGCTCGCCTGCGGTGCCACGCTCGTCGTCGTCGCGGGGCAGCCGGACCGGCGGGCCGAGGAGGCCGCGGCGCCGGTCACCGACGCGAGCGTCCCCGGGCTGCGCGGCTACCCGGAGCGGCCCGACGGCAATCCGGGCGACGGCGGCGACTCCGCGGGGTCCCTGTCGGACCCCGAGTCCCCCGCCTCGGGCATAGGGCACGACGAGACCGCGAACAACCAGCCCCCGCGCGCCGCCCAGAGCGACGCGCCGGGCACGCCGGACGCCTCCGCGGCAGGACCCGGCGCCGACGGGGACGGCTCAGGGGCCGAGTCCGGCACGGGCTCCCGGGACGACCCGGAGACGGGCGCGGCCGGCGGCCCCGGCAGTGGCGGGAACGGAGGCGGCGGGGACGGCGGGACGGTCGGGAAACCCACCACAGCGCCCACCCGCAAGGCGGCCCTGCAAGCCGTCAACTACCCGGACCGCTACTGGCACGTACGCGGCAACGGCCTCGGCTACCTCGACCCCGTCAGCCGGAGCGAGGCGGCCTTCACCGTCAAGGCGGGCCTGTCCGACGCGAAGTGCTACTCCTTCACCCTGAGCAACGGCCGCTATCTGCGCCACGCGCAGTTCCGGCTGCGCGCCGACTCGGACGACGGCAGCGGAACGTTCCGCAAGGACGCCACCTTCTGCCCCCGTACGGTCGGCAACGGCACGATCATGCTGGAGTCCGTCAACTACCCCGGCCGTTTCGTGCGCCACCGCGACTTCCAGCTCTTCCTCGACCCGTACCAGCACAGCGGCCTCTACCGGGCCGACACCGCCTTCCGTATGGTCGCCGGCTGACTGTGCCCCCGGCCCGCCGCCGTCGTCGGCGGGCCGATGGCATAGGGTCGTGCGCCGTCGGGACTTCGAACACCCGATCTGGGGGAGCCCGTGGGGAACGCGCGTTGGATCGTCCCGGTGATGGCCGGGGTGGTGATGACCCCTATCGCGATCGGGCTCGGCTTTCTGCTGATCTCGTCGGTCAACGACGGCGAGCCGGTCGCGGGCAGCGAACCCGCGCCGATGGGCACCGAGTTGAAGGCCGGCGACGGCGGTGTGCCTCCCGAGTACGGTCAGCTCATCCTGGACGCGGCGGCCGACTGCGACCAGAAGCTGCCCGCCACCGTGCTGGCGGCCCAGCTCAAGCAGAGCAGCAACTTCGAGCCGCGCGCGCAGTCCCTCGAATCCGGGGACCGGCCGCCGGCGCAGGGCATCGCCCAGTTCCGGCCCGCCGACTGGCAGGCCGAGGGGTACGACGCCAACGAGGACGGCAGGACGGACGTCTGGGACCCGGCCGACGCCATACCGTCACAGGGCCGGGCGATGTGCAAGTTCCTCGTGAAGGCGAAGGAGCACCCGGACTACCGCGGCAAGCCGATCGAGGTGGCCCTGGCGGCGTTCCACGCGGGCTGGGACACCGTGGAGACGTACCGCGGTGTTCCGAGGGCGAGTTGGGCGGACGGGGCGACGTACGAGTACGTCAAGGGCGTCATGAAGTCCTCCGCCTACATGGTCGTCCCGGCCGGCGGCTCGCTGCCCGGGAGCTGGACCCTCCCCGTCACGGGCCCGGCGGGCGCCCCGTACCACCAGCAGGGCTCCTCCTGGTCCACCGGACTGCACACGGGCATCGACTTCGTCGTGCCGACGGGCACCGAGGTCAGGGTGATCGGCGAGGGTGAGATCGTCACGGCGGGGCAGGGCGGGGACTACGGCAACCAGATCGTCGTCCGCCACGACGACGGCACGTACAGCCAGTACGCCCACCTCTCCGAGATACGGGTCAGCGCGGGCCAGCGCGTGCAGGGCGGCGCCGTCATCGGCCTCTCCGGCGCGACGGGCAATGTCACGGGCCCGCACCTGCACTTCGAGATCCGTACGGGCCCGGACTTCGGCTCGGACATCTCCCCGCTGCCGTACCTGCGCGGCAAGGGCCTGATCAGCTAGCGCCCCTCGTTCGGACATCGTCCAGCGCGCCTGCCGTATCTCACACGGTGACGACGGTGACGTGCTCCAACTGCCGGAAGGGCGCGAGCTGTTCGTCCGTCGCGCCGGTGTCGGTGACAAGGGTCCAGGCCCGGTCCAGGGGCGCCCAGGCCGTGAAGGGGCGGTGGCCGAACTTGCTGCTGTCCGCCAGGACGTACAGCTCAGCGCCGCGCGCCGCCATCAGTTCCTTCAGTGAGGTCTGCTGGAGGCTCGCCTCGCAGATGCCGAGCTTGGCGTCCAGGCCGTCCGCGCCGAGGAAGACCTTGTCGGCCGTGAGGCGGGACAGGGCCAGTTCGGCGAGGGGGCCGACGAAGCCGTGGCTGACGTGGCGCAGCGTTCCGGCGAGGGTGATGACCTCGACGCCGTCCGCCTCGGCCAGTTCGACCAGGGTGGTCAACCCGTTGGTGATGACAGTGAGTTCGCTCCGCCCGCGCAGATGGTGGGCGAGCCGGCCGGTGGTGGTGCCCGCGTCGAGGATGACCGTATCGCCGTGCGCGATCCGCGCAGCGGCCCAGCGTGCGATCCGGTCCTTCTCGGCGACGGCGAGCCCCGAGCGCTGGTTGAGGGAGGGCTCCGGCGTATGGCCGGGGGTGATGGCCCCGCCGTAGGTACGGGCCAGCTTGCCCTGTTCCGTGAGCTGGGCCAGGTCGCGGCGGATCGTGGAGGGGGTGACCGCGAGCGTGCGCGCCAACTCCTCGACGGCCGCCGTGCCGTCGGCGGCGACCATCCGCAGGATCAGGGCGCGGCGGTCCGCCGCGCGCAGCCGCTCGGGTCCGGCGGCCGGGCCGGGAAGGCCGGGGCCGGCTTCGTCGTACGGGTCCTGCGGGGCGTTCTGCGGATCCATCGTCGTCATCCTCTGGTCACCCGGGTCACGGGACAGGTTATCCCCGTTGCGCAGAAGACACCGTACAGACTCTTGCGCGTAACGCGCAGCCATGTCAGCGTTCTGCACGCAACACGCAGTTGCTGAGGTAGCGGTTGCCGGGTCGCGCCCAATGGCGGGCGCTGAGGCGGGAGAAGCATGACGACACAGAGCACGCCGGCGACAACGACGGCGAAAGCCGGGACCCCACAGGACACCGGGCCCGGGGCCACGCCCGAGGATCCGTACGCGCTCCACCCCTCCGACGCCCAGGACCCGCCGACCGGATTCCGCGGCACGGTCCGGCGGCTGGGCCCCGGCATGGTGCTCTCGGCGGCCGTGGTCGGCTCCGGCGAACTGATCACCACCACCGCGCTCGGCGCGAAGGCGGGCTTCGTCCTGCTGTGGCTGGTCGTCATCAGCGCCCTGGTCAAGGTCTGGGTACAGATCGAACTGGCCCGCTGGACCATCCTCACCGGCCGTACCGCGCTCTCCGGTTACGCGCAGGTCGGCCCCCGGTTCGGCGGACGTGGCCGGCCGGGCGCCGGGGTCGGCTGGATCAACGTGCTGTGGATCCTGATGGACTTCGCCAAGATGCTCCAGCGCGGCGGCCTGATCGGCGGCACCGCCGCGGCGTGCAGCATCCTCCTGCCCATCGGCGGCGCGGCCCTCTCCACCACCTCGCTGACCGTCTGGACCGTGATCATCGTCGCGGCCGTGATCGCCCTGATGTACTCGGGCCGCTACAGCGCCGTCGAGAAGAGCGCCTTCGTCGCGGTCGTCATCTTCACCCTCGTCACCGTCGGCCTCGCGCTCGGCCTGCCCTGGACCGACTTCTCGTACGGCGGCGCGGAGTTGGCCTCCGGTCTGACCTTCGCCATCCCGGCCGGGACCGTCGGTTTCGCGATCGCCATGTTCGGCATCACCGGCGTCGGCGCCGACGAGATGACCACGTACACCTACTGGTGCCTGGAGAAGGGGTACGGACGCTGGACCGGCCCCGACGACGGCACCGAGGAGCGCGCCCGGCGCGCCGAGGGGTGGATCAGGGTGATGCGGATCGACGCGCTCGTCTCCTGGGCCGTGTGCACGCTGTGCACGCTCGCCTTCTACGTCATCGGCGCGGCCGTACTGCACCCGCAGGGCCTGGTCCCGCAGGGCAACGAGATGATCACCACCCTCTCGCGCATCTACACCGACACCCTCGGCCCCTGGGCCCACTACCTCTTCCTCGCGGGCGCCATCGCCGTACTCTTCTCGACCCTCGTCGGCTCCACCGCGAGTGTCCCCAGGCTGTGGACGAACACCCTCGGCCTGCTGGGCCTGCTGGACTGGAACGACGTACGGGCCCGCCGGCGCGTGATCCGCATCCTCACGGTGGCGCTGCCGCCGCTGTGGGCCTCCTTCTACCTGTTCATCCAGTCGCCGGTGCTGATGGTCCAGATCGGCGGGGTCGCTGGCGGGATCTTCCTGCTCGCGGTGGTGATCGCGGTGTGGCACCTGCGGGCGGCGGACGTGGACGCGCGCTTCAAGCGGAGCAAGGGCCTGGGCGCGGCTCTCGTGGCGAGCAGTGCGGCCATCGGCGTCCTGGGCGTCTACTCGGTGCTGGAGGTCTTCGGCCTGGGACTGGGCTGACCCGTGGATGAGTTGACGACGAGGAAAGACCGGCAGCAGAACCACGGAACACAGGGAATGAGTACGCGATGAGTACGGCAGAACCGCACGCGAACCGGGGCCCGGAAGACGTCACCGCGCACCCCGGCCCCCTCGGCGAGATCCTCGTGACGACGCCCAGTTTCGGCCAGACTTCCCGCGCCCCCTGGGAGGTCTTCGAAGCCGCCGGTGCCCCCGCCCGTCGCAGCGCCTTCGCGCACCCGCTCGGCGAGTCCCAACTCGCCGAGGAGATAAGGGACATGGACGCCCTGGTCGTCGGCCTCGACCCGGTGACGGCGGCCGTGCTGGCCGCCGCGCCCCGGCTCAGGGTCGTCGCCAAGCACGGCGTCGGCACCGACAACATCGACCTCGAAGCCGCCCGGGAGCGGGGCGTACGCGTGGTCAACGCGCCCGGCACCAACACGGGCGCCGTCGCCGATCTGACCTTCGCCCTGCTGCTCGCCGCCGCGCGGAAGATCGTCCCGGCGCACGCGGCGGTCACCGGGGGCCGCTGGGACCGGTTCTTCGGCCCGGAGCTGGGCGGCCGTACGCTCGGCGTCATCGGCTTCGGGCGGATCGGCCAGGCCGTCGCCCGCCGCGCCCACGGCTTCGACATGGACGTCGTCGCGTACGACCCGCATCTGCCCGCCGAGGCGTTCGAGGCGGCCGGGGTCCGCTCCGTACCGTTCGACGAACTCCTCGCCGCGAGCGACGTCGTCACGCTGCACATGCCGCTGATGTCCGACCGGCCGCTGCTCGGCCGCCCGGAGCTGACGGCGCTGCGCCCCGGCGCGCTGGTGCTCAACACGGCGCGCGGCGGCCTGGTGGACGAGGACGCCCTCGCCGATCTGCTGCACAGCGGGCATCTCGGCGGGGCCGGCATCGACGTCTTCAGCAGCGAACCCCCCGTCGGCAACCGGCTCCTGGACGCGCCCGGCGTCGTCCTGACGCCGCACTGCGCGGCGTTCAGCGACCAGGCCAACCGGGCGATGGGCACCGCCGTCGCCGCGGATGTGGTGCGAGTGCTGCGCGGGGAGGCTCCTGTGAACGCGGTGGTCTGACGACACCCGCCGACCCGGCTCCGAGAGCGCGTCAAAAATCGATGCGAGGGCTCTGAGCTGGGAAAACGGACACTCTTTGGCAGGTCGGCTGTCGAACGCTCTGACAAGGTGTCATAATGGGTTGCGTAGCCCTTCGTGCATCCCCCGTCGCGAAGGGCTACACCTCTGCCCAAAGCTCTACGGCCCCGGAACGCCCCAGGCGACCGGGGCCGTTTCGCGCGCGGACGACTTCACGGGCAGGGGACTCCCCGCGTGACCCCCTGCCCGTGTTTTCTTGAGTTAACAGCGCCGCCGATTGTTTGCGCAAGCCGGTACCTGACCGTGGATCAAGACGTTCCACTTCTGATCGTCGCCGGTACCTCACCAGGTCAGGGTCGGTTACAGTACGACCCCGTTGACCCGAGCCCCTGTGGGGGCGTGGACGTGGGGGGAGGCTGGCGGAATGGACGGCGGCGAGGAGCGGGCCCCGGAACAGCGCACCGCCGACCCCACCGACCCCATCGACCCGGTGATCCCCGGGCAGCGCACCGCCGGGCAGCAGTCCCCCGAACTGCGGACGCTGCGGCAGAAGGTCGAGTACATGGTGGAGACGACCTTCCCGGGACGGCGGATCTCCGGCCGGGTCTTCTCCGATCTGGTCAAGGAGCGCGGCGGCTCCCTCTCCCACAGCTACTTCTCCAACATCCTGGCCGGGAAGGTCACCCACCCCTCGGAGGACATCCTCCGGGCGCTCGGGCTCGGCTTCGGGGTCGACTGGCGCTTCTTCAAGGAGGAGTCGGAGATCGTGGACGAGGTCGTCGCGGGCCTCCAGTTCCTGGTGAAGCGCCGTACGGGCGAGATCAGCGGGCCGGCCCCGCACGGCCTGGACGACGGCGGACTCCCGCCCGAACTGCTGAAGTTCGCGCTCTCGCTCCTGGCGGACCCGAAGGCGGCGCGGCAGCAACAGGACCGGCAGCCGGACGAGGCCGGCGGACAGCCGGACCGGCAGCCGGGATAGCCGGTCCGGCTGTCCGCCGGAGCCGCCCGGACCCTCACCGACAACCGGACGCGGCGCGTGCCGACGTCCATGGAGCAGCCGCCATGACCCCTGACGCGACTCCCGCGGACTCCGCCACGAGACGGGCCCGTACGGTCACGAACGTACTCCAGCCCCGCAACCTCATCCTGGCCGCGGCGCCCGGCATCGGCCTGGCGACGGCGGGTGACTGGACCGGCATCCCGTGGGGGCTGCTGGCGGCGCTGTGCGCGGGGCTCATACCCGCCGGCTACATCCAATGGCGCGTCAAGCACGGCGCGTGGGGCGACCGCCACGTCGCCGACCGCACCCAGCGCGCGCCGATCTTCCTCGTCATCCTGGGCTCGATCGGCACCGGCGCGGCCCTGATGCTCCTGGGCGGTGCGCCGACGGGCATCCTGGCGACGATGCTCGCCCTCTGGGTCATGACGGTGGGGCTCCTGGTCGTCAACACGGTGTGGAAGATCTCGGTGGACGCGGCGGTGGCCTCCGGCGTCGTGGCGCTGCTCGCGGCGGCGCACTCCCCGTGGTGGCTGGTGGCGTACACACTGGTGGCGGCGGTCTGCTGGTCCCGGGTGGTCCTCACGTACCACACGGTCGCGCAGACGCTCGCGGGCACGGCGCTGGGCGCGACGACGGCGGCGGCGTTCCTCTTCGTCTAGAGCGGGAGGTGGAGCGGGCTCCACCCCTCCTTGGGCAGTGCGCGGGAGTGACCCCGGTGCCCGGCTTTTGGTGTGCTGATCACACCGAAACCCGACCCTCGCACCGGAGGAGCACCGTGTCGCTTCACGAGCGCCCACCCGTCATCACGCCCCCGCCCGCCACCCCGGACACCGGGATACGGGGTGCGATCAGGCGCCGCCCCATGCTCTGGTTCTTCGCCGGGGCGATGCTGCTGAGCTGGGTCGCGTGGACGCCGTACATCCTCTCGGAGACGGGACTCGGCGTCCTGGACATCCGCTTCCCTGAACTCCTCGGCAGCTCGCAGGTCCTGGGCGTCCTGCCCGGCGCCTACCTGGGCCCGATCACGGCGGCGTTCCTCGTCACGGCGGCCACGGGCGGCCGGGCGGGGCTCAGGGCGTGGGCGGCGCGGCTGACGAAGTGGCGGGTGAGCCGGCGCTGGTACGCCGGGATCCTGCTCGGCGTACCGACCGCCCTGATCCTCGCCACGTTCGCCCTGAGCGACGGCGACATCCGCTTCCCCTCGGCGGTGGTACTGGTGGCCTACCTGCCGGTCCTGCTCTTCCAGATCATCACGACCGGCCTCTCGGAGGAACCGGGCTGGCGCGACTTCGCCCTCCCCCGCCTCCAGGAGCGGTACGGACCGCTGGTGGGCACGCTGATCCTCGGCCCGCTGTGGGGCCTGTGGCACCTGCCGCTGTTCTTCAGCGAGTGGGGCGGCTGGCCGGACGTGAACGCCCTCATGATCGCCGAGTTCATCGCGGTCGCCACGACCGTCAGCCTGGTGATGACCTGGGTCTTCAACCGGACGGGCGAGAGCCTGCCGATGGCGACACTGCTGCACGTCAGCATCAACACGTACGCCTCGGTGCTGGCGATGGACATGTTCCCGACGTTCGACTTCCAGCACGACGGCAACCGCGTCCAGCTCCTCGCCTTCGGCCTCGTGGCGACCATCCTCCTGATCACCACCCGAGGCCGCCTGGGCTACCGCCCCCGCCCTGCCGGGGATCCGGGGCCCGGTTCGTTCAGGCAGCGTGGTCGTGAGGAGTGAGGTTGATCGTCAGCTCGGCGTCGAGGGCACGGGCCAGGCGTCGCAGAAGCGGGATGGTGGGGACGGTACCGCCGCCTTCGATGCGGGAGATCTGTGGTTGCTTCATACCGCAGCGCTCGGCGAGCTCGGTCTGGGACAGAACAAGCGCGGTGCGACGGTCGTAGACCATCTGGCCGAGTTCATGGGCCAGTTCGGACTCTTCATAGAGGCGGTCGTACTCAGGGTTCTCCTCAGTCGCCTCGCCCAGGAGCTTGCGGTGGCGGCGGGTCTTCCACTCGGCGTGGTTCATCGCAGTTCCTCCTTGATGTCGCGACTGTAGACGGCGTGTTCGGAGGCCGGTTCATGGCGGGCCTCGCAAGCGGCCTGGGCGGCCCGGGCGCGTTCCACCTCCGCCGTCTCGCGCATCCTGGTCTCGCGGAAGACCGTCAGGAGCACGATGCGGCGGCCGGAACCGATCCAGTATGTGATGCGCTGGGCCTTGCCGTCGAGGTCGAAGCGCAGCTCGCGCAGCTTGCCACCGAGATGGCGGGTGTAGGGCTCACCGAGAGTCGTGGCGTACTCGGCGAGCCGGTCGACCTTCTGCTCAGCGATGACGTACTGGTGGGCGGGGATGTTCTCCAGCCAGAGGCGCACCTCCGGCTCGACCTCGATCACATACCGCTCACCGTTCATAACCTTGATGATATATGGCGCGAGTGTTATACGCGAGCGATCGTCCACGCGCTCCACTGTCGCCCGCCAGGTGAAGGCACAGGGCCGCTTCCACAGGCGCCCACCCAGGGCTGGGCCCTTCGCCTGGACGGGCCGCACCCGCACCTCGGCCATCCATCGCGACGAACCCGCCCTCCTCCAGCGGACTTCGGCACCCAGCCACCCTCCCGCCAGGCCGGGTGGTCAGTCGAGGCCCTTGCGGCCCTTCGCCCAGTAAGCCTTGCCCTGGATGGTGCGGGGCCTGGTCGGCCACTGGCGGGTGTCGCGGCGTACGGCGTGGACCGTGGCCGCGTCGCCGCTGACGACCAGGTCGAAGGGGCCCTCGTACGCCGCTGCCGCCGCCCGGACCGCGGTGAGCAGCGCGGCGCGGTCGGGGGTCTTCCCGATGACCGGCGGGGTGTCGTCGGGGTGGTCGTGGACGCCCAATCCGGTGAGTACGGTGGCGAGTTCGGCCGGGTCGGTCGCCTCGAAGACGTGCCGCACGTCGGTCGTCACCGTGCGCAGCGCACAGGCCAGGCCGACGGTGGTCTCGTCGCCCACGAAGAGCACGGGCCCGGCCAGGGCGGGCAGTCGCATCGAGCGGCGCGGGCCGATGACCTCGCAGATGTCGTCGACCGCCGCGCCCCGGAACCACGCGTCCGCGGGCCCGCCCGCCGGGCCCTCCCCGCCATGGGTGAAGACGATCAGGCGTGTCAGGCCACGCTCCGTGTCCCAGCCGACGGGGGTGTAGGCCCGGAACGTCAACATGGTCCGTACCGGCCGCATTTGGAGCAGGGTCCCCGGTGTCCAGTTCGCCGTGCGGAAGGTGTCGGAGTGCAGCTCCACGCTCAGGAACCGGGGCGAGAGGCGGCTGACCTCGCTCACCGTCGCCGGGGTGAGCATCATCGCTCCGGCGAGTTCGGCCAGTTTCTCGGTCACGCGCGCCATCGGGGTTCCTGTCGGTCGGAGGACAACGGCCGTCGAGCCCCGCGGAATCGAGGGCTCCGGACGCGTCGGCTGGTGGGTAAGGCCACGCTAAGCTGACGGCGCGGCTCAGGGTGGCCAACCAAGTCCCTCAACCGGCCACCGGGCGGCGGGACTCCGGAAGGCGGCGGCATGGCGGACCACGAGGACACCGGGACCGGCCGGTGGGCGGGGGCCGGCACACCGCCGCTGGTGGCTCTCCAGGGGGAGGGCAGGCAGGGAACCGTCCTCGAACTGCACGATCACCCTCAGCACCTCCTCGGCTGGTCGACGACCGCCACCGTCTCCCTGCGGACCGACACCCGCTGCTGGCTCGTCCCGCCGACGCACGCGCTCTGGGTGCCCGCGGGCACCGCCCACTCCGTCGAGGTCCTGCGGGCGGGACGTGTCTGTGTGGTCGTCATCGGCCCCGCCGACTGCCCGATCACCTGGACGGAGCCCACAGGTGTGCTGGTCACTCCCCTGGTCCGTGAGCTGATCCTCCACCTGGACGGGCACACGGACCCCGATCCGGTCCGGGCGCGGGCCGGGCGGCTCCTGGTCGACCTGCTGGAACCGGTGCCCAGTACGACGTTCCATGTGCCGCTCCCGGAGGACCCCCGCGCGCGGCTGATCGCCGACGCCCTGATCGCCGACCCGGGCGACCCGCGCGACCTGGCGGCCTGGGCGGACGACACGCACACCAGTGTCCGTACCATCAGCCGCCTCTTCAGCCAGGAGACCGGGCTGACCTTCGCTCAGTGGCGGACGCACGCACGGGTACGGGCCGCCGTCTCCCGGCTGGCCCGGGGAGCCTCCGTCGGTGCCACGGCCCGCGCGGTCGGCTACCGCAAGCCCGCCGCCTTCTCCGCCGCGTTCCGGCGCGTCACCGGACAGCACCCCGGGGTCTACCAGCAGGCCGGCCAGGATCAGGGGCCGCGGACCACCCTGGTGGCCCCGGACACACCGGTCGTTCGCCTGCCGTGAGGGTGGGCCGCGGGCCGCAGAAACCGGTGCCGGGCAATTTCCCGGAGATCGCTTGCGGGGGCGGGTCGGCGTGCCTAGAGTTGCGGCCGCGAGGGAAACTCGCGATCCATAAAATCGGGGGACGATGTGGATTCTTTGGAATCCTTTTGCATGCCCCCGAAAAGGGGGAAAAATGCACAAGAAGGTCGGAACGGTACTCGCCCTCGCGGCTTCCGCCGTTGCCGCAGGTGTTCTCGTGGCGCCCAGCGCCTCCGCATTGCCCGCGTACGTCTGCACCACGTCCCACTCGGGAAACACCGGCTCCGCCAAGTGCGCTGACCTGGCGACGGTCGACCGTTACCGGGCCAAGGTGATCTGCGTGGACAGCCGAGGCGTGCAGACCACGTTCTACGGCCCCTGGAAGCCAGGCCGCAGCGGGGAATGGTCGAGCTACACATGCCCCGGTTCGGGGTTCTTCTATCACGTTGGATTCAACGTCGAACTGGGCTGAGTACAGCCAGCAGATGTCATTCTCTTTTGACAACGGGGAACGGGGAAAAACAATGAGCAAGAAGAAGGCGGCCCTTGCCGTCGCGGCCATCGCCATGGGCTTCGGTCTCGCCGCGCCGCCGGCCATGGCGGCCGAATCCGGCATTCAGTCCGTGGACTGCAACACATGGAGCTCGGGAGAAACCGGCTACGTCTACTGTTCCGGACTCGGAGTGGTCGGTGCGTTCCGCGCCAAGGTGGTCTGCACGGATATCCGGGGCGTCGAGACGACGGTCTACGGCCCGTGGGTCGGAAACACCAAGACGTCGAGCCGCGCGTGCCCCGGCTCGGGCTTCCTCGTCCGTGTCGGTGCGGACATCAGGGACTGATTGAGCGGACCGCGGAGCTGAACGCGGAGTTGAACGCGCAGGTGCCCCGTACCGGGAAGGTCCGGTACGGGGCACCTGCGCGACGTGTCCCTGGCTCAGCCGCCGTCGGCTCAGCCGTCGTTCGAGCTGGAGCGGCGGAAGAACTCGATCTCCGCGATCGAGACCTGCTTGTCGGGGCCCGTGCCGTACGCCGAGCGGATGATGAAGCGGACGCTGGACACCTCGCCCACCCGGAACTTCCGGCGCTGGGGGCCGCTCACCTGGTCCAGGACGATCTGGCGGGTGAACTTCGTCCCGTCGGCCCTCGTGACCAGCGCGTCGATCCGGTGCGGCAGCGCGGCCTCCGTCAGGTCGGTGGACCGCTTGGAGATGCCCGAGGTGATCATCAGGTCCAGCAGGCGGGTGGGCTCCTGGAAGCGGGCCTCGATCCACTCGCCCTCGGCGCCCTCCGAGATCCCGGGGCCCCACCAGGAGTTGCTGATCTTGTCGAAGACCAGCTTCGCGTCGTGGTCCTTGAAGGAACGGGACGCCGCCACCGTGTCCGGGCTGACCTGGGCGCGCTTGGCGAAGTGGTCGCGTGCGGCGTTCCACGCGTTGTCGACGTTGAAGGCGGCGAACACCAGGAGCCCCAGCGCGAGCGCGCCGGCGATCCAACTGAAGATACGGCCGATACCGCGCCGCAGCCTCGGGCGGTCCCCGGCCCACGGGGCCGGGCGCTCGCCGGCGCCCCACCACATACGGCGCCACCAGGGCCGGGGCGCGTCCGCGACCTGGGTGCGGTCCGTGAGGGCCATGGCGCAGCGGCGGCAGAAGTGGCGGTCGGGGCGGTTGCCGGTGGAGCACCAGGGGCACGGGGGGCCGGTCTCGTCGGCCGGTTCCGCACCGGGGGCCTGGACGCGGGGGCGGGCGGCGGCGGGGCGACCCGGGAGGACCGGTGCCACGTCCGGTGCCGCCGGGCGCCCGTTCGGGTCGGCGACGGGGACGAGGAGGGCCCTGGCGCGCTCCGCGTCCGCGGCGGAGGACGCGGAGGACGCGGAGGACGAACTCGCCGCCGGGGCCGAGGTGGCCGACGGCGGCTGCTGGGAGCGGGTCGGGATCGTGGGCGTGGTGTCCGGCTCTTCCGTGTCCGGCTCCACGATGTCCGGTATGTGCTCACGCCGTGCCGGAGTGCTCGGCGTCCGGTCCTCCGGGGTCCCGTCCGCCGGGGTCCTGCCCCCCGGAGTCCCGCCCTCAGGAGCGTGGTTCTCCGGTGTCCGGTTCTGCGGGGTCCGGTCCTGCGGGGTCCGGTCCTGCCGCGCGTGGTCCTCCGGCGCCGCGTCGCGCGGCTCCTCGGGCTCGGCGCGGGCGGGTTCGGGCGCCGCGTCCGCGGACGCGCCCGTCGCCGCCGCGCCCGTCGGACGTCCGGCCGTGGGCGTCCAGTTCAGGACCGCACCGCAGCCGTCGCAGAACGACTCGCCCGGGTCCGGTCGCGTACCGCACTCCGCGCAGTTGCCCGCTCTGAGCCCGGACTTCCCCGGTTCTTCGGGTCCGGGCGCCGGCGAGGGTGATGGCGAGGAAGAAGTCTGGCTGGTCACCTGTCGGACGTCCTTTCGGCGACGGTCACCTGGACCGTGTAAGGCATATGGGCGGGGCGGGCCGCCGCGACCAGGCGTTCCAGCCGGTGCGCGTCGGCCGGGCCCGGGTCGGGCAGCCGTACGGTGACGTTCAGTGCGGGTCTGTGCTCGCCCGGGACCGTTCCCAGCGGGCGCGCTTCCCAGGTGGCCGCGCCGCTCTCGGTGATCTCCGGCTCCACGCCGAAGACCAGTCGGACGGCCTCCGCCAGCCCGCGCCGCGTGCCGCGGATACGGTGCAAGCGTACGGCCGCGGAGACTGCGGCGCGCAGTGCCGCCGTCGTCTCCGGATCGGGGAGGTCGCCCGACGCCAGGGCGGCATCGTAGCTCCCGGTCTCCGCTCCCACCCAACTCCCCAGCCAGCGGGTGAAGTCGGCCGGGGCCAGGGACGGGACGAAGTAGGTGTCCAGGCAGTCCAGGACGTTGTGGAACGGCGCCCACACCTCGTCCAGGCCCGCCACGAAACGCTGCGCCAGGTCGTCGTCGGCGAAGACCGCGGGCAGCCGCATCCCCAGCGGGGACGACGAGGCAAGACCGTCCACCGAGCCGCGCGTGCTCGTCCCCGCGACGCCGTCGCCGGTCACGACGCGTCGCCGATCACCCGGACGCGGTGGTCGAACGAGAAGACCAGCGCCGGGGCCTGGAGGTCGATCCGCTCCGTCGGGTCGCCGCGCTTGCCGCTGAGCGGGTCGGCCGGGTGCAGCAGCACCTCGTCCACCAGCTCGACGCCCGGCACCCGTTGCAGCACCGCGAAGATCTCGCCCGCCTGCACCGGACGCCCGAACGGCCAGCCCGTGCCGTGCGCACCGCCGGTCAGCGGATCGAGGTGGCGGTAGAGCGCGTCGTGCGCCTGGCGGCGCACCCGGTCGGTGTCGGTGCCCCGGAAGGCGTGCACCGTGGCGACGACGGTCACGCCCTGGTAGTACGGCGGGCCGACCGCCAGCCGGGTCCCGATCAGGCGCCGCTCGTCCAGGTAGCGGGTGATCCGCGCCAGCAGGGCGTCGCTCGGCACGAGTTGCTCGAACCGCAGCCGCCCGCCCAGGTCCGAGACGGCCTGCGGCACCACCAGGACCCGTACGGCGTGCGCCCCGTGCTCGTCCGGCTCCGCCTCCAGACAGGTGATACGGGCCGTCTCGGGCGCCGCGCGCCGGGCCAGTTCCTCGTAGTCCCGCAGCGTGACGGCCCGGTCCTGGGCGCTGAGCGCGATCGGTGCCCGGAGCTTCGCCTCCTCGACGCTCTCGCCGTCGACACCGCCCCGCGCGGCCTCCCGGTTGCTCACCTCGGAGACGTACGGGACGGAGTCGCGCAGCAACCGGATCGCGCCGCGCGCCACGTTGCCCGCCTTGCCGCCGCCCGTGCGGTAGCGGTTCGCCCGGATCGGGGCGCCCTTGGGCGGGACCGCACCGTACTGGCGCAGGGTGCCGTCCGCCTCGCGTACGGCCGGGCCGAAGGCGATCTCACCGGTCGTCGCGTCGAGCGTGAAGTGCCGGTCGTCGGGGCCCGATGCGGCGAAGTGGCCGACGCTCTCCCAGTCGGTCCAGCCGTCGCGCTCGGCGACCTGGAGCAGCAGCGGGGGCACATCGCCGACGACGGGCGTACGGGCCAGCCGCAGCCGCAGCCCCGGCAGCCCGGTGGCCTCGCCCAGCGCCTCGTCGCGCACCGTCTCGGCGTGCACGACGCTCGTGGTGCCGCCGATGGTGAACGCCTCGGAGGAGCGGACGGTGGGCGAGTTGGTGTAGAACGGCTGGTCCTGGAGCGGCTCCGTGACCCGGCAGCGCAGCCATCCGGCCTCGCGCCGTGCCGTACGGGAGAGCGCGTGGCCGCCGGGGACGTGCAGCACGACCTCGCCGGGGCGGTTGAGACCACCGGTGGTGTCCCGCTCGACCTCGCAGGCGACCCAGCCGTCCGCCGTCCACGCCTCCCAGACCAGCGGGGGCTGCCGGGGGTCCACACCGACACCGTCCACCTGGCTGTCGAGCTCGATGACGACCGCGCAGTCCGGTACGGCGGCGCTGAGCCCGAACAGCACGCGGTCGCCGGGGCGCGGGGACTCCCCGAAGCAGTGCACGTCGTTGGCCTCGGCGAGGTCGGAGGTGTGGTCGACCGGCTGGTCGCCCTCCCGCTGTGTGACGAGGTACGACAACTCGCACGGGACCACCGTGAGTTCACGCTCGGTGGCGAAGACGATCGATTCCTCGTCGTGGGCCCGGGACGAGGCGACCTCGGTGCCCGTCGCCACGATCAGCGGCTGCTCCTGCGGCGCCGACAGCCAGAACGTGACATCGGCGCGCGCCGCCGACGGCGGGAAGAGGGTGATCCCGATGAGGTCGAGGAACGCGAGGTGGTTCTTCTCGGGCACCCGGTTCAGCCGGTACACGATCTGGTCGGCCATGTGCGCGACCGTCTCGACCAGGGTGACCCCCGGGTCCGAGACGTTGTGGTCGGTCCACTCGGGGGCGCGCTGCTGGATGTACCGCTTGGCGTCGTCCACGAACTGCTGGAAGCGGCGGTCGTCGAGGTTCGGGGAGGGGAGGGCCATCAGCGGTCGTTTCCAATGTGTGCGTCGGACGTGCCGGACCCCTCGGGTCCGTCGTGTGAGGGGATGACATAGAACGGGAAGACCAGGCTGCGCGGGTTGTTGGTGCCCCGGATCGCGTAGCGCACGTCGATGTAGAGCACACCGTCGTCGTCCCCGGCGGTCACCGTGACGTCCTCCACCTCGATGCGCGGCTCCCAGCGGTCGAGGCTGGAGTACACCTCGTGCTGGATCCGGCCTGCGGTGGCCTCGTTGACCGGGGCGAAGACCATGTCGTGGATGGCACAGCCGAATTCGGGCCGCATCGGGCGCTCGCCCGGAGCGGTGGCGAGGACGAGCCGGATGGCCTCCTCGACCTCGCGCTCCCCGCTGACCATGGCGATGCCACCGGTGGGGCTGATGCGCATCGGGAAGGCCCAGCCGGAGCCCACGAACTGTTCGGCCATCAGACACCTCCTACGGTCAGGATCGGCTTCATCTTGGAGGTGACCAGGGGCGCGTTCAGACCGATGCTGATGCCGGAGCCGATCAGGACGGCTGCCGGAGAGTTCACGTTCACCGCGGCCGTGCCGAGGAGGGACAGCGCGGTGCCCCTGATGTTGAGAGGGCCGCCGGAGGCGATGCTCATCACCCCGCCGCTCTGGATCGACACGCTCCCGCCCGCCGACAGGGACAGATTGGTGCCCGCCCTGACGGACACCGACGTGGATCCCTTGATGGACACCTTGCCCGCGCTGTCCACGGTGATCTCGGTCTTCGTCCGGTCCAGGTTGATGACGAGCCTGTTGTTGCCGGTGGAGAGCCGCACCCCGCGCTTGCGGCCCACGCCCTGGTCGAGCAGGTCGATACGGTTGTTGCTGCGGTCGGCCAGGGTGCGCCGGGTGACCTTGCCGCGTGTCGCGTCGTACGGCGGCACGTCGACGGTGCCGGGCTTGTCCTGGCCGTTGTAGAGGCCGCCGATCACGAACGGGTGGTCGAGGGCGCCGCGGTCGAACGCGACCAGCACCTCGTCGTTGACGTCCGGGCCGATGAGGCCGCCGCCCTTCACCCCGCCGAACTGGACCGTACGGACCCAGTCGGTGGTGTACGTGTCGTCCAGCCACGGGAACTTCAGCTTGACCCGCCCCTGCTTGAGCGGGTCCTTGATGTTGGTGACCAGGGCGTTGGCGACGCTCGGTATCCGGGACGTGTCCCCGCCGCCCCCTCCCCCGCCGGAGGTGAGCCCGTACAGCGAGCGCCACTGGCGCCCGGTGACGGTCAGGTGCGTCAGGTAGTGCTCCTGGTCACCGAAGGTGTGGCGGGCCCCGGTGACCGTGTACTTGCCCTCGAAGGGCTCGCCCACGTCCGCGAGGGTGACCGGGATCCCGGGGCGCAGCTCGGGGTTGCCGCGCGCCATGACGTCCACCTCGGCGAAGGAGGAGGTGACGTCGTCGGAGAGCGACTTGGCCGCCTTGTCGGTCTCGGCCGTGCTGTCGTAGGGCTGGTCGGTCGCGACGAGCCGGGCCTTGCCGAACCGCGCCGTCACCTGGGCCGGGGTCGTACCGATCTTGAAGCCGTCGTTCTTCAGGGCGCCCTCCGTGCTCACGGCCTCCTTCTTGTCCTGGACGCTCCAGCCGCGGACCTCGACCTGGGCGACCTGGTCGGCCGAGGTGACCGCGGACCGGCAGCGCAGGATCTCCACCCCGCCGGCCAGGACGAACGGGCTCTTGTCGCTGGGAGTGCTCACCGGCGGGGCGGAGGCGGCCGGCTTCCGCTTGACGAACTGGAACTTGCCCTCCGAGTTGATGTACATCACCATCTCGGCCTCTTCCGCGAGCCGCTGGACGAACTCCCAGTCCGTGACATTGGGCTGGCTGATGAACTCGTACTTGGCGCCGGAGGACTCGACCTTGCCGAGCGGGACATTGCTCTTGCGGGCCAGTTCCTTCGCGATGTCGCTGCCGGACTTGTTGAAGTACGCCTTCACGCGCCGCTGCCGGAACATGCGGTGGCCCTTGTCGTAGCCACGGATGACCGTGAACGTACCGGAGGCGTCGTAGTCCGTCTCCAGGGCGGTGATCTCAGCGGTGATCAGCGGGTTCTGCGCGCCGTCGCCGTCCGTGACGGGCGCGATGACCACCTGCTCCCCGATCTTGGCGTTCAGATCGCCGAGGAGCTTCCTCTTCTGGTCACGGAAGGTGAGCTGGAACGCGCCGGGCACTCCGGAGCCGAAGTCGACCCAGCCGCCCACGAGTTGCTTGTCCTCGGGAGACTTGAGCTTCTTGCCCGCGATCTTCACGTAGAGGATCGAGGAGAAACCGATCTCGGGCATCAGGCTTCCTCCTCCTCACCCGCGGGAAGCATCAGTTCGGTGCCGGGGGTCAGCACCGACGGGTTGTCGATGCCGTTGGCCTCGGCGATCGTGCGCCACGCGTTGGCGTCCCCGTACTCCCGCCAGGCGAGCGACTGGAGCGAGTCGCCCGCCACCGACCGGTGCACCCGCCGGGAGGTGAGCGCGCCCGAGGTGGGGTTCTGGCCGAGCGTGTCGCTCGGGATCTCGTGCAGGCTCACCTGACAGGTGGCGCGGATCGGCATCCCCGTGGTGTTGAAGAGAGTGTACGAGGCTTCCACCGAACTCACGTACGCGTTGAAGCGCGCGGTGGAGAAGGCGCCCCACTCGAAGATCACCCACGGGGTGGAGGGCTGCTTCGCCGCGATGCTGGCGGTGGTCGTCTCGCAGCAGGAGAAGAGCGATTCGACCTTCTTGCGCACGTCGTTGCTGTCCGGGTCGTCCGAGCGGTCGAGGAAGATCTCCACCGTCATCTCCCGGGGCTCGGGCCCCATGAACTCCGGGACGGCGCCGTCGCGTACGGCGGCCGTGGGCGTGGTCTTCCAGTTCGCCCGCCGGGTCAGCGACAGTTGGGACGGGTTGAAGTCGAATTCGAACATCTTCATCAGCGCACCGGGCTTGGTGCTGCTGCCGATCGGCGGCTGATGGATGGCGAGCGTCGCCCGTACCAGGCTGTCACCGATACCGAAGCTGCTGAGGTCCATCGGTTAACCCTCTCCCCCGGCTTCCGTGAAGCCGTGATGCGCGATCTCCAGGACCTCCGTCGCCACGGCGGGACTGTTCGGGTCGAAGGACGGCCCGCGCCAGCTCACCGGAAGGACGTCGAGCAGCCCCCACTGGGCGACGATCGAACCATTGGCGCGCAGGGCGACGATCTGCGCGGTGGGCCGGGTCACCCCGGTGGTGATGGAGGAGATCCAGGCCGCGACCTTCGACGTCTCCGGGCGGAGCGGGCGCGTCAGCGTGATGTTGGAGTAGCTGATGCGGGTCGGCAACTGCCAGACGAAGCCGTTGTTGCCGCCCTCCTGGCGCTGCTCGATCTCGACCTGGGAGGCGAGACCTTCACAGCCGTTGAACGTGCCCAGGCTCTCACCGTCGATCGAGAGGTGGAAGAAGATGGTGGTGCCGGGATCGAGCTCCTGGGACATCCAGTGGGCCTTCCTGCGGTTACGCGTGCGGGAGCGGGGTCGGTGGGGGCGGATCAGGACGTCAGTGGTCGCGCAGCTTCCCGATCCGCTCACGGTCCTGCCGCAGTTCGGTACGGAGCAGCCGGGTCAGCGGCCCGATCAGCCGGTGGACCAGCTCCGCCATCTGATCCTCCTTGAGCTCACGGGGCCTGAACTGGCTGGTCACGGAGGGCGGGGTCGACGTCTTCGAGGAGTCCTGCCCCGAGGAGCCGTCGCCCGAGGACACGCTGTGCCGCGTCGACCCCCGCCCGGCGAACCCGCCGCCCTTCCCACGGGACCCGCCACGCCCGCCGACGTCCCGCTGCACCGCGACATCCCGCTGAACGGCCACGTCCCGCTGTATCGCGACGGAGGTGGCGCGGCGGGGCGCGGACGCCGTGACGGGCGCGGGCGCGGCCGCCGGAGCGGGCCGGACGGACTGCGGGACGGCCGGGGGCCCCACGGCCGGGGTCGCGGCGGCCCGCTGCACCGGGAGATCCACGGGCGGCCGGGGCGCGGCGGGGGCGAGGGACACGACCCGGTTGGGCGCGGCCGGCGTCGCGAGGGGGGCGCCACCGGGGGCGGGGGCGCTGCCGGTTGCGGGGACACCGGTCGACTGGATGCCGGTCGACTGGACGCCGGGGGCCGGGGCGCCGGGGGCGCTCATCACCGGCGTACGGACGAAGCCGCCCGGGGCGGAAGGCGCCGGCGCAGGGGCCGGAGCCGGACCGGCGGCCGGTCCGGCGGTCGGTCCGGCGGTCGGTCCCGAGGCCGCGCGCTGCACGACGGGGAAGGCCGGGGCCACACCGCTGAACCGCAGCCCGTCCGTGCTGAGTTGTACGGGCGGACCCTCCGGAGCGGGTACGGCAGCCGGGGCGGGCGCGGAGCGCTGGACGGGGGTGTGCCGACCGGGCTGCGCGGGGCGCGGGGCGGCGGCACGCTGCACGGCAGGGGGTACAGCGGGTGACACGGCCGGTTGTACGGTGGCCGACTTCACGGCGGCGCGCTGAACTGCCCCACCGGGCCCCGGAGCGGACGGGCCTGACGTGCCTGACGGGCTGGCGGCGTCGGCCGGTGCGGTACGGCGCAGCGGAACGGCCGCCGGGGCGGCCGGGGACGCGGGGGCCACGGACGTCGGAGACGCGGGAGCCGCGGGGGCCGAGGAGGTCAGCGGCCCGGAACGGGGCTGCGCGGCCAGCAACGGCCGGGCGGCGGGACCCGGGGCAGGGGCCGAGTCCGGAGCCTGGGCCGGTGTCGGGGCAGCGCCGCCGGGCGCGGCGGCCCGCTGCACGGGAGCCGCCGGGCCCCTGGAACCGGGCGCGGGGGCCACGGCCCGCTGTACGGGAGCGGCGGAGCCGCCGGAAGCGGGAGCAGCGGCCGGGGAAGAGCCGGAAGCGGAAGCTGCGGGCAGCTTTCGCAACGGTGTCCCGGCCGGACGCGGAGCCGCGGGCGCGGTACGGGACACGGGGGCCGAACCGGAGGAGCGCGCCGTCATCACCGGCCGGGCGGAGCCCACCAGCGGAGCGGCGGGCGCGGGGCCCGGCCGGAGCACCGAGGGGGCCTCCGCCGACGCGGTGGTGACGGCCGACGCGCCCTGCGACGGCGCCCGCTGGACGGACGGGGCGGACGGAGTGGACGTACTGGCCGGCGCGGCCGGAGGAGGCGCCACGGGCAGCGCGGACGGCGCGGGCGCGCTGCTCTCGGGAGCGGGCGCGGAGACCGGGACCGGCGCGGAGACGGGAGCCGCCGCAGGACGTGCCGGACGTGCCGCACTCGGTGCGGACGGAGCAGACGCGCCCGTGGCCGATCCGGAACGGGAAACGGAAGCCGACGCCGAAGGTGCGGAGGCGGAGGAAGAGGCGGGAGCTGAAGCAGGCGACGGGGCAGGGGCGTTCACGGCGAGCCGCTGCACCGGCGGAGCGCTCGTCGGCCCGCCGGACGGGCCGGCCGGACCGGGAACGCGCGGACCGGAACCCGCCGGAACCGAAGGACCGGTGGGCGCGGCCAGGCCGGGACGGACCACCGGTTCCGGTCGGGCCGGCCCCGGGCTCGTGCGCGGGGCGCCCGCAGCGCCGGTGGGCGGAGCGACGGAGCGCTGCACGGGCGCGGCGCCACCACCGGAACCGGCGACCGGCGGCACGGGGCCCGGCCCGCCGGTGGAGGCGTCAGGCGCCGCGAGTCGCTGCACCGGAGCGGTTCCACCGGTCGCGGGGGTCGGCGTTCCGCCGGAGGTACGCGGGCCCGGCGCGGCGGGAGACGGCCCGCTCGCACCAGGACGGACCGGGGCCGATCCGGTGCCGGAGGAACCGGACGCGCCCGGCGCGGTGAGCCGCTGCGCGGACGGCCGGGCGGGCGGCGGGGTCGCCGAACCGCCGGACTGCTTCTGCGGAGCGCGCTGCACTATCGGCGGCCGTCCCGAACCGGGCGTACCGGACACGGGGGCGCCCAGCAGGGAACGGCGCGGCGGCGGCGGTGTCGACGCCGACGAAGAAGGCGACGAAGAAGGCGAGGCCGAGGAAGAAGAAGAGGAAGCCCGGGAGGGCGGGGGTACGGCGGGGCCCGCGCTGGGCGCGCCCAGCGCGGTCGAACGGCTGCCGGAGCTACGGGGCGCCGCGCTGCGCTGAACAGGCGCCGGGGCTACCGGAAGAGCGGGTTCCGCCGACGGCGTGGGCCGGGCGGGGCCGCTGCGGGCGGGAGCCGGGGGCGTCGGGGCGGCCGGAGGCGTGGCCGGGCCCGTCGCGCCCCGCGGCCCCCCGGGCCGGGGCCCGGGGCCCGGCGGGACGACCGGGGCCGATCCACCGCCCGTACCGCTGCCCGAGTCGCCCTCGGGCTCGCCACCGGACCGCTTCGGACCGGGCGCGACGGCGCGCTGCACCGGAGCCACCGGAGCGGGCGACGGAGAAGCGGGCGCGGGCGCGCTCGACGGCCCCGCGACAGGGAGCGCCGGGGAGGCAGGCGCGGCCGGAGGAGGCGACACGGGCACGGGAGCCGCGCTCGTACGAGAAGCGGGCGACGGCGCGGCAGCCCCGGACGCGGAAGCCCCGGAAGCGGCCGACGACCGAGTGGGCCGAGGCGGAACAGGAGCAGGCGCGGGCGCGGGCGCGGGAGCAGGCGCGGCGACCAGCGGCGCGGAGGCTGCCGCAGAAGGAGCCGCCGCAGAAGCAGAACGAGAAGCAGAAGGAGAAGCGGAAGGAGCAGCAGCAGGAGCCGCCGTGCGCGGCGCTTCCGTACGAGGAGCGGCGGTACGGGGAGCAGCCGTGCGAGGAGCCGTCGTTCGTGGCGCGGCCACCGGAAGCACCCGGCGCTGCGCGGTGCGCGGCGCGGGAGCCCGGGTCAGGGCGCGCTGCACGGGCGCGGGGGCCGCCGTGGCCCCGGAAGCGGAAGAAGTGGTGGAAGAGGCGGCGGGACGGGGGCGTACCGGGGTGACCCGGGGGCCCGTCGCGCGCTGGATCGCGGGGGCCGCACGGAAACCGCCCGTACCGCCCGCACCAACCGCATCCGGCGCACCGGCGCCCGCGACCGTGTCGTCGACCACCGCGACCGGCAGCGAGAGCGAGGGCTCACCGAGTCCGCCGGACCTGGAGGTCGAGGCGGGTGTCAGGGCGTCCCGGATCAGGCCGGTCGGCGCGCTGTCGAGAACGGCGTGCGAGAGCGTCCCGGTGAAGGAGGGGTTCTGCCAGGTGGCCAGCGTCCCGGAGAAGGTGGCGGACGCGACCGCGTGCGAGGCCGGGGCGCGCTGGATCGGCGGCAGCGCGGCCCAGCCCCGCCCCCCGGCGGGCGCCACGGAAGCGGAACCGGAACCGGAAGAACCGGAACCGGCCCCGGACCCGGGGGCGCCGGCACCGGAGCCACCGGCGTCCGAACCCGGGACGGCCGCACCGGAGGCGTCCTGAACAGGGGCGGGGGACGGCCGTACGCCGTCCCCTTCCCCACCCACGGCACTGGCACCGGAGCCACCACGGCCCCGGCCCCGGAACCGGTCGAACATTCCCATTACCGCTCCCCCGTCGCGCGCGTCACCAGCGTGGCGATCTGTTCGGCGTACCGCCGACGCTCGCGGTGTTCGAGGTCCAGGATGTCCTCCAGGCTCCAGTGGAAGTGGTAGGCGATGTACGCGACCTCCTCATGGATGCGGTCGGTCGCGTACGTCACGATTCCCCCAGGCGGCTCCCGCCGAGTTCGACCTCGAACGGCTGCTCGCAGTGCGGGCAGTTGACCCCGGCCCTCGTGTGGCCCTCGGCATTGATCTGACGGTAGAAGTCCTGGAGGAAGGCGAGGTCGGAGGCGAACATGTTCTCCACCACGCCGTCGTGCACCATGGGCACACCGCCCAGCCGGGTGATGACCCGGCCGAGCAGGACCACGGACAGATACGCGGGGTTCTGCTGAACCCGCAGATCCGTCAGCGGGATCAGTTCGTCCCGCGCCGTCGCCAGACGCATCGTCCCGTCACGGTGCACGACGCCTTCGCTGTCCACGTATCCACGCGGCAGTTCGAACGCGAACTCCGTACGCATCCGCTCCCTTTCAGGCTCCCGCCGCACGGCGGGTTCCGGTGCCGGGGCGGGCGCGGGGGCCGGCGCCGGCGCGGGCGTCTGAGCCTGCGCCGGTGCCGGTGCCTGTGCCGGAACCTCGTCCCCCGGAGCGGACTTGGTAGGTACCCCTCGGCGCATTACTCGATTGACATTTCTTCGTAGGTGATCGTGACGGTCTCGGTGAGCGTGCCCGCCTCACCGGCCTTCAGCGCGCTGCCCTCGACGGCGCAGCACCAGGCGTTGCGCATGTTGTAGCGCCGTACCGGGTTCATCTGGTAGTCCATCACCACGATGGTGGCGTTCTTGCGCGCCGACCCCATGTCACCGCGGATCGAGTCCTTGATCCAGGTGTCGAAGGCGTCGGACATCGTCATACCGCGGACGACCGTGGCCTCGCCCGCGACCTGGACGCCGGGCGCCTTGGAGGTCGTCGGCTGGCCCTGGGCCGAGTTCGACTTGCTCTCGATGACGTCCTGCTTCATCGTCAGGCCGGTCGCCTCCTGGAGGTACTCGACCAGGACGCCGTCGATCTGCAGTCCGAAGTTGTGTGAAGTAAAAGAGTCATGAGGCTGAAGACTCATGGAGCGTGCTCCTTCTGCTACCGCTACCGCTGTCGCTACTGCTGCCGCTACCGCTTACGCCGTCGCGCTTCCTGTTACCGCTGCCACCGCTCCAGCCGCTGTCACGCCGGCCACGGCGGCTGCCGCTTCCGCCCGTCGGGCGAGCCGGCCGGCGGAGAACCGCCGGCCGGCGAAGAAGCCGCCTTCTACTCCTCCAGCTCGCTGCCGGCACCGGAGATCTGCGCCAGCCGGAAGATCACGAACTCGGCCGGCTTGACCGGCGAGACGCCGATCTCGCACATCACACGGCCGAGGTCCACCGACTCCGGCGGGTTGGTCTCCTCGTCGCACTTCACGTAGTACGCCGCTTCCGGCGTGGCGCCGAAGAGCGCGCCGCTGCGCCACTCGGTGATCAGGAACGCCGAGATGTTGCGGCGGATACGGGCCCACAGCGCGTGGTCGTTCGGCTCGAACACCACCCACTGGGTCCCGATGAGGATGGACTCCTCCAGGTAGTTGAAGTACCTGCGGACGTTGAGGTAGCGCCAGGCCGGGTCGGAGCTCAGGGTACGCGCACCCCAGACGCGGATACCGCGGCCGGGGAAGGAGCGGATGCAGTTGATGCCGAGCGGGTTGAGCAGGTCCTGCTCGCCCCGGGTGACCTGCATCTCCAGGTCGACCGCGCCGCGTACGACCTCGTTGGCGGGGGCCTTGTGCACACCGCGCTCGAAGTCGTTACGGGCCCAGATGCCCGCCACGTGACCGCTCGGCGGGATGAGCCGCGTCTTGCCGGTGGCCGGGTCGAACGCCTTGATCCACGGGTAGTACAGCGCCGCGTACTTGGAGTCGTAGTTGGACGTCTCCTGGCGCCACACCCGGATCTGGCGGGCGTTGAGGCCCGGCGGGGGGTCGATGATGGCGAGCCGGTCGCCCATCATCTCGCAGTGCGAGATCAGGCCGAGCTGGACGGCCTTGACGGACTCCAGGTCGATGTCACCGCGCTGGTAGGCGGACATCAGGTCGGGGACGGCGACCATCGAGACCTCGTCCACCGCCTCAAGACCGCCGAAGCCGGTACGGTCCGCGGAGTCGCCCAGGTAGTGGGCGACGCCCACCTCCTCGGCCTCCACCGCGTCCGGAACGGCCGGGGCCGCGGCGGGCGCGGTGGGAACGGCGAGGGCGACCGTCTGGTTCTCCGGGCGGGCGAGCTGCGAAGCAGCGGCGGCCTCCACCACGGTGATCAGCTTGGAGCGCTCCTTGACCTGGGTGACCACATAGTTGCGGGCGCTCTTCTTGGCGGAGACGTCGAAGGTCTCGACGGGCTTCGCGCCGTCCTTGACGATCAGACGGAAACGCTCGGCCGGGCCCTCGCCCTCGGCGTCCGCGACCTCGACGCTGAGCGAACCGCTCTCGCCGGGCGCGACGGCCGACACCTTGAAGGTGCCGAGCGCCGTGGGCTCCGCGGCCGTCAGGGCCAGGGGCTCCGCGCCACCGGCGCCGACGGCGGACCGGCCGCGCCGGCCGTTGACCGAGTCGGTGCCCTCCGCGGGCGCGCCCGACACTCCGCCGCGCGCACCGCCCACACGGACGACGTAGGCGGCGGCTCCGCCGTTGTTGAAGAAGCCGTACACCGAGTGCGCCAGGAAGTAGCCGTCGGTGAATTCACCGAAGGACGCGACGTACTGCGTCCAGTTGGTCACCAGCGTCGGCTCGTTGAGCGGTCCTTCCGGCGCCAGCCCGACAAAGGCCGCCACGGAGGTGCCCACACCCTCGATCGGACGCGAGCCGCTGGCCACCTCTTCCACGTATACGCCCGGCGACAGGTAAGACGGCATGCTCTGCTCTCCTCGGGGTACAAGACAAGTCGTCATCTCACTGTCACGCGCGTACCCGCAGGTTGAAACGTCCTGCGGTACCTGACCGAGGGCATGTTTTCTGCCCTCGTCGGCGGGAACCGCCCGCGCGGGGTGTGACCACGGCGGGGCGCAGGGCCATCACACCAGGGCGCCGGGCCGGAAAGCCTGCCTCTTCGGGCATCCCGACGGTCCCGCCGGACAGTTGACCGTGCCTGACCCGGCGGGCCGCGCGGGCCCCCGACGGGCACGGTCCCCGGCACGTACCGGACGGAAGGCCCCGAGGGCAGCCGCCGGAGCCCCTTCGGGCAGCGGCCGTACCCGACGGCTTCTGACCCCGTCCCGCCCGGGGCCACTAGCGTCCGGGGGGTGACCATCTGGACAGCTCTGGAGCCCGCCTCGACCACCGTCGACCCGGGCAGCAGCACCACCGTACGACTGCGTCTGCGCAACACGGGTGATGTGGTCGACGAGTACCGCTTCGAGACGGTCGGAGAGGTCGCCCCGTACGTGACGGTCGAGCCCCCTTCGGTGCGGCTCTTCCCGGGCACCACCGGGGTCGTGGAGCTGACGTTCGCCCCGCCCCGTACCCCGGACTCGGCTGCCGGACCACATCCGTTCGGGGTGCGGGTCATGCCCACCGAGCACCCGGAGGCCACCACGGTCGCCGAGGGCAACGTCACCTTCACCCCGTTCATGGAGGTACGGGCCGAACTGGTCCCGCACACCGTCAAGGGACGCTTCAAGGGCCGGCCCCGGCTGGCCGTCGACAACCTCGGCAACACCAAGCTCACCGCGTCGATCAGCGGCGGCGACACCGGCGACGAGCTCTCCTACGAGATCGTCCCCTCCAACGTCCAGATCGAGCCCGGCCGCGCGGCCTTCGTCGACGCGACGCTCAAGCCCAAGCAGATCACCTGGGCGGGGCAGAAGCAGCAGCGGCCGTACGAACTGGCGGTGCGGCGCTCGGGGACCGAACCCCTGCCGGTGAACGGGACGTACGAGCAGCGCAGCGTGCTGCCCTACTGGCTGATGACCGCGCTGAGCCTGATACTCGCGCTCACCATCGCCGGCGTCGTCCTCTGGTTCGCCTACAAGCCGCAGGTCCGCAGCGTCGCGCAGGAAGTGGCCCAGAAGCCGGTGTCGAGCGCGCTGCCGGAGGCTCCCGCGCCGAAACCGTCCGTGAAGCTGCCGGAGGACGACACGCCCGCCGAGCAGCCGAAGACGGACGACGGGGACAAGGAGGAGAAGGAGGAGGAGAAGGGCGGCGGCGGGGAGCCCAAGGAGGAGAAGACGGGCGGTCCGCTGCCCATCACCTCGGAGGACAAGCCCAATCTCTTCGTCCAGTTCGCCCAGGTACGGCTGGCGAAGGGCGCCAGCGACTGCAAGCTGACCGGCGACTACACCGTCGGCAAACTGGACCCGGCGACCCAGGCGGCGCTGGAGTGCTTCCAGAAGTCCAACGACAAGAAGTACGGCACCTTCAGCGCGCTGGAGAAGACGGACGGGCTCGGCAACCTGGGCCGCACCACGATGACCGCGCTCCTGTCCGCCCACTTCGTCGGGAAGGAGTCGCTCCCGCTGACGAAGGGCGAGGAGGACCCGGAGGTGCCGTGGGTGCGGAACATCCTGGTCTGGGGCACCCAGGCGGAGATCGACCAGGGCGACCTGGCCACCACGGTGCCGCTCACGAAGGCCAACATCGAGTACCTCCGGGGCGGTCCGGTACTCAAGCAGCCGGTGACCGACTCCCTCGCGGGGTGGATCAAGCTGTACCAGTCGCAGACCGACACCGAGCAGACCGGGGTGCTCGACGGGATCACGCTCAACCAGATGAAGGCGGGCTGGACCAAGGAACTGGACAATCCGGGCTCGGTGACGGCCGAGGACTGGCTCCCGGCGCCGATGGAGTGACGGTGAGGTGACCGGACCGGTGGGCGGAGCGGCCCCGGTGGGCGGAGCCACCCCGGTGGGCGGAGCCACCCCGGTGACCGGGGCGGCCCCATGACCGGTCCGGTCCAACTACCAGTCCACGTCGTCCAGTACCAGCCGGCCCGCCTTGCGGTACTCGCGCTGCGCGCCCGCCAGCAGGTCGGCGTTGGAGACGGACTCGCCCCGCCCCGCCGCCGCGTACGCGGCCGTGACGACCGCGCTGCGGATCGAACCGCCCGCCAGCTCGAAGTCCCTGGCGCACGCCGACGGGTCGATGCCGTCGACGCAGGGGACGTGCTTGAGGCTGTGGCGCCAGAGCGCGAGGCGCTGGGGCTGGTCGGGGAACGGGAAGTCGATCACGAGGTCCAGGCGGCGGGTGAACGCCTCGTCGATGTTGCCGCGCAGGTTCGTCGTCAGCAGCGCGATCCCGTCGAACGACTCCAGCCGCTGGAGCAGATACGCGCTCTCCATGTTCGCGTACCGGTCGTGCGCGTCCTTCACCTCGGAGCGCTTGCCGAAGACGGCGTCGGCCTCGTCGAAGAGCAGGACCGCGTCCGTACGGTCGGCCTCGGTGAAGATCCGCTCCAGGTTCTTCTCCGTCTCACCGACGTACTTGTCCACGATCGACGAGAGCTGTACGACGTAGAGATCCAGGCCGAGTTCGGCGGCGACCACCTCGGCGGAGAGCGTCTTGCCCGTACCCGACCCGCCCGCGAACAGCCCCAGCACGCCGCGCCCGCGCCCGCCGCCCGCACTGAGCCGCCAGTCACCGAGGACCCGGTCACGGTTGCGGGAGCGCACGGCCAGTTCGTGCAGTTGTTCCAGCGGCTTCTCCGGGAGGACGAGGTCGTCCCAGGTGACGTCGGGACGGATCCGGCGGGAGTGCTGTTCCAGGCCGGACGCGGACTGCTGGCGGGCGGCGAGCCGCACATGGGCCGCCGACAGCGGCGTACCGTCGAAGGCGGCCAGGTCGAGCGCCGCGCGGGCCGCGCGGTTGATGCCTTCGTCGCCGAGGCGGTACGCGGCCACGACGGGCGTCAGATCGAAGCCCAGCTCCGTACTGCCGCCCGCCGCCTCGCCGGTCTCCCGGGAGCCGCCCAGCGCCGCCGTCCATGCCTCCAGGTTGCCCGCCCGCTGCCGGGGCGCGTCCAGCACCAGCGGTTCGCCGCCCCGGGCCACGTTGTCGCACCAGTGGGGGTCGTACGGACGGGTCCCCGCCAGCAGCACCGTCACATCGGCCGCCGACAGTGCCCGTATCAGCTCCTGCGGCCTCTCGGGCAGCGAGGTGACGACGATGGCGCGCCCCGACAGCCGCGCCTCCCGGAGCACTTCGGCGTACGGGACGGGCTCCCTCGGCGGGCGTTCCCCGGGCGGCTGCTCGCCCTGCGGCCCCTCCCCCGCGGCCGGCGTGAGGTGCAGCGCTCCGATCCCCGCCGCGCCCAGGGCGGCGGTGGCGCAGCTCAGCCCGTCGCCCTCGCGGTGCTCGCGCAGGTAGACCGTGCAGGGACCGGCCGCGAGCCGCGCGGCCAGCAGGGGGACCAACGGGTCGGTCGCGGCGCCGGTTCCGGGCGCGGACTCCGTCCCGGTGTACGGGAGCGGCCTGACCGTTCCGTCCAGCACCGTGTCCGCGGTGTCGTCGCCCAGCAGATGCGCCAGCACCCGCTCGGGAACGCGCAGGCCGCGGCTGAGGAAGGGGCGTTCGGGCTCCTCCACGACGAGCAGGCCCAGCGAGACCAGCGGCGCCGACGCGTGGAACCTGGCCCGCCCCGCGGCGGAGTGCGCGGGCACGCCCGACAGGTCGAGCGCGAGCCCGGTGGTCGCCCGGCGGCGGCTGACGTCGTCGTTGAGGTAGCCGTACAGCGCCTCGAAGGTCCGGTCGAGGTCGGGCGCGAGGGCGATCAGCAGGATCCCGGTGTCGAGTTCGCTGAGGCGCAGCCGCCGCGCGAGATGGTCGAGCCGGTCGACAGGTCCTGCCGCCCCGTCCGAACCGTCTTCGGCCGCCCGGCCCGCCGGTTCCGGCGGGTCCGCCGGAACCGGGGGCGCGGAGAGCAGCCGCCAGATCGTCTCCTCCGGCAGGTAGAGCCCGCGCATGGGGTCCGTGGCCGTCGGGTCGTCGGCGCTGCGGTGTTCGACCAGCCGCGCCACGCGCTCGCGCAGCCCGGCCAGCCGGTCGAGCAGCGGAGTTGCCTCGTTCATTCCGTCATTCCTTCGTGCCCGCGCCCTTGCCCGCGCCCTTGCCCGTGCTCTTGCCCGTGCTCTTCGCCAGGTGCCGGGGCATGTGGAACCGCTCGCGGCTGTCCTCCAGCGAGCCGTCCACGGCCCGGACCCGCACGCCCGCGCCTTCGGTGACCGGCGGGCCGACGTCGTACTCGGGGAAGGACGGGAAGGGCGCGGTGATCACCACGTCGAGCGAGGGCTTGAGTTCGCCGCCGAGCGCCGACCAGATGTCGGCGAGCGAGCGCGCCTCGGTGTGCAGCCCCGCGACGGACATCGGGATGGTGAGCCCGAGTTCGGCCAGGGCGCCGGACAACTCGTGCGGCGGGAGGAGTTCGCGGGGCAGGAGCGTGGCCAGTACGGCCGAGAGCAGCCGGTGTTCGTCCTGCGGGCGTTTGGTCCAGGCGGTGACGAGGTACGCGAGCCGGAACCAGCGGGGCGCCTCACGCCGCTTGAGGACGACGCCCCGGTCGTCGCGGACGGCCGCCGCGCCGCGCTCGCGCCGCCGGGTGTCCTCACGGATGTCGTAGAGGTACGCGTCGATGATCGGGGCGTTCTGACGGGCCGCCCAGTCGCGGGTCGGGGCGTCGAAGGCGACCTCGACACCGGACCCCGCGAGGGCGCCGCTGGTCAGCAGGCGCTTGAGGACGTCGTCCACCTCGTGGATCACGGTCGCAGCCCTTCACATCGTCGCCGGCCGGTCGGTCGCTCGCAGGCGGTCGGTCACTCATCGGTGGTCTTCATGGGGGTGTTCACAGGGGGTTTCATGGGGTGGGGCCGTCGGCCGACAGCCACGTTCCGCACCGGGCCCACGGCGGTCCCGTACACCCCTCGCGCCCCTCGGCGCGCCGGTGTGACAGCACGACATACCCCGGTCGATCGTGGACCGCGGGGCATCCGCTCCACGAGGCACGGGCGGGACGATCAAGGGGCACGCTCCTCTGCCCCCGAGAACCTTGACTCAGGTCCGATCCATCAGATGTAGCCTTCCCGCAAGGCATAGGCCACGGCATGGGCGCGGTTCCGGAGTTGCAAACGGGTCGTCAGACCGTGCATGACATTTTTGACGGTGCGTTCGGAGTACGACAGTTTGCTGGCAATCTCCCCGGTATCCATCCCCTCGGCGACCAGCCGGAGCACGTCCACCTCGCGCGGCGCCAGCCCCGAGGCGGGGGCGCCCGGCACGTTCGTCGTGCCGCGCTGCAACGTTCCGACCTGGGCGATCAGTCGTCCCAGCAGGTCGGAGGGGAGGTCGCCGTCACCTCGGGAGGCCGCCAGGACCGCCTGGAGGAGCCGGTGTCCGGTGGCCTCGCGCCGCCAGACGATGGCGCCGACGCCGCACTCGATCACCTGGAGCAGTTCGGCCTCGCGGATCATGCTGGTGACGAGGACGGCCCGGGTGCCGTCCGCCCTGATCAGCCGCCTCAGCCGGGACAGGGTGGGTTCGTCCAGCGCCTCGGCGAGCAGGACCGCGACCGTTCCCGGCCGTCCGGCGGCCTCCTCGACCAGCTCTATCTCCGGCTGTCTGCGGAGTTGGCTGGCTGCTCCTGCGAGGGAGAGCGGGTCCGATGCGTGGACCTCGACCGGGATTCTGGCCGGGGTACGGAGAACCATTCCCTTACGTCCTTGCGTTAGCGGAACAATCTCTTCCCACCGTCCCTCTGTCAGTGCGGAGGCCGCAACCGTGGCCCACCACGAGACCGACCACGAGATCGGCGGGAGGTTACCCATGACCGCGGCATCGAACGCGTACCGGGGCGCCGGACCGGGCGCCTGCCCGGACCACGCCACCACCCCGTTCCCGAGGACATCGCCACCCCCACACATGCCCCCACCTCTGCTCTCCCACCCTTCTCCCTTCCCCGCGCCCTTCCCCGCGCCGCTCGAACGCGAGGCCGCGCTCGACCTGCTCGCCGTCGAGGCCGGTCGCGCGCTGGACGGTTCCGGCCGGCTCGTCGTGTTCCGCGGCCCCACCGGTACGGGGCGCAGCACGCTGCTCGAAGCCGCCGCGGACCTGGGCGCCCAGCTCGGCATGCGGGTACTGCGGGCGCACGCCTCCGCCGACGGCGCCGGGGGCCCGCTCGCCCTCGTACGCCAGCTCCTGTGTCCGCCCGCCGACTTCGGCCCCGACGACGGTATCGCGGGGGCGGCGTCCTCCGCCGGGCTGTGGCGGCGGCTCTGCGCATACGCGGAACAGCAGCCGCTGCTGGTCGCCGTGGACGACGTCCACCTCGCGGACCGGTCCTCCCGGCGCTGGCTGACGGAGGGCGCCCGCAGGATGGCCGGGCTGCGCGTGCTGATGGTGGTCACCGAACGCGGCCAGTACGACATCGCGCCCCCGTCCCCGGGTCTGGCGCACGCCCTGCCGCCCGCCGTGGTCGGCTCGCACGCGCTGGCGCCGCTGAGCCGGGCGGCGGCCGAGAAACTCATCCGCGGCGGCGCGGACGCCCCGGCCGTCTCCGCGGAGTGGGTGGAGGGCTGCGTACGGGCGGGCGCGGGCAACCCCCTGCTGCTGCGGGCCCTCCTCGACGACCTGCGGGCGGTGTTCCCGGACACCGACCAGGGCGCCGGGCACGGCGTGCGGCTGCCGGCGAGCTGCGCCGAGCTGTATCCGGGGGCGTTCGTCGCGGCGGTGTCGTGGTGGCTGGAGAGCGCGGGGCCCGGTACGGCGACGGTCGCCAGGACGCTGGCGGAACTGGAGGACGCGCAGGCCGACGCCGACACCCACCACCCCGTTCCCGAGGACGACCTCGGCAGCCTCCTGGCCGAGGTGACCTGGGCCGACCCCTCGCGCGTCGCCGGCTGGCTCACCGCCATGGTCCGGCTCGGCGTACTGCGCCGCGACCCCGTCCACGGCGGCCCGCGCTTCGCCCACCCGCTGCTGCGCGAGGCGGTACTCGACGGCTGGCCCCGCTCGCACCGCCAGGCCGTGCACCGCCGCGCCGCCGAGCTGCGCCGCCGCCGGGGCGACCGGGCCAGGGCCGTGGCCGCCCATCTGCTGCGTACCCCGCCGGACGGCACGGCGTGGGTGCCGCAGACCCTGCTGGACGCCGCGTCCGTCTCGGCCAGGGAGGGCAGGACCGCCGACGCGGTCGCCTGTCTGCGCCGGGCGCTGGACGAACCGCTGCCGCGCGAGCGCAGGGCCGCGGTACTGGCCGAACTCGGCGCGCTGGAGTTCACCACCGTACGGTCGGCGGGGATATCCCGGCTCGCCGAGGCGCTGCGCCTCCAGGAGGCGCCGAGGGAGCGCGTCCTGACGGCGGTCACGCTGGGCACGGCGCTGGCCCACCGGGGCGAGCCGCGCGCGGCGTTCGACGTCCTGGGCGGCCTCGGCACCCTGGAGGACGAACCGGTCCTGGCCCGTACCGTCCAGAGCGCGTCCGCGCTCCTCTCCGACCACGACCCGGAGATACGGCGCGAGGTCTACGCCCGGCTGCGCGAGACCGCGGCGCGCTCCCCGGAACGGATGAGTCCGGCCGTACGGACCCTCCTCATCCGGTACGAGGCGACGGCCGGGCTGATATCCGCCGACTGGGCCACGCGGCAGATCCGGCGGCTGCTGACGGCGCCGGAGGATCCGCTGCTGGTGCCGTACCTGCTGGGTACGGCGGCTGCCGTGGCCCAGTGGGCGGACGCGCCGGACGACGCGGAACGGCTGGTCAGGGCCGGGCTGACCGAGCACAGGCTGTCGTCGCTGCACCCGATCCACGGCTCCCTGCTCAACGTACGGGTGGACATCGCCGCCGGGCGCGGCCAGTACGCCCGGGTGCTGGAGGAGACCGCCGGCGCGACCCCGCCCCCGGAGGACACACCGCGCGCCGGGCCCAGCAACTTCCTGGCCCAGCGGATGCTGGCGCTCGTCGAGTTCGGCCGTACGGCGGAGGCGGGGCGCCTCGCCGAGGGCGTCGACGTCAGCGAGGCGCACGACAGTTGGGAGCTCAACCGCTTCCTGTACGCGCGCGGCGTCCTGCGCGCCGCCACCGGCGACCCGGCGGGCGCGCTGGCCGACTTCCTGGAGTGCGGCAGACGCCAGCTCGGCCGGAACGTGGAGAGCCCCATCGTCACGCCGTGGCGCTCGGCCGCCGCCGAGTGCCATCTCGCCCTGGGACAGCCGCAGGAGGCGCTGGCGCTCGCCGAGGTGGAGCACCGGTACGCAACCGTGTGGAACACCCCGCGTGTACGGGGCCGGGCGCTGCGCGTCCAGGGCGCGGCCACCGGCGGCCGGCACGGCCTGGAACTCACCGGCGAGGCCGTCGACACCCTGCGCAACACCCCGCTCGACACCGAACTCGTCCACGCCCTCGTCGCCCACGGCCGCCAGCTCACCTCGGCGGGCCGCCCCGGCCGGGCCCGCCCGCTGCTCCGCGAGGCGGCGGCGACGGCCGAACGCCTCGCGGCCCCCCGCCTGCTGGCCACGGCGGAGGCGGCGCTGCTGGCCAGCGGGGCCCGCCGCAGGAACGCCCCGCTCACCGGCACGCCCTCGCTCACCGCGAGCGAACGCCGTATCGCGGCACTGGCCGCGGACGGCAGCACGAACGCGGAGATATCCGAACTGCTGCACCTGGCCAAGCGCACCGTGGAGACCCACCTGACCAGCACGTACCGGAAGCTCGGCATCCGCAGAAGGGCGGACCTGAAGACAGCGCTGGCCCCGGTACCCGCACACCCCACGGAGACCCGATAGCCCGAACTCCCCTTACTGACAAGGCCGTTAGGCACGGCTGTTGGGCACGGCCAGCGGGCACGGCCAGCGGGCACGGCTGTCGGAGGCGGCTGGTAGAACACAGCCAGCAGTGCCCGGAGTCGGAGCGTCAGGAGCCAGACCGTGTCTTACGTGCACCACGTCGAGCAGTTCTACGGACTGCCGGCCTTCACCTTCTCGCCGGACATGAGCCCCGAGGATCTGCCCGGTCCGGCCTCCGTGGCCTGGCGTCTCCAGTGCGAGGAGATGCCCCGCGAGCACGACTTCTGGGGGCGCGCCGAAGCCTATATGGCGCGGTTCACCGAGCGGGTCGAGCCGGAGAAGGTCCGGGCGGTGGTACTCGGCTTCCCCTGGTACAACGGTGAGCGGGGGTGCGGCCACGACGAACTGATCGCCCTGGGACCCCGGTTGACCGGACTCGAAGGGCTCTTCCTCGGCGATCTGGAGGACGACGAGGACATGATCTCCACCATGTACCTGGGGGACATCGCGCCGGTCCTGGACGCGTTCCCCGGCCTCCGGGAGCTGGCCGTACGCGGCGGAGAGGGCCTGGAGTTCCCCGAGTCGGGCCACGAGAACCTGCGGGCGCTGCGCGTCGAGTCCGGTGGGCTGCCCCCGGCCGGGGTGGCACAGATCGCCGCCGCCGCGCTGCCGTCGCTGGAGCGCCTGGAGCTGTGGCTGGGCGACGAGAACTACGGCGGCGGAACCACGGTCGAGGACCTGGCGCCGCTGCTCAGGGGCGCGGGCAAGCCCGCCCTGCGCCACCTGGGGTTGCAGAACAGCCCGGTCCAGGACGAGTTGGCCGCCGCGCTGGCCGCAGCGCCCGTGGTCGCCCAGCTCACCTCGCTGAGCCTGTCGATGGGCATGCTCACCGACGAGGGCGTCGCGGCACTGCTGCACGGACAGCCCCTCACCCACCTGCGGGAGCTGGACCTCTCGCACCACTTCCTCAGCGACGCCATGATGCTGCGGATCTGGACGGAGCTGGAGCCGGAGGGGGTACGCGTGAACCTGACCGCCCGGCAGAAGGACGACGGGGGCAACCCCGAATGGGGCCAGGAGCACGGCCGGTACATCGCGGTGGCGGAATAGCCCGCGCGGCGCGTCCCGCCACGCCTCCCGCTCCCCTCCTCCCCCTCGCCACCTCCCCCTCCAAGCGAAAGGCCGCACGATGCCCCAAGCCGCCAGCTCCCCGACCTCCGGCGACCCGAACCCCATCTCTCCGGCTCCGGATCCGGACACGGACGACCGGATCGTCAAGAACGGCCTCCGCCCCCGGGCCAACCCGCTCGATCCCGAACAGCCGGTCCCGTACGGGCACGTGCTGCTCGCCGCGGTCGAGCTGAGGTGGAGCCCCGCCGCGGTCGTGGCACGGCTTACCGCCCTCGGATACGCCGACATCCAGCTCCCCGAGGCCCCCCTGCCCGATGCCGTGGGCCCCGACGACCTCCCGCTGATCAAGGACGCGAACTCCCACTACGCCATCATCTGGCTCGACATCACCGAGCCGGTGTCCCTTCAGCAGATACTCGTCTCGGCGGTCAGGACCGACCGGGGCCCCGCCGGGATCGCCCGCCGGCTGACCGCTCTCGGCTACCGGATCGGCGGCAGTGGCCATCCGCTGCCCGAATCCTTCCGCAGCGGTGACGCCGTGCTGATCAGAACGGACCCGGGCATCTACGGAAGGTGGCTCGACTGGGACGAAGAGGTGGCCGCCTCCCATGTACTGAACGTCGCCTTCCTCCTGCGGCGCAGCCCGTACGCCACCGCCCTGCGGCTGCTCTCCCTCGGCATCCGGCTGCCGTACACCCCTGTCCCGGAGGACGAGTTGCTCGTCAGCACTCCGGGAACGTTCGGGGCGGGCCGGCTGAACCGAACGGCGCCCACCGGGCACATCCTCGCTGTCGCGGAGCGGCTGGGACGCCCTCCGGCGGAGATCGCCGCCCGGCTGACGGAGCTGGGCTACCGTCACGAGGCCGTGCCCGACGCGCCGGAGGCCGACGACCTCACCCTCCTCAGCGACAACGTCGACGGCCGGGCGCCCTGGCTGGAGAAGAACACCGTCGTCGGACTCCCGATGCGGCACATCCTGCGCGCGGCCCTCGTCACGGGGCGGACCCCGGCGGACATCGCCGCGCGGCTGACCGCGCTGGGCCACTGGCTGCACGCCGACGCGGTACTGCCGGCCGTCGTGGACACCGAGGACATCCGGCTGCTGGCGGCGGTCGACCGCTCGTACCTGGACAACGTCCACCTGGAGAACGTGCTGCGCGGCGCGAGCCTGACGGGCATGAGCCCGGCGGAGGTCGCGCGACGGCTGACCGCCCTCGGCCACCAACTGCCCGACGAGGTGGACTACCCGGACGTACGGGGCTCACTGGTCACCCCGTGACCATCACGGCCGATCCACGCCTGCGCCTGCGCCTACTCCACGTCCACGTCCACGCCGAAGCGGTCGACGAGCACCTTCAGGGCGTCGTAGCCGGGCTTGGGGGTGTAGTCGTCGGTGGTGAGGCCGAACCGGTGGAACAGGCCCGGCTTCGCGCTGTCGGCGTCCCGCAGCGCGAAGTGCGTGTACCCGCTCAGGCGGAGCTCCTTCGCCCGGGCGGCGATGACCCGTACGACGGTCCCGACGACATCGGCCTGCCGGTGCGGGGGCCGGCCGGGTCCGGTGGGCCAGCCGTGCTCGGTGATGTGCAGCGGTACGTGTCCCAGCCCGGCCGGGGTCAGCACGGCGTCACGGTGGTGGCGGAGCAGCCCCTCGACGGCGCCGGCCAGCTCGGACGTGGCGACCGGCTGGAAGACGTCGGGGAAGAAGTCCAGGCCCACGTAGTCGAGATCGGCGAGGAAGCCGTCCCCTCCCCGGCTCGTCAGGTCGGTGACGAAGGAGGTGGCCGGGCCGAAGAGAGGCGTGGTGTTGAAGCCGGCGCGCAGGTGCGTGTACCCGAGTTCGCGTGCCCGCGCCGTGACGGCGGACACCCCGCGGACGATCGCCTCGCGCACCTCCGGGTAGGCGCCGTCCAGCGTCGGGACCGAGGTCACATTGGGCTCCTCCGTCACTTGCAGGGTGCGCGTGACGGCGCCGTACTGCTCGACCAGTTCGCGCAGGAACGCGCAGTAGCCGTCGACGTCCCCGGCGCCGGACCGGTACTGCGCCACCAGGTCCAGGCGGCGCCCGCGTACGGCGTACCGGCGTGCGTCGGCCGGCGTCGCGGTCGCGTGCGGCGTGCCGAGCCGGGTGGTGTCGTCGAACGCCGTGTAGGCCCGTACGAGGAACGGGCGTCCTGGCGGGCCCTGGAGCCGGTCGAGCGCGCTCAGCACCCGCCCCGGATCATCGGGCGGCCCCTCGGCCAGCCCCCCGGCGTCGTCCCCGGCGACGGAACCCGGGTAGATCCCGAAGAGCAGGCCGTCCTGTGCGGTGGGCGTCACGCGTTCGCTTCCTCTCGGTTTCCCGGCCAGTTCAGCGAGCCGGTGCGGATGTCGTCGATGACCGAGTCGATCCAGGCCAGTTCGGCGCGGGCGAGGCCCAACGCGTACTCGGCCTCGATGACATGCAGGCGCGGCACGCCGGCCTCCAGGGCCTCCGCGAGGCGGTCCTCGTCGGCGGCCACCCGCTCCCCGAGACGCCGGGCCCGCTCGGCCAGAGCGTCCACCGCCCCGCGCGGCCCGAGAGCGCCGAGGTACGACACCGCGCCCAGGAACCGGGAGAACTCCCGCTCCGGGGTACGGATCTGGGATTCCAGACGCCGGACGAGCTCGTCGCGGCCGGCCTGGGTGAGGGCGTACACGGTCCGCTCGGGCCGGTTCCCCGAACGCTCCCGGCTTTGCGTGGCCACCCATCCCGCTTCGGCCAGGGCGCCCACGGTGTTGTAGAGCGTGCCGCGCGTGATGGCGGCGGCGTGGTGGTCGCTACGTCTTCGCAGTTCGGCGAGCATCTGATGCGGATGCGAGGGCTGCTCCAGCAGGAGGCCCAGCACGGCGAGGACGATCGGATTGTCGAGAGCGCGACGCGGCATGGTCGAACTCTACCAGTCCAAATAGACTATATGGACGAGTCCTCTCACTCATCGGCGCGCGGGAGGCCACGCGCCTCCCGATCGCCCACCTCGCCCGCATCGGCATCCGGACCGGGCGGGCCCGAGCCGAGGACCAGCCCACCCGCGACCACCCCCAGCCAGACACCGGCCACCACGAAGTCCCAAGGCACAACTGTCGGCACGGACCGCCTCACGTATCGACCGCGTGATCCGCATGGGCCGCACCGTCCGTGGCCGGCGTGAACCAGATCGCCTTGTGCGTGGGCGAGCACCCGCCATGGATCGTCGCGCCCCAAGCGAGCGAGAGGCGCGCGACAAGGAACAGCCCCTGCCCGTCCTCCCGTTCCCCCTCCGCCCCGGGCCCGGGGCGCCCCGGAAGGGGCAGGGCCCAGGGATCGTCATCCGTGACGGACACGGTCACCTGCGCCGCGTCGACGGTCATGTGCACGCGGATCAGGGGCGTACGGGTGCGCCGCATCGCCTCTCACTGCTCCGCCACGGACAGACATCTCGTCGACGCCCTCGCCGATATGGCGGAGGAACGCGGAAAGGGATGGTGGGAGAAGTACAAGGGAATTCTCCCGCCGGGCTTCCTCGACCAGGCCGAGTTGGAACATCACGCCGTCTACATGCGCGCCATTCAGATGCTGTACGTCCCCGGCCTGTTCCAGACGGAGGCGTACGCTCGCGAACTGATCACGAGCGGCGTGTCCAACCTGGAGCCCGCAGAGGTCAACGCCCGTGTCGAGCACCGCATGAGACGGCGGGAGATCTTCGAACGCCTCCATCCGCCGAAGACCGAGGCGTTCATCCACGAGGCCGCTCTGCGCATGCGGTACGGCCCCACCGAGGTCATGCGCGAGCAGCTCGCCTTTCTGCATGAGGTCTCGCGGTGGCCGAGCGTCACCGTTCGCGTCGTACCGTTCGAAGCGCGGATCACCGGCTCAGTTCATTCCATCCTCTACGCGGGTGCCGCGATTCCACAACTCGACACCGTGCAGCTCGACTCCGCCTTCGACGGCGGATATCTGGACGCCGAGGCTCAGCTCACCAAGTACCGGTCCCTGCTCGACTCCGTCGAAGCGATTTCGCTCGGTTGCGACGAGTCGGGCACATTCATTCAACACATCGCACAGGGAATGTGAGTGATGCGGCATGACCGAACTCATAACATGGCAGAAGTCGTCGTACTCGGGAGCCGATGACAACCCGAACTGCGTACAACTGGCCGCTGTGAACGGACAGATCAGGGTGCGCGAGAGCGACGCCCCGGGCTTCGTACTCACGACGGACCGGGCACCGCTTCGCGCCCTCCTGGCCACCGTCAAGGCAGGGACCTTCGATCACCTGATCTGATGAAAGCGGCCCCGTGGCCCCGTAACGTCGACGGCCAGGGACCGGCCCCTCAGACCCCGGCGGCGGCCGGCTCCTCGTCGCGGTGCCACCGCAGGCCCGCGATGGTGACCGGAACCGCCGTCAGGACCCCGAGGACCACGGTCACCACCACCGCGGTCCAGGCGTCCCAGACACCGCCGACGGCGTACGCCACGACGAGCGGCAGGACCACCACGCCCACGCACTTCGCCGGGCCGAACGCCACCCGGGGCCGGACCGGGCGGCCCGCCGCGAGACGCCGGGCCCGGCGGGCGCTGCCGAACGCGGCGACGAACGCCAGGCCCGCCCCCCAGACCGCGGCCAGCGCCAGCCCGACGAGCATGGTGGCCTTCTCGTCCGGCAGCCCGGGCAGCGTCTCGGAGACGCCGTCATGGCGTACGGAGACCTGGACGTCCCGCCAGGTGGTGACGTCCATCGCGTCCCCCGGCCCGACGCGCTCCGCCAGGCCGCCGTGCCTCTCAAGATCCAGCGGCCGGTCGGCGGGGGCCGGAACGGGCCCCCGCAACCGCACACGGAAGACCGTCGCCCTGCCGCTCTTGGCCATCTCGGCGGAGAGCACCGTCCCCCGGATCGTGCGCAGACAGTCCGCCGACCCCTCGCCGCCGCACGGTTGCGCGGCCAGAAACGCCTGCTCGTCCGCGACCCGCTCGGACACCGGCCGGCCCAACGCCACGGAGACCACCAGCAACCCCACCCCGAGCAGAACCCAGCCCACCGTCCACCACCAGGCACCCCCACGCCCGTCCGCCCCGCTCCGCCCCGCCGTTCCTTCGGTTCCTGCCGTCGGTACCGTCATCCCCTTGCCCCCTTCGTCCCCGGGAGCATTGAGCCACACCTCCCCGACCAGGCAACAGGCGCGACTCCGGCAGCACCACACCGCCGCCACACTGCCGACCCCCGGCAACCTGGCAGGTACCCGGCCCCGGATCAGGACGGCTGTTCCACCCCCTGCCCCCACGGACACACACCCCGCGCCCGCCGCGCCAGCAAGTCATCCCCGAACGAGAACCGACCGACGTGGAGCCGGTCGTGCCCGTACATGTTCCGCCCGAGCTCCGTAGTCGCGGACAGCTCCAACGCCCAGGCAGCGCCGTACAGTTCGAGCCCACCAGGCTTCGGAAGGCTGCGCCCGCTCCACCCCACACAGATCAACCAGCACGCCTCGGCGAACCCGGCCCCGCCGCCGGAACCGTAGACCCGGGCGGGCTGGTGCCGCGCGGCCGTCCCCATCAGCGACAGGTCAGGCGCGGCGGGTGTGGGTACGTGGCCGATGACGGCGGTGTCGCCGACATGACCGGTGGTGGTGTACGCGAGCACGGCGTACCGGTCGGGCCAGGTATGCAGCAACGCCAGCACGGTCACCCGGCCGGTTCCCGTCATGGTCCGTGCCACGTTCTTCCTCTCCTCCTTGGCTCAACGGGCATGAGGTCAGCCGGCGTTGTCGCCGCAGCCCGAGGACGGGTTGGAGCCACCGCTGTCGCCGTCCTCGATATCGGTGTTGTCCGGGTCCGCCTGGACAAGCGGCCCACGTCGTGCGGGGATGATGGCCATGTGCCGTTCCCTTCTTCGCGACGGGTGGTGCACAGACCCGCTTCGGTCGCTGTCCTGCCAGGGAATGGGCGACCGGAGCGGGGATCGGATGACGCGCGACGCCTGCATGGCGGTCCCGGGTACGGGAGGTCGCGCGTGCCCTTGACGGACATCGCTATCCGCCACTGCTTTTTGCGTGGATATGCGCGTTCATGACCAGGAACGTAGACGCCTGGGACGCGCACCCTCAAGCAATGTGCACCAATGTGCATACACCGATCTCACGTACCGGTATGGCTACTTAGCGTCCTTGACGGTCCATCAGATCTGCTCAAGAATCGTGCACATTGGCACACACTCCAAGAGGGAGTACACGACCATGGACTTACAGTTCATCGGCATCGACCCTGAAACAGAGCACGAAGGGTCACCCACCGCATGGGTGGACAAGGACACAGCGGACATCGTGATGCAGAGCTACACGGCGGACGACGCCACGCGTCGCGAATGCGCGGAGAAAACGGCTCCTGGGCACGCGAAAGGGATCCCGTCCCACGAGACGGTCATCCGCATCCCCGTGCACCTCGTCCCCCTGCTGAGGAAGGCGTGCGATGTCGCAGAGCAAGCCAAACTTTAAGGAGCTTCTGGAGGCGGCTCAGCACTCCGCCGTCCACCTGGAGATGCGCGACGTCTACGGCGTCGGCGACGAGTCCGCGGACTTCGTCGAGTGGAAGCGTTCCGGTCGCCGGGACACGGACCCCGGCTCCTCCTACTGGGCTCCCTGGGTCGATCTGATCGGTCAGGCCACCGCCCGAGGGGTTGTCGTGCGGCGCGCTCGTGTCGTGTCCGAACCGGTCACCGACTACATCCGTTATGAGCACGCCGGGGCGGACGTCAACGTGCACGCGGGCGAGCAGGTGCGCTGGTTGCCCCGGCGCAAGGCCGCCACTCTTCTGCTTCCCGGCAGTGACCTGTGGATCTTCGACAGCGCGAAGGTCATGTTCAACCACTTTGGCGGAGAGGGAGATTGGGCCGAGCCCAGGATGGAGCTACGGTCAGAGGCAGACGTCGTCAAGCAGTGTGTCGACGCCTTCGAAGCCGTATGGGAGCGCGCTACCCCCCACGGCACCTACGAGATCCGCTGACAAACGAACACCGGTAGGCCAGCTCCGTGCCCATATCCCCGTCGTCCTCCGCCCAAGCCGCCCGCATGAACGTCGCCCGGCGGCTGCGCGACATCAGGAGGGACGCGGGGCTCACGGGCACCGAGCTGGCCTCCGCGTGCGGCTGGCACCACGCGAAGACTTCTCGCATCGAGAACGCGCGGACTCCGCCGTCACCGACCGATATCCGCCTGTGGTGCCGGACCTGCGCGGTCGAGAACCAGGCGGATGACCTGATCGCCGCGTCCCTGCACGCGGAATCGCTCTACATGGAGTGGCGGCGCCGGGCCCGTACCGGCCTCCGCCAGATCCAAGAAGCCACCACTCCGTTGTACAGGTCCACCAAAGTGTTCCGCGTGTACGCGAGAGCCCTGGTGCCCGGAGTGCTGCAGACCGAGGGGTACGCGCGCGCCCTGCTCAGCACGAACGCCCGCATCCTGGACGTCCCCGACGACGGAGCGGAGGCGGCCGCGGCCCGCGTGAAGCGGTCGCAGATCATCCATGAGGCGGGACACCGCTTCGTACTCCTCGTGGAGGAACACGTACTCCGCTTCCAACTGGGCGACAGCGACACGATGGCCGCCCAGCTCGGGCATCTTCTCAGCGCGGGCGCACTTCCCTCGGTGTCGCTGGGGGTGATCCCTATGAGCACACCACAGCGGCCCCTGTGGGTTCAGGAAACCTTCAGCGTCTTCGACGACACCCTCGTGGCCGTGGAACTGCTTTCGGCAAAGGTCAACATCACCCAGCCGTCCGAAATCACCCTCTACCTCAAGGCGTTCGAGCAGCTTCAGGGCCTCGCCGTGTACGGCGCCCAGGCGCGGGCGCTGATCGTGCGGGCGATCGAGGCCCTGGACTGAGGGACGGCCGGCCCGGTGTCGGCTACTGGGGCGGTTTCGGGCGGCCCAGGACCAGGATCTTGATGGCGAGGACCGCCGCGCCCCGGGCCCAGTCGTTGAAGTCGGAGATCTTGGTCTCCAGGGCGACCGGTTCCGCGAGGGGGTGACGGTTGGCGGTGATCGCCTCGTTGATCGCCGGGTTCGCCACCTCGACCAGGCCCACGCCCTCCCCCGCGAGCAGGATCTTCTGCGGCATGACGAAGTTGGCGATCTGCGCCACCACCGTGCCGAGCGCGCGCGCCGCCTCGTCGATCACGCGGGTCGCCATGGGGTCGCCCGCGGCGGCGAGGGTAAGGATCTCGTCGTATGTGTGGTTCCGGCCGGTGGCCGCCGCGACCTGGTGGCGGATGCTCGGGATGGAGAGCAGCGCGGTGGCGCTGCCGCGGTCGCCGTCCGGGGTGAGGGGGCCGTTCGGGTTGACGATCCAGCGGCGGCCGATGCCCCGGATGTCGTCGCCGGAGCGGACCAGTTGGCCGCCGATGACCAGGCCGTAGCCGACCCCGGCGCCGATGGTGAGGACGACGAAGCGGTCGAGGCCGCGGCCGGCGCCGAACCATGCCTCCGACTCGACCAGCGCGGCCACGTCGTTCTCGACCACGACGGGCAGGTCCGTGCGCTGTTCGAGGAGGTCGACGAAGGGGACGCCGTCCCAGCCGAGGAAGGGCGAGGTGACCGTACGGTCGGGGCCGACGACATAGCCGCCGAGGCCCACGCCGATACCGGCGAGGCGCGGGAAGTCCGCCGCGAAGTCCGTGGTCATCGCGTGCAGGAGGCCGGCCACGTCTGCCGGTTCGCGGGTCGGGAGGGGAAGGGCGCGGGCGGCGACGACATCGCTCTTGAGGGTGGTGACGACTCCGTAGACCGTGTCCTCGGTGATCTTGAACCCGGCGAAGAAGCGGGAGTCCGCGACGATGTCCAGCGGCTGGGAGGGGCGGCCCTGCCGGGTGGTGGGGGCCGGGATCCTCGCGTCGGGGGGAGGGACCTTGACCGCGGGGAACGCCGGGGCCGCTGCCGGGGCCGGACCCGGTCCCTGTACCGGTCCCGGGAGGGGGAAAGAGGCCGGGGCAGCGGCCGGGGCCGGGTCCTCCACCAGCAGGCCCGATTCGATCAGCGGTTTGGTGAGCCGGGTGAGGCTGCCCGCCGACAGGTTCAGCTTCCTCGCGATCTCGCTGCGCGACACCGGCCCGTGCGTCAGCACCTCGATCGCCACGGCCCGCTCGGCGGGGCTCAGTGGTGCCCAACTCGCGGCAGGCATACGCGCGTTCCCCTTGTTCCCGTCGCTCCCATGGGAGTCCATGGCGGTGCTCCCGGTTCATCGTAGCCAGGATCAGGGCGCCCATTTTATTTCACTGCGGAAGGAAGGCAACCCCTGTACCGATAATTTGAGCGCTTGAATTCACGTACGCAGACCCCTTGACGCGGCGATTGTTCCAGGACGAAAGTAACCCCCACCTCCGAGGACGAGTCATGGACAAGGGAGTCTCAGATGACTGTCGCCTCACACGGCGCGCCACCAGGCCCAGCGGCGCCCGGTACCAAGGTGATACCGAAGACCGCGCACGGCAAGAACACCGGCAGCAAAGGCAGCGGCAGAGGCAAGGGCACGGGCACGGGCAAGGACACCGATGGCGGTGGACGCGGGGACGGGCTCCTCGCGGGGTTCTTCATCGCTCCCGCCCTGCTCGGCTTCCTGGTCTTCCTCCTCTGGCCCACCGTGCGCGGCATCTATCTGAGCTTCACCCGCTACAACCTGCTCACCCCCGCCGAGTGGGTGGGCCTGGACAACTACCGCCGGATGATCAACGACCCCATCTTCTGGGAGTCCTTGCGCGTCACCGTCGAGTACGTCCTCATCAACATCGGTGTACAGACGGTCGCCGCCCTCTGCATCGCCGTCCTCATGCAGCGGCTGACCAACTCGTCCTTCCTGCGCTCCGTCGTGCTCACGCCCTACCTCGTCTCGAACGTCGTCGCGGGCATCGTCTTCCTCTGGATCCTCGACACGCAGATCGGCATCGGCAACGAGATCCTGGGGGCGTTCGGCTTCGACCACATCGCCTTCCTCGCGAGCGAGGAATGGGTCATCCCCAGCATCGCGATGATCAACGTATGGCGGCACGTCGGCTACACGGCCCTGCTGCTCTTCGCCGGGCTCCAGGCCATCCCCGGCGATGTGTACGAGGCCGCGCGGATGGACGGCGCCGGGGAGCTGCGGATGTTCTGGCGGATCTCCCTGCCGCTGCTGCGCCCGGTGCTCGCGGTCGTCCTGATCATGACGGTCATCGGGTCGTTCCAGGTCTTCGACACCGTTGCGGTGGCCACGCCGGGCCCCGGCGGCCCGGCCAACGCGAGCAATGTGCTCCAGCTCTACATCTACGACTCGGCGTTCGGGCGGTTCCAGTTCGGCTACGCGTCCGCCATGTCCGTGGCGCTGCTGGCGGTCCTGAGCGTGATCACGATCATCCAGTACCGGGTCACCCGGGCCGGCGAGACGGACCTCGGCTGATGCGCCCCCGCCCCGGGGCCGATGCGCCCCGTCCGCACGCGGACGCGACCTGTCCGCAGACCGACGTGGCCCCGCCCGTGCTCACGTACGCACGCGCGCACGAAGGAGTTGAGTCGTGGCTGTCCTGACCCCCGCGCCCGCCGACACGCCCGCGCCCACCCCCGTAACCCCGACCGCGAAGCCCGTACGGCGCCGCCGGCCGTCGCCCGGCCGGATCGTGGCCTGGGCGGTGATGGTCGCGATCGTGCTGATCACCCTGCTGCCCTTCTACTGGATCGCGCGGACGGCCCTCTCCACCAACTCCGCGCTCACCACCGACCCGGCCAACCCCCTTCCCGTGGACTTCGGCTGGGGCGGCTTCGAGCGGGTCTTCGGGCTCCAGAGCACCAAGGAGGCGCTGGCGCAGGGCGGTGCGGGCGGCTCGCTGAACTTCTGGCGCTACCTCTTCAACTCGACCGTGGTGGCCACGCTGGTGACGGTGTGCCAGGTGATGTTCTCCGCCATGGCCGCGTACGCCTTCGCCCGGCTGCGCTGGCGCGGCAGGGACCGGGTCTTCGGGCTCTTCCTCGCCGGGCTGATGGTGCCGACCATCTTCACCCTCCTGCCGAACTTCATCCTGATCAAGGAACTCGGCCTGGTGGACACCCTCCTCGGGATCGCCCTGCCGACGATGTTCATGACGCCGTTCGCGGTCTTCTTCCTGCGGCAGTTCTTCATGAACCTGCCCCGGGAACTGGAGGAGGCCGCGCTGCTGGACGGTGCCGGAAAGATACGGATCTTCTTCCGGCTCTCCCTGCCGATGGCGTCCGCGCCGATGGCCACCCTGGGCGTCCTCACGTACATCACGGCGTGGAACGACTACTTCTGGCCGCTGATGGTCTCGTACAGCGACAGCTCGCGCGTACTGACCGTGGCCCTGTCGATCTTCCGGTCGCAGACCCCGCAGACGGGCACGGACTGGGCCGGGCTGATGGCCGCGACGCTGGTCGCCGCCCTGCCGATGCTCGTGCTCTTCGGCGTCTTCGCGCGGCGGATCGTCAACTCCATCGGCTTCAGCGGGCTCAAGTGACCATTTTCCCGACGGCCACACGTAAAGAGGTTGGCGTTGTGCGCAGCTCTTCCCATGGACTCTCCCACCGGCTTTCCGACCGGTTCCCCCATCGGCTTTCCGACCGGCTCTCTCCTCGGCTCTCCCGGCGTTCGGCCGCTCTCGTCGGCGCCGTGTCCCTCTCGCTCCTCGCCGCCGGGTGCGGCTCCGGGTCCTCCTCGACCTCCGCCTCTCCCGACACGGTCTCGTACTGGCTCTGGGACTCCAGCCAGTTGCCCGCGTACCAGGAGTGCGCGAAGGGTTTCCAGAAGGCGAACCCGGGCGTCAGGGTCAACCTCTCCCAGATCGGCTGGGACGACTACTGGACCAAGCTCACCGCCAGCATGATCGCGGGCACGGAGCCGGACGTCTTCACCGACCACATCACCAAGTTCGCGCAATTCGCCGACCTGGACGTGCTCGCCCCGCTGGACGAACTGCCCGCCACCCGGTCCATCAAGGACTCCGACTACCAGCCCGGTCTCGCCGCCTCCTGGATCGGCCAGGACGGCCACCGCTACGGCGCGCCCAAGGACTGGGACACCGTCGCGATGTTCTACGACAAGAAGAAGACCGACGCCGCCGGGGTCTCCGCCGAGACCCTGAACACCCTCGACTGGAACCCGGTCGACGGCGGCACCTTCGAGAAGACCATCGCCCGCCTCACCGTCGACACCAAGGGCCGGCGCGGCGACCAGCCCGGCTTCGACAAGAACCACGTCAAGACGTACGGGCTGGCCAGCAACGACGCGGGAATGGCCGACGGCCAGACCCAGTGGAGCGCCTTCACCGGTTCGGCCGGGTGGAACTACACCGACAAGAAGGCGTGGGGGACGCACTACAACTACGACCAAAAGGCGTTCCAGTCCACGATCGAGTGGTACTTCGGCCTCGCCAAGAAGGGCTACCTCGCCCCGTACACGGTCTTCTCGCAGTCCAACCAGTCCGACGTACAGCTCAGTTCGGGCAAGGCGGCCATCGCGCTGCACGGTTCCTGGATGACCAAGGCCATCCACGGCTTCAAGGGGATCGAGGCGCGCACCGCCCTGACCCCCGTCGGCCCCTCCGGGAAGCGCGCCACCATGCAGAACGGGCTCGCCGACTCCCTCACCAAGCGCGGCGCGAAGAAACCGGCCGCCCAGAAGTGGGTGGCGTACCTCGCCTCCGACGCCTGTCAGACGGTGGTCGGGCAGCAGGGCATCGTCTTCCCTGCCACCAAGGCGGGTACGGAGGCGGCGATAGCCGCGTACCGGAAGCAGGGCATCGATGTCACGGCCTTCACCCGGCCGGTCGCGGACGGGACGACGTTCTCGTTCCCGATCACCAACTACGCGGCGGACGTCAGCGGCCTCATGCGGCCGGCCATGCAGGACGTGTACGCGAACGGCGCTCCGGTGGGCAGTCTCACCACGACCAACCGGCAGATCAACCTCATCCTCTCGCAGGGCGACTGAGCACGAGCACCAACACGAGCCCGACACCAACACCGGCACCAACACCGGCCTCGGGTCTCCGGTCTCCGCCCGAACATCACCACCCCCATCCCCCACCACTGTGAAAGGTGTGTCATGTCCTTCTCCCTTGGCATCGTCGGCGCCGGCCAGTTCGCAGGGCAGTTCGCGAAGCTCTGGCGCCTCCACCCCGGCGTCGGCGACATCTTCGCCACCGATCTGCTCCCCGAGCGGGCCGAGAAGCTCGTCGCGGACCACGACCTCGCCGGCACCCTGCCGTCCTTCGACGCCGTGCTCGACTCGGACGTCGACGCGGTCGCGATCTTCACCCAGCGCTGGACGCACGGCCCGCTCGTCGTCAAGGCGCTGCGCGCCGGGAAGCACGTGTACTCGGCGGTGCCGATGGCGATCTCCGAGGAGGAGATCGCCGCCATCATCGAGGCGGTACGGGAGACCGGCCTGACGTACATGATGGGCGAGACCAGCCAGTACAACCCGGCCACCGTGTACGCCCGTAACCAGGTCGCGGACGGTGCCTTCGGCCGGATCTTCCACGCCGAGGGCGACTACGTCCACGACATGGACCTGGGCTTCTACGAGGCGTACCAGTACAGCGGCGGCGAGGACTGGAAGTCGACCGCCAGCTACCCGCCCCTCCTCTACCCGACCCACTCGGTGGGCGGGGTGCTCGGCGCCTGGCGGACGCACGCGGTGAGCGTCTCCGCGATCGGGGTCAAGGACGAGCGGGGGGACGGGGTCTTCGACAAGGACGTCAGCCAGTTCGACAACGACTTCTCCAACGCCACGGCGCTCTTCGAGGTCGCGGGCGGCGGTTCGTTCCGTATCAACGAGTTCCGGCGCGTGGGCTACCCGTCGCACATCCGGGAGTCGCGCTTCCGGTTCTTCGGTACGGAGGGGAGCCTGGAGCAGCTCGCCACGGTCAGCATGTGGCAGGACAAGAAGGGGGTCCAGGACGTGACGGACCACCTCCAGCCGAAGCCCACGCTCTCCCCGGACGACCCGTCGCTGGAACACGTGTCGCCGGCGCTGCGGGACGCCTTCACGTCGGGGTCGGCGCCGGTGCACGACCGGTCGCGGCTGCCTGAGGAGTTCACCAACGTGGTCAACGGCCATGAGGGAAGCCACCACTTCCTCGCGGACGACTTCGTGACCGCCGTCAGTACGGGCACCCTCCCGCCGGTCAACGCGTGGGTCGCGGCGCGCTACACCCTGCCGGGGATCGTCGCGCACGCGTCGGCGCTCAAGGGCGGGGAACGGCTCCCGATCCCGGACTTCGGGGACGCTCCGGAGCAGTAGGAGGGGCTGTCGCCGCGCTGGTGGGGGCCGGCCGGGCGCGTACGGTCGGCTTGCCGCGTACGGTCGGTCGGCCCCCGTACGGTCAGCGGACCGCGTACGGTCGGCCGGGCGCGTACGGTCGGCCCCCACCCGTCTGGAGAACGCCTGCTCAGTCGAGGACCGCGGTGGCTTCCACCTCGACCAGATGCCCGGGTACGTCCAGGGCCGCGACGCCCACCAGCGTGCCCGGCGCCATCGGGGTGATCCCCAGTTTCTCCGCCGCCCGCGCGAGCCCCTCCAGGAACCGGGGCATCTTGTCGGGGGTCCAGTCGACGACGTACACGGTCAGCTTCGCCACGTCGTCGAAGGAACCGCCCGCCGCGGCCAGCGCGGTGCCGACGTTGAGGTAGCACCGCTCGACCTGCGCGGCGAGGTCGCCTTCGCCGACCGTGACGCCGTCGGCGTCCCAGGCGACCTGCCCGGCGATGAAGACCAGCTTCGAGCCGGTCGCGATCGCCACCTGCCGGTAGACGTCGATCTCCGGCAGTCCTTCGGGGTTCACCAGGGTGATGGCCATGCCGCCCGCCTCCTCGTCCCGACCGGGATGCCTCCGACGGCGACAACCTCGGTCTCTTGTGGTTACTCAGGAACCGTAGGAGAGTATGCGCTGACATGGAAGAACGCACTTTTCGGTAACAGAGGAACCTGATGGTGACCAAGCAGTTCAGCGGCTCGCCCGACGACGCGGACCTGAGACGCGCCGACTCGCTGGCACGGGAGATCTTCTCCGACATCGCCAACAAGTGGGCGCTCCTGATCATCGAAGCCCTGGGGGAACGCACCCTGCGCTTCGGCGAGGTGCGCAAGGAGGTCGAGGGCATCAGCCACAAGATGCTCACCCAGAACCTGCGCATGATGGAGCGCAACGGCCTGGTCGAGCGGACGGTGCACCCCACCGTGCCGCCGCGGGTCGAGTACACCCTCACCGAGCCGGGGCGGGCGCTGCGGGCGACGGTCGACGCGATGTGCGACTGGACGCACCGGTACCTCGGTCACATCGAGGCTTCCCGCGCCGAGGCGTCCCACAGCGGCACCGAAGCCTGACGGATCCTCTTCTCAGATCCTCGCCAGCCGGGCCGCGAGCGCGCGCAGCCCGTCCAGCCGGTGCGCGTCGTACGCGAACGAGAGACGGTGCCCCTTGCGCGGGATGATCGTCACGCGGGGGCGCACACCGTCGCTGAACTCCAGCCGGGGCTCCTGCCAGATGTGGTAGCGGTGGGTCTCCTCAAGCCCGAACACCTCCAGCACGCTGCCGTCGAAGACGAGCAAGGCGTTGTCGTTCGCTTGCGCCTCGTACCAAAGCATGGACGGGAGGCTAGACGAGCAAGGGCCGGTCCTGGCAAGCGGGGTGCGCCCCTCCCGGGATCCCGGGAGGGGCGCACACAGGACGGGCACCGGACAGACACGCCGACACCGGGATCAACTCGGCATCAACTCACCGTCAACTCACGTCAGCTCACCGGCTGCCGCTCCGGGGCCGCCTCCGCCTCCGCCTGCGCGGCCTTCGCCGCCTCCCGCCGGTCGGCCAGCGCGCTGCCGACGAAGACCGCCACCAGCGAGGCGAGGATCCCCACGATCACCGCGGTCTGGCCCCACCCTGCGGCGCTGCCGAGCAGGAAGCCGGAGACGCCGAAGTCCGCGTCGGAGAAGGTGGAGTTGGCCAGGCCGACATCGCCCAGGAAGGGCAGGACGAGGAGCGGCAGGAAGGTGATCATCAGGCCGTTGGCCATGGCGCCGAGCACCGCGCCGCGCCGGCCGCCGGTCGCGTTGCCGATGACGCCGGACGCGGCGCCCGTCATGAAGTGCGCGACGATGCCGGGGATGATGATCGTCCCGCCGACCGCGACCAGCACGCCCATGCCGATCAGGCCGCCGACGAAGCTGGCGAGGAAGCCGATCAGCACGGCGTTCGGGGCGAAGGTGAAGACGATCGGGACGTCGAGCGCGGGCTTGGCGTTGGGGACCAGCTTCTCGGAGATGCCCTTGAACGCGGGGATGATCTCGGCGAGTACGACCCGGACACCGGCCAGGATGATGAAGACACCGGCGGAGAACTTCCCGGCCTGCATGACCGCCCACAGCAGGTACCACTGGCCGCCGCTCAGCTTGTCCTCGACGTATCCGGCGCCCGCGATCAGGGTCACGAGCAGGTAGATGACGCCCATCGACACGGCGATGACGACCGTGGTGTCGCGCAGGAAGCCGAGGTTCTTGGGGATCTTCAGGTCCTCGGTGGACTTCTTGGTGTCCCCCAGGAACTTGCCGACCAGACCACTGGTGGCGATGCCGAAGTTGCCGGTGTGACCGAGGGCCACGTTGTCCTGCTGGGTGACCCGCCGCATCCACGGCTGCACCAGCGCGGGCGAGAGCGTGGTGACGAGGCCCTGGGCGACCGCGCCCCAGAGCACGGCCTGCCAGGTGCTGAAGCCGTTGGCGATGAGGATCACGGCGATCATCGCGGAGAGGTAGAGCGCGACATGGCCGGACATGTAGATGAACTTGAACCGGGTGAAGCGCGCCAGCAGGACGTTGACGACCATGCCGAAGAAGAAGATCAGCGCGGCCTGCGAGCCGTAGTCCGTGAGGACCTTGCCGACGATCGCCTCGTTGTTCGGTACGACGCCCTGGACGCCGAAGGCGTGCTGGAACATGTCGCCGAAGGGGGTGAGGGAGTCGGAGACGACGCCCGCGCCCGCCGCCAGCACCAGGAATCCGACGAACGCCTTGATCGTGCCCTTGAGTGTGTCGGAGAGGGACTTGCGCTGGAGCACGAGCCCCAGCAGAGCGATCAGCCCGATGATGACGGACGGCTCACGGAAGATGTCGAGCAGGGTGTTCAGAACGCTGTTCATGGGCGGAAACGCCTCTCCACGGGCACGGCGGAGCCGAGGTCGGTGTGGTGGGGTTGCTGTGGATCGCCGCGGTGGTGCACGCGGGCCACGACGGGGCAGGACGCCGGCGGTGGGTCTCCGCCGCACCGGACGCATGGCGCATGACGCCTGCCACATGACGCGCACGGCGCATGGCACATGGTCCGGTCGAGGACGTTCCTGGGACGGTGGTACGGGTTACGGAGTTACGGGGCTACCCGGGCTACCGGGCTACGGAGTTGAAGCGCTGCGGGTGGAACGCACGGAACGTACGGAACGCAGGGAACGCACGGAACGTACGGGCGGTCAGAGCAGCCCGTGCCGCCCGGCCGCGGCCTTGACCGCGTCGCGCAGCTCGTCCTTGTCGATGATGCTGTTGAGCACCACGACATCGCCGAGCCCCTGGGCGGCGTCCTCCAGGTCCTTCGCGACGAAGAACACATCGGCGCTCGAAGGTCCCGCGGAGCTGATGTCGGTGTGTTCCACCGTGACATCCGGGAGCTGGAGCTCCCGCACGATGTCCTCGATGTTCATCCGCACCATGAAACTGCTGCCGAGCCCGGTGCTGCACATGGCCAGGAACTTCGTCATTTCGAAGCACGCTCCTCGAATCGAGTGATCAGCTTGGTGACATCGGCCGCGGAACGCGCGTCGCGCAGCGCTTCGCGGGTCTCCGTGTCCGAGAGGATGCGGGCCAGTGACGCCATGGCCCGGCTGTGCGCGGCGGTGTCGGCCGCCGCGAAGCAGAAGTAGAGGTCGACCGCGTGCTCGGGCAGGTCCAGCAGGGGTGCGGGCCGCTCGGTGAGCCGCAGCATCGAGATCGCGGTCCGTACGGCACCGGCCTCGGGCCGGGCGTGGGCCAGGGCGATGCCGTACCCGAGGTTGATGTACGTACCGCCCGCCGCGATCGAGTCGATCATGGCGTCGACATAGCCGGGGGTGATGTCACCGGCGGTGAGAAGGGGTTCCGCGACCTGGGCGACGGCCTGGCGCCAGTCCAGGACCTCACTGGAGAAACGTATCTTCTCCTCGGTCAGCAGTTCGCTGAGCATGTGCAGCACACTCCGTACGTTTACTCGGCCACCCGGCGCCGGCCCGGCGCCGGTACGCTCACTCGGCGTCGGCGATGATGTCGAAGGACAGCTCCGCCGTCTCCGGCAGGAACTTCGACGTCCCGTGGATCACGGGCTTCCTGTTGAGGTCGAACACCCGTGAGGTCGCGAGCAGCAGGGGCGACCCCTCCTCGACCCCCAGCAGCTCCGCCTCGCGCCGGTCACACGTGTGCAGCCCGACGACGATCTCGTTCCGTGCGAGCAGCACGTCGTGGTGTGCCCGCAGGTGGGCGTAGAGCGAGGTGGTGGTGAAGTCCGCGGTCAGGACGTCCGCGAACCGCTCCTCCTCGACGTACGACTCCGCGAGGTGGTGCACCACACCGTTCACCCGGCGCAGCCGCTCCAACCGTACGACCGACGCGGCCGGGCTGATGTCCAGCGCCGCGGCGAGCCGCGCGCCCGCGCGCGCCCGTTTCTGGACGAGCACCTCGGAGGTGACCTCGTGGCCCTGCCGGCTCATCTGGGTGAAGAAGCCGGTGACCTCGCTGACGAACCGCTCGCGGTGCTTCAGCGCGTACCGCGGCCGGGTGACGAAGGTGCCCCGGCCGTGCTCACGGATGAGGTGTCCGTCGTTGACCAGTTCCTCGACCGCGCGGCGCAGTGTGATGCGGCTCACCGCGTACTCCTCGCAGAGTGCCGCCTCCGGGGGGAGCTGCCCGCCCACGGGGAGACCGCTCACCCGGCGCAGCAGGTGGTCCCGCACCTGTGCGTACTTGTGCTCGGCCATCCATGGTCTCCTCATCGAGTCCCTGTGTCGTCAAGACGTCATAATGACCAGAACCCCAGAAGACGTCAATAGGCAATTTTCACGTAACACGCCGGACGTCTGGAGGGAGCTTGATCAGCCCAGGAGCACGCCACCAGGGGTGGGTTACGTTGTCCGAAGTCATCATGACGACATGACCTCCAAGGAGCTGCCGTGACCGCCCTCTCCCCCTCCCCTTCCCCCGCCCCCGTGTTCGGCGCGGCGGACCGCCGGGCCGTGGCCGTGGCGCGGGCCCTCGCGATGGACGCCGTGGAGGCCGCCGGATCGGGACACCCCGGCACCGCGCTCGCCCTCGCGCCCGTCGCGCATCTGCTCTTCCAGCGGCACATACGCCACGACCCGGCGGACGCCGCGTGGGAGGGCCGGGACCGCTTCGTCCTCTCCTGCGGGCACGCCAGCATCCTTCAGTACACGCAGCTCCATCTCACCGGCTACGGACTGGAGTTGGCCGACCTCCGGCGCTTCCGCCAGCTCGGCTCGCTGACCCCGGGCCACCCCGAACTCGGCCACACCACCGGAGTCGAGACGACGACGGGACCGCTCGGCCAGGGCGTGGCCACCGCCGTGGGCATGGCGATGGCGCTCAAGCGCGACGAGTCCAGGCTGACGGGCACACGGACGGGGGCGGGCACGGACGCGGGGACGGCCAGTGGCGCGGGCACCGGTGCCGTCCCGCCCGGAGACGGGGACAGGGTCGCGCCCGACGAGATCCCGGACCGCAGGGTCTGGGTCCTGTGCTCCGACGGCGACCTCCAGGAGGGCATCTCGTACGAGGCGGGCGCGCTCGCCGGGCGGCACCGCCTGGACAACCTCGTCGTCATCTGGGACGACAACAGCATCCAGATCGAGGGCTCCACCGACCTGACGACCCGTGAGGACACCGCCGCGCGCTTCGCCGCGCAGGGCTGGTCCGTCCAGCACGTGGGGCTCGGCGCGGACGGCGACATCGACACCGACGCCCTCGACGCCGCGCTCACCGCCGCCTCGACCGGCGCGGCGCACGGCGGGCGGCCCAGCCTGATCGTGCTGACGTCGCAGATCGCCTGGCCCGCGCCGCACGCCACCAACACCCCCGCCTCGCACGGCGCACCGCTCGGCGCCGCCGAAGTCGCCGCGACGAAGGCGCTGTTGGGCGTGGCGGAGGAGCCGTTCACCGTCCCGGCGGACGTCCTGGAACACACCAGGGGCGCCCTCACCCGGGGCGCCGCGCTGCACCACGCCTGGGACAAGGCGCTGGAGCAGTGGGCCCTGGCCCACCCCGAACGCGCCGCCGCCCGCGCCCGCGCGATCCGCCCGCTCGACCCGGCCGACACCGCCGACGCGCTGCCCGCCTTCACCCCCGGCTCCGCGATCGCACCGCGCGACGCGTCGGGCACCGTCATCCAGGCGCTGGCGGAGCGCTTCCCGCGGCTCTGGGGCGGCAGCGCCGACCTGGGCGACTCGAACCGTACGACGATCACGTCCGGCGGCTCCTTCCTCCCCGCCGACGAACAGGATCCCGAAGGGAGTTCGGGCCTCTCCGGACGCAACATCCACTGGGGGGTACGGGAGCACGCGATGGCCGCCGCGCTGAACGGCATCGCCATCGTCGGCTACGACACCCCCTTCGCCGGGACGTTCCTCGTCTTCAGCGACTACGAACGCCCCTCGCTGCGCCTCGCCTCCCTCATGCGGCTGCCCGTCGTCCACGTCTGGTCGCACGACTCCGTGGCGCTCGGCGCCGACGGCCCCACCCACCAGCCGGTCGAACACCTCGCCTCGCTGCGCGCCATGCCCGGCCTCTCGGTGGTCCGCCCGGCCGACGCCAACGAGACCGCCGCCGCCTGGCACGCCGCCCTCGGCCGCCGGGGCCCGGTCGGCCTCGTCCTCGCCCGCCAGGCGCTGCCGGTGCAGTCCACCGAACCGGCGGCGGTACGGGAGGGCGTCGCGCGCGGCGCGTACGTGGTGGCCGACGCGCCCGGCACTACGGAGGTCCTGCTGCTGGCGAGCGGCAGCGAGGTCGCGCTCGCGCTGGCGGCCCGGGAGGAGTTGGCCGGCCGGGGGATCGGCGCCCGGGTGGTCTCCGTACCGTGCAAGGACTGGTTCACCGAACAGGACGCCGCGTACCGCGACGCCGTCCTGCCGCCGGCCGTACGCGCCCGGGTGGTGGTCGAGGCGGCGACGGTCTTCGGCTGGCACGACCTGATCGGGGACGCCGGACGGGCCGTCACCGTCGAGGGGTTCGGCACCTCGGCGTCCGCGTCGGACGCGATGACGGCGCTGGGCATGACCCGGGAAGCGGTCGTCGCGGCGGCCGTCGACTCGCTCGGCGCGGCGGCGGCGTCCCGGTGACACCTGGGACGTAGGCGGCGCAGGAGGCGCAGGCAGCGTGGGCGGCGTACGAGCGGGCGGGACCCCCAGCAGGAGGTCCCGCCCCACCGTCAACGGATGATCATGCAGCCATGGGTGATGCGGCCATGGGTGATGCCGTAACGGGTCGTACGGCCGGGCTCAGAAGCGGTCCGGGGCGCGCTGCGGGAGCGGGGACCCGGGGAGCAGGTCCCGCTTCTGGTTCTTCCGTGCCTCCGCGTTCGAGTCGGCCGTCGCCTCGCACGTGACGTCCTTCGCCGGGAGCTTGCCGGTGAGCAGGTAGTCGTTGACCGTACCGTCCGTGCACGCGTTGCCGTTCGGGTAGACGCCATGGCCCTCGCCGCCGAGGACGGTGAGCATCTTCGAGCCCTTCAGAACGGAGTGCAGGGCCTGACCGCTGGCCAGCGGGGTCTGCGAGTCCCACTCGTTCTGGACGACCAGGGAGCCGACCTTGTTGTTCACCTTGGTCGCCGGTTCCACGGACGTGTCCCAGAACGCACAGGGCTTGATGCTGGACGCGAAGTCACCGAAGAGCGGATAACGGGCCTTGTCCTCGATGGCGTCCCGCCGGTAGCTCTCCGGATCGCGGGACCACACGGCCGAGTTGTCGCCGCACACCACGGCCAGCATGCTCGCCGTCATGTTGTCGGACGGTATCTCGGCGGCGCGGGCGGCACCCGCGCTGCCCTCCGTACCGGCGGCGCCCGCCGTACCGGCCCCCTCGGATCCGGTGAACGCCGCGAGCTTCTCCGCGGAGGCGGGCTCACCGGCCGCGGCCTTCTTCAGCTCCACGACGCCCTCGGTGGCGTACTGCGGGGTGAAGACCGCCGCGCGGATACCGCTGCGGATGTCGTCGCCGGTGTTCGCCCAGCCGTCCATCTCGATGGGCTTCTCGTCCGCCTGCGCGACCAGGTCCCAGAAGGTCCGCTCGACCTCCTTCGGGGTGTCACCGAGGCCGTACTCCTCCGAACGCGCGGCGGCCCACTCGGTCCACCGGTCGAACGCGGGCTCGGCGCCCTCGGCCCACCACTGGATCATCCCCCGCCAGGCGCGCGCCGGATCGATCGCGCTGTCCAGCACGAACCGGTCGGCCCGGCCCGGGAACAACTGGGTGTAGACGGAGCCCAGGTAGGTGCCGTACGAGTACCCCACGTACGAGATCTTCTTCTCACCCAGGATCGCCCGGAGCAGATCCATGTCGCGCGCGGTGTTGCGCGTGGTGATGTGCGGGAGCGTGTCGCCCGCCTTCTCCTTGCACTTGTTCGCGACGTCGCGGGCCCAGGCGATGTCCTTGGCGAACGTCTCCTCCTTGTACGGCCGCAGCCAGTTCTCCTCCTCCGGCTCCAGATCGCAGGAGACCGGGCTGCTCTTCCCCACACCGCGCGGGTCGAAGCCGATGAGGTCGTACTTCTGCCGCGTGGACTCGGGGAGCCTCTCCTGCATCCCCATCGGCATGTAGAGCCCCTGTCCCCCGGGGCCGCCGGGGTTGGCGAGCAGGACACCGTGCCGCTTGTCGGGCGCGGTGCTCCTGATCCGGGATATGGCCAGGTCGATCCGCTTGCCCCCGGGTGCCCGGTAGTCCAGCGGGACCTTGATCGTGGCGCACTCGAACTCCGCCGGGGCGTCGGCGAGGCACCGCTTCCACTGCGGCTTCTGCTGCACATACCGGTCCAGCGCGCTCTTGGCGGCAGACGAGGAGGCCGGCGCGGCCGTCACGGGGGAGGCGGCCGGAGCGGCGGTGGCCGTCGAGGTGGCGAGCACGGGAGCCAGCGTCGCCGTCACACTCACGGCCAACAGGGGCGCGAGACGTCGTCTGCGCACGATTATCGATCCTTCCGGTCACACGTTCGGACAGGAAAGATCTTTCAGGAACGGGCTCCCTTCCGGATCGGCCGCCGGGCTGCACCTCCCGTACGTCCAGGGAATGACACAACAGTCGCGAGTGGTCCGGAAGTTGTAGACCCCGGACCGGGTGACGGCCGGGACAACGGCCCGGGTGACGACACCCGACGTGGTCTGTTATTCCGTAATAGCGTAACATTCACTTCATGCCTGATGACTCCCTGCTGGAGCGCTTCGCCGCGCTCGAAGAACGAGTGTCACAACTGGAGTCGGGACCGCCGACGCCCCGGGACGAGGTGTTCTGGGCGCTTGAGGGGCTGCGCCGGCGGCTCACCGGGGACGGTCAGGTGCTGTTCACCGGAGCCCTGGACCTGCCCACAGGCGAACACTACGAATGGCAGCAGGGCGCGGTGGCGGAGGAGCTGCTCGAAGCGGACTGGGCGGATCACGCCGCGCCGTACGCCGCCCTGGGGCACCCCGCGCGGCTCACCCTGCTGCGCGCGGTGCTGCGAGGAACCCGGACCGCGGCCGAGCTGCAGGAGAGCGCCGGGCTGAACACCACCGGGCAGCTCTACCACCACCTCAAACAACTCACCTCCACCGGCTGGCTCCAGGCCGAGGGGCGTGGGCACTACCAGGTGCCCGCGGGCCGAGTGGTGCCGCTTCTCGTGCTGCTGTCCGCGGTGGTGCCGGCACCGGACCCGACGACAAGGAGTGGTTCATGAACCGACGGAAGTTTCTGGGCTCGATGACAGCCGGAGCCGGCGTGTCGCTGATACCCGGGAGCGCCCTGGCGGCCGGGAACACCACAGCGGCCGGGAACGCCACGGCGACCAGCAACACCAGGACGGCCAGGGGCGACCTGGCTGCGCGAGTACGGCCGTACCTGGACCGCGCACTGACCGCCGGCAGCCCGAGCGTGGTGTGCGGAGTCATCCGCGGCACGCACCGGTACACGGCGGGCGCGGCCCAGGACGGACCCGCACCGGGCGGCAGGACGGTGTTCCAGCTCGGCTCGATCGGCAAGACCCTCACCGCCACCGCCCTCGCGCGCGCCGTGTCTGCGGGCAGGGCCCGCCTCGACACACCGCTTGTTCTGCCCCCCGGCTTCCCCGTCCCGCGCAAGGGCCCCCGGCGGATCACCCTGGCCGACCTGGCGACCCACTCCTCCGGTCTGCCCTCGCTGCCCCCGAACCTCCTGGCGGAAGCGGATCCCTACAACCCGTACGCGCACTACACGCTGGACGACCTGGCCACCGGCCTGGCCGGGACGACGCTGAGCACCGAGCCGGGCAGCACCTACCACTACTCGAACCTCGGGTTCGGCCTGCTCGGACAGTGGCTGGCCTTCGACGACGTGGACGCGATGCTGAGGCGCGCGGTGACCGCGCCACTGCGCCTGCGCGACACGACGACGACCCTAAGGCCGGACATGGCCTCCCGCAAGGCCGTCGGCCATCTCGCCGGGGAGCCCGTTCCCGACTGGAAGGATCACGTCCACACCGGCGCGGGCACCTCCATCTACAGCACCGCCGACGACATGCTCCGCTACCTCGACGCCCAACTCCGCCCGGAGCACTCGCCGTTGCGCGACGCGATCGAACTGACCCAGCGCCCCCGCTTCACCGTCGACCCGAGCCTGCGACTCGGCCTCGGCTGGCACCTCAGCACACTGCCCGACGGCCGGTCGATGACCTGGCACAACGGCAGCACCGGCGGATTCAGCACCTGCGCGGCGTTCAGCAGGAAGAGCGGGACGGCGGTGGTGATGATGACGAACACCTTCGGCGAGGCAACCGACGGCGAGCCCCGCCCGGTCGACGCCCTGACCTTCGCCCTGCTCGCCGAACTCGACGAGGTCTGACCTCTTCCGCAAGGCCACGAGGGCAGCCCGAACAACGGGGATCCCCCTGACGTACCGGGCCGCCCCACGGACGGAAGCCTGGACGGACCCTTGAGGAATCCTTGCTAGAAAGGCGGGGGCCGGTTCCGGTCACCTCAAGCGAGTCGTCGACAGGCCGGGAGCAGGCGTGACAGGGCACGGGATACCCGACGAGTACATGGAGGGGTACGCCCGCATCCTCGTGGCGGTCGCCGCCACCGGGCGCCGGCTCAGCCGGGAGGAGTTGCTGGCCCGGCGTGAGCTGGGGGAGCAGGCGGCCGAGGCCGGGTTCGCTTTGCGGGCGCTCGTCGGGGCGCATCTGTCGACGGCGCGGGAGCACTGGCCCGTCGGCCGGGGGGACGGCGGTACCGCGGACAGTGTGCTCGCCGCCGTCGAGCAGGCCGTGGACGCGTTCGCCGAGGGGTACGAGCGGGCGCAGCGGCTCGCCGTGCGCCAGGAGGCCGCCGCGCGGCGGGAGTTCATCGACGACCTGCTGTACGGGCGCAGCGATCTGGGGCGGCTGTCGGAGCGCGCCGAGCGGTTCGGGCTTCGGCTGTCGTACGAGCACGCCGTGGCGGTCGCGGAGGGGTGGGTCGCGTACGACGAGGGGGACGCCGTACCGCGCTCCGTGGAGCAGGCTCTGATCGGGCGGTTCGGGGACCGCAGTGTGCTGCTCACGACCAAGGCGGGGCGGCTGGTGTGCATCGCGCCCGGTGATCAGGGCGAGGTGCTGACGTACTTCGCCAAGCAGGCGTTCGCGGCGACGGACGGCGGCCGGGTCGCCGTCGGCCGGCCGCAGCCGGGGGTGGGCGGGGTGGTGCAGTCGTACGAGGAGGCGCTGAGCGTGCTCGACCTCGCCGAGCGGCTCGATCTGGACGGCCCCGTGCTGCGCGCCGCCGATCTGCTGGTCTATCCGGTGCTGACGCGCGACCGGCAGGCCATGACGGACCTGGTGCTGAACACGCTCGGCCCGCTGGAGGCGGCGCGCGGCGGCGCCGGGCCGCTGCTCGAAACGCTGTCCGTCTACTTCGACGCGGGGTGTGTGGCGGCGGAGGCGGCGCGGCGGCTGTCCCTGAGCGTACGGGCGCTGACGTACCGCCTGGAACGGATCCACCGGCTCACCGGGGCCGACCCGGGCGATCCGATGCACCGTTACGCCTTGCAGACGGCCGTGATCGGGGCCAGGCTCATGGACTGGCCGGCCAAATCCTTCTGAGACGTTCCGGGAACCGAACGGCGATCCGCCCGGGACCTCCGGAACGTCCGCGCGGCTACCGGCATTAAGAACGCGTTAAGACTGCCGGAAAACGGCAATGTCGAGTTCCGGTCAAACATGCGACTATGGGGCCCTGGCCGAGGACATCGCGCCAGTGGGGGAGGTTGTTCCCATGACCTTGTTTCTTGGTATCGGCATCGCGGGGATCGCGCTGCTCGTCCTGTCGCTGATCTTCGACGGGGTGCTCGAAGGGCTCTTCGACGGGGTGGGGGTCCTGGACGGACTCTTCGACGGTCTGCTCTCGCTGCCCGTGATCGCCGGATTCGTGTCGATGCTCGGCTTCGGTGGCGCGCTCGTCCTCGGCACCACTCAACTCGGTACCGGCCCGGCCGTCGCTGTGGGGGCGGCGGCCGGTGTCGGTGCCGGCTGGCTGACCTGGAAGTTCAGCAGGGCGCTGATGCGCGACCAGACGTCCGTCACCCCGCGCGGCGACGACCTCGTCGGCTCGTCGGGCACGGTGGTCACGGCGATTCCGGCCACCGGGTACGGCGAGGTGCTGCTGCGGCTCGGCGGGCAGCCGGTGAAGTTCTCCGCCAAGTGCGCGGAGCCGGTGGCGTACGGCACGGAGATCTGGGTGGAGGCGACGCTCTCGGCGAGTTCCGTCTCCGTACGCCCGGTCCAGCGCTGACCGTTCGCCGGGCCCGGCGCCTCGCCGGCACACTCCCCCACCCTTAGTACATTGCGCGGCACATAACGCACCGCCGCCGTGCGAACCGTTCCGATCTGCCGTCCCCCGGGAGGCAAGGGAGAGAGCCCCATGAGTCCAGTCGTCATCGCCGTGCTGGGGATCGTCGTACTCGTCGTTCTGCTGGCACTGGTCGTCATCACGCGCTACAAGGTCGCCGGCCCCAGCGAGGCGTTCATCGTCACCGGCCGGCGCGGCAAGAAGTCGACCGATCCCGACACAGGCCGGATCTCCATCGACAACAGCGGCCAGAAGGTCGTGGTGGGCGGCGGCGTCTTCGTCGTCCCGTTCGTCCAGCAGAAGTTCACCCTGGACCTGTCCAGCCGCCACATCCCGATCGCCGTGCGCGGCGCGGTCACCCTGCGCGGGGTGAAGGCCAACCTCGAAGGCGTCGCCATCGTCAAGGTCGGTGGTACGGAGGACTCCATCCGCGCCGCGGCCCAGCGCTTCCTCCAGCAGCAGGGCGGCATCGTCGGCTTCACCCAGGAGGTCCTCTCGGGTGCGCTGCGCTCCATCGTCGGCCGGATGTCGGTCGAGGACATCATCCGCGACCGCGCGGCCTTCGCCGGTCAGGTCGCGGAGGAGGCGGAGGCCAGCCTGTCCGGGCAGGGCCTGGTGCTGGACGCCTTCCAGATCCAGGACATCACGACCGAGGGCTCGTACCTGGAGGACCTCGGCCGCCCCGAGGCCGCCCGCGCCAAGCAGGAGGCCGACATCGCGGAGGCCGTCTCGCGGCGCGCCGCCGAACAGGCGCGGCTGAAGGCCGAGGAAGAGATCGCGATCGCCCAGCGGACCTTCCAGCTCAAGCAGGCCGAGATCAAGGCCGAGACGGACGAGGCCGTGGCGCGGGCCGCCGCGGCGGGGCCGCTGGCCCAGGCGGCGCGTGAGCAGGACGTGCTGATGGAGCAGGAGAAGGTCGCCGAGCGCCAGGCCGCGCTGACCGACCGCGAGCTGGACACGAAGGTCCGTAAGCCCGCCGACGCCGCGCGCTACCAGGCCGAGCAGGAGGCCGAGGCCCGCCGTATCGCCCTGGTCAAGCAGGCCGAGGCGGACGCCGAGCGCTCCCGCCTCACCGGTGAGGGCGAGAAGGCGCACCGCGCCGCGCTCGCCGCCGCCGTACGGATCGAGGGTGAGTCGGAGGCCGCGGCGATCGCCGCCAAGGGGTCCGCCGAGGCGGAGGCCATGCACAAGAAGGCGGACGCGTTCGCGCGGTACGGCGACGCGGCCGTCCTCCAGATGCTCGTCGAGGTGCTGCCGTCGGTGGTGGCGAAGGCGTCCGAGCCGCTGAGCGCGGTGGACAAGATGACGGTCATCTCCACGGACGGCGCGGGCCAGCTCGCCCGTACGGTCGCGGACAACGTCGCCCAGGGCGTCGAACTCCTCAGCTCCACCACGGGCGTCGACCTCGCGGAGCTGCTGAAGGGCATGGCGGCGGGGAAGTCCCTGACCACGGCCCCCGCGGCGGCGACGACGGCGACCGGGGCGGGCGCGGCTTCGGGCACGGCTGCGGGCGCGGCTGCGGGCGCGGAGTCCAACGGGACGGCGCAGGGCGGCCGTATCGAGGTCACGGACTGACCTTCCGTCCTTCTGTACGGACGAGGGGCCCGGTCGGCGGGGAAGCCGGCCGGGCCCCTTTCTTCTCGTCTCTGCCTATCGTCTCTGCCTACCGCCGGTACGGGGACTACCACTGGTACGGGAGGTACTTCCCGTCGAGCGTGATGACCACCCGGTCGCCCGCCGGGTCGGGCACACGCTTCACGTCCAGCCGGAAGTTGATGGCGCTCATGATGCCGTCGCCGCACTCCTCGTGGATCAGCTCCTTGATGGTCGGCCCGTACACCTGGATGACCTCGTAGAGCCGGTAGACGGTCGGATCGACCGGTACGGCCGCGTCGAGCGCGCCGCGCGTGGGCTGGAGGCGGAATGCCTGCACGGCGTCCTTGCCGAGATCGAGGAGCGACGCGGCGGCCTCGGCCTGCTCCGTGCTCATCGGGTGCTGGCCGAGCAGCGCGGCGGTGGTCCAGGCCACGGGCCGGCCGACCGCTTCGGCGAGCTGCGCCCAGGTCAGACCGAGTTCGGCCTTGGCGCCACGGACTGCTTCCGCTGCTTGCTGTTTGGTGAGCATGGGGAGAAACGTAGGAGTACGTCCGGGCTCACGCAACGGTGCGAAGCCCGGACGGGGCCGGACAGCGGGGCGGGGCCCGGGGAGGCCGAAACGGGGCGATGGCCCGGCCGTGGCGGTCACCGAAGTGCCGTACGGCCGGGCCACCGCCCGAGGACTCTGCACACACGACCGCCTCTGCCGAAGGGGCCGGGCCACACGCTCATCGCTTGAACGCGTCCTTGGTCTTCTCGCCCGCCTCGCGCAGGTCACCCTTGGCGCGCTCGGCCCTGCCCTCGGCGGTCAGCCGCTCGTTGCCGACCGCTCGACCGACGGTTTCCTTGATCGCGCCCTTGACCTGATCGGTCTTCGCGGAGGTTTTCTTGTCGGCGGTCATGTCGCGCTCCCTCACTGTGTCGAAATCGCTGACGCCAGCCCGTCTGCCCGAGCCCTCCAGGGGCAAACCACCCCACTTTCACGATCATCCGTTCGAGTCGGATGTCATCTGGCCGTGACCGAACGCGTTTACGGCCTCGCATCTCGGTAACACTCCGTAGCAGCGAGCCTCTGCGGCTCCATAGCTCCATAGCTCCGCAGCTCTGCGAAAGGCGGGACCCATGTCTGTGACCACACTCGCCGTCCTGGTGGTGCCGGTGGCGATCATCACCGCGCTGCTGCTCGCCCGCCCGGTCTCCGCCCGGACGGCCGACGAGGGCGGCCTCCGCAAGGATTTACGACAGCGCTTCGGCCCCGAGTTCGACCGGGTGACCGCCCGTCACCACGGCGACCCGAAGGCGGCGGAGCGTGAACTGGCCGCGCGGCTGCGGCACTTCCGCGGTCTGCGCCTCAAGGACCTGTCCGAGCCGGAGCGTGCGCAGTACAGGGCGCAGTGGGACGGCCTCCAGGAGCAGTTCGTCGACTGCCCCGGCGCGGTCGCGGCGAAGGCGAACCTGCTGCTGAACCGGCTCGCGACAAGCCGGGGTTACCCCGCCGAGTCCCGTGCCCTCCAGTTCGAGGCGCTGTCCGTGCACCACCCGGAAGAGGTGGAGGGCGCCCGGCTGCTGGACGCCGCGGCACACCAGGCCGGTACGGGTACGGGTACGGAAGCGGGGGACGCCGAGACGATGCGGCACGCCATGGTCGCGGGCCGGGCGCTCTTCGACGTACTGATCGCACCACCGGCACACACGCCGCCGTCACCGCACGCCGCGCACCACATACCCTCCTGAGCCGGAACCGGGGCCTGGGCCTGAACCGGGGCGGGTGCCGGGGCGGGTGCCGATCCTGCCCCGCCGGCTCACAGCTCCTCGCGGAAGTCGGCGAGGATCCGCAGGGTCCGCCGCGCCGACTCCGCGTGCGCGGCCATGCGGTCCATCGCCTCCTTGTGCTCCGACACCTCGCGGCGGCCGTCGAGGTAGAGCGCGCCCGTCAGATACTCGACGTAGACCATGTCGGGCATCTCGGGGACGGCGAAGCGGAAGACGACGAAGGGGCTGTACGTGCCGGGGTGGTGCCCGGCGGCGAACTCGGCCAACTGAAGGGTCACGTTCGGCAGTTCAGCCGCTTCCAGCAGCCGGTCGATCTGTGCCCGCATCGCGGCGGGCGACCCGACGCGGCGCCGTAGCACCGTCTCGTCCAGGATCGCCCAGAAGGCGGGCGCGCCGGGCTTGGTCAGCAGCGTCTGTCTCTCCATACGGAGGGCGACATGGCGGTCGATCCGGTCCGGGTCGCTGCGGCCGACCTCGCCGTTGGTCAGGATCGTCCGGGCGTACTCCTCGGTCTGGAGGAGGCCCGGCACGAAGTGCGGCTCGTAGCACCGGATGGTTCTGGCGGCCTCTTCGAGGCTGACGTGGCCGCCGAACCAGTCCGGCAGTATGTCGTGGAAGCGCTGCCACCAGCCCGGCCGGTTGGCCTCCTCGGCGAGGTGGAGGAAGGTCGCCACCTCCTCGTCGGGCACGCCGTACGCCGACAGCAGGAGCTGTACGTACGGGATCTTGAGCCCGACCTCGGCCATCTCCATCCGGCGGATGGTGGCAGGCGCGACGCGCAGCAGTCTGGCGGCCTGGTCCCGGCCGAGGCCGGCTCTCTCGCGGAGCGCCTGGAGCTGCTTGCTGAGGACGAGTTGTCCGATCGTCGGGGCAGACCGCGGCTCACTCATGCCCTACCCCCGAGCTGCGACATGCGGGCAGTGTGCCACAGGAAAGTGATCGTGGACACAGTCACACCGGATATGACGTCGGCCTGTGGTGAGGGTGTGGTCAGCCGGTGGATTCGGTGAATTTCCCGGGGTTTTCGGGCTCCTTGCGGGCGGTGATCAGCTCGTGGAGGTACGTCTTCGTGATGTGCCCGCCGTACCGGCCGTCGATCAGCGCACGAAGGTCCGCGAGCAGCCCGCGCCGCGCGACGGGTTCCAGGGCGCGGTGCCCCGAGTACGTCAGCAGCACGTCGATGTACGTGTCGGCGGAGTACGTGATCTCCCGCGTCCAGCGCGCCACGGACACCGGCCCGAACCGGTCGGAGCCGGCCTGCTCGCCGGTGTCGGTCGCGACCAGTTCCGCGCGGCGCGGCCGCAGACCGGGCGGGGTCGCCGGGTCCCAGCGTTCGTAGCACTTCTGGGCGTCCGCGAAGAAGTCGTCGTCGCTCCGGGTCGTCTCGGAGGCCACGTGGTGCGTGGTGACCAGCGCCAGCAGGCCGCCGGCGCGCAGCGCGTCCGCCGCCCTGGCCAGGCGTACCGCGGGGTCGAGCCAGTGGAAGGCGGTCGCGACGACCATCAGGTCGTACGGCTCCGGAGGCGGCGCCCACGTCTCGAACGGCGCGACCACGACCTCGGCGGCCGGGAACGGCCGCAGGTTGCGGGCCGCGACGGCCGCGAGGGACGGGCCCAGCTCCACGGCGGTGATCCGGCAGCCGTACCGGGCCAGCGGTACGGTCAATTGCCCGGTGCCAGGCCCCACTTCCAGGACCCGGCGGCCGGGCCCGAGGCGCGCCAGCGCGGCCAGTTCCCCGACCAGCGGGGCCGGGTAGGCGGGGCGGGCCCGGTCGTACCGGTCGGCGTCCTCGTCGAATGTGTCCCGTAGCACAGTGCCCTCGTCTCCCTCTCGATGCCGTCCGGTACGACGCGCCGGTCACGGGGCGTCAAGGTGAACCTTCGGGGTCCGCAGGAATATCTTCGGGTGTCCAGGGGATGGAGACCGCCGGTTAGCATCGACGGACTGCCTTCCGCGGTTTTCCGTGGTCTTCCGCTGTATTCCGCTGTCTTCCGGCTGCTTTCGCCGCCCTTCGAGTGCTGGAGTGATCTGGACGTGTCCCGACCGCGTGTGGGTGTGGCCGTGCTGACCATGGGAACCCGGCCCGTCGAGCTGCGTGCTCTGCTGGACTCCGTGGCCAAGCAGCAGGAGGCCGCCGCCCGGATCGTCGTCGTCGGCAACGGCTCCCCGCTGCCCGAGCTCCCCGAGGGCGTCATCGGGGTCGAGCTGCCGGAGAACCTCGGCGTCTCCGGCGGCCGCAACGTCGCCATGGAGAAACTCCGCGAGGCCGGTGACGTGGACATCCTCGTCGACCTGGACGACGACGGGCTGCTCATCGAGGCCGATGTGATCACCCGGATCGCCGATCTGTACGAGGCGCGGCCCCGGCTCGGCATCGTCAGCTTCCGGATCGCGGACGAGACCGGCTACACCGCGCGGCGGCACATCCCCCGGCTGCGCGCGAAGGACCCGATGCGCGGCGGCGAGGTGACGACCTTCCTCGGCGGCGGGCACGCGCTGTCCATGGCGATGCTGGCGGAGACCGGCGGCTGGCCGGACGCGTTCTTCTTCACCCACGAGGAGACCGACCTCGCGTGGCGCGCGCTGGACGCGGGCTGGACGATCCTCTACGAGCCGGAACTGGTCCTCCAGCACCCGCGCACCTCCCCCGCCCGGCACGCCGAGTTCTACCGGATGACCGCCCGCAACCGCGTCTGGCTGGCCCGCCGCCACCTCCCCGCGGTCCTCGTCCCGCTCTACCTCGGTACGTGGATCCTGCTCACGGTGGCGCGTACGCGGTCGGTGAGCGGGCTGCGCGCCTGGTTCGGCGGGTTCTCCGAGGGCGTACGCACGGCGTGCGGGACGCGCCGCCCGATCCGCTGGCGGACGGTACGGCGCATGACGGCCCTGGGCCGCCCGCCGGTGATCTAGAGCACCGACGGGCCGGGGCGGCGTCTCACTTGTGCTGGACCGGCGGGCAGGTGCCGGTGTCCTCGCCGATCGAGTTGATCTCGGCGTTCGACCGCGCATCGCCCGCGTAGTCGATCTGGTCCGTGCACTTCACGTCGGACTTCTTCGGGGTACCCGACGCCGGGCCGGCCTGCTCCGTTCCCGACGGCTCGCCGGCCTGCTCCGGCGCCGGGCAGGTGCCGGTGTCCTCACCGATCGTGTTGATCTCGGCGTTCGACCGCGAGTCCCCCGCGTAGTCGAGCTGATCCGTGCACGCGACCCCGGACTTCTTCGGGGTTCCCGACGACGTGCCGTCGGCGGAGCTGTCCTTCGACCGGGAGGAGTCACCGGCGCTGCCCGAAGAGGCGGTGCTGTCCGATGACACGGTGGTGGAGACGGACGTACCGGGCTGCGGGTCACTCGACGGGTCGCAGGCCGTGAGCGACAGGCCGACAGCCACAGCGGCGAGGGTGAGCACCGAGATCTTCCGGACGCGCATAAAACTTCTCCTCCGAAGGCGTTCTCGCTCCTGGTGAGCGGATCTTCCGCCCTGACAGACACGAGCGCCGCCGGTCCCGTTCCTGGACGCGGGGCGTTAAGACACGCCTGTGACAAGGGAACAAACCGCCGGTGACGTACGGCCCGTGGCACGGGAGGCCGGGAGGCCCTTACGCGGACTCCAACAGCTCCTTGAGCCGGGCCAGGTCGGCGGCGACCATGCCAGCGTCACGCTCGATGTCGGCGTCGCTCATCTCCGGCTGCCGGCGCAGGGTGAACACCACCTCGCACCCCGTGCCGTCGGCGATCACGCGGACCGGGTTGTGGACGGTCTCCCCGGACGGGAGGGTGACGTCGTGGTCGAGCACACCCAGCTCGTTCCGTGGGACGAAGGCCACCACGACCCGTCCCAGAGGGGAGGAGTCCGCGATCCACTGATCTCCGACCTTCTCGATGGAACCGCCCAGACCACGAGCCCACGCGGGCAGGTTGGCCGGGTCCGACGCGTAGGCGTAGACCTCGTCGACGGAGCGGTCGATATGGACGCCGATGTGGCGTGATTCCTTGCCGGTGCTGATCATGGCGGCGATGGTAGTGGCCCACCGCCACCGCCCTCTTGAACGAATCGGACGCCGCGCCCGGGAGCGGGGACTACGCTCCGGCGATCTCCCGCCGGAGCTGCTGGGTGAAGCGGCGGAGGAGGTCCAGCGTCTCTCGGTGCTCCTCCTTGCGATCGTCCCTGCCCTCGCTGGGCCGAGTGGCCCAGACCCGGCGCGCGAGAGCGTCGGCGAGTTCGACGGTGTCGCCGTCGCACAGCAGGTAGAGGGCCGACCGCGCCTCCTGCATCCGGTTCGCCAGCTCGTTGGCCCCGGCCCCGTCGTCACCCAGCCGTGTTTCCCGCAGGTGGTCGAGCAGTTGGGCCACGGCGGTGCTGAAGCCGACACCGGCCTTGAGTTTCTGTTCGCGCAGCCACATGCGGTCCTGACGGCGCGCGGTGAACCACACGCCGAACACGGCCCCTACGAGACCGAATCCGGCCCCGATGGCCACGGAAAGGATGTTCCCCACGGTCAGCTCCCCCGGTGCGTGGACGGGGCCAGGCTACAGAGATCGCCTGTCGCGGGCAGCCCTCAGGTCAGCCCTCCCACGGCGAGTCCACAATGGTCCGGACGAAGTCGCCCCGCTGGAAGCCGGGCACGAAGTGCTCCAGCACGTCGGCTTTCACGTTGCCGAACGTCGTCTCCGGCTTGGAGCGGATGCCCTCGGTGAAGGCGTCCAGGATGCGGCGCTTGAAGTCGGGGCGCGGGTGCAGGGCCACGATGGCGGCGCGGTCCTCGGCGGATACGGTCTCGTATCCGATGCCCAGGACGTCGTACTCGACGCCGGCGGTCACCAGCGCCACCTCCGGTTCCATGTACTGCGGAATCCCGGGGGTGGTGTGCAGGGCGATCGCCGTCCAGACCCGGCGGACGCTGTCCTCGGGCAGGCCGTGAAGGTGCAGGAACCGCCTGGCCTCGTCGGCGCTGTCCACCTCGAACCGCCGGCCACTGGCGCGGAACTCCTCGTTCAGGCCCACGTCGTGGAACATGGCCGCCAGATACAGCAGTTCCGCGTCGAACCCGAGGTCGCGGTTCCGGCCCTGCAAGCTGCCGAAGTAGTACACCCGACGGGAATGGTGGTAGATGAGCTCGCTGGTGGTGTCACGGATCAGCTCCGTCGCCTCCCGCACCAGCTTCGTCCCCGGCACCGTCACGCCCGCGGCCGTCACTCGGTCGATCGCCATGGTTCAGCTCCCCGGTCTGTCCGTTCCCCCATGGATGTCCCACAGATATCCCACAGATGACGACACGCACCCCGGCGACCCGCGGAAGCGGACCCCGCACGCCGACCCGGTCACGGCGGGACCCGGCGGGACCCGGCGGCCTCAGTCGGCGAGGGCCTCGGCCATGGCGTCGAGGTCGGCGAGCAGGGCGGCGAGGCGCCGCTGGGGAACGGCCTCGATCATGCGCACCTCGATGGCGTACACGCTCTCGCGGGCCACGTGCAGGCGCTGCTGTCCGGCGGGGGTGAGGTGGACGGGCAGGGCGCGGCCGTGGTCGGTGACGTCGGCCCGGGTGATGAGTCCGGCGTCCTTCAGACCGCGCAGCACGACGTTGGCCGACTGCCTGGTGACGAAGGTGCCACGCGCCAGGTCCGCGTTGGACAGGCCCGGCTGCTCGTCGAGGAGTTCGAGACAGGAGTACTGCGGGACGGTGAGGTCGTGCTCCCGCAGAGCCTTGTCCATGGCGCTGCGCAGGGCGGCCGAGGCACGTTTGAGGCGGTACCCCACGTGTTCGGTGACATCGCGGGCGGGATGGGGCGGGGGCGGACGGCGTTCCATGTCAATATTTTGACATGCGTACGGCCTGGCGCCCACCCTTCCCTCCACAAGCATTGCGCACCTCCAGGAGGGGTAGAGCTTCCGCATGAGTGGCGAAACAGGCTTCCGCAGCCTTGATGGCCTGCTGCTCCGGGGGAGCGTGGTGCGTCCCGCCGGTGCACCACGTGGCGCGGCGGTTCTGGTCCATGGCGGTGGTGCGACGCGGGAAGAGAGCGGGTTCTTCGGCCGCCTCGCCGATGGCCTCGCGGGTGCGGGAGTCGGCTCCTTGCGGTTCGACCTTCGCGGGCACGGAGAGAGCCAGGGGCGCCAGGAAGAGCTGACGATCGCGGGGATTCTCAACGACATCAGAGCGGCCACCGATCACGTCCGTACGCTCATGGAATGCGGTCCCGTGCATCTGATGGGCACCAGCTTCGGCGGAGGCATCTGCGCCTTCTTCGCGGCGAACCGGCCGCATGAGGTGAAGAGCCTCACCCTCATGAACCCTCTGCTGAACCACAAGAAGCGCTTCATCGATGACAAGCCCTACTGGAACAGCGACAGAATCGACGAGCACGAGGGTACGGAGCTGACAGCCCGCGGATTCCTGGAGCACTCACCGACCTTTCGGCTCGGGCGCGCGCTGCTCAATGAGGTCTTCCATATGGAACCGCATCGCTCACTTGAAAGAATCGAGACTCCCACGCTCATCATCCATGGAACGCAGGACACCTTCATTCCGGTGGAGAGCTCCCGGTCCGCCGTCAGTTCCCTGAAAGGGGAATCCCGGCTCCTTGAGATTGAGGGAGCACAGCACGGATTCGCCGTGCATAACGACCCTGCATATGCGCATCCACAGACCCAGGAGTGGCAGGCGTCCGTGATCGGAGCGGTGGCCGATTGGGTTTCCGTGAACCAGTAGTTTCGCTCCGCGAGCTCACCCTGCAAGGGCATCTCGCAGCTCTCTCGCAAGGGTTCGATTTTCCACGGCCCGCGAAGACCTCGTCGGCGGCTGGTGGACCACCGGCGGACGCTTCCTCCACCTCGGCCTCATCGCCTGCGGGCCCCACCCCCTGCGCCCCCACCCCTGCCCGGTCCGGCGACAGGGGTGACGTCGGCCGGTGGGGGTGGGGTGGGGGTGAGGAGGGACAGTTGGGTGGCGGTGTCGGTGGTCGGGTCCGGGTGGTAGATGACGAGGGTCTGGCCTGCCGTGCCGCCGATGGCCAGCCTTTCCCGGTTCAGGCGCAGGGGGCCGGCCCGGGGGTGGTCGAGGTGCTTGGGGGCGCCTTCGCACGCCTCTACGTCGTGGCGGGCCCAGAGGCGGCGGAAGCGGGGGCTGGCCTGGGAGAGTTCGTTGACCAGTTCGGTGAAGCGGGGGTCGTCCGTGTCGGTGCCGACGGACTCGCGGAAGCCGGCGACCATGCCCTCCGTGGCGCTCTCCCAGTCGGGGTAGAGGTCCCGCTCGGCGGGGTCGAGGAACGCGTCCCGCAGGCGGTTGGCCCCCGCCGTGAGGCGCGGTGACAGGGCGGTCGCCTGGGGGTTGGCGGCGAGGACGTCGAAGTAGCGGCTCTCGACCAGGGCGGGGAGCGGGAGCGTGGTGAGGAGCTGGGCGATGCCCGGGGGGACGGTCTCCCGCAGGGGGCGGCGCCGGGGCCCGTGCCGGTGCCGGGGGGTGTCGGCGCCGAGGCGCAGCAGGTGCGCCGTCGCGTCGTCGTCCAGGCGCAGTACGCGGGCCAGGGATTCCAGGACCTGTACGGAGGGGTTGCGGTCGCGGCCCTGTTCCAGGCGCAGGTAGTAGTCGGCGCTGATCCCGGCGAGCGTCGCGACCTCTTCCCGGCGCAGGCCCGGCACGCGCCGTACCCCCACGGCGGCGATACCGGCCTGCTCGGGGGTGACGAGTTCGCGGCGTGCGCGCACGTACTCACCCAGCAGGTTCGGTCCAGCGGTCATATCTTCACGGTAATCCACCCGGCCGCGCGCGTGCCTGGTCCTGTCACCCCCAGGATCGCGGGGGCTCTGGCCGGGGCGGGGCCCGGGAGGCAGCGTGGTCGGCGGCCCACCGGGGCCGAGATCTTCCGCCCGGCGCGGGCGGGTACAGCGTTCAAGGAGCTACGACCATGTCGACGTATCTGCTGGTACACGGTGCCTGGCACAGTGGAGAGGTCTGGGAGCGGGTGGTCCCGTTGCTGGAGTCCGCCGGGCACCGGGTGTTCGCACCGTCACTGACCGGTTACGGGGACACGGCGCATCTGGCGAGCAGCGCGACGGGGCTCGACACGCACGTCGACGACATCGTCGGGCTGATCACCGAGGAGGACCTCACGGAGGTGATCCTCGTGGGCCACAGCTACGCCGGGCTGGTCATCTCGTCCGTGGCCAACCAGGTCCCCGACCGGATCGCCCGTCTGGTCTACCTCGACGCGATGGTCCCCGAGGACGGTGAGAGCGCGGCCGATGTCCAGCCCGTGAGCCAGGCCCTGATCGACCTCGCCCTGGCGTCGGAGAGTGGCTGGCGGATTCCGCCGCTGCCCGAACTGCCGCCGCCCTCGGGTCTGTTCGGGGTCACCGATCCGGCGGACGTCGCCTGGCTGCGTACGCTGCTGTCGGACCAGCCGGTGCGCTGCCTCCAGCAGCCGGTCCGGCTGGACAACCCGGCCGTGAACGCGATCCCCCGGACACACATCCACTGCACGGTCGGCGTGCCGGAGGGCATCGCCCGGCGCCCGGTCCCCGCGACGCAGCCCAACGGTTCCCCGGCCCAGGTGTGGGAGTTGGCGACCGGCCACGACTGCATGATCACCATGCCGGTGGAGCTGGCGGAGCTCCTGCTGAAGCTCGGCTGACCCGCTCTCCCCGGACATGGCGGTGGCGGGCCGTACGTTAGGTTTGCCTTACTTGGTCCGGGGAAGAATCCGGGCTGCCGTCAGGGAGGCCCGCCACCGTGTCCACACCGTTCACCCGCCGTATCTCCGTGGCAGCCGCCGTCACCGCGCTCGCCGTCACGCTCACCTCCTGCGGCGGCGACGAACCGGCCGGCAAGGGCACGGGCCAGGGCGCCGACGGCGCGTCCGGCGGCGGCGCCACGCACACCGTCGCGACCGTCATGGGTGACGTGAAGGTGAAGGACGCGCCGAAGCGGGTCGTCGTGCTGGACACCGACGCGCTCGACTCGGCCGTCAGCCTCGGGGTCACCCCGGTCGGGGCCACCACCGTGGTCGACAAGGCACCCTTCTCCACCTACCTGCCCGCCGACCGGCTCAAGGACATCAAGCCCGTCGGGCTGATCGCGCAGCCCAACCTCGAAGCGATCGTCGCGCTGAAGCCGGACCTGATCCTGAGCAGCAAGGTCCGCGACGAGAAGAACTACGAGGCGCTCTCCGCGATCGCCCCCACCGTCTTCTCCGACACCACCGGCCCGTCCTGGCGGAAGAACTTCGCGCTGCACGCCGACGCGCTCGGCAAGAAGAACGAGGCGAAGAAGGTCGTCTCGGCGTACGAGGCGCACGCCGAGCGGGTGACCGAGGCGCTCGGCGGGCCTGCGGCGGCCAAGCGGCTCAAGGTCGGTTTCGTACGGTTCATCGAGGGCGCGGACACCCGGCTCTACCTCAACGACACCTTCGTCGGCTCCCTCTTCAAGGACCTCCAGGTCGGCCGCCCCGCCAACCAGGACAAGGACGGCTTCTCCCTCGACGTCAGCCCGGAGCAGATCGACCAGGCCAACGCGGACGTCCTCTTCTACTCCACCTACGGGGACGCGAAGAAGGCCAAGGAGACCGACACCACCGGGGGGCCGCTCTGGAAGAACCTGGACGCGGTGAAGAAGAAGACGGCCTTCAAGGTCGACGACAACCTGTGGATGCTCGGCATCGGCTACACCGGCGCCGGCCAGATCCTCGACGCCGTCGAGAAGAGTTACGAGTCCGCCGCCCGGTAGGGGGGACAGGGGGAGGGGGAGGGGGAGGGCTGGAGCGTGGTCAGTCGGCGTCCGACGCCGCCACCGGGGCCAGGGGGTTGGCGACCGTGCCGTGGAAGGCGTCGCCCCCGAGCCGTTCGCGGTTGAGGGCGGCCCGGCCGAACGACGGGGCGAGCAGCCCGAACGACGCGTAACGGTCGGCGAGTTCCGGGAAGCGCGCGTGGTAGCGCTCGATCTCGGCGCGTACGAGCGCCCAGAAGTCCCGTGCCGGCACGCCGAGTCGGGCGGCGGCCTGCGGCGCGAGGAAGCGGAAGTGCCCGGCGAAGAGCGTGCTGAGGAGTGAGTGCGCCAACTCGCCCGCCGGCCGGCGCGGCAGGCCGGCGGGGGACTCCTGGTCGCCCCGCAGGACGGTGACGCTCTCCGCGAAGTCCTTGACCGCGATCCCGATCGGGATGTCATGGCCGTCGAAGATCACGACGGTGTTCCCGCCGTGCGGGTGGAAGGCCACGCCGTACCGGTAGAGGTGGTGCAGCAGCCCCGGCAGCAGCGCCGCGAAGAACCGTTCCAGCCAGGCCCGCGCGCCGAGCCCGGAGCGCGCCACCAGCTCCTCGGCGAGGGTGCGCCCGTCCGCCCCTCCCAGCAGCAGGGACGCCACCGTACGGGCCCGCTCGCGCTCGCGCAGCAGCGTCGCGACGGGCTCGCGCCAGACCGCGCCGAGGAGTTCGTGGTAGCGGTACGGGGCGTCCCCGACCTCCCCGTACAGCGGGTGGCGGACGGTGACGGACGCGACCTCGGCCAGCGGGTGGAAGCGCAGCTCGTCCCGGAGGTACGGGTCGCCCTCGCGCACCTCCCGCAGCCACGCGCTCACTTCGGGCGCCGCCCCGGTCGGCCCGGCCGGCAGCCCGCGCCAGGCCCCGGAGTCGCGGAGGAGGAGCGGCAGCTTCACGACGCGGCGGTGCGGGCGGTCGAGGTTGGCGAGGGTACGGACGGGGCGGAGCGGGCGGTACCGGTCGGCGCTCTGGCCGAGCTGGACGATCCGGCCGTCCACCAGGTACGGCGCGAAGAGCGTGGCGACGGCCTCGTCCCACTGGTACGGGTGCACCGGCAGCCAGACGAACGCGTCCGCCTCGAACCCGCTCTCCGCGCACGCCTGGTCGAGCGTGGCGGCGAACCGTTCGCGGGTACGCGGGTCGAGTTCCTCCGCGAGCAGCCGCTCGGCGGGGAGCCCCTGAGGTCCGTCGAGCGCGCGGACGCCCGCGTACGTGGCGAGCCCGGAGTGGACGGCCGCCCACGTCAGCCGTACGGCACGGGCCGCCTCCGGCCCGTACGCGGCGGCGTCGGACGCGGAGAAGCCGACGCGGCCCTTGTCGAGCAGCACACTGGGGTGACCGTCCTGGTACGCCTCCAGGTCGAGATGGCCGAGGTCGGCGAGGTCGGCGGCGGGCAGCGCGCGCCGGACGGCCTCGGCGTCGGCGCGGCGGGTGGCGGTCAGCTCGCGGAGCGCCTCGGCGAGAGTGGGGCCGTCCCAGCCGAGGGCGGTGCGGGCGTCGAGCAACAGCCGCTCGGGGCCCGCCTCTTCGGCCGCGCCGGGGTGGCGGCGGAGGCTGTCGGGGTCGATGTGCCAGGCGTCGAAGGCGGAGCGCGTGGCGCGGAAGGTCCAGTGGACGCCGTCGTCGAAGTCGAGCCGGTAGACGTCCCCCTGGGCGCCCTCGGGGAAGGGGGCGTCGCTCTCGCACGCGACCGGGACGAGCAGTTCCTCGTACGCGAACTCCTCCACGGCCTTGACCAGCAGCCGCCGCCCTGCCTGCGCCCAGGCGTCGCGGGTGGGGTGGTTCATCAGGGGCTCCCCTCGGGGTCGGAGGCCGGTGCCTCCGGGGCGCCGAAGGTCGTCCACGCCGCCCGCTCCGGCACCCGGAGCACCGTCCGGCCCGCCACCGCGTTGAGGATCGTCGCCGCCCGCCACGCGCCCAGGGTCAGATCGGGGGCGCCGACGCCGTGCGTGTGCAGTTCGGCGTTCTGGACGTACAGCGCGCCGGATATCCGCCGGTCGAGCGCGACGCGGTAGTCGCCGTCGATGCGGTAGCGGCCCCGGTCGTCCCAGTCGACCAGCTTCGCCAGACCGTCCAGGAAGCCGGGGCGAGCCGCCGCGTACCCGGTGGCCGAGACGACCGCCGACGTCCGCACCTCGAAGAGCCGGTCCTGCTGGGTGTGGCGGCACGTCAGTACGTAGGCGTCGCCCGCACGCTCCACCGCCTCGACGGCAACGCCCGGATGGAGCGCGGCGCGCGGCTCCGTACCGCCGATCGTCCGCTCGTACAGCTCGTCGTGTATCTCGCCCAGCGTCTCCTCGCTGACGCCCTTGTAGAGCTGCCACTGCTCCCGTACGAGGCTCTCGCGGCGCGCTTCGGGCAGGGCGCGGAAGTAGCGGATGTAGTCGGGGGTGAAGTGCTCCAGGCCGATCTTGGAGTACTCCATGGGCGCGAACGCGGGCGTACGCGCCAGCCAGCGCACGTACGGGCCGCCCGCGCCGCCGCCGTCCTGGTGGCGCAGCAGGTCGAGGACGACCTCGGCGCCGGACTGGCCCGCCCCGAGCACCGTGACGTCGTCGAGGCCGGCCAGCCGGGCGCGGTGGGTGCGGTAGTCGGCGCTGTGCAGCACCCGCGCCCCGGTCCCGTTCCCGCCGCCCCTGTCGCTGTCGCTGTCGCTGTCGCTGTCGAGATAGGGGCGGAGGGGGTCCGGGACGACCGGGTTCGTCCCGACCCCCAGGACGACCTGCCGCGCCCGTACGGACGAGACGGTGCCGTCGGACGAGCGGTGGGTCACGAGGAAGGCGTCGGAGCTCTCGTCCCACGTCAGGTCGGTGACGCGCGCGTCGAAGCGGCAGGACGGCAGGTTCTCGGTGACCCAGCGGCAGTAGTGGTCGTACTCGCGGCGGGGTATGTGGAAGCGCTCCGAGAAGAAGAACGGGAACATCCGGTCGTGTTCACGGAGGTAGTTGAGGTACGACCAGCGGCTGGTCGGGTCCGCCATGGTCACCAGGTCGGCGAGGAAGGGGACCTGAAGGATCGTTCCTTCCAGCAGCAGCCCCGGATGCCAGGAGAAGGCGGGCTTGGCGTCGAGGAAGAGCGTACGCGGCCCGGCCCCGGGGACACCGTCCGCGAGGGCGGCCAGCGAGAGGTTGAACGGGCCGATCCCGACCCCGACGAGGTCATGGATGTCGTCGCGGTCGTGAGGAGTCGTCACTGCTGGTCCTCCGCAAGGGAGTGGGGACGGGAAGACGGACGGGGAGATACGGACAGGGCGGGGGCCGGCACCTCGGCGGCCCCCCGTGATGACCTCACCTCATCACACCCGTCTCTTCCGTCTCTTCCGTCTCTCCTATCCCTTCCGTCTCTTCTGTCACTGCTGCCTCTTCCGCCTGGCCGGCGGCGACCACCGCCGCCAGCAGCCGGTCCACGTCGTCGGCCGTGGCGTGCGGGTTGAGCAGGGTGAGCTTGAGGCGTACGCGACCGGGGCCCTCGCCCGGCAGCTCCGTACGGCCGACGACGGCGCGGCCCTCGCGCAGCAGCCTGCGGCGCAGCCGGGCGTTGATGTCGTCGCTCCTCTCCCCGGCCGCTGTCTCCGCGTGCGGCAGGTAGCGGAACAGGAAGGCGGTCAGCACCGGTTCGGAGTGCAGCTCCAGGCGCGGGTGTTCCCGTACGCCGCGTGCACCCGCGACCGCCAGCTCCCGGCAGGCGTCGACCAGCCGGCCGAGCCCGTCCCGGCCCAGGGAGCGCAGCGTGACCGCGATCTTGAAGGCGTCGGCGCGCCGGGTGGTACGGAGCGACAGGCCGAGCAGGCTCGGGTAGCCGGCCTCCTCGTCGTCCACCGGGTTGAGGTAGACCGCCCGGCGCGCGAGCGAGGCGTACGTCTCCGACTCGCGGACCAGGAAGATCCCGGCGGCGGCCGGCTGCCAGCCGAGCTTGTGCCAGTCCAGGGATACGGAGTCGGCGAGCGCGAGGCCGTCCAGGAGCGGCGCGAGCCGGTCGGAGAGCAGGGCGCCGCCGCCGTACGCCGCGTCGACGTGCAGCCAGGCGCCGTGCGCGGCGGCGAGGGCGGCGCAGGCGCGCAGCGGGTCGACGGCGCCGGTGTCGGTGGTGCCCGCGGTAGCCACGACGGCGACGGGGAGTTCACCGCGCCCGGCGCAGCCGTCGAGCGCGGCGGCCAACGCGTCCGGGTCCATGCGCAGTTCGTGGCCGACGGGGACGGAGAGCACCGCGTCCTCGCCGAGCCCGAGGAGGGCGGCGGCGCGCTGTACGGAGAAGTGGGCGGCGGCGGAGGCGAGGATGCGGGGCCGGCCGGCGGAACCGCTCGCGGCCACGCCGGAGAGTTCGATCTGGCGGCCGGTCGCCGCGCCGAGGACCCGGTCCCTGGCGAGCATCAGGCCCATCAGGTTCGACTCCGTACCGCCGGAGGTGAGCACCCCGGCGGCGCGCGTGTCGTCGTACCCGACGAGCCGGGCCATCTCCTGGAGCAGCAGGGTCTCCAGAGTGGTCGCCGCGGGCGCCTGGTCCCAGGAGTCCTGGGAGGGGTTGAGCGCGGAGACGGCGAGATCGGCGGCGACGGCGACCGCGAGGGGCGGGCAGTGCAGATGCGCGGCGCAGGCGGGGTCGGCGGGGTCGGCGCTGCCGTGGGCGAGGAGTTCGGTGAGCCGCGCGAGCGCGGCGGCGCCGCCGGGTCCGGTGACGCCGCCGGGGCCGGCGCCCGTACCGCTCGCGAGGGCTTCCGCGACCGAGGCGGCGATGTCCTCGGGCCGGCCGGGGGCGACGGGCCCGTCGCGGCGCTTGGCGCCCTCGGTGAGGGCGGCCAGGACGGTCGCGACCAGCGGCTCCAGGGCGTGGGAGCCGTCGGCGCCGCCGGAGAGCGACGCCGGGCCGCCCTCCGCCTGCGCCTGTGGCGGGACGACCGGTGCCTCGACGGGCGCGCCGACCGGTGACTCGTCCGGCGCCTTGGCCTGCGACGGGATCGGCAGTGTGGCCTGTGTGCGGGTTTCCGTGTTCATGCCTGTCGCCCCTGAACCGCGTCCCCGCGCTTGTCCGTGTCCTTGTCCGTGTCCTTGTCCGTGTCCGTGTCCTGGACCTGGACCTTGTGCTTGTCCTTGTCCATGGCCTTGTCCTGCGAGACCGTCGCGATCGCGTCCGCCAGCCGGTCCACCACCGACTCCGCCTGCTCGTCCGTGATGACCAGCGGTGGCAGCAGCCGTACGGTCGCGTCGAACCGTCCGCCCAGCTCCACGATCAGCCCCCGGTCGAGACAGGCCGCCCGTACCCGCACAGCCAGTTCCGCGTCGACGGGCCGGGCCCCGCAGGGATCCGACGGCCCTTCCGGGTCGACCAGTTCGACGCCGATCATCAGGCCCCGGCCCCGTACGTCGCCGATCGCCGGGAGTTCCGCGCGCAGGCCGTCGAGCCGTGCCGTCATCCGGGCGCCGACGGTCGCCGCGCGCTCGCTCAGGCCCTCGGCGCTCACGAACCGCAGCGTCGCCGCGCCCGCCGCCATGGCCAGGGTGTTGCCACGGAAGGTGCCCGTGTGGGCGCCGGGAAGCCAGCCGTCGTAACTCTCGTCGTACACGATCACGGCCATCGGCAGCCCGCCGCCGATCGCCTTCGACATGACCATCACGTCGGGGGTGATCCCGCTGTGCTCGACGGCCCAGAAGGCGCCCGTACGCCCGACGCCCGTCTGCACCTCGTCCACGATCAGCGGAATCCCGCGTTCCCGTGTGATCCGCCGCATCTCGCGCAGCCAGGGGTCGGGCGCCGGCACCGCGCCGCCCTCGCCCTGCACCACTTCGACGATCATCGCGGCGGGCGGGACGACACCGCCCGACGGATCGTCGAGCAGCCGCTCCGCGTACGTGGCCGCGAGGGCGGCCCCGCGTTCGCCGCCGACACCGAACGGGCAGCGGTACGCATACGGGTAGGGCAGCCGCGTCACCTCGGCCCCGCCGCCCGCGACCCGCTCCTTGACGGCGACGCTGCCGGTCACGCCCAGCGCGCCCGCCGTCATGCCGTGGTACGCGCCGGTGAACGCGAGCAGCCCGCCGCGCCCGGTCGCGGTCTGCGTCAGCTTCAGGGCCGCCTCGACCGCGTCCGTACCGGCGGGTCCGCAGAAGTGGACACGGGCGCGGTCGGCGAAGCCGCTCGGCAGGGTGGCGAAGAGCGCGTCCGTGAAGTCGTCCTTCTCCGGGGTCGCCAGATCGAGGACGTGCAGGGGCGCCCCGCTGTCCATCGTGCGCCGGACGGCCTCCAGCGTGACGGGGTGGTTGTGGCCGAGCGCGAGCGTGCCCGCGCCGGAGAGGCAGTCGAGATAGCGGCGGCCGTCCGCCCCTTCGATGGTCATGCCCGAGGCGCGGGCGGGGACGATCGGGAACGAGCGGGCGTAGGTGCGTGCCGAGGACTCCCGGGCGCGCTGACGCCGCAGGATGCCGTCCGCGGCGGAGGCCACGGCCGCGGTCCCGGTCCCGGTCCCGGCGGCGGCCTGGCCGGGCAGGGTGACGGGGGGCGCCGTGGAGGAGGGCGCGGCGGAGGAGGGCACGGTCGAGGGGGGCACGGTCGAGGGGGGCACGGTCATGACACGACTCCGGAGATGCGAGGAAGGACGAACTCCCGGTCGTACGAGCCCGCGTAGGGGAGAACGATCAGATCCCCCGTGCGTACCCGGTCGATCCGGACATCACGCGGAAGGGTGTCCCCGGGAAGGGGGCGGAGCGGGTCTGGCACGGCTGGCACTACCTCGGGGTGGGGGGTGCTGCGGAAGGGGCGCATGCCCAACAGCTTGCACCGCAAAGGTTTTGCTGAGGAGTCGTCAGGGACCCGACTCCCACCGAATGGTTAGGCGAGCCTAACCTAATGTCTTCCCCGAGGAGATACCAAGCGCCGTCGAACACGACAGTGCTCGGGCCACGTACGACCCGAGCACCCACAGCCGGCCCCGTCACGGCAGACCGGAAACGCTACCCGACGGCCTCGGCCCGGTCCTTCGACGTCCACTCCTCGGCGATGCGCCGGGTGACGCGCCGTCCGGGCTCGTAGACCTCCCACCCCGGATCGCCGGTACGGGCGAAGGCGACCCAGGCGGCGTGCGTGCGCCGGGCCGGCTCCGGCGGCGGGGCCGCTGTCCCCAGCAGGGCGCCGGGTCCGTGCAGTTGGGGCAGGCGGGTCGTGTCGAAGACGAACGGAAGCTCCACGGTGTGCGCCGCGCCGAGCTGCCCACCCAGGGCGTCGGAGCGCCAGGCGAACTCGTACGCGTACGTGCGCCCGCCCCTCTGCCCAGCGCGGCCGGCGCCTTCGGCGTGGGCGTCGAGAAGCCGCCGGGTGCCGTTGCCGAAGAGCGCGTCGCCCAGGATCGCGGACCGCAACGCGCCGTCCGTGGCGTCCGGTCGGCGGGCGCGGTGGGCGGCCACCAGCTCGGCCGGGGCGCGGTCGGTGCGGGCGGCGAGTTCGGCGAGATCGGCGGGGGTGGTGGAGGTCAGCAGCCCGTGCGGGGCGAGATAGAGGTTCCCCTCCTCGGAGTTGACGCCCGCCAGCAGATCGACGCCGTACGCGTGGGCGGCCAGGGTGTGGGCGGGCTGGCGCTCCCGTACGACGCTGAACGGGCTGAGGCCGACCAGGGGGTCGAGGTGGGTCGGGGTGGTGAGATCGATGCCCGCGAGCCGGGGCGTGATCTCCACGAACCGTTCGTCGGGCAGCGCGGCGAAGGCGTCGAGCCGGGGCCGTACCCCCAGCGCGCGGGCCGCCGCGTCCGTGACGCGGGCGGCCTGTTCGGGCGTGTGCGCCCCGAGACCGCTGCCGCTCTGCACGATCGCGCGCCGGAAGAGCCCGCGCGCGGCCGGGTCGGCCAGGACGGCGCCGGTGAGGGTGGCCCCCGCGGACTGGCCGAACAGGGTGACGTTGCCGGTGTCGCCGCCGAACGCGGCGATGTTCTCCCGGACCCACCGCAGTGCGGCGATGACATCGAGCAGGCCGCGGTTGGCGGGGGCGCCGGGCAGATCGAGGAAGCCCGCGATGCCCAGACGGTAGGCCACGGTGACCAGCACGACGCCGTCGTGGGCGAAGGCGGTGCCGTCGTACAGCGGCGCGCGGGGTGATCCGGCGACGAAGCCGCCGCCGTGCACGAAGACCATCACCGGCCGGGCGCCCGCGCTCCCGTCCGTAACCATGTCACCGCCCCCGTCGACGGGTGTGTGGACGGTGAGGGTGAGGTAGTCCTCGCCCCTGACCCAACCAGGGCCGAAGTACGGGGACATGTCCAGGGCACCGAACGCGTCACGCCGGGCCTGCGGGGCAGTGGGGCCCGGCTCGGTGGCGTCGCGTACCCCGGCCCAGGGGGCGTGCGGCCGGGGCGGGGCGAAGCGGGCGCGGCCCACGGGGGGTGCGGCGTAGGGGATGCCGTGGAAGACCGCCGTACCGCCGTGGCGCCGCCCCCGTACGGCGCCGCTCTCCGTGGGTACGACGATCTCGGAGGGAGGGCCGGAAGGGCCCTCGGGGTGACGGCTCACGGGCGGTCCGTCCGCAGCCGCGCGAACGGGGCCCATTCCTTGATGCCGAAGGCGCCCGCGTCGCGCCGTACCTCCAGGGCGCCGTGGCCGCCGAAGTGGGCGGGGAGGACCAGGGCGTTACGGTCGGCGGCCCAGCCCAGGATCCGGCGACGGGTGGCGCGCGCCCCGGCCGGGTCCTCGCAGAAGCAACTGTTCTGGTCGGGCTCCATGATCTGGAGCGGGGTGTGCAGCAGATCGCCGACGAACACCGCGCGGTCGCCGCCGGATTCCAGGGTGATCACGCTGGAGCCGGGCGTGTGCCCCGGCGCCGCGTCCAGCCGCAGGTGGGCGTCGATACGGTGGCTGTCCTCCCAGAGCAGCGCCTGGCCTGCGGCGTGGACGGGCGCGACGCTGTCCTCGAAGACGTTCTGGTTGCCGGGCCCGAACACCGAGGGGTTCGCGTGGGCGGGGTTCCAGAAGTCGAAGTCCGCCTTGGGCATCAGATAGGTGGCGTTGGGGAAGGTCGGCACCCAGGTCCGGTCCCGTAGAACGGTGTTCCAGCCGACGTGGTCGAGATGGAGATGCGTGTTGACGACGACGTCCACGTCCTCGGGCCGCACCCCGGCGCGGGCCAGGTTCTCCAGGTAGTCCGTTTCGAGGTGCCCCCAGACCGGCGCGTACGGCCGCTCCTTGTGGTTGCCGGCCCCGGTGTCGATCAGGATCGTCCTGCCCTCGCTGCGCAGCACCCAGGTCTGGAGGGCGGACTCGCAGATATTGGTGTCGGGGTCCAGGAAGTCGGGTGTCAGCAGGGGGCGGTGGCGCTGCCACGCCTCGTCCGTACCGCCGGGGAAGAAGACATCGGGGGTCATCCCTACGGGACCGGAGAACTCCCCGACGCGGGTGATGGTGACGTCGCCCAGGGCGAGTTCGTACACGCCCCGCCCCGGATCCCGGCTTTCACTCTGACATTGACTCTGGCTCTGGCCATGTGTCCGGCTCTGCATGATGCTTCGGTGTCCTTCACTGATTTCGGGCATGTGGCGGCGCCACGGCCTGGGCGAGCAGGGCCAGCGCCGTACGCGAGGGCGAACCGGTGTCCGTGGTGGCGAGCACGATGTTCTGGCCAGGGCCCTGGCCCAGGGTCTGCTGGGTGACGGTCACGGTTCCGACGAGCGGGTGCCGCATCTCGTGGACGCTGAAGTTGCACGTCCTGACGCGGTGGTCGGCCCACATCGACGCGAAGTCCGCGCTCTTCGAGCTGAGTTCGCCCACCAGAGCGTGCAGCGCGGTGTCGTCCGGGTACTGGCCGGCGACCAGGCGCAGGTTCCCCACCACCGACCTGGCCTTGGCCGGCCAGTCCGCGTACAGGTCGCGGGTGTGGGCGTCGAGGAACACCATCCTGACCATGTTGGGGCGCTCCGCCGCCCGGTCAGGGGCGCCGGGGTCGAGGTGTCCGGCGAACAGCGCGTGGCCCAGCCGGTTCCAGGCCAGCACGTCGTTGCGGCGGCCGAGCACCAGCGCGGGGACGTCCGGGAGCGAATCCAGGAGTTGACCGGCCGCCTCCGTCATCCGCTCCGGCGCGGGCCGCCGCCCCCGGCCACGGCGCTCGGCCGTACGGGCCAGGTCGTACAGGTGCCGTCGCTCGGCCTCGTCCAGGCGCAGGGCGCGGGCGATCGCGTCCAGCACGTCCGGCGAGGCGTTCAGCGAATGCCCCTGCTCCAGCCGCGCGTAGTAGGACGCGCTCACGCCCGCCAGCAGCGCCAGCTCCTCGCGCCGGAGCCCCGGCACACGCCGCCGCTCCCCGTAGGTGGGAACCCCGATGTCCTCGGGACGGAGCTGGGAGCGCCGCGCGTGCAGGAAGTCTCCGAGCTGAACTTTTCCGCTCATGGATCCGAGTATGGGTCGCCCCGTACGGCCTAGCCTCTCCCTGCGGGTGCTAGGCACGGGAGGGTCCGGCCGACCGGTTTTCGGGCCCGGCCGACCGGTTTTCGGGCCCGCTCGGCCGGTGGCGGGCCCGGCGGCGGCGCTGGTCAGGGGGCCGGGACCGGGCCCCGCATATGGGCGCTGATCCACTGGATCAGACCGGCGTCGACCATGTTCGGTACGTAGGTGCGCGCGTTGTGGCCGCCGCCCTGGATCACGCTGAGCCTGGTTCTGATCGGCCCTCGGGTGTACGTACGGACGAAGTCCTCGACCTTCGGTCTGGTCCGGGCGTCGGAGCCGACCGTGCCCACCTGGAAGGCGAGATAGACGTCAGGGCCCTTCGCCCTGATCAGCTCGGGTGCGAGGAAGGCCGGATCGTTCGCCCGCTCCTCCTGTTCGTGCCCGGCCCACAGCCGGGAGTCCGGCGCGAGGTCCGGGCCCGAGACGAGGGCCGCCTTGAACTGGCGGGGCTTCTGGAGGACGGACTTCAGCCCGGCGAAGCCGCCGGTGGACGAGCCCATGATCGCCCAGCCGTCGCGCGATGTCAGGGTGCGGAAGTTGGCCTTGACGAGGTCGGGGACGTCCTCGGTCAGCCACGTCCCCATCTTCGGCTGGCCGGGGATGTCACTGGCGTCCCAGTAGAGCCCGCCGGTGTCGGGGTGGGGGTTGAGTACGGGCATGGCCAGGATGAACGGCAGGCTCCTGCCCTCCTTGGACCACGCGGCGATGCTCGCCTCCAGCTTCAGATCCGTACCCATCCAGTAGTTGACGGGGTACCCGGCGCCCCCGGGCAGCGCGATCATGACCGGGAACCCGCTCCTCGCGTACGCCGGGTCCGTGTACTGCGGCGGCACCCAGACCCAGACCCGCCCCGTGAACCCGGACTTCTTCCCCGCCAGCGTCGTCACGGCGATCTTGGACCCGTCCTCGGGGACGGTGGCGGCCACGGTGAACGCGGCGGCCGGCCCGGTCGGCATCAGCACCTCGGACGCCCCTGCCACCCCGGACACCGCGGGCCGCCCGCCGCCGCCCCTCTCCGTGACGGGCGTGGGGACCGTGTCGCCGCCCTGGGCGAAGGTGATCGGGTCGCCGGTGTCGGAGAAGACCCCGGGAGCGTCGGGCACGGGCCAGGCGCCCAGCCCCAGGGGGAGGGCCACAGCCACGGCCACCCCAAGGGCCCACTTCCTACGCGTGCCCTTCTTACGCGTGCCCTCCTTACGCGTCCCCTCCTTACGCGTCCCCTTCGTGTGGCGGGTGTGCGGCATCGGCGTTCTCCTAGGGGCGTGCCTGTCTGTTCCACCTGTCGGGAGGGGCACCCGGAAGGGGCATCCGGGAGGAGCATCCGGGAGGGCACCACGGATCCAGCGGTTCCGTATTGGTACGACAAATCTATTTACAGTGACCCAAAGCCGCAGGGCGAAGAGTCCGGAATAGATTCCGCACCCGATGCCGTTGTAGGCTTCAGACGGCAAAGTTGAAGCTTCAACCATTTCGATGGAGCCGGATCAGACGCCAGTCCACCGAAGAGGCGAGAGGTGAGCTCGATGCAGTTCGGGATCTTCACAGTCGGCGATGTCACGACCGACCCGACGACCGGACGTACGCCGACCGAGCACGAGCGGATCAAGGCGATGGTCGCCATCGCGCGGAAGGCCGAGGAGGTCGGTCTCGACGTCTTCGCGACGGGCGAGCACCACAACCCGCCGTTCGTGCCGTCCTCGCCCACCACCATGCTCGGCTACATCGCGGCCACCACCGAGCGCCTCGTCCTCTCCACCTCCACCACCCTCATCACCACCAACGACCCGGTGAAGATCGCCGAGGACTTCGCGATGCTCCAGCACCTGGCCGGCGGGCGCGTCGACCTGATGATGGGGCGGGGGAACACCGGGCCCGTCTATCCCTGGTTCGGGGAGGACATCCGGCAGGGCATCCCGCTCGCCGTCGAGAAGTACGCCCTGCTGCACAAGTTGTGGCGCGAGGACGTCGTGGACTGGGAGGGCAAGTTCCGTACGCCGCTCCAGGGGTTCACCTCGACGCCCCGGCCGCTGGACGGGGTCCCGCCGTTCGTCTGGCACGGGTCGATCCGGTCGCCCGAGATCGCCGAGCAGGCCGCCTTCTACGGGGACGGCTTCTTCGCCAACAACATCTTCTGGCCCAAGGGTCACTTCCAGAAGCTGATCAACCTCTACCGCAAGCGGTACGCGCACTACGGCCACGGCACCCCCGAGCAGGCGATCGTCGGCCTCGGCGGCCAGGTGTTCATGCGGAAGAACTCGCAGGACGCGGTACGGGAGTTCCGGCCGTACTTCGACAACGCCCCGGTGTACGGGCACGGTCCCTCCCTGGAGGAGTTCACCGAGCAGACCCCGCTGACCGTGGGCAGCCCGCAGGAGGTCATCGAGAAGACGCTGTCCTTCCGCGAGACCTTCGGCGACTACCAGCGCCAGCTCTTCCTGATGGACCACGCGGGGCTGCCGCTGAAGACGGTGCTGGAACAGCTCGACCTGCTGGGCGAGGAGGTCGTCCCCGTCCTGCGCAAGGAGTTCGCGAACCGGCGGCCCGCCGGGGTCCCGGACGGCCCGCTGCACCCGGCCGTCGCCGCGAGCGGGAAGGCCGTCTCCGCGACCGGGAAGAAGGAGGTCTGAGCATGGACGCCGTGTCGGTCGACTCCGTGACACCGCTGAAGCTGGTCGCCGTGTCGGCCGGTCTCGGCAAGCCGTCCTCGACGCGCCTGCTGGCCGACCGGCTGGCGGAGGCGTCCGTACGGGCACTCGCCGCCGAGGACCGCAAGGCGGAGGTCGAGGTCGTCGAGTTGCGCGAGCTGGCCGTCGACATCGCCAACAACCTGGTCACCGGCTTCCCTTCGGCCCCGCTCGGCGCGGCGCTGGCGGCGGTGGCCGGGGCGGACGGGGTGATCGCGGTGACGCCGGTGTTCGCCGGTTCGTACAACGGGCTCTTCAAGTCGTTCTTCGACCTGGTCGAGCCCGACGCGCTCACCGGAACACCCGTCCTCCTCGCGGCCACCGGGGGGACCGCCCGCCACTCCCTCGTGGTGGAACACGCGATGCGCCCGCTGTTCTCGTACCTCCACGCGCTGACCCTGCCGACCGCCGTGTTCGCCGCGACGGACGACTGGGGCGCGGGGGCCGATACGCACGCGGGCGGACTGCCGGCCCGGATCGAACGGGCCGGCGGGGAGTTCGGCCGGCTGCTCCAGGGTCGGACGGCGCGTGAGGCGACCCGGAGGAACGACAGCAGCGGCCAAGGGAGCGCGAACGGGAACGCGAACGGAAGCGGGAACGGGAACGCGAGCGCGAGCGCGGACGAGTTCGATGAGGTCGTGCCTTTCGAGCAGCTTCTCGCGAACGTCACGCCTTGATCTGATTGACGGGAAGGTCCGTTGTCAGTGGGGTCTCCTATGGTTTGGGTATGACCCCAGCTCTCATCGGGCGTGACCACCCCATGGGTGTCCTCCGGGCGGAGATCGCCCGGACGACGGACAGCCATGGGGGCCTCGCGCTGGTCACGGGAGAGGCCGGCATCGGCAAGACCGCGCTCGTCACCCGGGCCGCGCACGAGGCGCGGCGGCTCGGTGCGCTCGTCCTGAGCGGCTCGTGCTGGGACTCGGAGAGCGCGCCGGGGTACTGGCCGTGGGTGCAGGTCCTGCGGGGGCTGCGGCGCGGGGTCGGGCAGGAGCGCTGGGCGGAGATCGAGCGCGCGGCGGGCGGGCGGCTCGCGGTGCTGCTCGGGGAACCCCGGTACGTACGGTCCACGCACCGCCCGGACGCCACGAACTCCACGAACTCCACGAACGCGCCGAAGTCCCCGAAGTCCCCGAACGCGCCGAGGTCCTCGGACCCTCCGGCCTCCCCGAACTCCCCGAACTCCCCGAACTCCCCGCAGGACGCCTTCGCGTTGTACGACGCGGTGACCTCGGCCCTGGTCGCCGTCTCGCAGGACCGCCCGGTCGTGGTCGTCCTCGACGATCTGCACGGGGCGGACCCCGCCTCCCTCCGGCTCCTCGAATTCGCCGCGCGGCAGGCTTGGTTCGAGCGGCTGCTGCTCGTCGGGGCGTACCGCGACATCGAGGTGGAGGCGCCGGACCATCCGCTCCGGGGCCTGATCCTCCCGCTGGTCGCGCGGGCGACGACGACGCTGACGCTGACGGGGCTCGGCCGGGACGAGGTGGGTGCGCTGCTCGCGCTCACCACCGGGCGGGAGCCGGAGGCGGCCGTCATGGACGAGGTCCACCGGCGGACCGGCGGCAATCCGTTCTTCGTCGAACAGACGGCCCGGCTCTGGCACAGCGGCAGCCCGCTCTCCACGGTGGCGCCCGGGGTGAGTGAGGCCGTACGGAGCAGGATCGCGCAACTCCCGTCGCCGGTGAGCGCGTTGCTGGCCTCGGCCGCCGTGCTGGGCCGGGAGTTCCACCGCCGGGTGCTGGCGGCCGTCACGGCCGCGCCCGTACCGCACGTGGACCGGCTGCTGGAGCGCGCGGTGGCGGCCCGGGTGGTGGTGACGGGACAGGCGGGCCGGTTCGCCTTCGCGCACGATCTCGTACGGGAGGCGCTGTACGCCGCGCTGCCGGAGCCGGACGTACGGCGCCGGCACGCCGAGGTCGTACGCGCGCTGGACGGCGATCCCGCGCTCGACGGTCACCTCTTCCCCGCCGAGCTGGCCCGGCACGCCTATCTGGCGGGCGACGCGCTGGAGTGCGACCGCAGGCTGGACGCGCTGCTGGCTGCGGCGCGGGACGCCGCCGGCAGGCTGGCCGGCGAGGAGACCCTGGGCCACTACCGGCGGGCGCTGCGGATCGCCGAGGGGACGGCGGACCGGCGGCCGGATGGGGACACCGACGGGCCGGAGGCCGGGCCCGGGGATCCGCGCCGGGCCGTGCTGATCGCGCTGGACCTCGGCGGCGAGTTACGGAACTACGGCGAGGAGGAGGAAGCCTGGCGGTACTTCGAGCGGGCCGCCGCCCCGGCCCGTGCGCTGCGGGACGCCGAACTGCTGGCCCGGGTGGCGATCACCCTGCACCGGCGGGGCGGGGTCCCCGGGCGCGAGGCACAGACCGCCGGGCTGCTCCGGGAGGCCCACCGCACCCTGATCGGCGGCGGCGCCGATCCGCAGCAGCTCGATCCGGCCCAGCTCGCGCGGGAACTGACCGTACGGTCCACGGCGCTGGCCCGTCGCGAGAGGGACGACGACGCGCTCGCCTTCTCGCTCTGGACGCGCCACGACACGATCTGGGGGCTGGGCACGGCGGCCGAACGGCTCACGCTCACCGACGAGATGGCCGCCATCGCCCGCCGCACGGGCGACCACGACACGGAGGTGCACGCGACGGGGATGCGCTGGGTCACGCTGCTGGAACAGGGCGATCCGCGCTTCCTCGCCGAGCTTCGCGCGTATGTCACGCTGGCCGAGCGGACGGGCAAACGCCGCTTCCAGCTCAGCAGCGCCATCGATCTGTCCATGGCCGCCTCCCTCGCCGGCCGCTTCGACGAGGCGGAGGAGCTGCTGGCCAAGGCGCTGGAACCCTGGCGGGAGCACGCGCCGTACGGATTCATCAGCGCGCATCTGGACTGGGCGCTCAAGCTGCTCCGGGGCCGGTTCGACGCGGCGCAGGCGGTGGTCGGCACGCTGGACGGTCTGGGCTATCCGTATCCCCGGCTGCCTGCGGCCCTCACGGCGCTGGAGCGCGGCGACACGGCGGACGCGGTCCGGTATCTCCGGGAGGTGGAGGCAGGCGCGGACCCGCCGTTTCCGCGCGTCTACGCCCCGCTGTGGCTGCGCTTCCGCGCCCAGACGGCCGCCGCGTCGGGCGACGAGGCGCTGATCGCCCGCGCACGGGCCGCGCTCGCGCCGTACGCGGGCCAGTGGATGGTCTCCCTGTACGGCTGCGACATCAGCGGCCCGGTCGACCTCTGGCTCGGCACGCTGGACGCCGCGAGCGGGCGGTGGGACGAGGCGGTGGCGGCGCTGACGGCGGCGCGCGACGCGGCGGACCGGCTCGGGGCGATCCCGTGGTCGCAGCGCGCCACCACGGCCCTGACGCGAGCGGAAGCCCTGCGCCGCCACCACTCCCCCACCCCGGTCCCGGCCCAGGCCCCGGCCCCCCAAGCCGATGTACACCACCCCGACTTGCAGCGGGCCGAGTCCCAGCAGGCCGCGTCTCAGCGGGCCGAGTTCCGGCGGGACGGTGCGGTCTGGGCGCTGGCCTTCGCGGGGCGGTCGGTCCATGTGCCCGACGCCAAGGGGTTACGGGACCTGCATACGCTCCTCGGCCACCCGGGCGCCGACCTGCCCGCCGTACAACTCCTCGCCCCCGAGGGCGGACGCGTCGTCACCGCGACACGGTCGCTGGGCGGCGACGCCATGCTGGACGAGCGCGCCAAGGCCGCCTACAAGCGACGGCTGGCGGAGCTGGACGAGGAGATCGACCGGGCCTGTACGCACGGGGACCCGGCCCGCGCCGCCGAGGGTGAGCGGGAGCGGCAGGCCCTGCTGGACGAGCTGCGCCGGGCGGCGGGCCTCGGCGGACGGACCCGGCGCCTCGGCGACGAGGCGGAGCGGGCCCGCAAGACGGTCACCGCCCGTATCCGCGACACCCTGCGCAGACTCGACACCCTGCACCCCGAACTCGCCGCCCATCTGCGGGCATCGGTGTCCACCGGCTCCACCTGCGCCTACCGCCCCGCCCCCACCGCCCCGCCCGTCGACTGGCGCCTCTGACCCGTCTTCCCGGGGCGGGTGGCGCGTGCCGACCGGCGAGGGCCGCGGTGGCGTCATCTGCGGTTGTACAGCCGCATCGTGACCGTACCGAAGCCGATCAGCAGGACCGCCGACCAGCCCAGGGACCAGGCGATGGCGGCCGTCGGCCAGTGGCCCGCCATCAACTCCCGCACCCCGGTCGCCACATGGCTGACCGGGCTGTTGTTGACGAATGCCTGGAGCCAGCCCGGCATCGTCTTCGGGTCGACGAAGATATTGCTCAGGAAGGTCAGCGGGAAGAGCACCATCATGCTGACGCCCATCACGGACTTCTCGCTGCGCAGCATCAGCCCGAACATCGTCCAGACCCACGAGAACGAGAACGAGAAGACCAGCAGCAGCGCCACCCCCGCCACGATCCCGGGCACCCCGCCCTGGGGGCGGTAGCCGATGAGGATGCCGACGCCGAGCATGACGGCCGAGGCGATCACATAGCGGACGACGTCGCCCAGGAGGTAGCCGACCATCGGGGCCGGGCGCCAGATGGGGAGGGTGCGGAAGCGGTCGAAGACACCTTTCTCGATATCGGTGTTGACCGCGACGCCCGTGTACATCGTGACCATCACGACGCTCATCACCAGGATCCCCGGCAGCAGGAACTGGATGTACTCCGAGGTGGAACCGGCCAGCGCGCCGCCGAAGAGGTACGAGTACAGCAGCACCATCATGATCGGGAAGGCCGTGACGTCGAAGAGCTGCTCCGGCACATGCTTGATCTTGAGCAGGGTCCGCCAGCCGAAGACGAGCGAGGCGGTGAGCCCGCTGGGCCGGGGCGGCCGGTCCTGGCCGGCCAGGAGGGCCGCCAGATCCTCCGCCGTGGGAGAGGCCGGCGCGGGATCCGCGAGATCGTGGGCGTTCTTCGTCTTCGTGACCGCGGTGCTCATGCCGCCGCCTCCTCCGTCGTCGGGGTGGTCGCCCCGCTGCCGTCCGGGCCGCCGTCAAGGCCGCTGTCCGGTGCGCCGTCAGATCCGTGGCCCGGGTTGTCGTCCGGGCTGTCGTCCGGCTTTCTTTCGGTGAGGGCGAGGAAGACCTCGTCCAGACTCGGCTGGCCCAGCGAGAAGTTGTCCACCGTGATCCCCGAGCGGGCCAGCTCCGCCAGTGCCCGCGCGGCCTGTTCGGCCACGCCCCGCTCCGTGCTGTGGCCGTTGACCGTCGCGGTCAGCGCCACCGGATCGGGGTCGAGCTGCACGGCCGCGCCGAGCTCCCGCGCCAGTACCCGCTCGGCCTCCGTCCGCTGCCCCGCGTCCCGCAGCCGCAGATGGACCGACCCGGCGCCGACCGACGCCTTCAGCTCGCCCTGCGTGCCCTCGGCGATCATCCGGCCCCGGTCGATCACCGCGATACGGGAGGCCAACTGGTCCGCCTCGTCCAGATACTGCGTCGTCAGCAGCACCGTCGTGCCGTGCGCGACGACGGCCCGCACGATGTCCCACACCTGGTTACGGCTGCGCGGGTCGAGCCCGGTCGTCGGCTCGTCGAGGAAGAGCAGGTCCGGCGTGTTGAGGAGGGAAGCGGCGATGTCGATACGGCGCCGCATCCCGCCCGAGTAGTTCTTGACCTGGCGTCCCGCCGCCTCCGCCAGCCCGAACGCCGCCAGCAGCCGCGCCGACCGCTCCCGCGCCGCCCGTCCCGAGTGGCCGAGGAGCCGTCCGAGCAGCACCAGGTTCTCCGTACCGGTCAGGTCCTCGTCCACCGACGCGTACTGCCCGGTGAGGCTCACCCGGCCGCGTACCGCGTCCGCTTCCTTCCGTACGTCCTTGCCGAAGACCCGCGCCTCGCCGCCGTCCGGCCGGAGCAGCGTCGCCAACATCCTGACGAGGGTCGTCTTCCCCGCCCCGTTCGGCCCGAGGAGCCCGTAGACGGTGCCCGCCGGCACGGCGAGATCGACGCCGTCGACGGCCCGGTTGTCACCGAAGACCTTCACCAGCCCTCGGGTCTCGATCGCCAGATCAGTGCTCATTGCTGTTCCCTTGTCCGTGGGTCAGGCCGGCACTCCCCGCGCCCCGTGCCCCCTCACCTCCCGGGCGCGAGACACGACCGCGCGGCCCGCCAGATCGGATCTGGCGGGCCGCGCGGACAGCGATACCGCTCGGACGTCAGGGTTCTCGCGTGTAGAAGCGGTAGAAGGTGGCGATGACCGTGCCCGCGCCGATCGCGAGGCCGATCCCCGAGGACAGCAGCACGCTGTGCCCGGTGAGGCTGTAGAGGAAGCCGATGGATCCGCCCACCAGCACGCCCCAGGCCGCCGCCCTGAGTTCGCGCGGCAGGGAGTGCTCCACCCTGAGCAGCCCGAAGAGGAGCAGCGCGAAGGCCGCCCCGGAGATCAGCGCCAGGGCGAGCTGCCCCCAGGTCGCCGGACCGCCGCTGCGCGCGATGGCCTGGGCGTACGCGCCGTAGGCGACGCCCAGGAAGAGCGGTACGCCGAGGACGAGCGGGGAGATGTGCCGACCGCTGCGCCCGGAGCGCGCGCCCTGAACGCCGGACCCGCCGGGCGCTCCGGGCACGCCGGGCGCGCCGGACCTTCCGGACCGGCCGGGCGCGCGGGATGGTTCGTACGTACGGTGCGCCCCTCGCGTACGGACCGGTGCGCCGCCGCCGTGCCGTCCGGGCAGAACAGGTGTGGCCATGGCCGGGAACTCCTTCCCTCACGCCCCCCTGCACCCCCACACCCCCCACTTCTCCAGAGCACACCCGCCCACCGCGCCCGTCAAGCCCGACCGGCCCCCCTCCTCACCGGGTCGGCGGCCCACCGCTCGCGCCGCCCGGCCGGTCCGCGTTCCCTTGAGGGGTGCGGACCAACCACCGGACCCGGACCTCCCTCTCCCTCGCGCTGATCCTCCTGCTGACGGTCCTCACCCCCCTCAGCGCGGTCGCCGCCTGGGCCGGTCTGGAGATCGGCGACACCCGCCGCTTCGTCGCCACGACCGCGCCGCTCGGTTCCGACCACGCCGTACGGATCGCTCTGGCGGACCGGATCACGGACCAGGTGATGTCGGAGATCAAGAGCGGCGCGTTCGATGTGGGGCCGTTCCAGGAGGACCTGCAAAGGGCGATACGCGATCTGCTGCACGACGCCGTGCTGTCCTTCACCGAGTCCGACGCGTTCAGGAACGCGTGGAGGACGGCGGTACGCGCCACCCACTCCACGGTGGAACAGGCCCTGACCAGCGGGCGGGGCAACGCCGTGACCCTTGATCTGGCGCCTGTGGTCCGGCAGGTGAAGGCTCAACTGGTCTCCGACGGGGTGCCGTTCGCCGACCGGATCCCCGTACGGGACACCCGCGTCGTCGTCCTGGAGGCGAACGGGCTCGGGGTCTGGCGCGAGGTCGCCGAAGGGCTGCGTGCCGCCGGGATCTGGCCGGCCGTGGGTACGGCGCTGCTCGCGGCGGCCGCCGTACTGACCGCCGTGGCCGGCCGCAGGCGCCGGGCGCTGACCGGGGTCGGCCTCGCGGTCGCGGCGGGCGGGGTGCTGCTGGTCGTGGTCGTCGCGGTGACGCGGGGGACCGTGCTCCAGGACCTGCCGGACAACGGGGACCGGTCGGCCGGCGCCGCGTTCTACGACGCGCTGACCGGCTCACTCCGTATCACCGGCTGGTCCCTGCTGGGCGCCGGGCTTCTGCTGGCCCTGGCCGCATGGCTGACGGGGCGCCTCACAGGCCGCCACCACAGCCGCCCCGCCTGACTTTACTAAATCTTTATGCCGATACCACCCAGCCGAATGTCCCTTTTGTTCCATTTGGAGCACCATGGGGATATGAGCCAGAACACAGCACAGCGGCCCCCCACTACGGGCATGGGCACAGGCACAGGTACTGGTACTGGAATGGGCATGGGAACCACCGGCGTAGGACACGGCACCGGAGCCCATGCGGAAAGGAAGGCCGCTTGGGCAGTTGGCGGTAGCTTCTTCGCCGGCGTGCTCCTGCTGGTGATCGGAGTGACAGACATTCTCCAGGGGATAGCGGCGATCAGGAGGAACGCGTTCCTCAACACCGCCGGCTACACCTACTCGTTCAACCTGACGTCGTGGGGCTGGATCCATCTGGCGATAGGCGTTCTGCTCGCCCTCGTCGGTATGGCACTCCTCGCACGGGCCAGGTGGGCACGGTACGCGGGTATAGGACTTGCCGCGCTGAACATGATCGCGCAGTTCATGTATCTGCCACACCAGCCGGTGTGGGCCGTCGTGGGCATGGCACTGTCGGCGTTCATCATCTGGGCGCTGGCCAACGACCGAGGCGCTCTCGATGCCGGGGCACGATCCGGGTCGGGCGCGAGAACCTGACGGTCCGGCACCCCAGCACCGGAACACCCAAACCAACCTCGCGGGAACAGCGGTTGTCGTCGCTGTTCCCGCCTTCACGTATGTGCGTCCATAAGGCGTGAGGAAGGATGGGGACCTCCATCAGGCCATGACCTCCATCAGGCCGAGCGCGAGAGGCCAACCCCGTTGACCAGAACGGACCGCACGGACAGCAGCACGGACAGTACGGACAGCGGCGACCGTACGGACCCTGCGGACGCCCCGTCACCGCCCGTCGCCCGCCCCCTCCACCAGCGCCTGCTGGTCGGGGCCACCGGCCTGTTCCTCCTCGCCGCCACCGTCCTCCTCGGCTGCCGGGCGCTCGGCAGCGACGGCGTCACCCCCGTACCGCAGCTCCTCGCGTTCCTGCCCTGGCTGCTCGTCCCCGCCGCCCTCGCCCTGCTCCTCGCCGCGCTGCTGCGCTGGCGCGCCGGGGCGGTCTGGGCGCTGGTGGTCATGGGCGCTGCGGGATGGTTTCTGCGGCCGTACGACACGGGCTCCGGCACCGGCACCGGCACGGGCTCCGGCACCAACACCGGCTCCGAGGTCAGGGCGGCGGGCGCCGCGTCCGGGGCGGGCAGCGCCGCGCCCGTCCCGCTCACGGTGCTGACGTCCAATGTCGAGTACGGGCAGGCCACACGCGGCCTGATCGAGGTGATCCGCCGCGAGAAGCCCGACCTCGTCTTCGTTCAGGAATGCGAGTTCCGCTGCGTGGAACTCCTGGCCGAACAGATACCGGACGCCGACTACCCGTACCGGAACGTCGTCAAGGCCAGCAGCGCCGAAGGGTCCTCGATCCTCTCCCGCTTCCCGCTCACCGACACCGCGCGCATCCCCGGCCTCCTCGCGATGCCCGGCTCCACGGCGCGCGTCGGCGACCGTACGGTGCGACTCCAGCTCGCCCACCCGCTGCCGCCCATCCCGGGCATGGTCGACGACTGGCATACGGAGCTGGGCCGTATCCGTACGTTCGCCGCCGCGCAGAAGGCGGCCGACGCGCCGCTGATCCTCGCGGGCGACTTCAACGCCACCCGCGACCACGCCACGTTCCGCTCCGTCCTGGACGCGGGCGGGCTGCGCGACAGCGCGCTCCTGGCGGGCGCGGGCCGTACCCCGTCCTGGCCCACCGATCTGCCCAGGCCGCTGGGCGCGCAGATCGACCACGTCCTGGTCAGCGACGACTTCTCGGTACGGAGCGCCCGCTTCCTGGACCTGGCGGACACCGACCACCGGTCGCTGCTCGTGGGCCTCGAACTCCACTGAGCGCGGTCCGACGCGGTCCGGCACGGTCCGACATGCGGGCGGGGCGGCCCGGCGTGAGGATCGGAGCATGAACGACGAACCCAATGCCGACATCCTGCGGAACATCGACGCGCTCGTCGCGGAGGAGCGCGCCCTGCGCGAGCGCTCGACCCGCCGGCTCGGCCTCGCGCCGGACGAGGAGACGCGGCTGCGCTCCGTGGAGGTCCAGCTCGACCAGTGCTGGGACCTGCTGCGCCAGCGCCGCGCCAAGTCGGAGTTCGGGGAGAACCCGGACGAGGCGCGGGTCCGGCCGGCGAGCGAGGTCGAGGGGTACCAGGCGTAGACGCACACGCGGCCGGAGCCGGCCGGACCGGGCACCGGTGTCGGCCACGGTCCGTCTCGTACGTCACCCTGGCGCCATGGGAGAACACTCCGACCCGAGCGACGCCCCGAGCGACGCCCCACGCGACGCCCCGAACGACGCTCCACGCAGCGACCCGAGCCCCAACCAGGGCAGCACGGCCGCGCCGCGCCGCCCCACCGCCCCCTCATGGCTGCTCGCGGGGTTGCGGCCCAGCTCCGCGCCCATCCCGTGGGCCGCCGTCGCCCGTGCCTCCGTCGGCATGGCCGTCCCCCTCGCGGTGGGTTTCGCCGTCGATCAGCCCGCCTATGGGGCGCTCGCCTCGATGGGCGCCCTGTACGGCGTCATCGGCGACACCGCCGACGCGTACCGGATGCGGATCTTCCACATCGCGGTCCCCCAGCTCTTCGGCGCCGTCGGCGTCACGCTCGGCGCGCTCGTCTTCGACCGGGGCTGGTGGGCCGTCGGCGTGCTCACCCTGCTCGCGCTCGTCTCCGGAATGATGTCCTCCATCGGCGCGGTCGCCTCGTCCTCGGGGCTCCAGCTCCTCCTCTTCTCCGTACTGGGCGCGGGACTGGCCATGCCCGAGCCCTGGTGGGTGGCGCCGCTCCTGTTCCTGCTCGGCGGGCTCTTCGTCCTCCTCCTGTCCCTGCTGGCCTGGCCCCTGCGCGGCATGGAACCGGAACGCGCCGCCGTCGCCGGTACGTACCGCGCGGTGGCCGACCTCCTCGCGGCGGCGGGCCGCCAGGGAACCGGCGGGCTCCCCGGGCCGGAGCGGGACGCGTACGACACGAGACGCCAGGCCGTCACCGACTCCCTCAACGAGGCGTACGACCTCGTCCTCGCCCGCCGCGCCCGCGAACACGGCCGCTCGGAACCCCTCGTACGGCTCCTCGCCCAGCTCAACGTCGTCATCCCGCTGGTGGAGGCCGCCCCCGCCGCCCATCTGCACGGCCGTCCGCTGCCTGCCGCGGTGCCCGACGCCGTAAGGAAGCTGGCGGACGCGGTGGCCGAGGGCCGTACGGACAGCGCCACCGAGCCGGACCGTCCCCTGCGGCCCGGCGCCACCTCGGCGGAGCGCGCCGTCGACGCCGCGCTCCGCCACGCCACGTCCGTCGTGCACCACTCCGAGCCCGACCCGCACAACGTCGACGACCGGCTCGGCCGCCCCGCCGCCCTCCGCGTCCGCGCGCGCCGCGCCACCCGCGACGTCCTGCTCTCCGAGGACTCCTGGCGGTACGGGCTGCGCCTCGCGCTCTGCATCGGGCTCTCCCAGGCGCTGGTGTCCCTCGTCCCCGTACCGCGCTCGTACTGGGTCGCCCTCACCGTCACCTTCATCCTCAAGCCGGACTACGGTTCGGTCTTCTCCCGGGCCGTGCTGCGCGCCCTCGGCACGGTGGCCGGGCTCGTCGTCGCGGCGGCGATCCTCTCCCACGTGGCGCGCGGCTGGTGGGACGTGGCGGTGATGCTCGTCATCGCGGGGATCGTGCCCGCGATGACGGCGAAGGGGTACGCCTTCCAGACGGCGGCCATCACCCCCGTCATCCTGCTCCTCTCCGACCTCCTCAGCCACGAGGGCTCCGGACTGCTGCTCCCGCGCTTCGTCGACTCGATGATGGGGTGCGCGATCGCCCTGATCGCGGGGTACCTGCTCTGGCCGGAGAGCTGGCACACCCGCATCGGGGACCGGCTGGCGGACGCGGTCGAGGAGACCGCGGAGTACGTACGGTGCGCCTTCGCGCCCACGCCCGGCGCCGACCGGTCGGAACGGGTGCGCACCCGCCGCCGCATCTACCGCGATCTCTCCGTCGTCCGCACCGAGTTCCAGCGCGCCCTGACCGAACCGCCGCCCACCGGCACCCGCGCCAGGGCCTGGTGGCCGCTGCTCGTCGCCGTCGAACGCGTCGTGGACGCCACGACGGCGGCCCGGGTCCGCGTCGACCACGGCGCCCCGCCGCCCGCCCCCGCCGAGATCGCCGCGATCGAGCGCCAGTTGCGCGAACTGGCGGACGGTATGCGGTCGAGCGCCGTCCTGGTGGAGGTACGGGCGGAACTCGGCGGCGACGAGGAGGGCGTCCTGGCCCCGCTGCGCCAGGAGGTACGGGGCGCACGCGCCATCGCCTCCCCGCAGCGCCGCACCGGCCTCACCGGACGCCCGACGCCTCCCCCGGCGTGACCCCCGGCCGGCCCCCGGGCCCTTCCGCCGCCCCGCCCGGCACCTTCAGCAACGCCCAGACCCGCTTCCCCGGCCCCTGCCGCGGCGCCACGCCCCAGTCGTCGGCCAGCGCCGCGACCAGCGCCAGCCCCCGCCCGCACTCGTCCTCCGCCTCCGGAACGCGCGGCCTCGGCAGAAGGTCCCCCGCGTCCTCGACCTCCACCCGGAACAGCCCCTCGGCCCGGAACAGGGTCACGGCGATCTCCCGGCCCGGCGGACTGCCGTGCCGCAGCGCGTTGGTGACGAGTTCCGACAGCAGCAGAGCCGCGGTCGCGCCCGGATCCCCGTCCAGCCCGATCCGCGCCCGCAACACATGGCGCGCCCGGCCGACGCTACGAGGGTGACTGGAGAGCCGGAAAGTGACGTATTGGCCCTGCGGATCGCGCTGTTCGTCGTCCTGCTTCGTGGGGGCGTCGTGGTTCATGGGAAGGAACTTCCCCGTAACAGGACATTTACGTTTTCCGGGCCCGCATATCTCGCCCCGAACGCCACGTTTCGCGCTCCGCTCAATGGCACGGATTGTCGGGGGTCGGTGGTTTCGCCGCCGCCAGTTCGCACCAGACGGTCTTGCCGACGGTACGGGGCTCCACGCCCCAGCGGTCCGCGACCTGCTCCACGATCAGCAGCCCCCTGCCGAAACACTCCTGGCCGGTGGCGGCCCGCACCACCGGCATCCGCTCCCCGCGCGGATCGGTGACCTCGATACGGAGCACTGCGGCCGTCAGGGCGAGCCGCACCCGGAAGAACCGGTCCCGCAGACACCCGTGCAACAGCGCGTTCGTCGCCAGCTCACTCACCAGCAGCGCCGCCGACCACGACCACTCCGGGCGCCCCCACTCCGCCACCAGACGCCCCGTATGACACCGCGCCAGCGACACACTGCCGGCCACCGGCGTGTAATCCAGCGAATCCACCTTCAACACGGGCCCGAACTCAGGCCCCGGGGCCGGAACTTCCTGCGCAGCGGTCATGAACACGCACCTCCGTGTGCGGTCGGGATCTGCCCGTACGAGGACGCGCATGGCAGTGGCGATGCCACCGGACCACACCCCTTCCAGGGCAGGGCACGGCGGTGCACTTCCACCAAGTGGCTCCGCAGTGCGAGCGATTGCGCACTGAACGTAGCGGCCGGTATGCGCAAAGCTCAAGCGTTGCGGGAACATATTCCCCGTAAGGGTGATCGGCCACCGAAGACAACAGGGGAGTGACACACTGTGAACAAGCTGACGAGGAGGGTGACATGGGGAGAGCCCCTGGTTGGACGGGCGGGAGCCGAGTTTCCACCGTGCTGGGCCGCAAGTTGGGCGGGGAGCTGTACAAGCTGCGCGTCGCGGCGGGCAAAACGCAGCAGGAGGGTGCCGCCGCGCTGAGCGCGACTCCGACGAAGGTCGTCAAGATGGAGAGCGGCTCGGTACCCATGCGGGACCCGGACATCAAGGCGCTGTGCGAGCTGTACGAGGTGGACGCCGACGTCCTGCACCGGATGCGCGAACTGGCACGGAGGGACCGGGACCGGCGCAAGGTGAAGGGGTGGTGGGACGACGAGCAATCCGTCGCCGCTCAAGTCGAGTACATCTCCACGGAGGACGCGGCATTGAGCATCCGACAGTGGCAAATGGCGCTCGTCCCCGGCCTGTTCCAGACTCCCGAATACGTCCGGGCCATGGGGGTGGCCGATCTGTCCTGGGACGACATGGACCGGATCGAGGAGGTCGTCGCCACACGGTTGAAGCGCCAGGCACGACTGCACGCCGAAGACCCTCTGCACATCCATGCGGTGATCTGGGAAGCCGCGCTCCGGCAACTGATGGGCGGCCCCAAGGTGATGAGCCGTCAGCTCAATCATCTGTGTGAGCTGTCAGAACTCCCCAACGTACGCATTCAGGTGCTGCCCTTTCGCGCCGGGGCGCACCCCTGCGTCGGTGGTCCCTTCAGCATCCTCTCCTTCGGCGAGGAGGGAGCTGTGGACGTGGTGTACCAGGACACCGCTCGGTCTACCATCTGGTACGAGGATGCGGCAGAGGGATCCGACTACGCATCTCTCTTCGCCCGGGTCGCCGGATCGAGCCTGTCGCCCTATGACTCGGTCCAGTTCATCGACAGTGTCAGCAAGGGATTGACCGAGTGATGTCCTTCCAGTTCAAGAAGTCCAGCTACAGCGGCGGCACCCCTGACTGCGTCGAAGTCGCCCGGAACATACCCGGTACCGTCGCCGTCCGCGACTCCAAGAACCAGGCCGGCCCGGTCCTCCTCCTCACCCCCGCCGCCTGGTCCGCCTTCGCCGCGACCGTCCCCGCGCCGAGGATGTCAAGGTAGGCCGATCACTCCGCTGAGCTGGAGTTTTTGCGCTGGTTGGCCTGGAAGCGCGCCTTCTTCTGGCGGTTCCCGCACGTGTTCATCTCACACCATTTGCGGGTGCGGCTCTGGCTGGTGTCGAAGAAGGCGGCTTGGCAGGTCGGTGACGCGCACAGGGCCAGTTTTCCGTCTCGTTCGCCCGCGATGATGCTGACCGCGTCGGCGGCGATCACGCTGAGGGCGTCTTCCACGCTGGAAGCCGAGCCGAGCAGCCATCGCCGCTTGCCCTCGGGCGTCAGGACGGCCGCGGCCCGACCCTGCGCGCTGAAGTCATTGATGACATGGACGGCGGACGCGGGCAGAGCCTCCTGGAGCGCGGCCGCTGTCGCGGCGGCGTGAATCGACTCCCTCAGTTCCCGGGCACGGTCGAGCTGGGCCGTGGTGCAGGACGCCACGGCGAGGCCGTTCACTTCCAGCCAGTCGACAAGTCGGTGCGGCACGGGAATGCGCTCCACAGGGATGCCACGACGCTCCGACAGGGTCCCCGTGAAGCTGGTCGCCAGCACGGTACCGAGGCGGAAGTCAGGGAAGCCGTCACGCATGGAACCACCTTAGCCGGTTGCGGCGTGCTGGGAGAACTGTTAGAACCGTCTTAGACGGTTCTCGACAGATCGGAGCCGAGCCGGTTCCGCGACGGCCAGGAGGTTTTCATGTCCCGCCCCACCAGCGACGTGCAGGCATTTGAAGCCCACGCGAGCGACGCCGACCTTGACGATCTGCGCGCGCGGCTGGCCGCCGCGCGGCTGCCGGAGGCCGAGACGGTCTATCGCCCCGCGCCCGACCCGCGCCGATGGGAGCAGGGCGTTCCGCTCGCCGACCTCGCCGATGTCGTGGACTACTGGCGCACCGGGTACGACTGGCGGCCGTTCGAGAAGCGCCTCAACCGGATCGGCCAGTTCCGCACGACCATCGACGGTCTGGGAATCCACTTCCTGCACCGCCGGTCCGCGCGCGCGGATGCCACTCCGCTGATCCTGACGCACGGCTGGCCGGGCAGCATCGCCGAGTTCGCCGACGTAATGGACGAGTTGGCGGATCCGAAGGACGCGGACGCCCCGGCGTTCCACGTCGTGGCCCCGTCGCTCCCGGGCTTCGGTTTCAGTGACAGGCCGGCCACCACCGGGTGGGGAACCGAGAAGATCGCGGCCGCCTGGGTGGAACTGATGGGGAGGCTCGGCTATCGCAGGTTCGCAGCCCACGGCGGCGACTGGGGAGGCAACATCACCACGGTTCTCGGCGGCAGGTTCCCGGAGCATGTGCTCGGCATCCACACGACGTTCGCGGAGGCGCCGCCCGGGGTGACCATGGACGGGCTGACGGCGGTCGAGCGCAGGTGGGCCGAGGAGACCCGCGATTTCTGGCGCCACCGCGCGGCGTACGCGAAGCAGCAGGCGACCCGCCCGCAGACCATCGGCTACTCGCTCGTCGACTCACCGGTCGGGCTTCTCGCCTGGATCCTCGACAAGTTCGCCGAGTGGTCGGACACCGAGGACAGCCCGTTCGAGACCATTTCCAGGGACCGCGTTCTGGACAACGTCACCCTGTACTGGCTGACGCGGACCGGCGCGTCGTCGGCCCGTATCTACTACGAGAGCCACAACTCGCTGGACCCCGAACTCCGGGTCGACGTCCCGTCGGCGATCAGCATGTATCCCGGCGACGTCGAGAAGTGTCCGCGCCCCTGGGCACAGGAGCGGTACCGCCGGATCGTCCGGTGGAGCTCACCGGAGAGCGGGGGGCACTTCCCGTCGCTGGAGGTCCCCGAGTATTTCGTCAACGATCTGCGAGAGGGCCTGGCGGCAGTGCTGGCCGCTCATCGGTGAACGCGGCTCGGCGGCGCCGGATCCGTACGGTCATGTCGGTGAGGACATGATCCGGACGAAGCCGGCGCCGCGAACGGCCTGCCTGGCCAGCCAGCCGGCCTGTCTAGCCGACCGCCGCGTTGACCGAGGCGATGATCTTCTCGCCCCATGCCTTCGTGACGCTGCCCTCGCCGTTGGCCTTGAGCATGAGGTGGCCGAACTTCGTGGCGCGGTTGGCGCGCAACTGCTGGAGCTTCATGGGGCTCAGCGAGCTCTTCTCCTCGTGCGAGACGAGGTCGAAGGTGTGGTTGTTGCTGCTGCGGGAGACGAACGAGAACTTGTGCGCGGCCGAGCCACCGCCCTTGATCACGGTGAAGCCGATGGTCATGCCCGCGCTCTGCATGTCGTCGGCTTCCATGTCCTCGACGAGGTTCGCGTACTTCTTCTTGTCCTCGACACGGCTGGAGAGCTTGCCGTGGCTGGACATGGCACCTGATGCGGCGTGCGTGGTGTATTCGGAGTACTTCTTCTTGTACACCTGCGACTTGTCCAGTATCTCCGGCGGATTGGCCGCGTCCTCCTGCTCGTGCTCCGCGACGCCCTGCCTCAGGTATTCACCGGTGCTCTGCGTCGGGAAGAGGACGATCTTGGGCTCGGTCGGTGCGCCGTTCGAGTCCTGGCCGCCGAAGCGCACCAGGCCGGTGAACGCGTGGCCGGGCTGGGCGAGGCGGAAGCCCTCCATGCCACCCTTGTGCACCTTGACCTGTCCGCCGGGGACGACCGGCCAGTGCGGCGGCGCCTTCCCGTCCCCGTTGTCGACGATGTACGCGTCCGAGTCCTTGTATCCGGGCCGGCTTCCCTCGCGGAGCGCGGCCATCTCCGGCGTCTCGACGAACGGTTGCCCGTTCACCGCCGCGTAGCGGGCCTTGATCTGGTCCACGATGTCCGTCCGGTTCACGCCGTAGTACTTCGTCAGTACCTGCTTCACCAGCGGCTTGTTCTTCAGCGGCAGCATGCCGTTCGGCACGGTGGAGCGGATCCCCTCGTGCTCGCGCGGCAGCTCGAACTCCGCGTCGGCGGCGGACCCGGCGCCCTTCGGGGGCCCCGTCCGGATGGGCATCGGCATCGGCGCCGGGGGCGGCGGGGGCGCCGGGGGGCCCGGCATGCGCTGGATGCTCGGCGCGTGCGGATCCCCGCGCAGCGCGAGGCCGACGGCGCGGTTGCCCACCTCGCCCTGGAGACGGAGGAGTTGCGCATTGCCCGGGGTCGCCGACCGGGTGGGCGCGACCGACGCCGAACGCGCGGGCACGGGCGAGGCAGGCCGGGCGGGTGCGCGCTGGACCCGTTGCCCCGCCGTGGCCGACCGGGGACGCTCCTGAGCGTGCATCACTGGCCTTTCTGTTCAGAGAAACCCGAGTGGATCGCTCCAAGCCAGTCTGGAGCAACGGGCGTTGCGCCGGTCGGCCGGGAGCGGATCCGTCCCCGCCACTCGCGGCTGAGGCGCCCCTCCCCTCGTGCTCGACCGTTCGCTGTCATGGATGGGACTCTACGAAATCCACGGGCCCATCAACCAGTCGGTCCCCTCGGTCCGCTCGGTCCCCTTGGTCCGCTCGGTCCGCTCGGTCTCCTCGGTCTCCTCGGTCCCCTCGCCCCGCCGCCGATCGCGCGGACGCCGACCGTTCAGACCTCGGTGCGCTCGACGGGGATCCACAGCTCCGCGTCCGCCTCTGCCCCGTCCGGCGACAGCCGGGTGCGCAGGATCTCGGGTCCCGGCCGGCTCCGGTACGGGTTGGACGGGAACCACTGCGTGAACACGTCCCGCCACAGATACTGGAGCGCCTGCGGGAACGGCCCGGAGTTCTCGAAGACGGCCCAGGTCCCCGCCGGGACGGTGAGCGCGTCCAGGTCCTCGGGGACCGCGGCCCGGGTCACCACGCCGTGGTAGTAGTCGAGTTCGGTCCCCTCGGCCCGGCTCGGGTCGAGGCCGTCGCTCACCGCGACGATCCCCTCGGGTTCCTGGTCGGACAGCGCGGTGATACGCCGTATCGTCTCCTGGCCGATGCTTCGGATGAAGTCGGCGATAGCGTGATTCATGCCCTCATGGACGAGGGGGACCCGGGCCTTCCGGCCCGCCACGACGAACTGCTCCTTCTCCACAACCCGGTACCGCATACCGCTGCTCCCTTCGATGACGAGGCGGAAGGACATCCGTGGCTGGGAGTGCAGAGCCGCACCGGTCCGTCTGGCCTCGCCGGGACCGACGCCGTGCACAGCGCGGAACGCGCGTGCGAACGCCTCCCCCGAGGTGTAGCCGTAGCGCACCGCGATCTCCAGCAGCGTCCGCTCCCCGGCGAGCACCTCGGCGCCCGCCACGGTGAGCCGCCTGCGCCGGATGTACTCCGACAGCGGGATCCCCGCCAGCGCGGAGAACATCCGCCGGAAGTGGTACTCCGACGTCACCGCGATCCGCGCCAAGTCGGCCACCTCGATCCGCTGATCGACCAGGTGCGCCTCGACGTGCTCCAGGGCCTGGTTCAGCCGCTCCAGCATCCCCGCCTCCTTCCCTTTCCGCTCCACCACGTTAGGAAGGGACCAGGGTGCCGGACCCGACATCCTGTGCCCGTCGCGGTCGGGTGATCAGGCGACGCGGCCCGGTACCGAAGGGGCGCTCCTCACACGGTCGTCGGGGGTGTTGCCGCCGATGGGGCGGTGACGGCGGCGACGGTCGCCGGGGTGGTGCGGATGTGCCGCATGTCAGGTCGTCGCGCAGGCTGTCACGGCCGCCGCGGTGGCGGTACCGGCCGTGGTGGAGACCGCGCAGGCCAGGGGGTCGGGCAGGTCATGGTCCACCTGCACGGGGCGCGTGGCGGGAGCGTCCGTACCGGCCCAGGCCACGGTGGTACCACCGGCCAGGAGGGAGGCGGTGGCGAGGGAGACGACAGCGATGTGGTGAAGCTTCATGGCGGGAACCCCTGTCAGGAGAGAAGGGTGGGCCCACGGGATCCGGCGCGGACGACCGGATCCCCCGGGCCCACGAAGAAGACGGGAGCCGAAGCGGCTCTCCCCCGAAGAAGAACACCCGGATCCGCCGGTGTCCCCTCGGCAACCGGCCGATCCCCCCGCCCGCGCACCTCCCGACCCGCGCACCCGACTGCTCCGTAACGCCTGATCACGTGCCGTGCTCTCGCCTCCGGCGGGCCGTTCGGCCGCCCGCTCAACGGCCCATCCGGGCCGCCTCGTACGGGCATCACCGGGGGCCCAGGCGGTCGCGCACCACATCGCCGGACCGGGCCGCGTCTCCGGCGCCGTGACCGACGAGACCCTCAGCCCCCGCGAAGCCGTCGCGCGGCTCCTCCACGGGTCGATCACCATGCAGACGGCCCCGACCCACCGCCGCGGCTGCCTCGTCGCCCTCTCGGGGACTTTGCCATCTCTTTACAACCGGTCGCCCCGCTGTCTCGTCTCTCCGCTCGATCCGTAAGGCAGCCCGCCACGTCCACCGGGCGGGCGGACCGACGAAAAGAGCGATTCATGCGCCGAACTGTCCTCAGTGCCCTGGCACTCGCGGCCACCGCCGTACTCGCGGGCGCCGTGCCCGCGTTCGCCGACGGGGCGGGCCCGGCCCCCGTCCCCGCCGCCGGCACCTCCGACTCGACCCCGGCCCCCGCCGCCGAGCCCGCACCGGCCGACGCCACCGCGGCGCCCGCCCAGGCCGAGAAGGCGACCCCGGCCCCGGCCCGCCCCGCGGCCGAGGAGCCGACCCGGGCCCCGGCCCCGGCCCGCCCCGCGGACGGGGAGCCGAGCCAGGTCCCCGTCGTACCGAAGGGCGCGCCGGACACCGGCGCTGCGCCCGCGTCCGCGGCGTCCGGGATCGGCGGCGGGCTGATCGGCGGAGGCGCCGCGGCGGCGTTCGCGGTGGGCGGCGCAACGTTTCTTCTCGTACGGCGCGGGCGGACGACCGGGGCATGACATCGCTCTCCAGGCGCGCCTTCCTGACCACGGCGACCGCGGCCACGGCATCGCTGCTCGTGGGCTGCGGCGGCAACGGCAACGGGTCGGGACAGGACGCGGGCGCGCGCTCCGGCGGTACGCGGACCCCTGCGCGGTCCTCCGCGCGTACGGCGCCGGAGGGCGGGCGTCCGATTCCGGTCGGGCTGGAGATCCCGGCCATCGGGGTCGACACCGCGGTCATGACGCTGGGACTCGCCCCGGACGGAACCGTGGAGACGCCCCCGATCTCGGCCAACGACCGGGCGGGCTGGTACCGGCACTCACCGGTGCCGGGCCGCAAGGGACCTTCGGTGATCCTCGGCCATGTCACGGTCGGCGACTACGGAGCCGGGGTCTTCCACCGGCTCGCGCGGTTGCAGCAGGACGACCGGATCGTGGCGCGCCTGGAGAACGGCACGAGGGCGACGTTCGCCGTCACCTCCGTACGGACGGTCGCCAAAGCCGCCTTCCCGACCGAGGAGGTCTACGGGAACGTCGACCGCCCCGAGCTGCGGCTCATCACCTGCGGCGGCGTCCTCACCGGTGACGGCTACCCCGACAACGTGATCGCCTTCGCCACGCTGACGTCCGCCGACTCCTGAACCGCCCCCCGACCTGCCCCCCGCTTGGTCCCCGGGCCGGTGGAACCGCGATCCACCGGCCCGGGTCCTCCCCCACGAGTGCCACCACGACCATGGAGAGCGTTGAAACGGTCCCGCGAGAAAGCAGCGTCCGAGCTGTTCGCCGCGCTCTACCCGCGCCTCTCCGGCTGGTGCCGCCGGCTGGTCGACGACGACGAGACGGCCCACGAGATCGCCTCGGAGGCGTTCACCCGGCTCTGGGCGCGCTGGACATCCGTCGCGGAGCCCCAGGGCTTCCTCTACGTCACCGCCGCCAACCTCGTCAGGGACCACTGGCGCAAACTGGAGCGCGAGCGCAGGGCCGTGCGCAGGGCCGGGGTCGAGGCGGCCGTCCGCCCGCCGGCCGAGCAGGACGACCCCTCGGTCCGTCTGCTCGTACAGTCGCTGCCGGAACGGCTGCGCGTCCCGATCCTGTTGCACTACTACGCCGACATGCCGATCCGGGAGGTGTCCGTGCTGACCGGGCGCAAGGAAGGAACCGTCAAGGCCGATCTTCACGCGGCCCGAGAACTGCTCCGCGCCCACCTGAGGAGAAGCGTTGATCACACACTCTGACGAGGGCCCGGAGTTCGAGCCCGACGACCCGCTCGCCGTCATCCTGCGACCGTCCTCCGACCATCTCGGCCCGCCGCCCGGCCGCTACGAGGCGATCCGCCGCACCGCCGCCCGCCGCCGGCTGCTCCGCGCCGCGGTCGGGGTCGGGGTGTCCTGCGCCGTCGTCACCCTCGCCGTGCTGCCCCTGAGCTTCTCGGAGGAGGTGGCACCCACATCCCCGACGGTCCCGCTCGCCCCACCGCCCGCAAGCACACCGCCGCCCACGCCGAACCCGTCGACCACGCCGAACTCGTCGACCACTCCGAGCCCGTCGACGGGGACCACCCAGCCGGAGTCACCCAGCGCCGAACCCACCGCGGTGCCCCGGTCAGGCGGTCCCCCGGCCCCGGCCGAACCGACCGCGATCCGGCCGCCCGTCGAGAGTTCGACGGCCCCGAGGACGGCCGACGGGGTCAACCCCACGCAGTCGTCCCGTTTTTAAGATCACGTGGACCCGTGCCCGTTCTGATGCCTCCGCCACCTCCCAGGCGCCTATTGCCGGTCGGCCTAAGAACATCAAGGGTCTCAAGGGCCTCAAGAGCTCCTCGGCGCCTGGCCCTGCTCGAACCCCTGCAACCGCTCCAGCTCCCTGCGGTCCCGCTTCGTCGGACGGCCCGCGCCCCGGTCCCGTACCGGGACGGACGGGGTCAGTTCGCGCGGCGGGGGCGGCGGGCTGTTGTCGACGTAGCACTCGGCCGCCACCGGCGGGCCGACCCGTTTCCGTACGACGCGGGAGACCACGACCACCCGGTCGCGGCCCGCGTGCCGCAGGCGGACCTCGTCGCCCGGCTTCAGGGTGTACGCGGGTTTGACGCGTTCGCCGTTGACGCGGACGTGGCCCGCGCGGCAGGCCGTGGCCGCCTGGGAGCGGGTCTTGGTGAGCCGTACGGACCAGATCCAGGTGTCGACCCTGGCCGTTCCCTCGCCCGATGCCGATCCCGATGCCGATGCCGATGCCGATCCCGTGCTCGTACCGGAAGCCTCAGAAGCCATGTGCCGAGCGTAGCCCGACGACGGTGAACGGTGGTCCGGTACAGCGCGCGGAAACGACGCGGAAAGGGGTGGCACCGGTCCGAGCGGCGCCACCCCTGCTTCCGTACGGCTACGCGCTCGGCGTCACACGCCGATGTCGCGGCCGTCGTTGCGCCAGACCGAGATCACCGACGGGCGGACGATCTTGCCGGGGCCGTCCGGCCAGGCGCTCGCCGGCTTCTCGACCGAGGCGCCGTCGACCTCGCCCGGGTGCTGGACCGCGACCAGGACCCGGCGGTCCTGGATGACCGGGCCGCAGGTCTCCGCGCCGTTCGGCATCGTCAGGAACTGCTTCAGCTCACCGCGCCGCTCGCCCTGCGTCGCGACGCCGAACAGCCCGTCGTGGTTGCCGAGCGCGTTGCCGTCCGTCGAGATCCACAGGTTGCCGTGCGGGTCGAAGGCGACGTTGTCCGGGCAGGAGATCGGGGAGACCTTGTCCTTCGGGAAGCCCGCGAAGTACGTGGCGGGGTCCTTCGGGTCGCCCGCGACCAGGAAGAGCCGCCAGGCGAAGCCGTCGCCCGCCGGGTCGTCCCAGTTCTCCGCCAGCTCCAGGATGTGCCCGTGCTTGTTGGCGTTGCGCGGGTTGGCCTCGTCGGCGCCCGCCTTGCCGGACTTGCCGCGGTCGGTGTTGTTCGTCAGCGCGACGTAGACGCGGCCCGTGCGCGGGGACGGCTCGACGTCCTCGGGGCGGTCCATCTTCGTGGCGCCGACCTTGTCGCCCGCGAGGCGCGTGAAGACGTACACCTCGTCCGCGGACATGCCGGGAACGTGCGAGACATCGCCGGTGGCCAGCGGGATCCACACGCCGGAACCGTCGAACTCACCGTCGTTGGGCAGCTTGCCCGTGCCGTCGAACTCGCCCGCCGGGCTGTCGCCGGTCAGCTTCGCGACGTACAGCGTGCCCTCGTCCAGCAGCGTCAGGTTGTGCTCGTGGGCGGCGCGCCCGCCGCCCTTCTTCATCTTCTTCGAGGAGACGAACTTGTAGAGGTAGTCGAAGCGCTCGTCGTCGCCCATGTAGACGACGGGCCGGCCGTCGGCGGTGAGGCGCGGCTGCGCGGCCTCGTGCTTGAAGCGGCCGAGCGCGGTGCGCTTACGCGGCGTGGAGTCCGGGTCGTACGGGTCCAGCTCGACGACCCAGCCGAAGCGGTGCGCCTCGTTGGGCTCCTGCTTGAGGTCGAAGCGCTTGTCGAACAGCTCCCACTTGCGCTCGGTCGCGCCGGTGCCGATGCCGTACCGCAGGTCGGTGGCGCTCGAAGCGTTGGCGAAGTACTGGTTGAAGTTCTCCTCGCCGTGCAGCGTGGTGCCCCACGGGGTGGTGCCGCCCGCGCAGTTGTTGAGCGTGCCGTACACCTTGCTGCCCGTACGGTCGGCGGAGGTACGCAGCAGCTCGCTGCCCGCGGCCGGCCCGGTGAGGCGGAACTCGCTCTTCACGGTGAGGCGGCGGTTGAGCTGGTGGCGGGTGACCGCGGTGAGCTTGCCGCTCCTGCGGTCCTCCTCGACCACGACGACGGAGAGGCCGTGAGCCGCCCAGGCGATCTCGACCTGCTCGCGGGTCGGCTTGGCCGGGTCGTACCCCTTGAACATCAGGATCTCGTCGGTGTACTCGTGGTTGGCCACGAGGAGCTGCCGGCCCTGCTCGCTCTTCCCCTTCATGGGGAGCAGGCTCAGGAAGTCGTTGTTGTAGCCGAACTGGCCCGCCTGGGCCTTCGCGGACTGCTTGTCCGCGTTGAAGGCCGGCGCGCCGCGCAGGATCGGGTCACCCCAGCGGATGACGACGTTCTGGCTGTGTCCCGCGGGGATGGTCACCTTGTCGGCGGTGTTCGGCGCGACGGGGTTGAAGCGCAGGCCGCGGGCGCCGTCGGCCGCGGCGGCCGAGCCGCCGCCGTTCGTACCGGCGGGGCCGTTGCCGGCGGCCGGGGCGGCGGACGCCGGGGAGTCACCGGGGCCGAGGACGACCGCGCCGCCCGCAGCGCCGACGACCGTGACGACGGCGGCGGCACGCATCATCGAACGCCGCGACAGGGCACCGGCGATGACATCACCGACGTACTCGTTGTCGCTCTTGTTGGGCACCTCGTGGAAGCAGGCGTCGCCACAGCGGTAACGGCAGGTCAGGGCCGAACGGCCGCCGGGATGCGGGGAAGAGGGGGAGCTGAGCAGCGGGAGCAGTTTGCGCACGTTCGCCTCCGGTGATGGTTCGGCGCGCGCACCGCGCCGACAGGGTGTCGGGATGTCTCGGCGGTGACGTTAAGCGCGGGCCCCAGCAGGGCGGCAGCCGGAAGGTGAACGGAGCGTGAATCCGAATCGACCGAGTGGTCCGGGGAGAGTAATCCCCGGCACGCGCGTCATCGCGAGGCAACGGGAGGTCGCGCCGATACCCTTCTGCCCGTTACGTAAACCGCCCCTGCCGTAGATCGCCGGGGACGGCCGCTAACCTTACGTATCCGCCCTGGCCAGGGATGCGCGTTTCCCCGGCGGCGGACACCGCACCCACCCCATCTGAAAGGCTCGCCCATGGGCATTCGGAGCTTGCTGCGCAAGGTGTTCGGACGCGACCGTGCGGAGGAGCGCAACGGGTCGGCATCGGCGTCGGACGCGACGCCGGACGTGACAGCCGACTCGGCCTCGGAAACCTCGGTCGCGACCGCCGACTCGAAGGCCGACTCGAAGGCCGACTCGAAGGCGGAGTCGGAGTCGAAGGCGGAGGCCACGTCGGAGGCGGCCTCGGACTCGGCGCCGGCGTCCGTCTCCGTACCGTCCCAGGCGGACCGTACGGACCGTACGGAGAAGGCGGCCCCCGCGCGGAAGTCGCCGGCGACGGCGAACGCCGGGACGGGATCGGGTACCGGGGTCGGCGCCGGCGCCGCGGACCTGGTGGCCGCGGCGTTCGACAACGCCCGCCCCAGCGAGCCGGAGCGCAGCGTGCCGTCCCAGGCGTCGCGCACGCGCGCGGCCGACGAGCCGCTGACGACCGCTCCGGAAGCCCCGGCGGCCCCGGCCACCCCGGCCACCCCGGTTGTCCCGACCGTTCCCACCGTCCCGACCGTCCCGGCGCAGGCGTCGGCCGAGCCGGAGCCGAAGGCGGAGTCGAAGCCCGAGCCCGAGCCGGAAGCGAAGGCCGCGCCCGAAGCGGTAGTTGAGCCTGAGGCGGTAGTTGAGCCCGCACCCGAGCCGGTCGCCGAACCCGAGCCCGCACCGGTCGCGGAAAGCGAAGCCGCACCCGAGCCGGTCGCAACCCCCGTGCCCGAGGCCGACGTTCAGTCCGAGCCGACCCCCCTCTCGACCACCCTCCCCGAGCCGGACGCCGAGCCCGCTGCCGCTGTCGCTGTCGCGGAGCCCGCCCCCGGCCGCCCCGCCTTCACCCTCGCCCGGGTCAAGTCCCGTGCCCCCGGGCTGGCCGAGCACTACAAGGCCGCCGGCGCCGCGCTCAAGAAGTTCGGGCTCACCGGCCGTCGCGCCACCGTCTATCTCGTCCTCGACCGCTCCGGCTCCATGCGGCCGTACTTCAAGGACGGCAGCGCCCAGCACCTCGGCGAGCAGGCGCTCGCGCTCTCCGCGCACCTGGACGAGGGCGCGACCGTCCCCGTCGTGTTCTTCTCGACGGAGATCGACGGGACCGGGGAGCTCGGGCTCGCCGCGTACGAGGGGAAGATCGACGAACTGCACGGCTCCCTCGGCCGCATGGGGCGTACGAACTACCACCGCGCCGTCGAGGAGGTCGTCGCGCACCACGAGAGGTCCGGGGCCGGCGGGCCCGCGCTGGTGATCTTCCAGACGGACGGCGCGCCCAGCGCCGTACGCGCCGCCGAGCAGGCGTTCGCCGAGGCCGCGGGCCTGCCCCTCTTCTGGCAGTTCGTGGCGTTCGGCGAGGAGGACTCCAAGGGCTTCGACTTCGCGCGGAAGCTCGGCGCGGACGAGGCCACCGCCAACGTCGGCTTCTTCCACGCGGGCCCGGCCCCGCGCGAGGTGCCCGACGCCGCGTTCTACCGCGGGCTGCTCGCCGCCTGGCGCCCCGACGCCGACCTGTAGCCCGCAGCCCGCAGCCCGTAGCCCTGGAGCAGGGCCTCCCGCACGACCCCCGGATCCCCCCGCCCGGCCGGTACGCTCGGACCATGGACCAGCAGCGGCTTGCCACCCTCGCGCACCTGCGCCGGGCGCGGGATCTGGTCGACCGGGAGTACGCGCGTCCGCTCGACGTACCCGCCATGGCCCGCCACGCGCTGATGTCGCCGGGGCACTTCTCCCGGGCGTTCCGGGCGGCGTACGGGGAGACGCCGTACAGCTATCTCATGACCCGGCGGGTCGAGCGGGCGATGGCGCTGCTGCGCGCCGGAGCGAGTGTGACCGACGCGTGCATGGAGGTCGGCTGTACCTCACTCGGCTCGTTCAGCTCGCGCTTCACCGAGCTGGTGGGGATGACGCCGAGCGCGTACCGGGCCCGGGAGCACGACGCCGTGAGGGCGATGCCCACCTGCATGGCGAAGGAACGCACCAGGCCCACGAGGGACCGACCCACCAGGGACCGGCCCACCGGCGGCCGATCCACCCGGGACCGATCCACCGGCGACGAACCGGTCAGGATTGGAGAAGCGGTCCCTGTAGCCCCCGTCTAGCGTGGGCTTCATGAACCTCTCACTCCAGTACTGCAACATCACCGTCAACGACATGGACGAGTCCCTCGCCTTCTACCGCGACGCGCTCGGCTTCGAGGTGCGCAACGACGTCGCCGCCGGCGGGTTCCGCTGGGTCACCCTCGGCAGCGCGTCCCCGTCGGACGTCGAGCTCGTCCTCTCCGAGCCGCACGCCGGCCGGTCCGAGGCCGATGGCGACGCCCTCCAGGAGCTGCTCACCAAGGGCGTCCTCCAGCAGATCATCTTCCGTACGGACGATGTCGACGCGGCCTTCGAGAAGGTGCGGGCCTCCGGCGCCGAGGTGCTTCAGGAACCCATCGACCAGCCCTGGGGCCCGCGCGACTGCGCGTTCCGGGACCCTTCGGGCAGCATGGTCCGCATCTCGCAGGCGCCCAAGGCGTAACGCGCGGGAAGGGCTCCCGGTGGCCCGGACCGGCCAGGCCAGGCCAGCCCTGCCAGCCCGGCGGGCCCGGCGGGCCCTACCGGTGGTGATCATCGCCGGACGCGCGCCTCCCGCGCCCCTCCGGCGCCGGCTCAGGACGCTGCACCGGCAGCGTCACCGTCACCACCAGCCCCCCGCCGTCGCCGCCCGGCACCGCGTCCACCGTCCCTCCGTGCGCCTCCGCGATCGACCGGACGATCGAGAGGCCGAGCCCCGCGCCACGCCCCATCCGGTCGCGGCCCTCGCCCCGCCGGAACGGTTCGAACAGCGCGGGCACATCCGCCGCGGCGACCTCGGGACCCGTGTTCCGCACCACGAGCACGGCGCCGGTCACCTCCACGTCCACCGTCCCGCCCGGCACGTTGTACGACACGGCGTTGGCCAGCAGGTTTCCCACGAGCTGGCCGAGCAGCAGCCGGTTGCCCCGTACCGTCTCGGCGTCCTTGACCGTCAGGGACACGTCGCCGCGGCACCGCACCGTCTCCTCCGCGACCGCCTCGCCGAGGTCGACCGGCTCCAGGTCGTCCACCTCGCGCTCGCTGCGCGCCAGCACCAGCAGCCCCTCGATGAGCTTCTCGCTGCGCCGGTTGTTGTCGAGCAGGGTCTCCTTCGTGCGCGCCAGCTCGTCCGGTGAGCAGAGGTCGTCCAGGCCGACCTGGATCGCGGTGCGCTGCGTCGCCAGCGGGGTGCGCAGTTCGTGCGAGGCGTTGGCGATGAAGCGGCGCTGGCTGTCGAACGCCTTCTGGAGCCGTGCCAGCAGGGCGTCCAGGGTGTCGCTCAGCTCCTTCAGCTCGTCGTTCGGGCCGCGCGCGCTGATCCGCTCGTGCAGATTGCGCTCGGAGAGCCTGCGGGCCTTGTCCGTCATCGCGTGCACGGGCCGCAGCACCCGGCCCGCCGTCCACCACCCCACGCCCACCGCGCAGGCCGCCATGACCAGCAGGGCGACCACCGACCAGAACACCATCTCGTCGGAGGCCGCGTTCGTCACGTTGTCGGCGACCTGGGTGACCGTGACGGGCGCGATCTGCTGCTCGCCGATCAGCCGCGTCACGGACTGCGGCTGGATGACGGGCGCCACCTGGGCCGGCGCCACCCGGGCGGCGATCTCCGCGGCCTCCATCTGGGTGCCCGCGTTGGAGAGGAGGTTGACGATGGTCAGCAGACAGCCGCCGAGGACGAGGAAGACGCCGCCGTAGACGAGCGCGATCCGCGTACGGATGGTGGAGCCGGTGAGCGGACGGAGCCACCGGGCCCGCGCCGAGGCCGCAGGGCTCATGGACCGGTTCGCCGGAGTCGCGGGCCTGGGGCTCACAGGGCGTACCCCGCTCCCGGCACCGTACGGATCAGCGGCGGGTCCCCGAGCTTGGACCGCAGCTTGCTCAGGCAGACCCGTACCGCCCCGGTGAACGGATCCGCGTGCGCGTCCCACGCGCGCTCCAGCAGCTCCTCGGTCGAGACGGGCGCCCCGTCCGCCTCCAGCAGGATCTGGAGGACGGAGAACTCCTTGGGCGAGAGGTCCAGCGCCACCCCGTCCCGCGACGCGGTCCGCCGTACGGAGTCGAGCCGCACCCCGTACCGCTCCAGTTGCGGCGGTACGGGCCGGGCGCTGCGCCGCCGCAGGGCGCGCACCCGCGAGACCAGCTCGGGGAAGTCGAAGGGCTTGCCCAGATAGTCGTCGGCGCCCAGGTCGAGCCCTTCGACGCGGTCCTCCAGGGAGGCGGAGGCGGTGAGCATCAGGATGCGGGTACGGGACGACTCGGCGACCAGCTTGCGCGCGACGTCGTCGCCGTGGACGCGGGGCAGGTCGCGGTCGAGGACGACGACGTCGTAGTCGTGCAGGCCCAGATAGGCGAGGGCGGCGTCCCCGCTGTACACGGTGTCGACGGCGAAGCCCGCCCGGCGCAGCCCGGTGGCCACCAGTTCGGCCAGGACCTCCTCGTCCTCGGCGACCAGTACGCGCATGCTGTCGTCCCCTGTCCCTCTCCCCGGCCCCGCTGCCGCTGCCGTCACCGGCCCCGGCCCCGCCGCTGCTCCTGGCCCCGTCTCCGCCCCGGCCCCCGTGTCCGTATCCGTATCCGCCCCCGCGTCCGTCCCACGTCTCATCCGGCGCCCCGCCTTGTACATGATGCCCATTCCCTCCCAGGATGTGCCTGTCTACCGCGACGGCTGTTTCCCCGAGGTCTCCACCGGGTAGCAACGGTGGTTTATCGATGTGAAGGCACCGGTTCCGGGCCGATACCATTTCGAGCATGGCGGCCACTGGATCCGAAGAGCAGGGTGGGAAGGCGTTCTACGTCACCACCCCCATTTACTACGTCAACGACGCTCCTCACCTGGGCCACGCCTACACGACCGTCGCAGGGGACGTGCTCACCCGCTGGCACCGCCAGCGCGGTGAGAAGGTGTGGTACCTCACCGGCACGGACGAGCACGGTCAGAAGATCATGCGCACCGCCGAAGCGAACGGGGTGACCCCGCAGGAGTGGTGCGACAAGCTCGTCGAGGAGGCGTGGAAGCCCCTCTGGGAGCACCTGAACATCGCGAACGACGACTTCATCCGGACCACGGAGAAGCGGCACACGGACCGTGTGCAGGAGTTCGTGCAGGACCTGTACGACAAGGACGAGATCTACAAGGGCGGCTACGAGGGCCCGTACTGCGTGGGCTGCGAGGAGTACAAGCTCCCCGGCGATCTGATCGAGGACGAGGACGGCGTCAAGCTGTGCGCGATCCACAAGAAGCCGGTGGAGATCCTCAAGGAGGAGAACTACTTCTTCAAGCTCAGTGAGTACGGTCCGAAGCTCCTCGCGCACTACGAGGCCAACCCCGGCTTCATCCAGCCCGAGTCCGCCCGCAACGAGGTCGTGAACTTCGTCAAGCAGGGCCTCCAGGACCTCTCGATCTCGCGCTCGACCTTCGACTGGGGCGTCCCGGTGCCGTGGGACGAGAAGCATGTGATCTACGTCTGGGTCGACGCCCTGCTGAACTACGCGACAGCGGTCGGCTACGGCGCCAACCAGGAGAAGTTCGACACGACCTTCCCCGCCGACGTGCACCTGGTCGGCAAGGACATCCTGCGCTTCCACGCGATCATCTGGCCCGCCATGCTGATGGCGCAGGGGCTGCCCGTCCCCGGCCGGGTCGCCGCCAACGGCTGGCTGATGGTCGGCGGCGAGAAGATGTCGAAGTCGAACCTGACCGGCATCAAGCCGCAGGACCTGACCTCGCACTTCGGCGTCGACGCGTACCGCTGGTACTTCCTGCGGGCCATCGCCTTCGGGCAGGACGGCTCGTTCTCCTGGGAGGACTTCAGCGCCCGCTACACCTCCGAGCTGGCCAACGACTACGGCAACCTCGCCTCGCGCGTCGCGGCCATGGTCGGCAAGTACTTCGGCGGGGCGCTGCCGGCCGACGCCGCCCCCGGCGACGCCGAGCAGGCGGTACGGGACGGGCTGGCCACGGCGGTCGCCGAGGCCGACCGGAAGATCGGCGAGGAGCTGGACTTCGCGGGCGGGATCGCCGCGATCTTCGACTTCGTCAAGCAGGTCAACGGCTATCTGACCGAGCAGGAGCCCTGGAAGGTCGCCAAGGACGACTCGGACGAGGGCCGCGCGCGGCTCGCGACGATCCTCTACACGGCCTCGGAGTCGCTGCGGGCGCTCGCCGTCCTGCTCAACGCGGTGATGCCGGAGACCTCGCAGAAGCTGTGGGACTCGCTCGGCGCCGCCGCGTCGCTGGGCGCGCTCGACGGCCAGCGGGTCCAGGACGCGGGCACGTGGGGCCTGCTGCCGGCCGGCTCGACGGTGACGAAGGGCGCGGTGCTCTTCCCGCGTCTGGAGGAGCCGGCGGCGTAACGCCGTACACACGTGCACGAGGCAGGGCCCGGAACCAGGCTGGTACGCCTGGTCCCGGGCCCTGTTTCATGGCCGGCTCAGAGGTCGACTCAGGGGTGACTCAGGGGTGGACTCAGAGGTCGGTGCCGTCGTGGGTCTCGTCCGGGTCGACGCCCATGGTGATGGTGCCGACGACACCGCGCGCCATGTCGTTCTTGCGGTACGAGAGCTTCAGCAGCCCGCCCTGGACACCGCTCTGGTCGTAGATGGTGTCCTCGGTGAGCGTCGTGCGCTCCGTCGTGCTGGTCGAGTACGGCGCGATCTTCGCGGAGTCGAGGACCGCGGCCTCCTCGAAGAAGAACTGGCCGGTGTGGCAGGTGTGCCCGCCCTCGTACCCGGCGTCGGTCATCTTCCCGCCGACGTGCACCTTGGTGTGGATGTGCACGGCGCGGCCCCGGTACCAGCCCGGGAAGACCGTCCTGAACTCGACGAAGCCGTGCTTGTCGGTGAGCGAGGTGCCCCGCAGGTACCGCTTGTCGTCGGTCGGCTCCTCGTGGCCGCCGGGACTGCCGGGACCGCCGGTCGGCGGCGTTCCGGTGGGGGTGTCCGTGGGCGCGTCGGTGGGCGGGGCGCCCGTGGGCGGCGTGCCGCCACCGGTGGAGCTGTCCTCGTAACCCGAGTAGAGGCCCAGCGCGTCGCAGTGCCAGATGTCGACGGCCGCGCCCGGCAGCGGCTTGCAGGTGTCCGAGTCGATCGCCTTGAGGCGGAGGGTCATGGGGATGCCCTCCCTGTCCTCGGTGATGTCCTTCCGGATCTTGTCGGCGTCGATGTAGTACGGACCCTCGGTGGTCTGCGAGGTGAGCCGGTAGCACAGCTCGCCGTCACCGGTCGCGGTGGCGCCGGGCGAGGTGCCGGTGGACGAGGCCGCCGTGTCCTCGCCCGCCGACGCGGTGGTGACGGCCGCCGCCGCGATACCGGTGGCGGCGATGGCCGCGCCGCCCGCGAGTACCGCCCTGCGGCGGATCAAGTCCCGTTTCCCCAAAGGCTCTTGTGTCTCTGTCATGACACGGGAGACTAGGCAGCCAAGCTGGCAGCGACCTGGGCGTGAGCTGTGAACACCACATCACCCAACGTCAGAGAGGCTCGGAGAGCTCAGAGAGGCTCGGAGAGCTCGGAAGCTCAGAGAAGCTCAGAGAGCCAGCGAGTCCGCGTCGCCCATCACCACGACCGGCTTCTTCTCCGGGTCCAGCGTGCGCAGCAGCTCCTTCATCCGGTCGAGGGGTACGGAGACACACGCCTGGGTGGGTCCGCCGTGGTCCACGTGGATCCAGATGCCGCCGCCCTTGTCGTCACCGAGCGGCCGGGTCCAGTCGAGCGGGGTGTTGCCCGGCACACGGTTGTAGTTGATCGCGACGACGTAGTCGAAGGAGCCTTCGAGCGGCTCGCCCTCGAACCCGGTGCCCGTGACGGAGAAGGCCGGGCCCTGGTCGTACGGGAGCCTCGAACCCGGATCGGCCAGCCGGCCGCCCGCGTCGGTCAGCCCGTACACGCCGATGGGCGAGCGCAGATCGCCCTGGTTGTGGTCGTCGGTCCACCCCTCCAGCGCGTTGTGCGCGGGCCAGGTGTCGGTGACGGGCTCCCAGCCGGTGACCGGGTCGCGCTCGTGGACGACGACGGAGGCGAGGTTGGAGTCACGGTTGATGCCGGTCACCACCACGGCCTGGCGGGTGTCCGAGGGGATCTGGGCGCGGGTCTCCGGGCCCAAATCGGGGATCTCCCGCGCCTCGGCGCCGCGCGCCTCCAGCGGTCCTGACGCGCCGGTGCCGGCACCGCCGCCCTTGTCGGCGCCGCCTTTGTCAGCGCCGCTCGCGGCGGCGGCGACGGAACCCGACCCCGTTCCGGCCTTGTCCGCCGTCTCCGCCCGGCCCGCGTCGCGCACGCCGCCCCCGCCCCCCGCGCAGCCGGTGAGCAGCAGACCGGTCGCCAGCAGCGCGGCGGCCAGCCGGAGTCCTCTGCGAACTGTGCGCACAGACATGTACGGGCCTCTCATTTCGTGTTCCAGGAGGAGGCGGAAGGACGGACGGGCGTGCTTCCTGCGGTGAAGTCTGCGCCGCTGATCATCGTATGGACGGCCTCCACGCTCCCCGGCGCGTCGCCCGCGACACACAGGCTGACGGTGGCGACCGGATCGACGGAGGCGGGTTCCCCGGTGCCGGGGGCGGCGGTGGGGGCTTCGGAGTGGTCCACCGCACCGCCCAGCAGGGCGCTGTACTCGCGCGTCCCGCCGATCCGCCGGCACCCAGGGGAGGTCTCCGCCAGGAGGCGCGGCTCGGACCGGTCCCGGACCGTCGTCGCCGGTGTCTCCGGTGTCTCCGCTCCCCGCACGACCAGCGTGACCAGCGCGCCGCCCGGGCCGAGCGTCCGGACCGGCGGACAGTCGGACCGCCGCTCGACCGGGCAGGTCGCGTCGTACGGCGTGAGCGGCCGGGACGAGACGAAGCCCCGGGCCGGCGCTCCGGACGGGCCGTCCGGCGGCACGTCGACCGCGTACCAGCGGGACGGCGGACGCAGCGTCAGACCCCGTAGGTGCGGGAAGCTGACGTAGGCGCCGTCCGGGGTGGGTGTTTCACCCGACCGGTCCCGTGCCGTGGACTCCGAGGAGCCGGCGGTGGGGACGGGGCCGGGCACGGTCGCGGCGGGCAGCACCTGCTCGGGCCCGCCCCGCAGAACGCCGGGCAGCACCGCGCCGGCCAGCACGAGCCCGGTCACGGCCGCCGCGGCGGCTCCGGCCGTACGGCGCCTGCGGCGGCCCCGTACGATCCGCTCCCGTACCTGCTCCAGCCGCCCTTCGGGGCTGGGCAGCCGGGGCGCGGCCCGTTCGAGGAGGACGCGCAACTCCCGCCCCTCGGCGGCCTCACGGCGATCCTGATCCGCCCCCGTGGCCCCACCCGTGTCATCGGTGTCACCCACGGCGGTCACCGCCTTCCACGGGCACGGGCAGCAGCTCCCGCAGCGTGCGCAGGGCACGGGACGACTGGCTCTTGACCGTGCCGGTGGAGCAGCCGAGGGTGGCCGCGGTGTCCTCGACGCTCAGGTCCTCGAAGTAGCGGAGCACGACGACCGCCCGCTGCCGCACCGGCAGGGACCGTACGGCCGCCGCCAGCGACTGCTCCAGGTCCACCCTCGCGTACGCGTCGGACGGCCAGGCCGTGTCCGGGAGTTCGCCGTACGGCAGCTCCCCGCGCCAGCGCCGCCGCCACCAGGAGGCGTGCAGGTGCACCATCGCCTTGCGTACGTACGCCTCCGGCCGTTCCGCCGCTATCCGGGGCCACTTGGGCCAGACCTTCGCGAGCGTGCTCTGGAGCAGGTCCTCCGCGAGATGCGCGTCCCCGGTGAGCAGCCACGCCACCCGCAGCAGCCGGGGCCCCCGGGCCGTGACGAACGCCTCGAAGTCGCCGTCGCCCGGATCCATCGGCCCGCCCTCGCCATCCTGTTCGATCCCTCACGTGAGTGGAACGCGGTGGGGGACCGATCAGGTTGCCTCCGTTCCGCTCCTCAGCCTCCGGCTGACCGTGCCGAGGCTGTCGGCGAGAGCGGCGAGCTGCTCGCGGTCGAGGACGTCGATGAGCAACTCGCGGACGAGCGCGACATGCCCGGGGGCGGAGTCGCGCAGCCGCTCACGGCCCGCGTCGGTGAGGGCGGCGACGACACCGCGTACGTCGGAGGAGCAGGCGCGGCGGCTGACGAGACCGGCCTTCTCCAGTTGCCCGACCTGGTAGGTGAGGCCGCTCTTCGAGGTGAGCAGCAGATCCGCCAGTCCGCTCATCCGCAGCTCGCCGCCGGGCGCGTCGCCGAGGCGCGACAGGATCTCGTACTGGGGATGGGAGAGGCCCGCGTCCTCCTTGAGCTGCTGGTCGAGGCGGCGCTCCAGAAGGATGCCGGCGGCGATGAACCCGCGCCACGCGGCCATCTCGTGCTCGTCCAGCCAGCGGGGTTCGTCCATGGCCGCCATCCTAGGCTCCGGCGACCCTGGTTGTTCAAATTCAAATCACTGTGTACGGTCGTAAACGCGAGCCTTTGCTTAAACTTTCAAGAATGACTCCGGGCTCATGCCCCACGGGCCCACGGCTCACCGAGCCAGGCACGGCAGGGCACGGCACGGCACGGAACGGCACGGCACGGAACGGCCTCACCGAAGCGGCCCCCACCCCCTTCACCTCCAGGAGAGAACGCACTCATGCCCTCCCCCACCAGCACCCTCGCCCCGCTGTCCCGCCCCGGCGCCGCCCCCGGAGACCGCGCCCACGCCTCCACGCCCCACGCCTACGACGTCGGCCTCCTCCTGCTCCGCGTCGTCCTCGGCCTGACGATGGCCGCGCACGGCAGCCAGAAGCTCTTCGGCTGGTTCGGCGGCGGCGGCCTGGACGGCACCGGCGCGTTCTTCTCGGCGAGCGGCTACCCCTCCGGCAAGGCGTTCGCCGTCGTCGCCGGGCTGACCGAGACCCTGGGCGGCCTCGGCCTGGCTATCGGCCTGCTCACACCGCTGATGGGCGCCGCCGTCGTCGGCACGATGGTCAACGCCCTCGCCGTCAAGGGCACCGGCAGCTTCTTCGCCCCGGCCGGCGTCGAGTACGAGATCCTGCTCACCGCGGGCGCCGCCGCCCTGGCCCTCACCGGCCCCGGCCGCATCGCCGTCGACCGCTTCCTCCCCGGCCTGAGGTCCCACCGCCTGGCCTACGGCGCATCGGCGGTGGCCCTGGGCCTGGTGGTGGCGGGCCTCACCCTGCTGCTGCGCAAGTAACCGGCCGCGACCGGCGTTCGGGCCGGGGATCTTGGGGCGCTAGGTTGGCCGCATGGTTGAGGGGGCGAAGGCCGACGTAGGCGCTGTGGTGCCCGAGCAGCGGACCAAGGGGCGGCGTGCCGTCCGGGGGAAGCAGGACAAGGACGGTCTGGCACGTTCGTCCCTGCTGATGGCCCTCGGCACGGTGGTGTCGCGGGCGACGGGCCTGATCCGTCAGGTGCTACAGGCGGCGGCGCTGGGAACGGGCCTGCTGGCCAGTACGTACAACACGGCGAACACCGTGCCGACGAGCCTGTACACGCTGTTGATCGGCGGGGCGCTCAACGCCGTACTGGTACCGCAGTTGGTGCGCGCCCGCACGACGGAGCCCGACGGCGGGCGGGCCTACGAGCAGCGTCTGGTCACGCTCGTCGTCTGCGTGCTGGGGGTGGGTACGGCCCTGGCGGTCTGGGCGGCGCCGGGGATCGTCGGGCTGTACATGCGGGACACCCCGGGCAGCCACGAGGCGTTCGAGCTGACGGTGACGTTCGCGAGGTTTCTGCTGCCGCAGATCTTCTTCTACGGCCTGTTCGGCATCTACGGGCAGGTCCTGAACGCCCGTGAGAAATTCGGCGCGATGATGTGGACGCCGGTGCTGAACAACGTCGTCCTCGTCGGCATGTTCGCCGCCTATCTGGGGCTGATGACGATCCCCGCCCGGGTCGAGGACATCACCGCCGACCAGGTCCGCCTGCTGGGGATCGGAACGACGGCAGGCATCGCCTTGCAGGCCCTGGCGCTGATCCCCTTCGCGCGAGCGGCGGGTTTCCGGTTCCGGCCGCGGTTCGACTGGCGGGGCACCGGGCTCGGCAGGAGCGTCCACGCCGCGAAGTGGACCCTGTTGTTCGTCCTGGCCAACCAGGTCGCCCTGACCGTGGTGACGAACTACGCCAACGCCGCCGACCAGAAGCTTCCCCACGCCGGAGCGGGCTACTCGGCGTACACCTACGCGCAGACCATCTGGCTTCTGCCGCAGTCGATCGTGACCGTGTCCCTGGTGACGGCGCTGCTGCCGCGCATGAGCCGGGCCGCCGCCGAAGGCCGGATGACGGATCTGCGCGCTGACCTCTCGCGGGCCCTGCGCGCCAGCGGCGTCGTCATCGTCCCCGCCGCCCTGTTCTTCCTCGCGTTCGGGCCGCAGATCGCCACTCTGGTGTTCGCGCACGGAGCGGCGGACGCCGCCTCGGTCCGCCCGATGGGTTACATGCTGCAGGCGTTCGGGCTGGGGCTCATCCCGTTCTCCGCCCAGTACCTGCTGCTGCGCGGCTTCTACGCCTTCGAGGACACGCGTACCCCGTTCCTCATGGCCACCTGGATCGCCGGGGTGAACATCGCGCTGGCCACCGCCTGCCATCTGCTGCTGCCGACACGCTGGGCCGTGGTCGGCATGGCGGGGGCCTACACCCTCTCCTACGTGGCGGGCCTCGCGCTCACCTCGGCTCTGCTGCGCAGGAGAGTGGGCGGCCGTATCGATGACGGAGCCCTGCGCCGTACCTACGGGAAACTGCTGTGCGCCGCCGTCCCGGCCGCGGGGCTGGGCTGGCTGGCCGCCCGTGCGTGCGCCGGGCCGGGAACCGGGACGTGGCCCACCGCCGTCGCGCTGGCAGCGGGGACGCTCACGACGGCGCTGGTCTACCTCCTCCTCGCCCGGTTGATGAGGATCAGCGAGCTGCGGCGCCTGCCCGGGATGCGGTAGACCGGTCGCCGGCCCACCCCACCCCCGTACACACACCGCGTCCCGCCCCTCGGCAGTGCGAAGGGCGGGACACAAGGCGGTACGCGGGGAGCGGGTCGCGGGGAGCGGGGCCCGCTGCTCCGGCCGTTACTCCGTCGGCTTCGCCGACTTCGTCACCGGCTTGCGGAGCGCGATGTTCAGCTCGCGCAGCCGCGTCTCGTCCAGCTCCGTCGGCGCGCCCATCATCAGGTCCTGCGCGTTGCCGTTGAGCGGGAAGGCGATCGTCTCGCGGATGTTCGGCTCGTCCGCCAGCAGCATGACGATCCGGTCCACGCCCGGGGCAATGCCGCCGTGCGGCGGGGCGCCGAGGCGGAACGCCTTGAGCATGCCGGCGAATTCGTGCTCCACGGTCTCGCGGTCGTAGCCCGCGATCTCGAACGCCTTGATCATCAGCTCGGGTTCGTGGTTACGGATCGCGCCGGACGACAGCTCGATGCCGTTGCAGACGATGTCGTACTGCCACGCCAGGATGTCCAGCGGGTCCTTCGACTCCAGGTCGTCCAGGCCGCCCTGGGGCATCGAGAACGGGTTGTGCGAGAAGTCGATCTTCCCGGTCTCCTCGTCCTTCTCGTACATCGGGAAGTCGACGATCCAGCAGAACCGGAAGACGCCCTCCTCGAAGTGCCCGGCGCGCTTGGCGGCCTCGACGCGCACCGCGCTCATGATCTTGGAGACCTCGTCGAAGGCGCCCGCGCCGAAGAAGACCGCGTGCCCCGGGACCAGCGCCAGCCGCTCCGTGAGGACCTTGACGTCGGTCTCCGTCAGGAACTTGGCGATCGGTCCCGCCAGCGACCCGTCCTCGCCGACCCGGACCCAGGCGAGGCCCTTCGCGCCGTGCTCGACCGCGTACTCGCCGAGGCCGTCGAAGAACTTCCGGGACTGTCCGGCCGTGTCCGGCACCGGCAGGGCGCGGACGTGCTTGCCCGCGAACGCCTTGAACTCGGAGTTCTCGAAGACGTCCGAGATGTCGACCAGTTCGAGCTGGGCGCGCAGGTCGGGCTTGTCGTTGCCGTACTTCAGCATGGACTCGCGGAACGGGATCCGCGGGAACGGCGAGGTGACGTGCCGGCCGCCGCCGAACTCCTCGAACAGCTCCGTCATGAGCTTCTCGATCGGCCGGAAGACGTCCTCCTGCTCGACGAAGCTCATCTCGACGTCGAGCTGGTAGAACTCGCCCGGCGAGCGGTCCGCGCGCGCGTCCTCGTCGCGGAAGCAGGGCGCGATCTGGAAGTAGCGGTCGAAGCCCGAGATCATCAGGAGCTGCTTGAACTGCTGCGGCGCCTGCGGCAGCGCGTAGAACCTGCCCGGGTTCAGCCGCGAGGGGACGACGAAGTCGCGCGCGCCCTCGGGGGAGGTCGCGGTGAGGATCGGGGTCGCCATCTCGTTGAAGCCGAGGGCGGTCATCTTGTGCCGGATCGCGGAGACCACGGCCGTGCGCAGCAGGATGTTGCGGTGCATGCGCTCGCGGCGCAGGTCGAGGAAGCGGTACTCCAGGCGCCGCTCCTCGTTGACGCCGTCCTCCGCGTTGACCGTGAACGGCAGGGGCCCGGCCGCGCCGAGGATCTCGACCTCGGAGACCTCGATCTCGATCTCGCCGGTCGGCAGCTCCGGGTTCACGTTCTCCGCACCGCGCGCGGAGACCTTGCCGTCGATACGGACGACGGTCTCCTTGGTGAGCTTGGACAGCTCCTCGTTGGCGGGCGTGCCGGGGCGGGCGACGAGCTGCACCAGACCGTAGTGGTCACGGAGATCGATGAAGAGGATGCCGCCCAGGTCTCGGCGATTGTGCAGCCAGCCGCTCAGCCGGACGTCGGCGCCGACGTCAGAGGCGCGGAGCTGGCCGCAGGTGTGGGACCTGTACCGGTGCATCGTCGTTTCATCCAGTCTTGGCAGTCGGAGTGGAGTGGGCGCCACCTGTTGGCCAACCCAATTTCGGGAAAACTCGTTTGGCCATAACAGGCTACCGCCCGTGTCCGACACCGCCCTCAGTGGCGTTCGCTCCGCACATATTCATAAAGTGGGACAATGCGAACCGAGGATGTCCTGACCGCGATCGGCACCGGCCTGTGGCGCTGGGACCTGATCTCCGGATCGGTCACCCTCGACGCCGAGGCCGCCCGGCTCTTCGGCTGGCCCGCCGAACCCCTGCAGACCACGAAGGCCGCCGTCCGCGCCCGGCTCCACCCCGTCGACTGGAACGAGATCGAGGGCGTCGTACGCCTCGCCGTCGCCGAGTCCACCCTCGCCGAGGTCCGGCTGCGCGTGATGGACGGCGACAGCCGGGTCGTCCGTACGGTACGCAGCCGCGCCAAGCCCGTCGTCACCAGCCGGCCGGACGGCGACGAGGAATTCGAACTGTTCGGTACGGTCCAGGAGGTCAGCGAGCCGCGCCCCGGCACCGCCGTCGAGGGCAGCTCCATCACCGGCGACTGGCGCCGCTCCCGCGAGGCGTTCCTGCTGGACGCGGGGCGCGCGCTGGCCGAGGCGCGCTCCACCGCCGAGGTCCTGCGGGTCGCCGCGTCCCTCTCCATGCCCGGGTTCTCGCCGGACGGCCTGGCGGTCTTCGGCGTCTCCGGGGGCCTCACCGGCGGCCCCTCGGGGCAGCGGCTGCGGATCATCGGGCACCACGGGCACGACGCCGGGGACGTGGGCCCCTTCGAGGAGATGTCGCTCGACACGGACTATCCGGCCGCCGAGGTCGTCAGGACCGGCCGCGCCGTCTATCTGCCGACACCTGAGGCGTACGAGCGCCAGTACCCCGCCACCTGGCAGTACGTCCAGCGCTTCGACCGCAGCTCCTGGGCGTTCGTCCCGCTGGTCGTGGCGGGCCGCACCCTCGGCACCTGGATGGCGGCCTTCAAACACCGGGTCGCCTTCTCCCCGGACGAACGCTCCGTGCTGACCACCGTCGCGCGCATGCTCGCGCAGGCCCTGGCCCGCGCGGGCGTCGCCGAGTCCGAGCGCGAGCTGTCGATCGGCCTCCAGCGCTCGATGATGCCGCGGCTGGGGCCCGAGATCCCGGGGATGACGGTGGCGGCGCGGTACGTGCCGACCGGCGGCGGCCTCCAGGTGGGCGGCGACTGGTACGACATGATCCCGCTGCCGGACGGACGGGGCGGCGACCGGTCGGGCGGACGCTTCGCGCTGGTCATCGGGGACGTGCAGGGCCATGACGTCCACGCGGCCGGCCTGATGGGCCAGCTCAGGATCGCGCTGCGGGCGTACGCCGCCGAGGGGCACCGCCCGGACGCGGTGCTCTCCCGCGCCTCCCGCTTCCTCGCCGGGCTCCAGCACCATCCGGGGCAGGACGGCGCCCCCGGCGGCAGCCCGGCCGGCGAGCCCGGCGCCCCGGCCGGGCTGTTCCCGGGGACCGCGGGCTCCGACAGCGGTCCCGACGCCCTGGCAGGGCCCCGCTTCGCGACCTGCCTCTACCTGGAGGTCGACCCGGAGACGGGCACCCTCGACATCGCCCGCGCCGGCCATCCGGACCCGGTGATCCGTACCGCCGACGGCACGGCGGTCATCCGGCAGACCGCGGGCGGGCTGCCCCTCGGGATCGAGGCCGACTCCGACTATCCGACGACCCGGCTCCAGCTCGGCCCCGGCGAGCTGCTGATGCTCTGCACGGACGGGCTGATCGAGACGGGCGGGCACGATCTCGCGACGGGCTGGGAGCGGCTGCGCCCCGTACTGGAACAGCCCGAGCGGCCCCTACGGGGCGGCGTACGACGCGCCCCGGACGGCGGCGGTTCGGGCGAGGGCGGGTCGGACGGCGGCGCGTCGGGAGAGGGCCGTACCGGGGAGGGCCGTACGGAGGCGGGCGCCCGGCTCGACGGCGCCGCCGAGCTGGAGAAGCTCGCGGACGCCCTGGTCCAGGCCGTGCACGGCCCCACCTCGTACTACACGACCGGGCCGCTCGCCGACCGCCGCGAGGACGACATCGCGCTCCTGCTGCTCTCCCGCGACCGGGACGGCGCGGCCTCCCGTACCGCCAGGACGCCCGCCCGCAGGACCGCGCTGACCATCGCGCAGGCCGAACCGGAGCGGATCGCGGGCGCCCGGCGCCAGCTCCGCGATCTGCTGCACGACTGGGCGGACCCCGAGCAGGTCGACGCGGCGGAGCTGATGGTCTCCGAGATACTGACCAACGTGCTCGTCCACACCGACGGTGACGCGCTGCTGGTCGCGGAGGCGCGGGGCGAGCACGGAGCGCGCCGGCTGCGGATCGAGGTCGCGGACACCAGCGACGACCTGCCGCACCGCCGGCGCCCCGGCGAGCTGGCGTCCAGCGGGCGGGGGCTGGTGCTGCTGGAGATCCTGGCGGACGCGTGGGGGGTGGACCCGCGGGGCGAGGGGAAGTGCACCTGGTTCGAGCTCTACGAGGACGGCGGAGGCGGGGCGGCGGTACCGTCCGGGCCGTCGGATCCGGTGGAGGAGTCCGCGGCGTAACGTTTTCTCACCTCGGAGAGCACCCCGAACGCGGCGGCCGTCAGCGGTACGGCCAGCAGCATGCCCAGGATCCCGGCGACGCTCGCGCCCGCCGTGATCGCCAGCATCACCACGGCGGGATGCATCTGCACCGTACGGCTCTGGATCATCGGCTGGAGCAGATGCCCCTCCAGCACCTGGACGGCGAGCACCACCCCGAGCGCCCAGAGCCCGATCACCCACCCCCGGTCGACCAGGGCGACCAGCACGGCGACGGCGCCGGAGATCAGGGCACCGAGGTACGGGATGTACGCGCCGACGAAGACCAGCGCCCCCAGCCCGACCGCGCCGGGCACCCGCAGGATCAGCAGGCCCACGGTGATGCAGATCGCGTCGATGAGCGCGATCAGGGTCGTCCCGCGCATGAACCCCTCGACGGCCCCGAACGCGCGGCGCCCCATCGCCTCGACGGCCCGCCCGGCGTGTCCCGGGGCGAACCCCCGGAGCGCGCGGGCCGCCCGGGACGCGTCCCGCAGGAAGAAGAAGACCAGCAGCAGCGCGAGGACGGCGGTGGCGATCAGCTCCCCGACGACGCTGATCCCGGTGAGCACCCCGGAGGCGGCGGTGGTGCCGAACTTCCCGACGAGGTCCTTGGCGTTCTTCGCCAGATCTCCCAGCGAGGTCCCGGCGGCCCCGCCGAAGTGCTTGCCCACCGCCTGGCCCGCCTGGCGCAGCGAGGCGACGATCTGGTCCCCGGTGTCGACGAGCGCGCTGACGACGATGTACCCGGCGCCGCCCACCACGCCCACGATGGCGACGCAGGTCAGCGCGGAGGCGAGCGACGCGTTGAGCCGCAGCGCGATCAGCCGGCGGTGGAGCGGGCCGAGCAGCGCGGTGCCGAGAAGGGCGAGCAGGACGGGGGTGACGGCCGTCTTGAAGGTGACACACAGCCAGATCGCGACGGCCCCGACCCCGGAGACCAGCAGCACGACCCCGCACCACGCGGCGAGGCGCCGCGCGCTCTCGGGGAGGAGGGGGTTCGGCGGCGTCTGCACGCTCCCAGCCGACCACGGCCGGGCGGCCTTGTCCTGCGCTGCCCACCGCCCGGGTGACGCACCGTCACCCGGGCGAACGGAAGAGCCTCCGCGGGTTCCCGAACGGGAGACCCTAGGCGCGTTCCCGAACGGAAGACCCTAGGCGCGTTCCCGAACGGGAGGCCCTACGCGCGCTCCCGAACGGACGACCTAGGCGCGTTCCGCCGGAACCGTGCCCAGGCGGCCCGCCTGGAAGTCCTCGAATGCCTGCTTCAGCTCGGCGTGACTGTTCATCACGAACGGGCCGTAGTGCGCCATCGGCTCCCTGATCGGCTGCCCGCCCAGGAGCACGACCTCCAGGTCCGGCGTGTGCGCGTCCTGCGTCGCGTCGGCCCGTACGGTGAGCGAGCCGCCCGCGCCGAAGACCGCTGTCTGGCCGGTGTGGACCGGACGGCGCTCCGTGCCGACCGCGCCGCGCCCGGCCAGGACGTACGCGAGACCGTTGAAGTCCTCGCGCCACGGCAGCGTCACCTCGGCGCCCGGCCGCAGCGTGGCGTGGATCATCGTGATCGGGGTGTGGGTGACGCCGGGGCCCTCGTGGCCGTCCAGGGCGCCCGCGATGACCCGCAGCAGCGCGCCGCCGTCGGGCGAGGTCAGAAGCTGGACCTGGCCGCCGCGGATGTCCTGGTAGCGCGGGTCCATCATCTTGTCGGAGGCTGGCAGGTTCACCCAGAGCTGGAGGCCGTGGAACAGCCCGCCGGAGGTGACCAGCGACTCCGGCGGCGCCTCGATGTGCAGCAGGCCCGAGCCCGCCGTCATCCACTGGGTGTCGCCGTTGGTGATGGTGCCGCCACCGCCCTGGCTGTCCTGGTGGTCGAATATCCCGTCGATGATGTACGTGACCGTCTCGAAGCCGCGGTGCGGGTGCCAGGGGGTCCCCTTCGGCTCTCCCGGCGCGTACTCCACCTCACCCATCTGATCCATCATGATGAACGGGTCGAGGCGCTTGTAGTCGATCCCCGCGAACGCGCGGCGCACCGGGAATCCCTCGCCCTCGAAGCCGCCGGGCGCGGTCGTGACGGCGAGCACGGGACGGGCCACGGCGTCGGCCGGAGCCGTCACACGGGGCAGGGTCAGCGGGTTTTCGACGGTCACTGCGGGCATGACGGCCTCCTCAGGCTCTCTTGCGTCAATTTAGTTGAACAGTGAACATCCCGCAAGGCGTGCCGTATTCCCGGACGCCTTCCAGACGCTTTCCGGACGCTTTCCGGACGGAAGAAGGGCCCGTACCGGTGCGGTACGGGCCCTCGTCAGGATCGGGGGACGGCGTGCTCAGCCGTACATGCGCCTCATCGCGAAGTCCACCATCTGCTCGACCGCCTTCGCGTCGAACACCATCCGGTGCTCGCCCTCCATGTCGAGCACGAAGCCGTACCCCGTCGGCAGCAGGTCGATCACCTCGGCCCCGGTGATCACGAAGTACTTCGACTCCTTGCCCGCGTAGCGCCGCAGCTCCTTGAGCGTGCTGAACATGGGGATCACCGGCTGCTGGGTGTTGTGCAGCGCCAGGAACCCGGGGTTGTCACCCCGCGGGCAGTAGACCTTCGACGTCGCGAAGATCTGCTGGAAGTCCTCGGCCTGGAGCGACCCCGTCGTGAACGCCCGCACGGCGTCGCCCAGCGACGGAGGCGACGGTTCCGGATACAGCGGCTGCTCGGCGTACCCGCCCGCGCCGGCGCCACCCATCGGCTGCTGCTGCGGGTGCGCGTACTGCTGCTGAGCGCCCATGTTCTGGTCGTAGCCGTACATGGACGCAAGAGTACTGAGGAATGGCGCCCCTGGGATCCCCGTCTACCACGTCACACATCGCCCGCGGGCCCCGGTGCGGGGTTGCATCTTATTACCGATGGGTAGCATCATCGGTAGCTACCAACCGGTACTGGCATACGCATGAGGGATCTGCCTCCTGCCTTTCCGCCTTCCCGATCCTTACGGAGTCGTCGCCATGGGGCACTACAAGTCGAATCTCCGCGACATCGAGTTCAACCTCTTCGAGGTCCTCGGGCGCGACAAGCTGTACGGGACGGGCCCGTTCGCGGAGATGGACGTCGAGACCGCCAGGAGCATCCTCGAAGAGGTCACCCGCCTCGCGGAGAACGATCTCGCGGAGTCGTTCGCCGAGGCCGACCGCACCCCGCCGGTCTTCGACCCGGAGACGAACACGGCGCCGGTCCCTGCCGCCTTCAAGAAGAGCTACCAGGCATACATGGACGCGGAGTACTGGCGTCTCGGCCTGCCGGAGGAGATCGGCGGCACGACCTCCCCGCGCTCCCTGATCTGGGCCTACGCGGAGCTGCTGCTCGGCGCCAACCCCGCCGTGTGGATGTACGCCTCGGGCCCGGCCTTCGCCGGCGTCCTGCACGACGAGGGCAACGACGCGCAGAAGAAGGTCGCCGCGATCGCCGTCGAGCGCCAGTGGGGCTCCACGATGGTCCTCACCGAGCCGGACGCGGGCTCGGACGTCGGCGCGGGCCGTACGAAGGCCGTCGAGCAGGAGGACGGCACCTGGCACATCGAGGGCGTGAAGCGCTTCATCACCTCGGGTGAGCACGACATGTCGGAGAACATCCTCCACTACGTCCTCGCCCGCCCCGAGGGAGCCGGACCGGGCACCAAGGGCCTCTCGCTCTTCCTCGTGCCCAAGTACGAGTTCGACTGGGAGACCGGCGAACTGGGCGAGCGCAACGGCGTCTACGCGACGAACGTCGAGCACAAGATGGGCCTCAAGGCGTCCAACACCTGCGAGCTGACCTTCGGCGACCGCCACCCCGCCAAGGGCTGGCTGATCGGCGACAAGCACGAGGGCATCCGCCAGATGTTCCGCATCATCGAGTTCGCGCGGATGATGGTCGGCACGAAGGCGATCGCCACCCTCTCCACCGGTTACCTGAACGCGCTGGAGTACGCCAAGGAGCGCGTCCAGGGCCCCGACCTGGCGCAGTTCATGGACAAGAACGCGCCCAAGGTCACCATCACCCACCACCCCGACGTACGCCGCTCGCTGATGACGCAGAAGGCGTACGCGGAAGGCATGCGCGCCCTGGTGATGTACACGGCTTCGGTGCAGGACGAGATCGCGTTCAAGGAGGCCGAGGGCGAGCCCACGAAGGCGCTGCACGGCCTCAACGACCTGCTGCTGCCCATCGTGAAGGGGTACGGCTCCGAGCGGTCGTACGAGCAGCTCGCGCAGGCGCTCCAGATCTTCGGCGGCTCCGGATACCTCCAGGAGTACCCGGTCGAGCAGTACATCCGGGACGCCAAGATCGACACCCTCTACGAGGGGACGACGGCGATCCAGGGCCAGGACTACTTCTTCCGGAAGATCGTCCGCGACCAGGGCCAGGCGCTGAACACCCTCTCCGAGGAGATCAAGACCTTCCTCGCGGTCGGCACGGGCGGTACGGAGCTGGCCCCGGCCCGCGAGGCGCTCGCCAAGGCCGCAGGTGACCTGGAGGCGATCGTCGGCGTGATGCTGACCGACCTCACGGCCACCGGCGAGGACGTCAAGAACATCTACAAGGTCGGCCTCAACACCACCCGCCTGCTGATGGCTTCGGGCGACGTGGTCGTCGGCTACCTGCTGCTGCGCGGCGCCGCCGTGGCCGCGGAGAAGCTGGAGACGGCCGCGTCCAAGGACGTGGCGTTCTACCAGGGCAAGATCGCGGCCGCGAAGTTCTTCGCCGCGAACGTGCTGCCGGGCGTCGCGACGGAGCGGGCGCTCGCCGAGTCCGTCGACAGCACGCTGATGGAGCTGGACGAAGCGGCGTTCTAAGCACGGGGCACGGGCCCGGGGTCACGGGTCCGGGGCCACGGTTCACCACGGGTCGGCAGGGCACCTCCCGCACACCACGCGGGAGGTGCCCTGCCGTACGTGCGGGAGGCGCCCCGCGCACGGCGCTCGCGGCTGCTGCGCGGCTACTGCCAGGGCCGGTGTCGGACCTCGTCGTTAGGGTTGGGCCCATGAGCACTTCCACCCGCTTCGACCGCGGCCTCACCGACGACCTCATGTCCTACCTCGCGGCCAGCCCGTCGCCGTACCACGCGGTGGCGAACGCCGCGGCGCGCCTGGAGAAGGCCGGCTTCCGGCAGGTGCGGGAGACGGACGCCTGGGACGGGTCGAAGGGCGGCCGGTACGTCGTGCGCGGCGGTGCGCTCATCGCCTGGTTCGTGCCGGAGGGCGCCGAGCCGCACACCCCGTTCCGGATCGTCGGCGCGCACACCGACTCGCCGAACCTGCGGGTGAAGCCCCTGCCGGACACCGGCTCGTACGGCTGGCGCCAGATCGCCGTCGAGGTGTACGGCGGGACGCTGCTCAACACCTGGCTCGACCGTGATCTGGGGCTCGCGGGCCGGGTCACCCTGCGCGACGGCTCGCACCGGCTGGTCAACGTCGACCGGGCGCTGCTGCGCGTCCCGCAGCTCGCCGTCCACCTCGACCGCTCGGTCAACACGGACGGCCTGAAGCTGGACAGACAGCGGCACATGCAGCCGATCTGGGGCCTCGGGGAGCCCGAGGAGGGCGATCTGATCCGCTTCGTCGCGGAGGAACTGGGCGTCGAGGCCGACGAGATCACCGGCTGGGACCTGATGCCGCACGCCATCGAGGCGCCCTCGTACCTCGGCAGGGACCGCGAGCTGGTGGCGGGCCCGCGGATGGACAACCTGCTGTCGGTGCACGCGGGTACGGCGGCGCTGGCCGCGGTCGCGACGGACTCCGGCGCGCCCCTGCCGTACATCCCGGTCCTCGCCGCCTTCGACCACGAGGAGAACGGCTCGCAGTCGGACACCGGCGCCGAAGGCCCCCTGCTCGGTACGGTCCTGGAGCGCTCGGTGCTCGCCCGCGGGGGTACGTACGAGGACCGCGCGCGGGCCTTCGCCGGCACGGTCTGCCTGTCGTCGGACACGGGACACGCCGTCCACCCCAACTACGGGGAGCGCCACGACCCGACGCACCACCCGCGTGCCAACGGCGGCCCGATCCTCAAGGTCAACGTGAACATGCGGTACGCGACGGACGGCAGCGGCCGGGCCGTGTTCGCCGAGGCATGCGAGAAGGCGGGCGTGCCGTGGCAGACGTTCGTCTCCAACAACGCGATGCCGTGCGGCACGACGATCGGCCCGATCACCGCGGCCCGGCACGGCATCCAGACCGTCGACATCGGCGTGGCCATCCTGTCCATGCACAGCGCGCGCGAGCTGTGCGGCGCGGACGACCCGTACCACCTGGCGAACGCGCTGGTGGCGTTCCTGGCGGGCTGATGCAGGAGGCGTACGTCCCGGAGCGCCCCGCGGACCGAACCGCCGCCGCCCGCATGCCTGTTCCGGTCAGGGGTACCCGGTGCATGACCGACACCCGGCACGACACGACTCCTGTGAAGAGGCGGCCCCCATGGGCATAGGCGGATGCATCACTCTCATCGCGGTAGGCGCGATCCTCACGTTCGCGACCGACTGGGAACTCGACAGCGTCAACCTCGACCTGGTCGGCGTGATCATGATGGCCGTCGGCATCATCGGCACGGCCGTCATGACCAGCATCGCGCGCCGGCGCAGGGCGATCGTCACCCCGGTCGCACCGACGGTGGTGGACCGGAACGAGCGCTTCTGACGGACGACGGACGACGTGCGCCCGTACGGCGCCCGCCCGAACGACGCCCGCCCGAACGGCCCGCGCCCGTACGCCTTCCGGCCGGCGCTACGCGTCGAGTCCGGCGAGCACGAGCCCGAGCCGGGACGTCCCCGCGTCGCCGACCACGACCGGAACGCCCCAGTCCTGCTGGTGGACATGGCAGGCCGGGTACTCGTTCAGCGGGTCGTCGTCGCACGAGGCGGCCATCGCGGACACGTGCAGCACACCCTCGGTGACATCCGGGGCCAGCACCAGATCGCGGCCGAGATCCGTACCGGCGCCGCCGCCCTCCAGCAGCAGTTCCGGCGGGGTCGCCGAGACCAGCAGCCGGGTGGACGGGCCGTACCGCGTGTCCAGCTTCTGCCCGGTCGGCGCCGTGAAGACGACGTCCAGCCGCAGCGCGCCCGGCGCGACCTCGGTCGCGGCCCGCTGCGTGCGGTGGGCGACGGACTCGACGCGCACCGCCTCCTCCGGCAGCCGCAGCCGCGTCAGCCGGTGCCGCGCGGACTCGACGACGACGATGTCCTCGCCCACCAGGACGGCGTCGCTGGGCTCGCGCAGATCGGTGGCGAGCGTGGTCACCTCGCCGGTCGCGGGGTCGTAGCGGCGCAGCGCGTGGTTGTACGTGTCGCAGACGGCGACGGAGCCGTCGGGCAGCGCGGTGACCCCCAGCGGGTGCTGGAGCAGGGCCTGGGCTGCGGGGCCGTCGCGGTGCCCGAAGTCGAAGAGCCCGGTGCCGACGGCCGTACGGATCACGAACCCGCCACCGTCCGCGCCGTCCTCGTCGGGGCCCGGCTTCCGCTCGACGTACCGCAGCGCGCTGGTCTCGGAGTCCGCGATCCACAGCCGGTCCCCGGCCGCCGCGAGCCCGGACGGCTGCGCGAACCACGCCTCGGCGGCGTCCCCGTCCACCAGCCCCTCGTTGGTCGTGCCGGCCGCGGCCTCGACGGTCCCGGTGGCCGGGTCGTACGTCCAGAGCTGGTGCACCCCGGCCATGGCGATCCACACCCGGTCCGCCCACCAGGCGACGTCCCACGGCGAGGAGAGCGCCACCTCCAGGGCGGGGCCCGAGGTCGGCGCCCCCTGCCACCACTGCCGGCCGGTCCCGGCGACGGTCTCGATCGCGCCGCTCACCGGGTCGTACGTACGCAGCGCGTGGTTCACGGTGTCCGCGACGATCACCCGCCCGTCGGGCAGCAGCGCCAGCCCCTGCGGCTCGCTGAACGCGTCGGGGCCGAAGCCGCGCTGCCCGCTGCCGATGCGCCGTACGACCGTCTCCGCGTCGGCGTCCAGCTCCACGAGCTGGTGCCGGGTCGAGTCCGAGACGAGGAGATGGCCGCCGGGCAGCTCCAGCGCCTTGCCCGGGAAGCGCAGATCGGTCGCGACGGGCTCCGGCGGCACATACGGCCCGTCCCCGCGCCGCAGCGTCCCCTTGGCCGCGTGCTCGGCCTCCAGCTCCTCGACGAGCTTCGCGAGGGCGTGCGCGTGGCCCTCACCTGCGTGCTGCGCGACGACGTACCCCTCGGGGTCGATCACGACGAGCGTGGGCCAGGCCCGTACGGCGTACTGCTTCCAGGTCGCCAGCTCGGGGTCGTCCAGGACCGGGTGATGCACCTCGTACCGCTCGACGGCGTCGACGACGGCCTGGTGCTCGGCCTCGTGCACGAACTTCGGCGAGTGGACGCCGATGATCACGACGGTGTCCCGGTGCTTCTCCTCCAGCTCCCGCAGCTCGTCCAGGACGTGCAGGCAGTTGATGCAGCAGAACGTCCAGAAGTCGAGAATGACGATGCGTCCCCGCAGGTCGGCGAGGGTGTACGAGGTGTCGCCGGTATTGAGCCAGCCGCCCTTGCCGATCAGTTCGGGGGCGCGCACGCGCGCGCGGCGGGAGGGGGCGGGGGTCGCGTCGTTCATGGTTCAAGGGTGCCACTCCCGAACCGGCCCGCACGACCCGCACACCCGCACCGCCCGGGCCACCCGCACCGCCCGGACCGGCCCGCACACCCGCGCCGCCCGCAGCCGGCGCCGACGGGCCGTCGCTCAGCGGCGCGGCGGGGACGGGGACGAGGGCGGGAGCTGGGACGGGGACGAGGGCGGGGACGGCGGCGCGAGCCCGAGCCGCCGGTCCTTCAGCGCCGGGAACTGCTCGCGCGTCCGGGCGACCTTCGCCGGGTCGACCTCCACGACCAGCACCTCCTCGCCCGTGCCCGCCTCGGCCAGCACCTCGCCCCAGGGGTCCACGACGATGCTGTGCCCCGACTGCTCCACCCCGGCGTGCGTCCCCGCGGTGGCGCAGGCCAGGACGTACGCCTGGTTCTCCACGGCGCGCGCCCGCGCCAGCACCGTCCAGTGCGCGCGCCGGCGTGCGGGCCAGCCCGCCGGTACGACGAGCACCTCGGCGCCCGCGTCGATCAGCCCGCGGAACAGCTCGGGGAAGCGGAGGTCGTAACAGGTGGCGAGGCCGAGGGTGGTCTCCGGCAGCCGTACGGTGACGAGTTCACCGCCCGCGTCCATCAGCGTCGCCTCGCCCTTGTCGAAGCCGAAGCGGTGGATCTTGCGGTACGTACGGACCAGTTCACCGGCGGGGGAGAGGACCAGCGAGGTGTTGAAGAGCGCACCCGAGGCCGCGGCCTCCACCACGGACCCGGCGTGCAGCCAGACCCCCGCGTCGCGCGCCGCCCCGGACATCGCCGCGAAGGTCGGCCCGTCCACCGGCTCCGCCGCCGCCGCGAAGGACTCGTACGCGAACGCCCCGACCGGCCAGAGCTCCGGGAGGACGACGAGATCAGCGCCACGCTGTTCCCGTACCAGGGTGGCAACGCGCCGTCTACGGGATTCGACCGATTCGTCCGGGTCTACTGCGATCTGGATCAGCGAAGCGCGCACAGTACCACCGTCCTGGCATTCGAGCCGTCAACACGGGCCTACGATCGTCACACGAAAGCACTGCCGGGGTGCCATCGGGCAGCGTAACTTAGCTGCCGAACCTCCCACGTAGCCCGCAGCCCGCAGCCGCCCGCCAGCAAGCCAGCCCGCGTACCGCAGAACCGCCGAGGGGTCCCGTGACCGTCCATCCCAGCCTTCAGAACTACGCCGATGCCTGGACCCACTCCATCGAGGCCATAGCCGAGCTGGTGCAGCCGCTCGTCGAGGGTGAATGGAACCGGCGCACCCCGTGCCCCGGCTGGTCCGTGCGGGACATCGTCTCGCATGTCATCGGTCTGGACTGCGAGATGCTCGGGGACCCGCGGCCGATCCACTCGCTGCCCCGCGATCTCTATCACGTACGGGACGACCACACCCGCTACATGGAGATGCAGGTCGATGTGCGGCGCCACCACACCGCGCCGGAGATGACCGCCGAGCTGGAGTACACGGTCATCCGCCGCAACCGGCAGTTGCGGAACGAGACGCGCGCGCCCGACACCATGGTCCGCGCGCCGCTCGGCGCCGAGCAGACCCTGGAAACCGCCATGCGGATGCGGGCGTTCGACATCTGGGTGCACGAACAGGACCTGCGCTCCGCGCTGAACAGGCCCGGGAACCTGGACTCCCCCGGCGCCCTGGTCGCCCGTGACGTGCTGCTGGCCGCGCTGCCGAAGGTCGTCGCCAAGGACGCGGGCGCGCCGCCGAGTTCGGCGGTCGTCATCGACGTGAACGGCCCGCTGGAGTTCCTCCGTACGGTACGGGTGAACGCGGAGGGACGCGGTTCGGTCGACGGCTCGCCCTCGCTCGGCCCGGTCGTCACGCTCGCGACGGACTGGGAGACGTACTTCCGGCTGGCGTGCGGACGGGTGCGGCCCGCGGCGGTGGAGGACCGGCTGAAGGTGGACGGCGACCAGGAGCTGGCGGAGGCGATCCTGCGGAACTTCGCCGTCACCCCGTAGCTCCCGGGCCCGTCAGGTCCAGACGATCAGACAGGAACGTGCACGGCTTCGTTCAGACAGGAACGTGCACAGCCTCCACCCGGCTCGCCACCAGCCGCTCCCGCTCCCGCCGCGCGGTGCGCGAGCGCAGCCGCAGGATCTGGACGATCCCGATCGTCTGGAGGACGAAGACGGACGAGAACGCGATCCGGTAGTTGTCGCCCGTCGCGTCCAGCAGGACACCGACCGCGAAGAGCGTCGTCATCGAGGCCGTGAAACCACCCATGTTGACGATTCCGGAGGCCGTGCCCTGACGCCCGGGCGGGTTCGCGGGCCGGGCGAAGTCGAAGCCGATCATCGACGCGGGCCCGCAGGCGCCGAGGACCGCGCAGAGCGTGATCAGCAGCGGCACGGGGGCGTGGTCGCCGGGGTACGTGACGATCGTCGCCCAGATCAGCGCGGTCGCCCCGACCGTACCGAGGGCGAGCGGCACCCTGGCCGCGTGGTGCCGGGCGATGACCTGGCCGTACACCAGCCCGACGACCATGTTGGAGAGCACGATCAGGGTGAGCAGCTCCCCCGCGACGGCGCGGGACAGGCCCTGCGCCTCGACGAGGAACGGCATCCCCCAGAGCAGCAGGAAGAACATCGCCGGGAACTGGGTGGTGAAGTGCACCCACATCCCCAGCCGGGTACCGGGCTCGCGCCAGGACGCGGCGATCTGCCTCCGCACGTACGCGGCTCCCGCGTGCTCGGCGGGCGGCGGCTCGTGCCCCTCCGGGTGGTCCTTGAGGAAGAGCAGCAGCAGGACGAGGACGACGACCCCGGCCAGCGCACTGCCGGCGAACGTCGCGGCCCAGCCGAGGGAGCCGAGGGCGCGGGAGATGAAGATGGTGGAGACGAGGTTGCCCGCCATCCCGAACAGGGCGGCGACCTGGGCGATCATCGGCACGCGCCGGGCCGGGAACCAGCGGGTGCCGAGCCGCAGCACGCTGATGAAGGTCATCGCGTCGCCGCAGCCGAGGAGCGCGCGGGCGGCGAGCGCCGTGCCGTACGAGGGGGAGAGCGCGAAGCCGAGCTGCCCGACCGTGAAGAGCACGACGCCGAGAGTGAGCACCTTCTTCGTGCCCAGCCGGTCGACCATCAGGCCGACGGGTATCTGCATGCCCGCGTAGACGAGCACCTGGAGGATCGAGAACGTCGACAGGGCCGAGGCGTTGATGTGGAAGCGCTCGACGGCGTCGAGACCGGCCACGCCCAGGCTCGTACGGAAGATGACGGCGACGAAGTAGACGGCGACGCCGATGCCCCACATCCAGGTGGCGCGCCGGCCGCCGGGTGGATCACCGGGCAGGGTGACGGAGACGGCGCTCACCGGTCCGTACCCCGGACCAGCACCTTGACGCGGCTGACATGGCGGCGCACACAGGCGGCGGCGCCGTCGGCGTCGCCCGCCCTGATGGCTTCGAGCATCTCGGCGTGTTCGGTGACGTTCTTGGCGATCCGGTCGGGATGCGCCTCCAGCACGGCGACGCCCATCCGCAACTGCCGGTCCCTGAGCTGGTCGTACAGCTTGGAGAGGATCTGGTTGCCCGCGTTGCGCACGATCTCGGCGTGGAAGCACCGGTCGGACACGGCGACCGCCCCGAGATCCCCCTCCTCGGCCCGCTGCCGCTGCGCCTCCAGCAGCTCCTCCAGCCGCGCGAGGAACGCCGCGGACGCGGGCACGGCCTTGCGTACGGCGAACTCCTCGACCAGCAGCCGGGTCTCGACGACATCCGCGATCTCCTGCGCGGAGACGGCGAGCACGAGCGCGCCCTTCTTCGGGTAGAGCTTGATCAGCCCCTCGACCTCCAGCTTGAGCAGCGCCTCGCGCACGGGGGTACGGGACACCCCGACGGCCTCGGCCAGCTCCCCTTCGGTGAGCAGCGTCCCGCCCTCGTAACGGCGGTCGAGTACGGCTTCCTTCACATGGCTGTAGACACGGTCGGCGGCGGGAGGCTGCTTCATGGGGAGCTTCGGAGCATGCTTCACGGGAGCGGCAGGGGCAGGGACGGGCGGCATGCACGCATCATAGATACAACAGAGGTGCAACAGAAAATCCATTCCGCCATACGGACGTACACCCCCGCGAATGGGCGGCGACGCGCCCGCCGCACGCCGGAGGAGCCCCCACGAGCGCAAGGAGAGACCACATGACCGACCACACGACCGCCGACATGACCGACGGCTCAGAGGCGACACCGGACAGCACGGCGGTACGGGTGGCCCTCTGGCGGGCGATGCACGTACAGGTGGACCCGCCGCCCCACGTGTTCGAGGACGAGATCGGCCTGCGCCTGGCCGCCCCCGACGACGAGTGGCGGCGCCGCCCGGACATGGACCCGGACGCCACCCGAGGGTTCCGGGCGGCCGTCGTGGCCCGCGCCCGCTTCATCGAGGACCTGGTCGAGGAGCAGGCCGGCCACGGCGTCACCCAGTACGTCGTCCTGGGAGCCGGCCTGGACACCTTCGCCCAGCGCAGACCGGAACTCGCCGCCCGCCTGCGCGTCTTCGAGATCGACCGGCCGGGCCCCCAGGCATGGAAGCGGCGCCGCCTGACCGAGCTGGGTCACGGGGTCCCCGAGCGGCTGCGCCTGGTGCCGGTCGACTTCGAGACGCACGAGGACTGGTGGAGCCATCTGTCCACCGCCGGCTTCGACCCCGGCCGGCCGGCGGTCGTCGTCTCCACGGGCGTCACCCAGTACCTCACCGAGGAAGCCACCACGGCCACCCTGCGCCGGCTCGCCGGACTCGCCCCCGGCTCGACGCTCGCCCTGACCTTCCTGCTGCCGGCCGAACTCCTCGACCCCGCCGACCGCCCCGCCCTGGAGGCGACCGCACCGCGGGCGCGGGCCTCCGGAACGCCGTTCATCAGCTTCTACCCCCCGCGGAGGATGCTGGCCCTGGCCCGCGACGCCGGCTTCCGTAACGTCCACCACGTACCGGGAACGGCCCTCGCCGACCGCTACTTCGCCGACCGCGCCGACGGCCTCCGCCCGTCGAGCGGCGAGGACCTGCTCGTGGCCACCGTCTGACGCGCCCGGCCGGGAGACCGCGCCCAAATGAGATGCGGCGAACATCCCGCGCTGCCAGGCTGCGCGCCATGGACCGCGAAAAGATCTCCCGCCTGTCGCACGCCGACCACCCCATCAACAGCCCCCTCGACGACGAGTCGGTGCGCCGGCTGCTCCACCGGACCGTGGACCGGGGCGACGAACGCGTACTGGACCTCGGCTGTGGTGAGGCGGCCTGGCTGCTGCGGACCCTGGCCGCCCATCCGGAGGTGACCGCCGAGGGCGTCGACACCTCGGCCCAGCTCCTGGCCAAGGCCCGGAAGGAGGCGGTGGACCGGGGAGTCGAGGACCGCCTCGTACTCCACCAGCAGGACGCCCCGGAGTTCGCGTCCCCGCGCCCCTTCGACGCGGTGCTCAGCGTCGGCGCCACCCACGCCTTCGGCGGCCTCCTGCCCACCCTCGACGCCGCCCGCGAACACCTCGCCCCCGGTGGCCGCGTCCTGGTCGGCGACGCCTACTGGGAACGCGAACCCAGCGCCGCTGCCCGCGAGATACTGGGCGAGTACGAGGACCTGGCGACCACCGTGGACCGCGTCACCGCCCACGGCTGGACCCCTGTCTTCGGGCACATCAGCACACGCCAGGAACTCGACGACTTCGAGTGGTGCTGGACCGGCTCCCTGGCGACCTGGGCCCTGGACCACCCCAAGGACCCCGACAGCGCCGAGATCCTGAACGTCGCCTCCACCCACCGCTCGCAGTGGCTGAACTCCTACCGCGACAGCTTCGGCTTCCTCACCCTGGTCCTGCGCCGAACCTCCGAGTGACCCAACCGCTCCCACGCTCCCGCGAAAACACCCACCGGACGCGGCACCCCCTCCGTAGGCTGAACGAGGCCCGGGACACGCCCCCGGCCGGAGGCCGGAGGTATGCGCATGGTGTCCACGGACCGGCTGCTGGCGTTCACGGCGATGTCCCTGCTGGTGATCGTGATCCCGGGACCGAGCGTGCTCTTCGTGATCGGCCGGGCCCTGGCCCACGGCCGACGCAGCGCGGTGGCCACCGTGCTGGGCAACGTGGCCGGCTCCTACACCCTGGTGGTGGCGGTCGCCCTGGGCATAGGGACGCTCGTCGAACGATCGGTGACCGTGTTCCTGACGGTGAAGCTCGCGGGCGCGGCCTATCTCGTCTACCTGGGCGTACATGCCTTCCGCCACCGCAAGGAGGTACGGACGTCATCCGGCGACGGCGGAACGGACCCGGGACGCGGAAGTCTGCGCACCGTGGGGGACGGCTTCGTCGTCGGCGTCACCAACCCCAAGAGCCTCGTCTTCTTCGGCGCCGTACTCCCCCAGTTCGTGAACCACTCCGCCGCCCAGGTCCCCGCACAGATGCTGCTCCTCGGACTGGTCCCGGTCGGCATCAGCCTGATCACGGACACCCTGTGGGGACTCGGCGCGGCGGCGGCCCGCGGCTGGTTCGCCCGCTCGGAGCGCCGGCTGTCGATGATGGGCGGCGCGGGCGGCTTCGCGATGATCGGCCTGGGCGTAACGGTCGCGGCGACGGGCCGCGCGGACTGAACGACGGCAGGGCGGCCCCCAGGCCAGAACCGGTCGCACACCGAAGGGGCACCCCGTTTCCGGAGCACCCCTTGTGACCAGCGCATACGCTGACCTGCTGCGGTGGGAGGGAAGTACGCGAACGATCAACGGAGATCGCTCACTCGGATACGTCCCCCTTCTCTCGACCCTCCATGGTGTGGAGGAGCAACTGTGTCAGCGCGACCGCTACGCCAGAGACTGCTGCACCGCTCAGGATCCGGTCCTGGGGCAGCCACGCGCCGAGCCCGAAGGCGGCCAGGGCAACGAGGACGGAGTTGAGTCTCCGTCTCCTGGCCCTGAGCCCCATGGGTGAGGCACTCTTGAAACGCCGGAAAGTGCGCATGCCGCTCGCTTTCAGGTCAGGACGCCGTCAGGGCACGAAGGCTTAGGTGTGCAGCCAGGAACCTTCGTGTCCGACGGTGTCCGGTGGTGTCCGACGTACTCCGTTGTACTGCATCCGCGAACTCCCAGGTCATCAAAGGCTGGTTGGGGGATAAGTTGATGACAAGAGCGGGATAAGCCGTTGACAGCACCAGGGGGAGGGCGCAATGAAGCGCCGAATCGGGAAGCCGCAGACACCCGATGGACTGCAGTACGAGTTCTTCGAACTGATGCAAAGGCACGTCCTGCATCAAGGGGACGAGTCGCTCGCAACGCTGAGCAAGGAGTCCGGATGGTCGCGCCAGACGTGGCACAAGGCCCTGCGCGGGCCGGAGCTGCCAAACCGCGACCTGGTCAAGGCACTGGTGGAGCATCTGTTTCGAGAGCCAGGCGAAGAAGAAGCTCGCCGCGTGGCGGTGCGTGAGGCGCTTGCTGCGTGGACGGCTGCCGTTGCTGAACGAACTTTTGGATCACGCGTCGACCGAGTCGAGCCATCACCAGAGAGCGACGCTGCGGCTCAGCCTGCGCTCGGCGACATGAAACCTCCACCTACGGCGGACGTGCCCGACCGGTCCATGGTCAGACATCCGCTCGCCCCTTGGCGTCCAGAGAACTTTGACTGGAACGCCGGCAAGCAACGAAGAAATCTGCCCGAGGAAGCGCGGCTCTTTGCACTGATCAGGAACTACCACGTCAGAGCGGGGAGCCCACCCATGCGATGGATCAGCGAGCGCATGCCCGAGGAGTATCCCGTAACGCGCAGCACTCTCAACGGCTGGCTCAACGGCAACAGTCTGCCTACCTACGGCGACAGACTGCTCAAGGCCCTTGAGGTGATGCGGCAGTTCCGCCCCGATCCCGATCTTGACCCTGATGAGGATGCTGCCGACTTGAGTGCAATCGACGAAGCACTCACTGCGGCTTGGCACGCGCGCCCTCGCTAATCCGCGTATGTCCGACGAGCCGGCAGCTATGTCCGACGCGCCGGCACTGGCTGACCAGTGCGTTTGCAGCGGGATTCCGTCTATGTCCGACGAGCCGGCAGCTATGTCCGGTGTGCCGGCGCGACCCGAGGGTGCGCATACCTCCGAAATGCGACATCAGGCACGATGTGTCTCCAGAGCGGCACCGTCTGCTGCACTTGACGGCTGCAGTCCGTGGCTCGCCGAACAGCGGAGGATACGAGATTCGAACTCGCGAGGGGTGCCCCCACACGCTTTCCAACACTGCGGGAGCACGTCCGGGACCGTTCAGCAGCGTTCAGTAGCGGGTGATAGGTAGCGTCCGGCCTGCCGTTGAACGCCCGCGAACACACATGGTTGAGACTGTGCTGCCCCCGCTGCCTGTGTGCGCTCGGCAGAATCGAACCCGCAACCTTCTGATCCGTAGGCGAGTAGGGCATCACGGTGGACTCCTCAGGCGCCATGAGGGCTCTGCCAGGACAGACAAAGGCGGTAGGCCCCTGGACTGCTGCCGGGCGTCGTTGTGTACTCCCGTTGATGTCAGAGACCGATGTCAGCGAGCCCTCGTATACAGACCGCCCGTAGGAGTGAGGAGACGGGCCTTACGACGCGAATGGCCAGCAAGCGGGTAACACTGGAGTCCTCCGCTACCGACGCGGCCGGAGCCTGCTATGACGAAATCAGCCCAACTGTCATGTCAGCCCCATTGCGCTGATCTTCAAGCTTCCCTGACTATGGACATGCCAGGGGAGGCGATGAAGTGTGCGGCAGGGGGGCAACGGGTGGGGCTGAACAGCGAGGTTTGGCAAGGGCACTTCGCCGAGGGGCTCGTGTGGGCACTCTCGTGCGCCGCTGGCCTAAACCCAGGAAAGCGCAGTCTTGACGTCGATGGGGTCGACATTCAGATTGGGTTTCCAGGCAGAGTCCAGACGATGCGCTATCCGCTAATCGAAGCCCAAGTCAAGTCATGCTGCAACCCAACATACGTGGGCGAATCCTTCTCGTATTCGATCCCGGTGAAGAACTACAACGACTTGATCGGAACAGTCGGCATAGAGCTGCCGACCCGACGGTATTTGTTTTTGGCGCATACGCCAGTTGCCAAATCCGATTATGTCATCTCCAGCGAGATTTCGAGTATCTTCCAGTACGCGGTCTACTGGGTCGACCTGATGGATCATGACCAGATCGACCCCGAGCTACAGGCCAATAAGTCGGTTCACGTACCTAAAAGAAATCTACTAACCATTGATTCTTTGACTGGCTTAGTCAGAGGCGACATGACGCAGGGGAGGCTTGCAGGATGATGACCGACTTTGACGGATTTCACTTCAGTCAAGCGAGCGACCCGCAACGCATCTCCCTCTATTTGGCATCTCGGGGATGGTCGCCTCAGGATGAGCAAGGCGGGACGCTGTGGATGTCACATGATGATTCATACGAAGCGTTCATTCCTCGGTACCGCAAAATGCGGGGATACGTTTCGTACATCCAGCAACTCCTGAAGACTCTTTCGCAGGCCGAAGGCCGAAGCGAATCCAAGATCTCGCTTGAAATTGCCACCTCAGATGCGGACGTTCAGTACGTCCACACCGAGCCCGACGCCGACCCCGGGACGACACCTATCGATGAGGGCATCAAAGCCTTCGAGAGCCTTCGGCAGTGGGTTCTTTCTGGGGCAGTTTCGGAGAGCAGCGAGCGCGCCCGCCCTGTGCAGCCGGCACGCAAGCCCACCCAGGCCCTCGATTTCATGCGCACTGTCCGTCTGGGGCCGACCTTCGAGGGCAGCTATATCTTGACGGTCTACATTCCGGTTCCACCTCGAATCGGCCAGACAGAACTTGAGATAGACCACCCCCAGGTCAGGTTTATGAGCCAACCGTATGAACGTCGAGTATCCCTCAAGCTAATGAAAGCAACGAGGGAAGCTGTAGCGGCGGCTGACGAGGTAATCCAGCGACGAGACGACATCCAGGCATTCACGCGGCGGGCCGAAATGGGCGTGACAGCCAACCTTTGCGAGGCGATCTCCGGATTCACTTCCCGCGAAGGAGGTGAGACTAAAATTGATTTCTCGTGGGCGCTATCGCGTCCCGTGGAGCCAACAGCACCGATTCGACTCGGTCGTGATCAGGTTGTTGTGCTTCGTGAGGCCGCCCAAGAATTGCGGGCGGCGGAACCCGAGGAGGACGTCACCGTCGTGGGTGCGGTAGTGAGACTTCACCGGGAAGGCTCCCTTGGTCCCGGGGAAGTCAGCGTCGCAGGAATCATCGAAGGAAGCGTCAACAACCGCCTTCGGCGCGTGTGGCTCGATCTGACCGAAGGTGACTATTCTGAAGCAACTCAGGCTCACCGAAACGGCGCTACTGTCTTGGTGACAGGAAGTCTCGTCAGGCGCGGCAATCGGTACTTTCTGCAAAACCCTTCAGGATTCACGGTCCTAGCTGAAAATTCTTAGGGGTTAGACCCTTCGACCAACTGCCAGCAGATGGGAGCTGGCGGCGAGCAATTCCGGGTACGGCTCTGCCATCCGAGCCGCCTCCAGGGCAGAGGCGATTAGCGCGCCTCTGTGGGTCCCTCACCAGGCTGTTGCTCAGCAGCTTTGACGAGCGACCACGCGGGGCCCTCGATGCCGAAGACCTGGACATCAGTGAGCCCGGACGCGGTCAGCGGCCAGCTCCGCGTCAGCCGCGCCAACCTCGACGCCTGGTGAGAGACCTGCGAGCAGAACGCCGCCTGACCTGCCGTCGACCCGAGCCCGCCCCTGGATCCTCAGGGGCGGGCTCTGTCCTGCTCTGGAGAGACATGCTCACGTACGACGTTGTTGTGTGGTCCATCCGTCGCCGCTCCGGCCGACCGAAGCCCTGGGAACTCCGGTGGCGCGTAGGCGAGGAGGGGCATTCGAAGCGCTTCGCGCCCAAGCCGCAGGCGGATGGCCGCCACTCGCAGCTCATGGAGGCTCTGCGCAGGGGCCAGCAGTTCGACGAGGAAACGGGACTGCCGGAACAGGAGTTGGCCGCCCTTGCGACGCCGACGTGGTACGAGCATGCCAAGGCGTACGCGCTGATGAAGTGGCCAGGGGCTGCGGGGAAGCACCGGGCGAGCATCGCCGAGTCGCTGGCCGTCGTGACGCCTGTCTTGGTGCGCACCACCGCCGGGCAGCCGGATCCCCGAACTCTGCGCGGCGCTCTGCCAGTGGGCGTTCAGAGCCGTAAAGCCCGAAGACGGCGACTGGTTGCCGCGCTGCGAGACCGAGGCTCTGCCGGAGGACATGAGGAAGGCTCTCGATTGGGTCGCGGCCAACTCCCTGAAGGTCAGTAACGCCGCCAAGCCGGAGCACATCCGTTCCGCGTTTCGCCGCCCTGTCGAAGAAGCTCAACGACGCTCCGGCCGCCGAGAACACGGCCAACCGCAAGCGGATGGTGCTCAGCAACGCCTTTCGGTACGCGGTTGAGGAGCGGGCGCTTCTGAACCGGCATCCGTTTCTCGTCGTTGACTGGACGGCCCCGTCCACGTCCGACGAAGTCGGCTTCAGGTACGCCCCCGGCCCCCGGCTAGCGCGCCGGCTGCTCGGCGCCGTGGCGGAGCAGGGCCCGCGGGGTGAGCACCTGGAGACGTTCTTCGGCGCGATCTACTACCTGGCTACTCGCCCCGGTGAAGCCGTCTCGCTCCGAAAGGAGCACTTCACGCTCCCACCGGAGAACGAGCCGGATGCTTGGAGAAGTCCTGGTCTCCGAGAGTCACCCCGAGGTCGGGGCAGGGTGGACGGACGGAGGGAAGTCCCACGATGAGCACGGGCTCAAGCACCGAGCCCGCAACGCTGTTCGCGCCGTTCCGATCCCGTCGGTCTACGTCCGGAAGGTCCGCGCGCACATCGCCCGCGGGGTGGCCCCGGACGGTCGGCTGTTCTGGGCCGCGCGCGGCGGCCGGGTCACGTCGAACGAGTACTGCGCGGTCTGGGATGCGGGCGCGCGAAGCCGTGCTCACTCGGCCCCGAGTTGAAGTCGGATATGGCCGCCGTGCCGTACTGCCTGCGGCATGCCGCCGTCTCCCTGTGGATCAAACAGGGCGTCGACCCGGTGGAGGTCGCCTACCGCGCCGGCCACAGCGTCGCGGTGCTCTACCGCTTCTACGCCAAGCTCCTGAAGGGCAGTTCCGCCCATGCCAACAGCCTGATTCAGAAGGGTCTGGAGGAGGCGGAGGAGTCCTGATCCTGGCCCGCGTATGGCCCACACGCACTGGTCAGAGGCGGTACATCCCCGAATCAGGGTGAGACAGGCCAAGCGAAGAGGGCGTGACCCCGAACCGGGTTCACGCCCTCTGACCAGCGCATACGCTGGCCCGCTGCGGTGGGTGTGGGATTTGAACCCACGGTGACATCGCTGCCACGACGGTTTTCAAGACCGTTCCCTTAGGCCGCTCGGGCAACCCACCCATGCTCCGGCCCGCCTGGGGCGGAGCGGCTACAGCCTACCGGCTGACCGGCTCGGTCGCGTAAGCCCTGGCAGGCAGGGGGCGGCCCGGTCGGTGCGGACTAGCTCGCAGGGCTTGTGGGTACAGGTTGGGGGTGCTGCTGGACGGGCGTGTCTCGCTGCGGCCCGTCTGGGGACCTCCGCGACGACGCACGAACCCGCCCAGCACAGGGGGAATGTCAGCAACGGGGGGGGATGCATGGAGCCGACAGAGTTAGTGGCAGCGGCGGTCCGGCTGGTGGCGTCGTCCGCGAGCAGTGGTGCGGCCTCGGCCGTGGGGACGCGGGTCGGAGAGGTGATCACGCAGCGGTTGGGGCAGTCACCGCAGGGCCGGCGCGCCCTGGCCGGGTTGGAGTCGGCGGACGCGTCGGACGATGGCAGAGCGTCCGAACCGGCGCGGGCGGCGGTGAGCAGCGCGTTGCTCGACGAGGTGCTGGAGGATCCCGAGTTCAGGCGGCGACTGGACGAAGCCGTGGCCGAGGCCCTGTCGGGGGCCCACCAGCCGGTGTCCGCGGGGCAGCCAGGCATCAACATCGGCGGGACCCGTAACAAGGTCAAGGGGAACTTTTCCCTCGGCCCGCTCACGATCCACAACACCCGCACCAATCAAGTGGCCGCCCTTGCCATCCTGCTGGTCTTCGCGGTGGCCGCGGTGCTGATCTTCCGTACGAGCGGGGAAGAGAGAGTGTCGGCGCCGTTGAACGACCCCGCCGTGGTGCGGACCGTCGTGCCCGACGAGGGCAGCGTGCCGTCGGGCTGGACCGTGACGGAGCAGCCCAAGGCCGAGCGGTGTGGCGGGCAGGCCGATTGCGCGAAGTTGCTCGGTGGCGCCACCGCCAGTTGGAAGGAGGCCGAACTCGTCGTGTACGCCGCGTCGTCCGAGGGCGCCGCCTCCGACCTCTACTCCGAGTTGCGCACCTCCGTGTCGGAGGAGGACTCCGCGACATCCGTGGATGTGGGCGACTTCGGGAACGACCGCAGTGGATGGCGTCACGGTGAGCTCAGCGAGGTGATCGCGCGCAGTGGGACGGTGCTGGTGAGGGCCGCCAGCGGCAAGGACGCCGGTGCCGATGCGGAGAAGCTGGCTCAGGTGGTCGTGGAGCGCGCCGATCAGGCGCAACGCGGCGACACCCCGAGCGCGTCCATGCGCGACTAGGTCGTACGGAGCGTGGTGACGGGCACTGGGACTGAGAGGCTGGGGCCTCCGGGCCCTTCACCGACGAGGTACACGTGACCCCTACACGCGATACGCATGCCACCGGGCGCCGCCGCCCCCGCCTGGGACGCTGGTTCGCACCGCGCGGCTCTCGCACCTTCGTTCTCGGGATATGCGTGGCCGTCGGGGGCATCTCGGGCTCGATACGGGGCGCGATGGACGGTACGGGGATCCTCGAAGTCGCCGGACTGCTCGGACTGGGGATCCTCGGGGTGGCGCTGACCATCCGTTACGTCGTGCTGTACGCCAGGGAGAAATGACCGCCCGTGCTGTCCGGGCGGGGCCGGCGGGCGGGGCTCAGTCGGTGGGCGGGGAGCTCCACCGGAGGCCCGACAGGGCCCGCGCCCGTGCCTCCACCACCGCCATCCGCGCGTCCCGCTCCGCCGGGTCGATGTGCGCCGGCCGGCTCGTCGACTGGCCGGGCCACTTGCGGTACAGGAGGCCGACCTCGGCCGTGTACCAGCCCTGGCTGACGGCGTCCAGCGCGAGCAGCAGCCCGGTGTCCTCGGAGGCCGGCAAGGCCATCCAGCCGCCGAGCGCGAGGACGAGATGGCGGCGGGCGAAGAGGGTGCCCGGGACGACCTGGGGCCGGTAGTCGTTCGCCGACCAGTGCGCGAACAGGGCGCCCCGCTCGATCACCCCCTCGTCGGGGTCCCCCGGGAAGCCGACCGTGGAGCCGTCGGGCAGCAGATCCAAAGCGCGCGACGTCGTCCAGCCAAGGGCACGGTCGCCTTCGAGTACGGCCAGGTCACGGGCGAGCGCGCCCGCCGTCAACTGGTCGTCGGCGTCCAGGACCTTGACGTACTCGCCGTCCGCCAGCGCGAGCGCGAGCGTACGCGCCGTCCCCGGGCCGCCGGGCCGCCCCTGGGCGAAGGTCACCCGCGGATCGTCGGGAACGTACGGGGCGACCTCGTCGCTCCGGCCGTCCTCCTGGATCAGCCAGTGCCACTCCCACCCCTCGGGCAACTCCTGTGCGAGCAGCGACGCGTACGCGTCCGGCAGGAAGTGCGCGGACGGGGCGTGAACGGCGGTAATGACGACGATGCGCCGACGCACGGCACTCACCACCTTTCCAGAGGCGTGACGAAGAGCATTTCCGTGCGGTCGCCGGACAACGTGACCTCGGACATCTCCACCACACGGCCACCGATGTCGTACGACGTCTTCCGGAGCAGCAGGACCGACGTCCCCGGCGGCAGCTCCAGCTCCGCCGCCTCCTCGGGCGTCGGCGGCCGGGCGGTCACCCGCTCCTCGATACGGTCCAGCTCGATCCCCACCGAGAGAAGCTGGTTCTGCGTGCCGCCCGGCCAGGGCTCGTTGGCCGCGTCCAGGAGGTCGGGGTTCGGCTCGACCAGCGCGCGGACAAGGTACGAGGTGACCAGCGCGAACGGCGCGGTCTCCGCCGCGTACCGCGTCCGGTACGTACGCTCCACCAGGGCGGTGCCCTCAGGAACGCCGAGCACCTCGGCCAGCCGCTCGTCCGCCTTGACCTCCCGGTAGGCCGCCTGGAAGACGAGATCGTCGACGCGGAGTCCGGTGGCCTGCTCGGTGGACCCCGTCGCCAGCCGCTCGGCCTCCGGCCGACGCGCCCGGTCCTTCTCCCACTGGTGCCGGTCGTTGCTGCGCAGCACCTTCGTACGGGCGCGGCGGACGAAGTTGCCCCGTCCGTGCTGCTTCTCGACCAGCCCCTCGTCCCGGAGCACCCGGAGAGCGTCACGGATGGTGGGGACGCTCCGGCGGTAGCGCTCCGCGAGCTTCGTCTCCGAGGGCAGCCGGTCACCGGGTCGCGGCTCACCCGCGCGGATGGACTCCCGCAGGTCGTCCGCGATCCGCTCGTACGCCTTGGCCATGTGTGCTCACCGCCCTCTGGTACGACGGCGCCAGGATACGACTCCTCAAGAGGTCCTGACGACTCGGGGAACTCTCTCTCGTCACCCGCAGCGGCCACCCGAAACGGCCACCCGAAACGGCCATCGGCGAAAAGATTCAGACATAAGAATCAAGGACCTGGACACAGAATGCCCATTGTCGAAGTAATTAACGAAATGGATTGATTCACTTCGCCACGGGAATACCATCCCTGGGTACCACCTACACCATGTGAGCATCAGTCGTCCCCTCGCCGCACAGGCCCCAGAAAGATCACCCCGCCCCGGCCGACATCTTCCGCGCCGCCGGGCATCGCGGACCTCCCCGATTCTCACGTGGTGTCGTACGTGCAACACACAGCGCCCCCTCGGGGCGAAATGGGGGAAGTACATGTCGTATTCACGCGGCATAACGGAAGTCCAGGTCAGCAGAGGAGTCCTCTGGGTGGGAGCGGAGACCTATCCGCTGCGCAACATCGCCCGGACGTCGATGAAGGTAGTGACGCCCAATCGCCGCGGGGCGAAAATCCAGTTCGCGAAAAGGCTCGTGCGTGAGCTCATCCTGATGTCCATCGCATTCGGGATCATGCAGGCATCCACGTTTTTCGGCACCGTGATCCTGCTTCTCGCTCTCGGGCTGATCGCCCGCAGCATCCATGAGCTGTACAGGACGCTGAACGCTCCCACTCTTCACGTTCTTGAACTGACGACTTCGGGAAGTCCGCAGACCGCGCTCGTCAGTGACGACAAGAAAGAGATGGACACCGTCTTCCAGCAGGTCATGGCGGCGATGGACAACCCGGAGATCCAGTTCCACTACCAGATGCAGACCTACAACATCAACGGCGACAGCATCTACCAGGTCGGCGACAACAACGTAGGCAAGGTGACCACGTGAGCGGCGACAGCGTCACGCAGTTCGGCAACTTCAACATCGGCATCGTCAAGAGCCAGGGACCGCTGGACGCGCGAACGGCCCACGCGCAGATGGTCAACGCGGCGCTGGCCCTTCGCGGTCAGGTGCAGGGGGCGGACCGGGCGGTCATCGACGACTCCCTGGCCGTCATCAACCATGACGGCCCGATGGACCGGCAGAGGTTCCGTCAGGCACTGGCCGACATCGGCGGAATCGCCGCGCTGGTCGGTGGAGTGGGCGTACCGGTGATCGAGGCGATCAGCCGGCTGATGGAGGCTTTCGGGCTGCAGTAGGCAGGAGGCCGGGCCCGGCCCGGCGTAACCGGCCACGAGGGCTTCGTGGGGCAGGGCGTGGTGGGCCCCAGGGCGTGGTGGGGCAGGACGCGCGGAGGCGGGGCACCGGAATGGGTTCGGTGCCCCGCCTCATATGCCTTCACATGCCCGCACATGGCCTTACGGGGAAGCTCGCGGGGAGCTGGGAAGCCCTCCGCAAGGCGGCTGCCGCCCGCTGACACCGCGGACGGCTCAGCTTTCGCCCTCGCGTTCGCCCAGGGTGACCTGGGCCGTGGACTCCTTGCCGGCGCGCTTGTAGGTGATGGTGACCTTGTCGCCCGGCTTGTGGGTCCAGATCAGGCCGATCAGGGTCGGGCCGCTGTCGATCGGGAGGTCGTTGAACTTCGTGATGACGTCGCCCGCCTTCAGACCCGCCTTGGCCGCGGGGCCGTTCGGGGAGACTGCGGGGCTGCCGCCCTCGCCCTGGGAGGCGATCGTGGCGCCCTCACTCGCCTCGCTCATCGTGACCGTGGCGCCGATCACCGGGTAGACCGGCTTGCCCGTCCTGATGAGCTGCTCAGCGACGTTCTTCGCCTGGTTGATCGGGATGGCGAAGCCGAGGCCGATCGAGCCCGCCTGGGACTGGCCCAGGCCGCCGCTGCCCGCCGACTGGATGGCCGAGTTGATGCCGATGACCGCGCCCCGCGCGTCCAGCAGCGGGCCGCCGGAGTTGCCGGGGTTGATCGACGCGTCGGTCTGGAGGGCGCTCATGTACGAGTTGCTGGAGCCCGAGCCGTCACCGGAGGCGACCGGGCGGTTCTTGGCGCTGATGATGCCCGTCGTCACCGTGTTGGAGAGGCCGAAGGGCGCGCCGATCGCGATCGTCGTGTCGCCGACCGCCACCTGCTCCGAGTTGGCGAGGGGAAGGGGGGAGAGGCCGGCGGGCGCGTTCTTCAGCTTCACGACCGCGACGTCGTACCCCTCGGCCCGGCCCACGACCTCGGCGTTGTACTTCTTGCCGTTGGAGAAGGTCGCGGTGAGGTCACCGCCGTCGGCCGCGGAGGCCACCACATGGTTGTTGGTGAGGATGTGGCCTTCCTTGTCGTAGACGAAGCCGGTGCCCGTACCGCCCTCGCCGTTGCCGCCCTTCGCGTCGATCGTGACGACGCTCGGCAGCGACTTGGCGGCCACCGAGGCGACCGTACCCGCGGCACGCTTGGCCTCCTTCGGCGTGTCCGCCGCGGAGACGGTCGTGGAATCCGCGCCGCCGTTGTCGTTGTTCTCCGCCGCCCAGTAACCGATCCCGCCGCCGACCCCGCCCGCGACGAGCGCGGCCACCAGCACGGCGGCGATGAGCCCGCCCCCGCGTCCGCGCGGCGGCTTCGGCGGCTCGTGCCCCGGCATCGGCGCACCCCAGGAGCCGCCGTCACCGCCGCCTCCGTAGGAGGGGAGTACGGGCGGGGGCGGCGGCCAGCCGGCCCCCACGGGCTGCGCCGCGGTGGGCGTACCCACGGACGCGCCCGCCGGGACGGGCCCGTGGGGCGGCGTGGGAGCCGCATACTCCGGCGCGGGGTAGGCGGGGGCCGCGTACGGGGACGGCGGTGCCTGGCCCGGCTGCTGCGGCGCGCCCGCGGGCTGCTCCGGCGCGGCGCCCGTCGGCTGAGGGGCCGCCGGGTGCGGGGCCGTCGGGTGCGGGCCCGTCGGGTGCGGCTGCGTCGGGGCCTGGCCCGGCTGCGCGCCTGTCGGCGTCGGGCCCGGCCGCTGGTCCGCGGGCTCGGGTGCGGCCTCTCGTGCGACCTCTCGCGGAGCGGACGCGGGTGTGCCCGCGGGAGCGGCATCCGGTACGGGAGGTACGGACGGGACGGCGGGGCCCGCGGTGCCCTCGTTCTCGGTGCTCACAGCTCTTTCTCCTCGGTTCCACTCGGTCTTCGGCAAGAGTCCGCTGTGCAAGTGTCTGCGGTCAGCTTTTCCCACAGCACGTCAGACCACTGTAAGCAGGACCTGTGTATCTGCCTGCCAACCTTTACTCCGGACATTACGGACAGCTCTGGAGGAGACCCCGGAACGGCCCCCGTCGAACACCCGTCTACCCCGTCACGATGACACCATGACGCGGTGACCCAAGCACGACAGCACAGCATCCAGGTCGTCGCCCATCGCGGAGCCTCGGAGGACGCCCCCGAGCACACCCTGGCCGCGTACACGAAAGCCATCGAGGACGGCGCGGACGCCCTTGAGTGCGACGTACGGCTCACCGCCGACGGCCATCTCGTCTGCGTCCACGACCGTCGCGTCAACCGCACCTCCAACGGACGCGGCGCGGTCTCCGCCCTGGAGCTGGCCGATCTCGCGACGCTCGACTTCGGCTCCTGGAAGGACAGCGAGGAGAGCCCGGACTGGCGGGACCCGGAGTTCACCTCCGTACTGACGCTGGAACGCCTCCTCGAACTCGTCGCGGACGCCAGCCGCCCCCTCCAGCTCGCCATCGAGACCAAACATCCCACCCGCTGGGCCGGCCAGGTGGAGGACCGGCTGCTGCACCTGCTGCGCCGCTTCGGCCTGGACACTCCGGGCGACGCGGAATCCGGCGTACGGATCATGAGCTTCTCGGCGCGCTCGCTGCACCGGATCGCGAACGCCGCGCCCCAGCTCCCCACCGTGTACCTGATGCAGTTCGTCTCGCCCCGGCTGCGCGACGGACGGCTGCCCGCCGGCGCGCGCATCGCCGGGCCCGGGATGCGCATCGTCCGCAACCATCCCGGCTACATCACCCGGCTGCAGCAGGCGGGCCACCGCGTCCACGTATGGACGGTGAACGAACCGGAGGACGTCGACCTCTGTGTACGTCTCGGCGTCGACGCGATCATCACCAACCGGCCCCGCCAGGTGCTGTCCCAACTCGGCCGGCCCGTCTGACGCCTCCCTCACGCGACCGCCCGCGGGATACGGACGGTTACGGGTGTGCACCGGCGCGTTCGTCGTAAAGGCGATCGGTACGAGTGCGCCAAAGGCTCTCGTCCGGCCGGTTTCCGGCTCAGGCCGTTGGGGCATTCACACCGTGGCGTGGGGCAAAGGAGGTCTCGGGGGTGGCGTTTGTGGTGACACAGGAAGTACCCACGTCGTCTTGCATGGCCGTTCCCCATGGCCCTGCGGGCGTGGGTAAGGCGCGGCACCGTATGCGGGAGCAGTTGAGCCGCAGCGGGGTCTCGGAGTCGGTCGTCGACGATGCCGTACTGATCCTTTCCGAACTGGTCAGCAACGCGTGCCGGCACGGCAGGCCGCTGGGGCATTCGGAGATCGGCGACGGCGACATCCGCGCGGAGTGGCGCGTCGACAAGGCGGGGCGGCTGACGGTCGAGGTGACGGACGGCGGCGGCCCGACCCGGCCCATTCCGGCCACACCCTCGGTCACGGCACGCGGCGGCCGCGGACTGAACATCATCTCGGCCCTGGCGCAGGAGTGGGGCGTACGGGACAGCGCGACCGGCGAGGTCACCGTCTGGGTGATCGTCACCGAAGGGCACCGCCGCGAGGACTTCGCCACGCGCGTCACGGCCCCCGCCCTGACGGGGCTCGGCGATCTCGACGACCTCGACGGGCTGGAGAGCCTGGAAGGCATGGGCGGACTGGACGGGCTGGACGGCTTCGAGGGGCTGGACGGGCTCGACGGCCTCGGCGGTCTCGGCAGGATCGACGATCTCGGCGGGCTGGATTTCGCGGACTCCCGCGACGACAGGGACTGACGCGCCGACAAGGCCGACGCGCCGCGCCCCGGACGGACCGTCCCGAACGCCGTCCCCCGTTCGTGGCGCCGCACCTCTCCGCCCGTACCCCTCGTCCGTACCGCCTCGCCCGTACGTCCGTGCGCCCGGACGAGGGGGTACGTACGGCGCTCGGGCCGCCCCGCGCTCCCCCGTGAGCCCCGTACGGCCGGGCCCTGTCCGAGCGGGACGCTAGGCTCGCGGCGACACCGCATCGCCGTTCCCGGGAGAAAGCCACCATGGCCAAGAAGCGCCCCCAGACGAAGGCCGCGAAGGCTCAGCTCAAGGACGGCCCCGTCCCGGTGGTGGGGGCCCGCGAGCCCTGCCCGTGCGATTCGGGCCGCCGCTACAAGGCGTGTCACGGCCGCGCCGCCGCGCACGCCGTCACCGAGCTGGTCCAGCGCCCCTTCGAGGGCCTGGCCGGCGAGTGCGACTGGGTCGCGCTGCGCGAACTGGTGCCCGCCGCCACCGTCGAGCTGACCCTCAAGGACGGGCTGCCCGAGGGCGTGCCCTCCGTGACGCTCGCGACGGTCCTGCCGATGGCCTGGCCCGCGCTGCGTCGCGACGACGGCTCCGTCCTGCTCGCCCTCCAGAACGACACGTCGTCCGGCGATCTGAGCCGCGACCTCGCCGACACCCTGCTGCGCGCCCTGGCCTCCGAGCCGGGCCAGCCGGTGGCCGCCCACCGGGTGCCCGCCGACGGCCCCCGCCTCCAGGACCTGCTGGACCCCGCGGCGCCGTTCACCCCGGTCGTGCACTCCGGGTTCGAGTTCTGGGTGCCGGACGCGGAGAACAGCTCGGCGGAGGTGACCGCCTCCCTGGAGCGCGCCAACGCGGCCGCCATCCCGACCTCCCTGCTCTCCGGCACGGACGCCGCGTACTGGTGCGAGACGCCGGAGAAGAACCACCTCCGCTGGGTCATGCCGCACCCCGAGGAGAAGCTGCTGGACGCGCTCGCGCGGCTGCACGCGGCGGGCGCGTCGAGCCTCGGCGAGGGGACCCGGCTGGTCGGTTCCTTCCGGGCGCACGGCCTCACCGTCCCGGTGTGGGACCTGCCGAGCGCGATGGGCGCGGAGGAGTGCGAGAAGCCCGCGGCGGAGTTCGCCGAGCGGCTGGCGGCGGCCCTCGCCGACGACGCGCCGCTGACGGGCGAAGAGCGCCGGGCGCGCGGCGGCCTCACCAACCGACAGGTCACGCTGAGCTGAGCGGCCCCCGAGGGGTTGCGATCCCAAAGGGTTCCACGGAAGTCCACAGAAGTTCACAGGAGTCCGGTGACACCAGTCACACTTTGCCGTACTGGCAAGTAATTCGTTGTCCGAATACGCCGGATCGAATTTGCTAACCGCCGATCTCTTGTTACCGTTCTAGAAGCCCGGTCGCTGGTGCATCCCCCGTCGCCAGCGACCGGGCGTTCGCGTTCCCGGTCCCGTCCGCCCCTGTCGGCCGTCGGGTCAACCGGCCGCAGGGCCGGGGGAGTTGCTTCCCGAACGCAACAGCAGGGGCCCCTCGTGCGCCCCGCTCCCGCTCTTCCCCGGCGCCGCGAACTCCGCCATCGCCAGATAGCCGGAACGCTTTCCCCGGGACGGCTCACGCGGCGTTTCACAGGTCGCCGGTTCGTCGTCCGCCGCGATCGCGCAATGCGTCTGTACGGTGCGCCCGCGCGGGCCCATCAGGCTGAGTACGGCGAGCAGTTCACGGCCCGTCGCATTGCGATAGTAAGTACGGCCCCAGGTGTCGCCGCCCGCGGCGGGACCGTCGGCCAGGACGCATGTCTGCGCCTCGACGCCCTCGGGAGAGACGACTTCAGGCCCGCACAGCTCGACGGTCCGCACCGGCGCGTCCGCACGGGCCTCGGTGTCCGTGCGGGACTCGGTGTCCATGCGCGACCAGGTGTCCGTACGGGCCGCCGTGTCGGTGGCGTCCGTACGCGGCTGTTCGTCCTCGGCGACCGGCGCGGCGGCCGGTTCGGGGGCGGAGGCGGTCCCTGGGCCTCCCTCGGGGCCGAGGGCGTCGAGAGAGCCCAAGGAGCCCAGGGAGGGGCCGAGGGAGCCCGCGGAGGCCACCAGGGGCACCAGTGCGGCGCACACCACGGCGGCCGAGAGCCCGATCATGCGGAGATTCATGGTGGGCCGAAGATAACGGCGGAGCAGGCCGCTCAGGGACACCGCGCGGCCACTTCCCGGACAACTCGGCCCGGCTCACACCCGTACGAGTGACACCGCCGGCGTACGCGCCGACGCGGGAGCCGCCGCACGACAGGACGACCCGGACAGGACGACCCGGACGGGCCGGCCCTTCCGAGCCCTCCCGGATCCGGGCCGGCCACGCGTCGCCGGGCGCCTGTCTCAGTACGCGAGCCTGCTGCCGCCGTCCGGCGCTCCGGTGCTCGCCTCCACCAGCGCGTCCACGACCGCCTCGACATCCGGCAGCCAGGGCGCCGCGGACCCCGCCAGGGGCTCCCGCTCCCAGCGGACCTGCCCGCCGGCCGCCTCGGACGGCGGCAGGACGAGATAGCCGCCCTCGCCGTGGAACCGCAGCGAACTGGGCACCCAGTCCTTCGCGTACAGCAGCTCGCCGAGTTGTTCGAGGGTGTACGGGGCCACCAGCAGCGACCAGCGCGTGGGCGTCGCCACGACCGGGCCGAGCCGCATGCCCATCCGGTCCAGCTCCACCAGCGCCCGCGCGCCGGCGACGGCCGGCAGGCTCACCGCGCACGGCGCGGCGCCGCCGGTGGCCAGCACGATCGGGGCCGTGGGGCGGTTGTTCCACCACCAGCGCACCATGCGCGCGTCAGTGGTCGCCGCGAGCAGCCCGGGATCGAAGGGGTGGGCGCCGGGTACGACGCATTCGGGGTCGGGGCAGGCACAGCCCGGTCCGCGGGTCCCCCGTCCGCCGGCCGCTTTGAGGCCGACGCCGGGAAGTACCGGCCAACCCCACTCCGAGGCGCAGATGAGCGCCGCGTCGAGCTGGGCAGGACTCTTCTTGCTCCCCTTGCGCCGGAGCCGGAGCCTGCGTCGCCTTCCGAGGATCTCGCGCATGAGCGCTCGTTCCTTTCCGTTGAACGCCGAGGTCCACATGACACTGACAACCTGCGTGTGCATGTGTGTGCATCACTTCACCGTGCGTACATCCAACGCTCGGCCGCCCCCTGCCCGCCCGAGGCGCGAACCGTCGTTCCTGGTCCGCGGCGCGTCGCACCGTACCTGGACCGATCACGGACGGTCGTCGTCACTTCTTCGGTTCGTCGCGTGGTCTGAACGGGGTGGAACGTGTGGCGAGGGGTGGCGTGCGCATGGCGCTTGCTGTTCCGCTGTCGCGTGTCGCGCTTGGTAGGGCGCTTGGTTTCCCGCTGTCCCGCTGTGCTTTTCTCGCCACTCCGGGGGATGGGGTGTGGCCTACGGCGGTTAAGACGCCAAGGCCCGCCGCCAGGTTCCGGGGCGGTCCCAACTGCCCCTGTCCGTCACCGTTTACGTACCCCGCATGTTCGGAATGACGCTCACGTTCGGAATGACGCTCCATGGCGCTCCACCAGGGCCGTTGTGGAACTCAGCCCTGGCAGACCCCCTGTTGAACGCCCTCAGTCGATCGCAAAACATGGTCAGGGGGGTCATTTTTTGGACAACTTCAGGATCCCACAGAAACCCACCACTGCGCCAGGACAATGCTGGACATTGCATCTGCTGTGCGTGTACATGTGGATGCAATGCCAGCCGTGCAGAATGACATGGGGGTTTGCGATGCTATTGAGCGAAACGCACCCACCGGGGAGCGACCGCCATGAGCGCCCCTAACTTGCCGAAAGTGGCTGGAATCGATTCAGCGATCACTGCTTCCGCGCACACTGCCGCGCCGCGCGACGTCATTCCGGCCCCGCCGGGTGCACTGATCCAGGACCGGCTGGCCGGCTGGGTCTCGGATCTGACCACGCTCCACGAACTCGTGGAACGTCTGTCCAGAACCGGTTCGCGGGAGGCCGCGCTCGACGAACTGCTGCGCGCCGGGGCCGCCCTGGTCGGCGCCCCACGCGGCCTGGTGGTACTGGAACCGGCCGACGGGCTCGGCCCCGTCACCACCGTCGGCCTCGGCCTCTCGCACGCCGAACTCGGCCATCTGGAGACCGTGCCGCGCCACGCGAGCGCGTACGGCAGGCTGCTCCTCGACGGCGCCGGCTCCGGGTCCGGCTCTAGGTCCGGCTCCGGGGCCGTCTCCGGGTCCGGCGCCGCCCGGTCGGCCGACGGCGTGGCCGAACCCGATCTGTTCGCGGATCCGGCCACGGACCCGCGCCTGCGCGAGGTCGCCGCCCGCCTCGGCTACGGGGCGAGTTACGCCGTACCCCTGCGCACCGATTCGGCCACGGAGGCGACCCCGGCGTGCTCGGGACAGCTCGGCGTGGCCGTCTGGTTGTACGACGAGCCCGCCGAACCGGCGGAGCGCCGGCGCCATCTCGTCGGCCTCTACGCCCGCCACGCCGCCGCCCACCTCGCCCGGCTGCTGGAGCTGGAACGGACCCGCGCCCGCGCCAACGCCCTCGCCGAGGAGCTGCGGCCCGGCCTGCTGCCCCGGGTCCCCGGCGTACGGCTGGCCGCGCGCCGCGCCGGCTTCGGCGCCTACGGGCACGACCACGATCACGGGCACGGGCACGGATACGGCGGCGACTGGTACGACGCGCTGCCGCTCCCCGAGGGCGCCCTGAGCCTGTCCGTCGGTTCGGTCAGCGGCTCGGGGCCCGGCGCGCTCGCCGCCGCGGCGCGGCTGCGCGCCGCCCTGCGGGCGTACGCCGTGATGGAGGGCGAGGACCCCGTCGCCGTACTCTCCGACCTGGAACTGCTCCTCCGGCTCACCGAGCCCGCCCGTACGGCCACCGCGCTCTTCGCGTACGCCGAGCCCGGTCCACGCAAGATCGTGTTCGCCGGGGCGGGGCACGCGCCACCGCTGATCGTCGGGGACCGGCGTACCGAATACGTCGAGACGACCCTGTCCGCGCCGCTCGGGATGCTCTCCTGCTGGCAGGCGCCGAGCGTGGAACTGTGGGCCGCGTCGGGCGAAACGTTGCTGCTTTACACAGATGGGCTGCTGCGCCGTACCGGCGCTCCTATGGACCGCGCCTTCGCGCGTCTGCACGCGGCGGCGGCGAGCGTCCCCCCGTCCGCGCGGAACGATCCGGGGGACGTCGCGGACCATGTCCTGCGGACCCTGTTCCCCGAAGGCCGACAGCAAGGCCGACAGGAAGGACCACGGGAAGAGGACGACGGGGACGTCGTGCTGCTCGCCGCCCGCTTCGACTGATTCCTCTGATTCCTCACAGAAACCCGCCCCTCTTCCCGTCACACATACGATGGAAAAAATGGGCTTTCGTACGAGGAGAAGACGTGGCTGAAGAGCTCACCCCGGAGACACCCGAACCGGAAGCGGAGACCCCCGGGTCGGCGGAAGAACCCATCAAGCAGCGGAAGAACGGTCTGTACCCCGGCGTGTCCGACGAGCTCGCAGAGAACATGAAGTCCGGCTGGGCCGACACCGCGCTGCACGGCCTGCGCCCCATCCCGCAGGCGGCCGAGACCGCCGCCCGCCGCGCCGCCCTCTCCGCGCGCTTCCCCGGCGAGCGCCTGGTGGTCCCCGCGGGGAACCTGAAGACGCGCTCGAACGACACCGAGTACGCGTTCCGCGCGTCCACGGAGTACGCGTACCTCACCGGCGACCAGACCCAGGACGGCGTCCTCGTCCTGGAGCCGCACGACGGAGGGCACCGGGCGACCGTCTACCTGCTGCCGCGCTCCAACCGCGAGAACGGCGAGTTCTGGCTCGACGGCCAGGGCGAGCTGTGGGTCGGCCGCCGCCACTCGCTCGACGAGGCGGAGCAGCTCCTCGGCCTGCCCGCCAAGGACGTACGGGAGCTGCCCGCGGCGCTCACGGCGGCCACGGGGCCCGTCCGTGCCGTCCGTGGACATGACGCGGGGATCGAGGCGGCGCTGGCCGACAAGGTCACCGCCGAGCGCGACGAGGAGCTGCGCGCCCATCTCTCCGAGGCGCGCGCCGTGAAGGACGCCTTCGAGATCGGCGAGCTGCAGAAGGCCGTCGACTCGACCGTCCGGGGCTTCGAGGACGTCGTACGGATCCTCGACAAGGCCGAGGCGACCAGCGAGCGCTACATCGAGGGAACCTTCTTCCTGCGCGCCCGCGTCGAGGGCAACGACATCGGTTACGGCTCGATCTGCGCGGCGGGCCCGCACGCGACCACCCTGCACTGGGTACGGAACGACGGCGACGTACGCTCCGGCGACCTGCTGCTGCTCGACGCCGGTGTGGAGACGCACACCCTCTACACCGCCGACGTCACGCGCACGCTGCCGATCAACGGCAGCTACAGCGAGATCCAGCGGAAGATCTACGACGCGGTGTACGAGTCCCAGGAGGCGGGTATCGCGGCGGTCAGGCCCGGCGCGAAGTACCGGGACTTCCACGACGCCTCGCAGCGCGTCCTCGCCGAGAAGCTGGTCGAGTGGGGGCTGCTGGAGGGCCCGGTCGAGCGCGCCCTCGAACTGGGGCTCCAGCGCCGCTGGACCCTGCACGGCACCGGCCACATGCTCGGCCTCGACGTCCACGACTGCGCCGCCGCGCGGCGGGAGGCGTACGTGGACGGGACGCTGGAGCCGGGCATGTGCCTGACCGTCGAGCCAGGTCTCTACTTCCAGGCCGATGATCTGACCGTGCCGGAGGAGTACCGGGGGATCGGCGTCCGGATCGAGGACGACATCCTCGTCACGGAGGACGGGAACCGGAACCTGTCGGCCGGTCTGCCGCGCCGGGCGGACGAGGTCGAGGCATGGATGGCGGCCCTCAAGCAGTCCTGACCTGACGCGGCCCGCTCCTGGTGGGCCGCTCCCGGCCGGCCTCTTCGGTCGGCCGGGAGCGGCCTACGGGGACCGGGCCGGCGCAGGGATCCGGTTCGCGGGCGCCGGCCCACGCTCCGGTGGTCGGCCCACGCTCCGGTGTCAGCCCACGCTCAGCAGGGCGTCCCCGCGCCATTTGAGGACCTTGTCGAAGCTGACGACGGCGCCGTGCCCCGGCCGGTTACGGACGTGCACGTGGTCGGCGAGCTGCTCGATCATGCGGAGCCCGCGGCCGTTCTCGGCGGTCGCCGCGGTCGCGGCGGGACGGCGCACCACCCGCCGGGCCGGGAAACCGGGGCCGGAATCGGCCACCTCGATACGGCAACGCTCGCCGTCGAGATACGCGGTCACCTGGTACGCGCCGGGCGCGTCCCCGGAGGAACGTTCACCCCCGCCGTGCTCGACGGCGTTCGCGCAAGCCTCGGTGAGGGCGACCGACAGGTCGAACGAGATGTCCGGATCGACCCCCGCGGTCCGCATGGCGTCGAGCAGAAGGCGCCGGGCGAGCGGAACGCTCGCGGCTTCACGTCGCAAGTGGAGAGACCACCAGATGCTCATGTGTCAGCCTCCTGGCTGCGGCTGTTCAGGCTGCTGCGGCTCGACATACCGATACGTATTGCCCCACCGGCCGCCCTGTAAGCACACGATTGACGTGATAGCCCTCATTCGGCGGATGCGAGGCGGATGCACGGCGTGTATAGGGCGAGTCATGCATGGAAAGGGCTGACATCGGGCAGACGCTGACCTTCCGGACCTGCCCTACGGAGCCGGGTGCCGCAGTGCGATGATGGCCCGGCCATGTCCAGTCCCGTCCGCATACGTGCCGGAGCCGCGCCGCGGCTGCTGAGGGCCGCGGTGTTCACCGCGGTCTGCGTCCTGCTGTCGGCGACGGGACACGCCGTGGCGGCCTGTGCGCCCGTCCCCTGGTGGACCCTGCTCGTGGGATTCCTGGGGGTCTTCGCGGTCGCGGCGCCGCTGGCCGGACGCGCCCGCTCCACCGGGGCCGTCGTCATCGCCCTGGCGGGCGGCCAGCTCGGTCTGCACACCCTGTTCGGCATCGGCCAGCACCAGATCCGTGTCCCGGCCGGCAGCGACGACGTACTGATCCGCATGGCCGCGAGATTCGTCTGCGGGGCGGGCTCCGGCCCGCTGAGCCCCGTCGACGCGCAGCGCATCCTGGCCGAGGCGGGCGTCGCCGCACCGACCTCGACGGGCGCGGCGCAGTCGGCGGCGGGCGGCGCCCATCACCACATGGCGACGGTCGGATCCGCGGCCACCGGACCACTCACCGCCTCGGGCGAGGGGCTGCTGCCCTCCGTACCGATGATGCTCGCGCACCTGCTGGCCGCCCTCGCGGCCGGCTGGCTGCTGCGCCGCGGCGACCTGGCGCTGCTCCGGCTCGGCAAGCTCTCGGCGGACGGCATCGGCGAGGTCGCGGAGAGTGCGCCGCTGCGCGCCCTGCGCGCCGCTCTCGCGCTCGTACGGGCCCTGCGCGCCGGGCTCCCCGGCGTGCCCACGCCCGAGCCGCGCGCCGCGCACGCCTCCTCGCACGGCGCTCACCCGGTGCCGGCCGGGGAAACACTCCAGCACACGGTGATCAGGCGCGGCCCGCCGGCCGTCTGCGCTCTCGCGGCCTGACGCGACAGACCCCGCCCCACGCACCCACGCACGGCCCGCGCTTTCGCGCGCTCCGTCGAGCCATTCCCGTCGATTCCCGTTGATTCCAGTCGTTTTCAGACGGCTTCTGACTGCTTCAGAAGGCTTCTGGCTGCTTCAGTCGGTGCTCGGTGTGTGGTCGGGGGGAGTGTCGCCGTGCCGTCGCGCTCGCAGCCGCGCGCGCCTCGGCCGGTCCTGGGCCGGGTGAGCTTCCGGCACGCCCACCGACCGATCACCGCTTCCCTCATCCTGTGGAGTGTTCCGTGTTCCGAGCCTTCTCCTCGCTGCCCCTCGGCTCCCCCACCGTCGACCGTCTCACCGTCGGCCGTCTCGCCATCGGCCGTCTCGCCGTCGTCGGTGGTGTCGCCGGCTCCGCCCTGTTCCTGCTGGCCGGACCTGCCTCCGCGCATGTCGGCGTGCAGCCCCAGGGCGAGGCCGCCCAGGGCGGCTACGCCGTCATCAACTTCAAGGTGCCCAACGAGCGGGACGACGCCTCCACCACCAAGATCGAGGTGAACTTCCCGGCCGACCACCCGCTGGCCTCCGTGATGCCGCAGCCCGTGCCCGGCTGGAAGGCCACCGTGGCCAAGGAAAAGCTCACCAAGCCGCTGAAGATGCACGGCAACACCATCACCGAGGCCGTCTCCAAGGTCACCTGGACCTCGACCGGCGGCAAGATCGGCCCCGGTGAGTTCCAGCAGTTCCCGCTCTCCGTCGGGCAACTCCCCGAGGACACCGACCAACTGGTCTTCAAGGCCCTCCAGACGTACGACAACAAGGAAGTCGTCCGGTGGATCGAGGAGCCCAAGGAGGGCGAGGAGGAACCCCAGAGCCCCGCACCGGTGCTGAAGCTCACCGCGGCCACGGGTGACGGGCACGGCGGCTCCGGCTCCGACTCCGACCACGACTCCGCCTCGGACGCCGACGCCGACAAGGCCGCGGCCAAGACCGGTGCCCAGCAGAACGGCGCCACCGAGACGGCCTCCGCCGACAGCAGCGACACGACCGCCCGCGTCCTCGGCGGTGTCGGCATCGCCGTCGGCGCGGCGGGGGTGGCGTTCGGCGTCCTGGCCGGCCGGCGCCGTACCACCGCCTGACCCGCGGTCCCCGACCCGCGGCCCTGACACGCCGTACCCACCGCACCACGTACGACGCGGCCGTGGCGGGCGAGGCTGGGACTCCCCCGGCCCGCTCGTCCGGCCGCCACCGCACTCACACCAGGAAACAGCCCTATGCGCACCAAGAAGACCGTGACCACCGCCGCCGCTCTCGCGGCCGTGGCAGCACTCACCCTCACCGCCTGCGGCAGCGGCGACGACTCCGCGAAGCCGGTCGCCGATGTCTCCACCCAGGCCAAGACCCAGGCCGCGACGGTGCTCGACCAGCCGTTCAAGAAGCCGAACCTCGTCCTCAAGGACACCCAGGGCAAGGAGTACGACCTCCGCGAGGCGACCAAGGGCAAGCCGACGCTGATCTACTTCGGCTACACCAACTGCCCGGACGTCTGTCCGCTGACGATGAGCAACATCGCCATCGCCAGGAAGTCGCTCCCCAAGGCGGACCAGGAGAAGCTCCAGGTCGTCTTCGTCACCACCGACCCCGAGCGGGATACCTCCGCCGAGCTCGCCAAGTGGCTGCCCAGCGCCGGCGACCCGACCTTCGTCGGGCTGACCGGCGACTTCCCGACCATCCAGGCGGGCGCACGCCAGCTCGGCATCGGCATCGACGCCCCCAAGAAGGAGAAGGACGGCACCACCGTCTCCATGCACGGCACCCAGGTCATCGCGTTCTCACCGAAGACCGACGCCGGATACGTCCTGTACGGCGAGGACGCCACCTCGGACGACTACGCCAAGGACCTCCCGAAGATCATCAAGGGCGAGAACCCGTGAACCGGCGCACCACCTCCCTCGTACTCACCATCGGCCTCACCACCACGCTCACCCTGACCGCCTGCTCCTCTCCGAACACCCCCGAACTCAAGGTCAGCGACGGCTACATGCCCCGCCCCGTCAGCGACCTCGGCGCCGGCTTCCTCACCGTCACCAACAGCGGCGCCGCCGACGACAAACTCACCTCCGTCACCAGCGACATCTCCGACGACGTCACCATCCACCGGACCGAGAACCAGAAGATGCAGGAGGTGAAGTCCTTCGACATCCCCGCCGGCGGCGCACTGGATCTCGAACGCGGCGGCAGCCATCTCATGTTCATGAATCTCAAGTCCCGCCCCGCGCAGGGCCAGAAGGTCGGCATCGAACTGCACTTCGAGAAGGCCGACCCCATCAAGGTCGAGCTTCCCGTGAAGGAGACCACCTACAACCCCGCCCACCACTGAGGCGGAGACCCCGCCCCAGACCGAGGGACTGAGAGACCTATGACAGCCACCGCCCCGCGCTTCGGAGCCGTATCCCTGGTGCGGCTGCTTCTCGTCACCACGGTGCTCCTCGGCACCGTCCTCACCGTGCTCTCCGGCACGGCATCGGCGCACGCAGCACTCACCGGGAGCACCCCCGAGGACGGGGCGGTGGTCGCCACCGCCCCTCAGGACATCACCCTCACTTTCTCCGAGCAGATCGCCATGGGCGACGACTCGATCCGCGTACTCGATCCGGACAACAAGCGCGCCGACACCGCGAAGATCCGCGATCTGGGCACAGGCTCCACCGTCAAATACGGCGTCGGCCTGAAAGCCGGCCTGCCCGACGGCACCTACACCGTCGCGTGGCGGGCCGTCTCCGCCGACAGCCACCCCGTCTCCGGGGCCTTCACCTTCTCCATCGGAGCACCCTCCAAGACCACCGCCGCCGTCCCCGACGAGAAGGTCGGCGGCGGGCTCGTGGGCACCCTGTACGACATCACCCGCTACCTCGCGTACACCGGCTTCATCCTGCTCGTCGGCGGCACGGCCTTCATCCTCCTCTGCTGGCAGCGCGGCGCGTCCGTACGGCCCCTGCAACGGCTCGTCGTCCAGGGCTGGCTCGCCCTGACCGCCGCCACCCTCGCCATGCTGCTCCTGCGCACCCCGTACACCGGCTCGGGCAAGCTGGCCGACGCCTTCGACCTCGGCGGGCTCCAGGACGTCCTGACCACCAAGACCGGCGCGGCCCTCGTCTCCCGGCTGCTGCTGCTCGGCGCCGCCGCCCTGTTCATCGCCGTTCTCTTCGGCACGTACGCCAGGCGCGAGGCGCCGGAAGAGAAAGGGGAGGAGGCGAACCCAGGGGAAGGCACGGAGGAGAGCACGGGAACGAGGGAGAGCACCGGAACGGCGGAGAAGACGCCGAGCACGGAGAAGAACGACCTCGCTTTCGGACTAGGGATGGGCGGCACCGTCGTCGCCGCCGGGATCGCCGCCACCTGGGCTCTCGCCGAACATGCCTCGACCGGGATCCAGCCCGGTGTCGCCATGCCCGTGGACGTCCTGCACCTGCTGGCGGTGGCCACCTGGCTCGGCGGGCTGACAGCGCTGCTCATCGCCCTCTACAAGGCGCCTTTCATAGAGAGCGCGGCGATACGGCGCTTCTCCCGCATCGCTTTCGTCAGCGTCGTCGTCCTCGCCGCGACCGGGCTCTACCAGTCCTGGCGGCAGGTCGGATCGTGGTCGGCGCTCGGGGGAACGTCATACGGGCGGCTCCTTCTGGTCAAGGTCGGGCTGGTGGCCGTCCTGGTCGTGATCGCCTGGTTCTCACGACGGTGGACAGGACGGCTCGCGGAAGGGACAGGGGCGGACTCAGGAACAGGCTCGGAGGCAGGGACAGAAGCAGAGGCAGAGGTAGGGACAGGGACAGGAGCGAAGGCCGAAGCCGCGGCGGAACCGGAGACTGGGAGTGGACCCGAGACCCCCGCGGCGACAACCGTCGTTGGTGACGCCGAGAGAGCTACCCAGCTCACACGCCAGAAAGCCGCGATGGCGAGCGCACGCCAGAAACGTCTGCGTGACTCCGATCCCGAGCGGACCGGACTGCGCCGCTCCGTTCTCGCCGAGGCCGGCGTGGCCGTCGTACTCCTCGCCGTCACGACCGTGCTGACCTCCACCGAGCCGGCCCGTACCGCCGAGCAGGAGACCGGCCGGGCCGGCGCAGCGGCGGCCACCGAGCCCGAGAAGACGGGCCCCACCACCGTCACCCTGCCCTTCGACACCGGCGGCGAGAACGGCCAGGGCACCGTCAGGCTCACCCTCGACCCGGCACGCTCCGGCGTGAACGTCATGGACATCTACCTCGACGACGCCGAGGGAAAGGTCATGGACGTGCCCGAGGTGAAGATCGCGTTCACCCTCACGGCCGAGAAGATCGGCCCGCTGCCGATCGTGCCCGTACGCGCCGCCGCCGGAAAATGGACCGCGGACCCCGTCCTGCTCCCGATGCCCGGTGACTGGAAGCTCCAGGTGACCGTGCGGACCTCGGACATCGACCAGACGACCGTCGACAAGAACGTGAAGATCGGCTGACTCACCGTGAGCGACACCCGACAGACCCCGACCACCCCGGCCGGCCCGAACGGCCCGAACGCCTCCTCGGATCCCTCCTCGGCTCCCTCGGCCGCCTCGGCTCCCTCTGACGCGCCCGACGACGCGAGGACGGCCGGCACCCCCACCGTCTCCAGACGGCGGCTGCTCGGCACCGCGGGCGCCGCCGGAGCCGCCGGACTGGCGCTCGGCGCCGCGGGCGGCGCCGGCTACGCGACCGCCCGCCGCCCCGAACCGGTCACCGCGCTGACCACCGTCGGCACCGAGGCCGTCCCCTTCCACGGCGCACACCAGTCCGGCATCACCACCCCGGCGCACGCCCGCGGCCACCTGGTCGCCTTCGACCTGGCCCCCGGCGCGGGCCGGAAGGAGGCCGCCGCGCTGCTCCGCCGCTGGTCGGCCTCGGCCCAGGCACTGATGGCCGGCGAACCGTCCACCGACCGGACCGGAAGCCTCAAGAGCGGCGGCCATGACACCGGGATCGCCCTGGACGCCGGCCCGTCCTCCCTCACCGTGACCTTCGGCTTCGGCCGCACCTTCTTCGACCGTACGGAACTCACCACCCACCGCCCCACCGCCCTCGACCCCCTGCCCGCCTTCTCCTCCGACCATCTCGACGCCGCGCGCAGCAACGGCGACCTGTGGATCCAGATCGGCTCCGACGACGCGCTGGTCGCCTTCCACGCCCTGCGCACGCTCCAGAAGGACGCGGGCTCGGCGGCCCGGGTGCGCTGGCAGATGAACGGGTTCAACCGCTCCCCCGGCGCTACCGCGCAGCCCATGACCGCCCGCAATCTGATGGGCCAGGTCGACGGCACCCGTAACCCGAAACCGTCCGACCCGGACTTCGACCAGCGGATCTTCGTACCGGCGAAGGTGCCCGCAGGCACCCCGGAGTGGATGGCCGGCGGCTCGTACGCGGTCGTACGGCGCATCCGCATGCTCCTCGACGACTGGGAGGAGCTGACGGTGGCGAAGCAGGAGCAGGTCATCGGGCGCCGCAAGGCCGACGGAGCCCCGCTCACCGGCGGTACGGAGACCACCGAGCCGGATCTCGACAAGCGCGGACCCGACGGCGATCTCATGATCCCCAGCAACGCGCACGCCCGGATCTCCCGGCCGGACGCGAACGGCGGGGCCGCCATGCTGCGCCGTCCGTTCTCCTTCCACGACGGCATCGGCGCCGACGGAACACCGGACGCCGGGCTCCTCTTCGTCTGCTGGCAGGCCGACCCGCTCAAGGGGTTCGTACCCGTGCAGCGCAAGCTCGACCGCGGGGACGCGCTGTCGGCGTTCATCCGCCACGAGTCGAGCGGGCTGTTCGCGGTGCCGGGAGGCGCGGGCCGGGGGGAGTACGTCGGCCAGCGGCTGCTGGAGTCCTGAGCCTGCCCCGCCCTGCGGCCCTGCCCTGCCTTGCCTTGCCTTGCGGCCCTGCCCTGCCCTGCCCTGCCCTGCCACGGGAACCATCGGTGTGGCCGGGCCATTAGGGTGACCGTATGTCGGCCACGCGCTATACGTATCTCGGCCCCGAGGGCACCTTCACGGAAGCCGCCCTCCGCACTCTCCCCGAAGCCGCCACGCGGGAGCTGGTCCCGATGGTGTCGGTTCCGGCGGCTCTCGACGCCGTACGGAGCGGAGAGGCCGCGGCGGCCCTCGTACCGATCGAGAACTCGGTGGAGGGCGGGGTCACCTCGACCCTCGACGAACTGGCCTCCGGCGAGCCCCTGATGATCTACCGCGAGGTGGTGCTGCCGATCGCCTTCGCCCTGCTCGTGCGGCCGGGTACGAAGCTCTCCGACGTGAAGACGGTGACCGGGCACCCGGTGGCCCAGCCGCAGGTGCGCAACTGGCTGCGGGCCCAGCTCCCGGACGCGCTGTGGGAGTCGGCCGCGTCGAACGCGGACGGGGCGCGGCTCGTGCAGGAGGGCCGCTTCGACGCGGCCTTCGCCGGCGCGTTCGCGGCGGCGACGTACGGCCTCGAACCCCTGGTCAGCGAGATCCACGACGCGGAGAACGCGGAGACGCGCTTCGTCCTGGTGGGCCGGCCCGCGCGCCCCGCGTCGCCGACGGGCGCGGACAAGACCTCGGTGGTCCTCTGGCTGGGCGACGACCACCCGGGCGCGCTGCTCGAACTGCTTCAGGAGTTCGCGGTGCGCGGCGTCAACCTGATGCTGATCCAGTCGCGGCCCACCGGCGCGGGCATCGGCAACTACTGCTTCGCCGTGGACGCCGAGGGCCACATCTCGGACCGCCGGGTGGGGGAGGCGCTGATGGGGCTGAAGCGGATCTGCCCCAAGGTGCGGTTCCTCGGTTCGTATCCGCGGGCCGGGGTGTCGGCGGCGGACGTACAGAGGCTGCGTCCCGGAACCTCGGACGCCGAGTTCATCGACGCGGCGGAGTGGCTGGCCCGCAGCCAGGACGGCCGGACCTGAGGTCGATCCGCCGGCCCTGTGCCATGGCACAGGGCCTGTGGACAGAGGCCCGAGTTATCCACAGGGTCGGTTCTCGACCTGGGGACAAGTCGACATCCCGCGTCGACGCGGTCGACAAATCTCCGCAGTCGTCCCCCTTTCGTCCACAGGGCCTCCGGCCGCCCGGCGTCACCCCCATTCCCGTGATCAACTCGTTAGGGCGAGCAATTCCCACCCGAATGAGTGTGTGAAGTGGGTTTGAGCGGCGCTCTTTCCACCCTCCCCCCAGCTTTCGAAGCGGCCTTTCCTTTGATCCACAGATCTCCCGCACAGCCTGTGGATAACTTGGGGGGGAGCCCGCCTTTCTGTGGACAACAGGCGGCCCGCACCCCTCCGTCACCCCTCCCAAGTCCCGCCCCACGCAAGGGAAGTGGGTCAAGGCGACGACACGCGAATGCCTCGTTCCGGCGAATTCAATCCCCTTTATTGACGAACAACGGAAGACCCGCAAAGGATTTCCCGACAGTTTTAACAAATGCGGCAATTCGGACAGTGGGCGTGCCTGTCGACAATCGAGTGGGGCGTTGTCAGTGCGCACCGGTAGCCTGGTGGGGTGATTGACCTTCGCCTGCTTCGTGAGGACCCCGACCGTGTTCGCGCCTCCCAGCGCGCCCGTGGAGAGGACGTCGCCCTTGTCGACGCCCTGCTCTCCGCCGACGAGCGGCGCAGGTCGTCCGGCGTCCGCTTCGACGAGCTGCGCTCCGAGCAGAAGGCGCTCGGCAAGCTGATCCCCAAGGCGTCCGCCGAGGAGCGCGCCGAGCTGCTCAAGAAGGCCGAGCAGCTCAAGGGCGACGTCAAGGCCGCCGACGCCGAGCAGCACGAGGCCGACGAGGAGGCCAAGCGGCTCCTCCTCCAGCTCGGCAACGTCGTCCACCCCGACGTCCCGGTGGGCGGCGAGGAGGACTTCGTCGTCCTGGAGACGCACGGCACGATCCGTGACTTCGGGGCGGAGGGCTTCGCCCCGAAGGACCACCTCGAACTGGGCGAGTCGCTGGGCGCCATCGACGTCGAGCGCGGCGCCAAGGTGTCGGGCTCGCGCTTCTACTACCTGACCGGGGTCGGCGCCCTGCTGGAGCTGGCGCTGGTCAACGCGGCGATCGCGCAGGCCACCGAGGCCGGCTTCATCCCGATGCTCACCCCGGCGCTGGTCCGCCCGCGCGCCATGGAGGGCACGGGCTTCCTCGGCCAAGCGTCCGAGAACGTGTACCACCTGGAGAAGGACGACTACTACCTGGTGGGTACGTCGGAGGTGCCCCTCGCCGCGTACCACATGGACGAGATCATCGAGGCCGACAAGCTGCCCCTGCGGTACGCGGGCTACTCGCCGTGCTTCCGCCGCGAGGCCGGTACGTACGGCAAGGACACCCGGGGCATCTTCCGGGTCCACCAGTTCGACAAGGTCGAGATGTTCTCGTACGTCGACCCGGCGGAGGCCCAGTCCGAGCACCAGCGGCTCCTGGAGTGGGAGAAGCAGTGGCTGACCGCCCTTGAGCTGCCCTTCCAGGTGATCGATGTGGCGACGGGCGACCTGGGCGCGTCGGCCTCGCGCAAGTTCGACTGCGAGGCGTGGATCCCGACGCAGGGCAAGTACCGCGAGCTGACCTCGGCGTCCAACTGCGACGGCTTCCAGGCCCGCAGGCTCTCGGTCCGGATGCGCGAGGGCAAGCAGGTCAAGCCGCTCTCGACGCTGAACGGCACGCTGTGCGCCGTGCCGCGCACGATCGTGGCGATCCTGGAGAACCACCAGCAGGCCGACGGTACGGTCAGGGTGCCCGAGATGCTCCGTCCGTACCTGGGCGGCCGTGAGGTGCTGGAGCCGATCGCCAAGTGACCACCGACCCGGCTGCCGTGCCGTTCCCGTACAAGCTGGTCGCGACCGATCTCGACGGCACACTGCTGCGGGACGACGGCACGGTCTCCGGGCGTACGCGCGAAGCGCTCGCCGCGGTCACCGCGGCGGGTGCGGCGCACATCATCGTCACCGGACGGTCCGTGCCGTGGACACGCCATGTCCTGGACGACCTGGGGTACGAGGGCCTCGCGGTGTGCGGGCAGGGCGCGCAGGTCTACCACGCCGGTGAGCACCGGCTGCTGACCTCCCTGACGCTGGACCGGCAGCTCGCCGGGCTGGCGCTCGCCAAGGTCGAGAGCGAGGTCGGCCCGCTCGCCCTGGCCGTGAGCCGGGACGGGCTCGACGGCGAGGTCCTGGTCACCTCCGGCTTCCGGTTGCAGGAGGGCCCGCTGCTGACCACGCTCGTCGAGGACCCGGCGGAGCTGTGGGCGGCGCCGCTGAACAAGGTCTACATCCAGCACCCGGGGCTGGACGACGACGCGCTGGCACAGGCCGCGCGGGCGACGGTCGGCAGTCTGGTCGACGTGGTGATGGCGGGCGAGGGGGTAGTGGAGATCCTTCCCCTGGGCCTGACGAAGGCCACGGGCCTCTCGCTGGCCGCGCGCCGGCTCGGCGTGAAGGCGGCGGACACGATCGCGTTCGGCGACATGCCCAACGACATCCCGATGTTCGGCTGGGCGCGGCACGGCGTGGCGATGGCGAACGCGCACGCGGAGCTGAAGGCCGTGGCGGACGAGATCACGGACTCCCACATGGACGACGGCATCGCGGTGGTGCTGGAGAAGCTGCTGCTCGGCTGAGCCGGCCGCCTGGTGGCGGACACGGCGCGGGGAGCGAGGGAGTACGGGAGGGACGGCCCGCGCGGATGCGCGCTCGAAGCGGCCGCCCCCGGACGGCACTCGTGCGGCTGCGCGGAGTGGTGATGGCTTCTCCGGTGCCGGCGCGGCGCCGCCCTGTTCGGAACGCGACAGATCTCGGCGGACTCGTCAGCCGGTCATCGCCGCGCTCCGCTCCCGGTCGGTGGTGCGCCCCGGCAGATCGGCTGCCGTGACACCACCTACTGTGCTCCCGGCGCACCATGGCCCGCCACTGATTATCCGCAGGGGGCCTGCCCGGTCCGCCGGGAACTGATCAGCGGCGCTTACGGCCGCGCCGCAACTCCCCCACCTGCTGAGCCACGTGATCCACCTTGGCGTCCACCCGGTCGATACGGTCCGACATCTCGCACAGCCGGTTACTGATCGCGGCGACCACCTGGTTGGTGGCGTCGAGCCGCCGGTCGAGGCTGTCGAGCCGGTACGACATCCGGTTCAGCACCGGCCCCAGCTCCTGGAGCGCCACCCCGACCCCGCCGAGGCAGGACTCGACATCCGTCACCCGACGGTCGAGTGCGGCGTACCCCTCGCGCCAGCCCTCCTCGGCGTCGAGAAGGTACGTACGGACGCACCGCGCGATGTCGCTGTCGCGAAGAAGCATCGCGATGTTGAGGACGGCACGGCGGGTGTACAGCGTGAGTTGAGTGGCGGCCTGTGGATAACTCTCGGCATAGCGCCCGCCCCATAGTGACACCATGTCACTATGAAATTTCCGCAGGTCAGAGCCTCGGAGCACTCGCATACCGCTTTCTGCGAGCTCGGCTCGATGCCTCGCCGTCACCTGCCTGATGACATCTGTGGATACTTCGAAGTACCGGGAGAGGTCTTCTGTGCGGATGTGAATACCATCCGGGAGCATGACAAGGGCCTTGATCTTGTCGAGCGCGTCGACGCGCCCCAAATACTCAACGCGCATCGAGCGCGATTCGAGCAGAGCACCTTCAGGTGGCATGAGCATGCCTTCCATTCGTGAACCGATGATGGTCGGCCCTCTCCCCGGGCTTCAGGGGCGGAGGTCGGCTCACGGTGGCTACTCAACTCAATGACCGGTGCGGCGGCTCCGTCGAGCCGCCACCGGCAATCCCCAGATTCACGAACGCTCGACGCTACGAACTCCAGTTGCCTCCACGCACACGGAACAACGAGCCGATAAACGTACAGTTACGCGGCTTCAGCAGGGCTTCTCAGGGCCTTGAGGAACCCTGAGGAACTGAGGGCGCTGAGGGTTCCTCAGTTCCTCAAGCCCTCACTCCTCACCCGCGAGCGTCAGTGTCCGCAGCTTCTGGCCCGCGTACCAGGTCGCCGCCACCGAGACGCCCACCAGCAGGGTCAGCGCCAGGGGCAGCCCGACGTCCGAGGTGATCGTGGAGCCCTCGCCGATCTTCTGGGCGAGCGCCAGTGCCCACTGCTGGACGCTGAGCGTCCGCGCGCCGGACACCAGGCTGCCGAAGAGGGTCTCCCAGACCAGCGCGTAGACGAGGCCGATGACCACGGCGTGCCGGCTGACCGTACCGAGCAGCAGGAAGAGCGCGCTGTACGCGATCGAGGCGACGAGCGCCGCGACCGTGTAGGCGATCGCGATCTGCTGGCCGTTGCCGTTGAGGATCCATCCGGCGATGAAGGTGGGGATCGCGGAGAAGGCCATGGTGACGGCGATCGCCACGATCAGTTTGGTGAAGATGATCGCCGACCGCTTCACCGGCTTGGAGAGCAGATAGACGATCGACCCGTCGTCGATCTCGGGGCCGATCGCGCCCGTACCGGCGATCACACCGATCAGCGGGACCATCGTCGCGAGGGCGAAGCCGCCCAGCACCTCCGAGGCGATCTGGTCGTCGACCCCGTTGAACGTACGGACGGCGACCGCCATCAGGATCAGCAGCGCGGGCAGTACGAAGAGGATCGCGGCCCGGCGCCTGCCGAGCAGGGCCCGGTAGGTGAGCCGGGCGACTGTGGGGTTGTACATGACGTCACAGCTCCTTTCAGGCCGCTCAGGCCGCTACGAGGTAGGAGAAGACCGACTCAAGGGATTCGTCCGAGGGCGAGACCGTGAGCAGCCGGATGGAGTGCTCGCGGGCGACCTTCGGAAGCAACTCGGTGAAGCGGCCGAAGTCGACGGCCTGGATGCGCAGGGCGCCCTCGGCGAGGTCGACCTCGATGCCGGCCGTCGACGGGTCGGCGATCAGGGCGGCGGCGAGCGCGCGGTCGTCGCTGGACCGTACGAGATAGCGGTGCGGCCGGTCGGTCATCAGCCTGCGGATCTTGCGGAAGTCACCGGAGGCGGCGTGCCGGCCCGCCACGATCACCTCGATGTGCGAGGCGAGCTGCTCGACCTCCTCCAGGATGTGGGAGGAGAACAGAACCGTGCGGCCCGTGGCGCCCATCCGCCGCAGCAACTCCATGAGCTGCATGCGCTGACGCGGGTCCATGCCGTTGAACGGCTCGTCGAGCAGCAGCACCGACGGGTCGTGGACCAGCGCGGACGCCATCTTCACCCGCTGGCGCATGCCCTTGCTGTACGTCCCGATCCTGCGGTCCTGCGCGTACTCCATCTCGACCGTGGCGAGCGCGGCACGGGCCGCCTTGGCGCCCAGGCCGTGCAGTTCGGCGTTGGCGACGACGAATTCGAGGCCGGTGAGGAAGTCGTACATCCCCTCCCGCTCCGGCACGATACCGATCTGGCGGTAGACGGACTCGTTGCGCCAGATCTTCTCGCCGTCGAGGGTGACGGTGCCCGTGGAGGGGGCGAGGAAGCCCGCCATCATGTTGATGAGGGTGGACTTGCCCGCGCCGTTGGGGCCGAGCAGGCCGGTCACGCCGGGGCCGATGGACATGGTCACGTCGTTGACGGCGACCACGTTCCCGAACCAGCGCGAGGTGTGCTCGATGTTGATGGTGGTCACAGCCCGACCTTCCGGTAACGGCTCATGAGGACGGCGTACGAGCCGGAGATGAGCGCGAGTACGGCCAGCAGATAGACCACGCCGACCCCGGCCGAGGGGCCCGCGCCCCCGGGGAAGGACGACGTGGCGCCGAGGAACGCGGTCTGGAGTCCGTCGATCAGCGTGATGGGGGAGAAGAGGCCGATCCACTGCACGGCGTCGGTCCGGTCCGTGGTGGAGGCGATCGCCTGGAGGACGGAGACGGCCCCGTAGGAGATGGTCAGCAGCGCGATCACTCCGGCGACACCGAACCCGCGGCGCGGCGTGAGCGCGGCCACGACGAGGCCGAGCCCGCCGAAGAGGAGCGAGAGCACCGTCACCGACACCAGCCCCTGGCCGAACCCCTTGGTCTGCTCGACGAAGTCCATCGAGGCCAGCAGCGAGCCGACGTAGAGGATGAGCAGCGGCACGCCGGTCAGGATGAGCAGGGCGGAGGCCATCGCGCCGAACTTCGCGAGGACGTAGTCGCCGCGCTCGATGGGGCGCGAGAAGTAGAGCGGGATGGACTTGAAGCGCAGATCGCGGGAGACGGACTGGGGCGCCTGCGCGGCGAGGTAGAGGCCGATGACCGCCTGGGTGAAGATCGCGTAGCGCGTGTAGTCCATGGGCAGGCTCTTGAGGTCCGTCGCGACGGCGACCGCCACGACGATCGCCGCGGGCAGGCACATCACCGCGAGGAGGATCATCGGCAGGACCTTGGACTTGGCCGACCGGCCGAGTCCGTACGCGCCGCGCAGGGTCTGCGAGTAGAGGGAGCGGCGGGCGTAGGCGCGGCCGAGCCGCTGCCCTTCGTACGCGCGGTATCCGATGTTGTGGATCCGGCTGGACCCGGGGTCGGTACCGCTGTGGGCACCGGTACGGGCGTCGGTCTCAGCGCTCATCGCGGGCGCCTCCCTTCTGCAGTGCGTACGCCGCCCGGTCCGCGCTCTGACCCTGGTCGGGCCCCTGAGCCTGGTCGGGACCCTGGGCCTCGTCGGGACCCTGGGCCTGGTCCGACTCGGCGGCCGGTCGCGGACGGAAGACCTCCGCGATGTGGTGGCGGCGCTGTTCCATCCGTACGAGTCCGAGGCCGAGCCCGGCGACGGTGTCGCGGACGACGTCGTACGTCTCCTCGCCCGTGGCCTCGATCAGCAGGATGTGACCCGCGCCCGGCAGCCCCTCCTCCGTGCCCGAGTGGAGCGTGACCCCGGCGGCGGTGAGGGAGTCGCGCAGCGCCCCCGTTCCGTCGGGATGCGCGTCCGTGTCGGTGACCTCGACCGCGAGGGTCGTGGTGATCTGCGTGAAGTCGCTGGTGGAACTGGAGCGCAGCAGCCGGCCGCCGTCGATGACGACGACATGGTCACAGGTGCGTTCGAGTTCGCCCAGAAGGTGCGAGGTGACCAGGACGGAGATGCCGAAGTCGGTGTGGACACGGCGGATCAGGCCCAGCATCTCGTCACGGCCGACCGGGTCGAGACCGTTGGTCGGCTCGTCGAGGAGGACGAGCTGCGGGTCGTGGACCAGCGCCTGAGCGAGTTTGACTCGCTGCTTCATACCGGTGGAGTAGCCGCCGATGGGGCGGTAGCGCTCTTCGTAGAGGCCGACATGGCGCAGGGTGTCGGCGGTCCGCTCACGGGCCGCGGTAGGCGGCAGCCCGGACATGCGCGCCATGTGGACGACGAACTCGGTGGCCGAGACGTCCGGCGGCAGGCAGTCGTGCTCGGGCATGTACCCGACCCGCTCACGGATGGCGCTGCCACTGGTGGCGACGTCGAGCCCGAGCACGGCGGCCCGGCCCTCCGTCGCACGGGACAGGCCGAGCAGAATCTTGATCATCGTGGATTTACCGGCTCCGTTGGCGCCCACCAGGCCGGTCACACCAGGCCCGATGTCCAGGGAGAGCCGGTCGAGCGCGGTCACCCGGGGGTACCGCATGCTCAGGCTTTCGGTCGCGATCACAGTCGTCACCATCCGAAGGTAGTGGCGCGGGCCACGGACGACGTCAGACCTGGCGCCTGTATCCGTGTCCGTCTCCAGTCGTACGGACCCGTAGGGGGCATGCCCCAAGGAGGAGGGGAGGCCAGGGGGTGCGGCGGCGCGGCCGGGGAGCGTGGCCCCGGGCCGGGTTGTCCACAGGGACAGCGGCTCGCTTGACGCGGCCGCCGCCGGTTGCCACATTCGTCGTGTCACGGGACGATCACGTAGCGCACACGGAACAGGGGGCGGCAGGGTGTCGATCCACGAACAAGCCGCTGAGCCGCGGGGGTTCAGGGAGGTCCAGCGCCTGGCGTACGCGTGCGCGGAGCAGGTCGCCGCGCGGCTGCGGCCGGGGCCGTGGGCGGGGCTGTGGGCGGTCGAGCCCCGTCCCGGGTTCCGGGGTACGGGCGCGGAGTCCGAGGAGATCCTGGTGGTCACCGGCTCCCGGGACCCGGTGGAGAGCGCGTTCCGGCTGGATGACGATCTGCCGCATGTGCGGCGCTGGGCGGAGGCCGCATGAAGGACGACGACCGCGTGACCTGCGGGAACCGTGAGGCGGGCAGGGACCGTGAGGCGGGCGGAGAGCCCGGGAGGGGCGGGGAACACACGGGGGCCGAAGGGCCGGCGGACCGCGCCGCGTCGGCGGGGGTGCGCGAGCGCTGGGTGCGTGCCGGCGGGGTCGACCTGTGCGTCGCCGAGCTGGGTGACCCGGCCCGGCCGACGGTGCTGTTCGTGCACGGCTACCCGGACAGCAAGGAGGTCTGGTCGGAGGTGGCCCGGCGGCTCACGGACCGCTTCCACGTGGTGCTGTACGACGTACGGGGCCACGGCAGGTCGACGGCGCCGGTCCCGCTCCGCGGCGGCTTCACCCTGGAGAAGCTGACGGACGACTTCCTGGCCGTCGCGGACGCGGTGAGCCCGGACCGGCCGGTCCATCTCGTGGGCCACGACTGGGGTTCCGTGCAGTCCTGGGAGTTCGTCACCGTGGCCAGGACCGCGGGCCGTATCGCCTCGTTCACCTCCATGTCGGGCCCGTCCCTGGACCATCTCGGCCACTGGATCAAGGAGCGGGCGGGGCGGCCCACCCCGCGCCGGGCGGCGCAGCTTCTCGGCCAGGGCGCCAGGTCCTGGTACATCTACGCGCTGCACACCCCCGTCCTGCCGGAGCTGGCCTGGCGCGGACCGCTCGGCAGGCGGTGGCCCACAATGGTCCGGCGGATCGAGAAGATGCCCGGAGACGGCTATCCGGCCTCCTCGCTGCCACGGGACGCGGCACACGGGGTCTGGCTCTACCGGGACAACGTCCGCCCCCGGCTGCGCCGGCCGCGTACGGACGCCACCGCGCACGTGCCGGTCCAGCTCGTCACGCCGACCGACGACGCCTTCCTCTCCGAGCGGCTCTACGACGATCTGGACCGGTGGGTGCCCCGGCTCGTACGGCGCTCGCTGCCCGCCAAGCACTGGGCGCCCCGCACCCGTCCCGACCAACTGGCCGCTTGGATCGCGGACTTCGTCCTCGCCCAGGAGGACGGCGAACCGCGGGCCGCCGCCTCCGCGCCGAGCGGCCCGTACGCCGAGCGTTTCGGCGGACAGCTCGTCCTGGTCACGGGCGCGGCCGGCGGGATCGGCCGGGCGGTGGCCTTCGCGTTCGCCGAGGCGGGCGCCCGGGTCGTGGCGGTGGACCGGGACGGGGACGGCGCGGCCAGAACCGCGGAGCTGGCCAGGCTGATCGGCGCCCCGGACGCCTGGAGCGAGACCGTCGACGTCGGCGACGGACCGGCCATGGAGCGGCTCGCCGAGAAGGTCGCGGCGCGGTACGGCACGGTCGACATCCTGGTCAACAACGCGGGCATCGGCCTGTCGGGGCCCTTCCTCGACACCACCGCCGAGGAGTGGAAGGACGTCCTGGACACCAATCTGTGGGGCGTGATCCACGGTTGCCGCCTCTTCTGCAGACAGATGGTGGAGCGCGGACAGGGCGGCCATATCGTCAACACCGCCTCCGCCGCGGCCTATCAGCCCTCCCGCGCGCTGAGCGCGTACGGCACGTCCAAGGCGGCCGTGCTGATGCTCAGCGAGTGCCTGCGCGCCGAACTGGCCGGGAAGTCCATCGGGGTGACCGCGATCTGCCCCGGCTTCGTCAACACCGGCATCACCTCCACCGCGCACTTCGCCGGCGCCTCCGCCGAGGAGGAGGACCGTCTCAGGAAGAAGACCGCCCGGCTGTACGGGATGCGTGGCTACCCGCCCGAGAAGGTCGCCGACGCCGTGCTGCGCGCCGTCGTCCGCAACCAGGCCGTCGTACCCGTCACCGCGGAGGCCCGTGGCGCGCGCTTCCTGTCGCGGATCGCACCCCGGACGCGGCGCGCCGTCGCCCGGATGGAGCCACCGCTGTGAGCCCCGAGGAGCGGGAGCAACAGGGACAGCGGGGGCAGCGGGGGCAGCGCGCGATCGTGCCGCGCCGGGTCTCCTTCGACTGGCGCGCGACGCCGCTCCATTGGATACCGGGCGAGCCGATCGCCACCCATGTCATCAATGTGCTGCATCTGCTGCTGCCCGCGGGAGAGCGATGGTTCGTCAAGGTCTTCAAGGAGGCCCTACCGCTGATCACCGACCCCGAACTGCTCAAGGACGTCAAGGGGTTCATGGGCCAGGAGGCCACCCACAGCGTGCAGCACACCTATGTGCTGCACCATCTCGCCGAGCAGAAGCTGGACACGGCGGCGTACACGCGCCATGTCGACTTCGTCTTCGAGCGGCTGCTCGGCGACAAGCCGCCCTGGGGAATACCCTTCCCGGCCGGGCGGTGGCCGCTGTACCGGCTTGCGTTCGTCGCCGCGATCGAGCAGTTCACGGCCGTCCTCGGCGACTGGGTGCTGCGCGCGGGGGCGTTGGACCGGGCGGGTGCCGACGGGACGATGCTCGATCTGCTGCGCTGGCACGGCGCGGAGGAGGTCGAGCACCGCTCCGTGGCGTTCGACCTGTACGAACACTGCGGCGGCCCGGGCCCGTTGCGCTACGCCCGCCGGGTCGGGACGATGTGCGTCACCGTGCCCGTCCTGCTCTGGATGTGGGCGTGGGGCGCCGCGTATCTGATCCGGCACGATCCACGGCTCGCGGGCCGCCTGCGCTACTCCCTGCGTGCGCACAACAAGGCCGTCGCGAGAGGGCTGTTGCCGCGATGGGGTGAGCTGGGCGCGGCCATACCCCGCTACTTGCGCCGCTCGTACCACCCCTCGCGGGAGGGTTCGTCGGCCGTGGCCGGGGCGTATCTCGCGTCCTCACCGGCGGCGCGCGCGGCAGTCAACCCAGTGAACGGGGGCTTCAGGCAAGGCCCTTGAACACCGTCACACCAACCCACGGACAAGGGAGGCATTTTGGCCAAATGACCTGAAAAGCCTTAGTGGTTGTCCACAGAACCGCCAAATAGCCTGTGGATAAGTCAAGTTGACTGTGGATCAAACCTATGAACCATGACGAGTTGAAAATCCGGTGGCGCCCCTCCGCCACCACCCGGCACGCTGACCGGATGCGCAACGCCCCCGACCGACCCGCCCCGCCCCGCGCCCCCGATGAGCGACGCACCGTGAGGGTGTCGAAGTACCTCTCCAAGCACCTGCGCCACCAGCCCGAACGGATCGGACTCACCCTCGACCCCAACGGCTGGGTGACGGTCGACGAGCTGCTCCGCGCGGCCGGCGCCCACGGCTTCCGGATCAGCCGCGCCGAACTCGACCATGTGGTCGCCGTCAACGACAAACGCCGTTTCACCATCGACAGCGGACACGGCGGGGACAGCGGCGACCGGATACGGGCCAACCAGGGCCACACCGTCACCGTCGACCTGGCGCTGGCGCCGGCGGAGCCGCCCGCGTACCTCTACCACGGCACCACGCCCCGCGCCCTCGACGCGATACGGGCCGAGGGCCTGCGCCCCATGGCCCGGCACCATGTGCATCTCTCGCCGGACCGCGCGACCGCGACCCGGGTCGGGGCCCGCCGCGGCCGGCCCGTCGTGCTGTCGGTGGACGCGGGGGCGATGCACCGTGCCGGGCTGGTCTTCCACGTCAGCGCGAACGGCGTCTGGCTCACCGACTCCGTACCCCCGCGCTACCTGCGGCTCCCCGGCTGACGCGTCAGGGACGGAGCTGAGCCAACGCCTCCGTGCCGATCCGCTCGAACACCCGCTGGTCGGCGGCGAAGTCCGAGTCGGGGATGGGTGCGTGCACCGCGATCTCGGTGATCCCCAGCTCGAAGTGGCGGCCCGCGAAGTCCACGAACGCGTCCAGCGACTCCATCGGCCCGTTCCGGTCCGGCGTGAAACCGGTCAGCAGGACCTTCTCCACCTCCGACACCTTCCGCCCGATCTCCTCGCACGCCGCGCCGAGCCGGTCGATCTGCCCGCGGATCGCCGCCCGCGACTCCTCGGGCGTCCCCGTCTCGAACAGCTTCGGATCCCCCGTCGTCACCCACGCCTGGCCGTGCCGGGCGGCGAGCTTCAGCCCCCGTGGCCCGGTCGCCGCCACCGCGAACGGCAGCCGGGGCCGCTGCACGCACCCCGGGATGCCCCGGGCCTCGACCGCCGAGTAGAACGTCCCCTCGTACGTCACGGAGTCCTCGGTCAGCAGCCGGTCGAGCAGCGGCACGAACTCGGCGAACCGGTCGGCGCGCTCCCGCGGCGACCACGGCTCCTGGCCCAGCGCGGTGGCGTCGAACCCCGTACCGCCCGCGCCGATCCCCAGCGTGATCCGGCCGTCCGACACGTCGTCGAGCGTGAGCAGTTCCTTGGCGAGCGTCACCGGATGACGGAAGTTCGGCGAGGTCACGAGCGTGCCGAGACGGATCCGCCCGGTCGCGGCGGCAGCGGCCGTCAGGGTCGGCACCGCCCCGAACCACGGGCCGTCCCGGAAGGTCCGCCAGGACAGATGGTCGTAGGTGTACGCGGTGTGGAAGCCCAGCCGCTCGGCGCGCAGCCACTCGTCACGGCCACCGTCGTGCCAGCGACGGACGGGAAGAATCACAGTACTCAGACGCATGACCGCGACGATACGGGCCGGGTCCGCCCGACGGACACCGTCGGATCACCGGCGAACACCGCGGACACCGGCGGATCACCGGCGAACACCGACGGACACCGGCGCACGGCTCAAACGTGCGCCCCTCCGCCCGCCCGTGCGCGCCCGTACGTGAGAATGGCCCGGTGACCTCGACCCGTGGATCCGTCCCCGCCCCCGACACCTCCCCGCTCCCCGCCCGGCCCCGGCTGATCGCCACGGATCTGGACGGCACCCTGCTGCGCGACGACAAGTCCGTCTCGGACCGTACGATCGCCGCGCTCGAACGCGCCGAGGAGGCCGGCATCGAGGTCTTCTTCGTCACCGGACGGCCGGCCCGCTGGATGGATGTCGTCAGCGCCCATGTGCACGGCCACGGCATGGCGATCTGCGCCAACGGCGCCGCGGTGGTCGATCTGCACTCCGGCGGCAAGCTGCTCACGGCCCGCCCGCTGGACCGGGCGGTCGCCCTGGACGTCGTGGGAGCCCTGCGCGACGCCGCCCCCGGGACGACCTTCGCGGTCGAGCAGACGACCGGCATCAATTACGAGCCGACGTATCCGGCCTTCGTCCAGGACCCGGGCGCGACCATCGCCACCGCCGAGAAGCTCCTGCGCTCCCTGGGGACGGACGACGGCGACCCCGCCCCCGTACTGAAGCTGCTCGCCCACCACCCCGAGCTCACCCCGGACGGCTTCCTCGCCCTCGCCCGTACGGTGGCGGGCGACCGCGCCACCCTCACCCGCTCCAGCCCGACCGCGCTCCTGGAGATCAGCGGCCTGGGCGTGAGCAAGGCGAGCACGCTCGCCCTCTGCTGCGCCGAACGCTCCATCTCCTCCGACGAGGTCGTCGCCTTCGGTGACATGCCCAACGACCTGGAGATGCTGACCTGGGCGGGCACGTCGTACGCGATGGGCAACGCGCACCCGGACGTCCTGGCCGCCGCGTCCGGCCGTACCGTCACCAACAACGAGGACGGCGTCGCGGTCGTCATCGAACAGATCCTGGCCCGCCTGTAGAACCCCACCGGGCGGTCCGCGCTCACAGCGGCACCTCCCAGATCACCGCCGCCCCTCGGGTACCTTCCGCCTCTCCCACCCCTCCTTCTCCTTCCCCGGCGCCGAGTCCCGCCTCGGACCAGCTCGACCCGCCCAGCGCCTCGGCCCGCCTCCGGAGGTTGCGCAGCCCGCTGCGCCGCCCGCCGGCCGGGATGCCGATCCCGTCGTCCGCGACGGTCAGCCGCACCGCCCTCCGGCCGTCGGCGAGCCGTACGGTCGCGTCCACCACCACCTCGATACGGGACGCGCGCGCGTGGCGGAAGGCGTTGGACAGGGCCTCCCGGAGCGCGGCGATCAGGTTCTTCCCGTACGGCTCGCCCACAGCCGCGTCGACCGGGCCGACGAAGCGGTGCGCGGGGGTGAAGCCCAGCGGCACCGCCGCCATGTTGATCTCCCGCAGGACCCGCGTCCGTACCCCCGAAGGGGCCTCCGCCGGACCCTGCTGGAGCGCGAAGATGGCCGCCCTGATCTCCTGGATCGTCACGTCCAGCGCCTCGACGGCCTGGTCGATGCCCTGGTGGACCTCGGGTGCGACCGTGCCGCGCTGGGCGCTCTCCAGCATCATCCCGGTGGCGTGCAGCCGCTGGATCACCAGGTCGTGGAGGTCGCGGGCGATCCGGTCGCGGTCCTCCAGGACGGCCAGCCGCTCCCGGTCGTGCTGCGCGCCCGCCATCATCAGCGCCAGCGCCGCCTGTGAGGCGAACTGGCCCGCCAGCGTGCGCTCCCGGTCACCGAAGGCGCGTGCGCCCCGCTCGCGCGGCATGACGAGCGCGCCGAGCACCCGGCCGTCGGTGCGCAGCGGCAGCAGCATGATCGGGCCGTACCGCGAGGCCATCTCGGTGATCACGCGCGGGTCGGTGCGGGCGTCCTCCACGAGGACGTCCTCGCCCGCGAGCAGAGCCGCTGCGGCGGGGCTCTCGGCCGGGATGAGATGGCCGGTGGTGACGCGGGGGTGGTCGGCGGAGACCGCGACGATCTCCAGTTCGCCGTGGGGCGTACGGAGCATCACCGAGGCCATCGCCGAGCCCGAGAGGCGGCGGGCCTGTTCCGCGACGACGGTGAGCGCGTCCTCGGTGGAGCCCCCGGAGAGGAGCGCGGTGGTGACGGCGACCGAGCCGTCGATCCACCGTTCACGCTGCCGGGCCGCCTCGTACAGCCGGGCGTTGCCGATGGCGATGCCCGCCTCGGTGGCCAGGACGCGCACCATCTGCAGGTCGTGCTCGCTGAACTCCGCCTCCCCCGCGGTCTTCCCGGCGAGATAGAGGTTGCCGAAGATCTCGCCCTGCCCCGGGACCGGGACGCCGAGGAACGTACGCATCGGGGGGTGTCCCGGCGGGAATCCGGCCGCGCGCGGGTCGGTCGTCAGATCGGCGAGCCGGATCGGTTCGGGGTGCCGGATCAGCGCGCCGAGGAGTCCGGTGTGCCCGTCGGGCCGGTGGCCGATCCGCCGTGCCGTGTCCTCGTCGACTCCGTACGTGACGAAGTCGGAGAGGCCCTTGCCCTGTTCGTCGACGACGCCGATCGCCGCGTACCGGGCGCCGACGAGTTCGGCGGCGGTCGCGCAGATCCGGTCGAGCGTGGCGTGCAGCCCGCGCCCCGCGCCGACGGAGCACATCGCCTCCAGAAGCTGCGGGACCCGCGCGGTGGTCTCGGCGGAGAGCCCCTCCACGCTGCCGGCCGCGAGGGCGGCCGCTTCCAGGGGATCGAGGGGATCCAACGGGTCCAGGGGTTCGGGCTCGTCCATGAATCCGAGAGTAGTAAGGGGTATTTCACACCGAAAGTCGGATTCAGTGCGTCGCGAGGGCGGCGGCGGGTGCCGTCGCTGCCGTGCCGAGCAGATCGCCGGTCCGTTCCCGCTCCAGCATCCGCCGCAGCGGCCCCTCGGTTGCGGCGAGTTCACCGTAAGGACCGCGCTGTACGGTGCGGCCCTCGTCCAGCACGATCACCTCGTCGACCGTGTCCAGTCCCCGCAGCCGATGGGTGATGAGCAGCGTCGTCCGCCCCTCGGTCGCCGCCAGCAGATCGGCGGTCAGCGCGTCGGCGGTCGCCAGGTCGAGGTGTTCGGCGGGCTCGTCCAGGATCAGCACGGGGAAGTCCGCGAGGAGCGCGCGGGCCAGGGCCAGGCGCTGGCGCTGGCCGCCGGAGAGCCGGGCGCCGTGCTCCCCGACGAGGGTGTCGAGCCCGTCGGGCAGCGCGTCGACCCAGTCGAGCAGCCGGGCCCGGCGCAGCGCGTCACGCAGTGCGTCCTCGTCGGCGTCCGTACGGGCGAGCCGCAGGTTCTCGCGTACGGAGCTGTCGAAGAGGTGGGCGTCCTGGGCGCAGAGCCCGACGAGACGCCGTACGGTGTCGCCGTCGAGCGCGGCCAGGTCCGTACCGCCATCAGCACCACGGTCCGTACCGCCGCCCATGCGGCAGCTTCCCTCGCGGGCGTCCAGGAAGCGCAGCAGCACCTGGGCGAGGGTGGTCTTGCCCGAGCCCGAGGGGCCGACGACGGCGACGCGCTTTCCGGCGGTCAGCGTCAGATCGAAGCCCGCGAGCGCGTCCCGGCGCTGCCCCGCGTAGCGCGCGGACAGCCCGCGCACCTCCAGCGGGAACGGCGACGCGGGCGCGGGCGCGGGATGTTCCGGCTCCTGTACGGGGACGGGCGCGTCCAGCACCTCGCACACCCGCTCGGCGCTGCGGCGGGCCCGCTGCCGGTGGAGCACGGCGAGCGGCAGTCCGGTGACCGCCTCGAACGCGGCGAGCGGGGTCAGCACGATCACGGCCAGTTCGACGCCCGCGAGCCGTCCCGCGTGCACGGCCTGGACGCCCAGGAACGCGGCGACGGCCACGGTCAGGCCGCAGATCAGGGCGGTGAGCCCGGCGCCCAGCGCCTGGGCGCCGGCACTGCGCGAGGCGATCGACGTCAGTGTCGCGTCGGCCGCCCGCACCCGGCGCAGCCGGCCGCGCAGCGCGCCCGCGACGGTCAGCTCCGCGGTGCCCCTGAGCAGATCGACGATCCGGGTGGCCAGCAGCCCGCGCGCCGGGGCCAGTTGCCGCTCGGCGTGGCGGGCGCACACGCCGCTCAGCAGCGGTACGCCCACTCCGGCGGCGAGCAGTCCGACGGCCAGGGCGGCGCCCGCCTCGGGCAGCAGCCAGGCGGTGAAGCCGACGGCGCCCAGGGAGACGAGCAGCGCGCTGCCGACCGGGAGCAGCCACCGGAGCCAGTAGTCCTGGAGTTCGTCCACGTCCGCGACGAGCCGCGAGAGCAGATCCCCGCGCCGTGTCGTACGCAGCCCGGCGGGCGCGACGCGCTCCAGCCTCCGGTACACGGAGACCCTGAGGTCCGCGAGCATCCTGAGCACCGCGTCGTGCGAGACGAGCCGCTCGGCGTACCGGAACACGGCGCGGCCGATGCCGAAGGCGCGGGTCGCGGTGACCGCGACCATCAGATAGAGCACCGGGGGCTGTTCGGAGGCGCGCGAGATCAGCCAGCCGGAGACGGCCATGAGGCCGACGGCCGAGCCGAGGGCGCAGCTTCCGAGGACCAGAGCCAGGGCGAAGCGTCCGCGCAGCGTTCCGGCGGCCTCCCGCATCCGCGCGAGCGGGCTCCGGGGCGTCGGAACCGCACCGCTGCCGAGGGTGCCCTCCTGGCTCCCCGCGTCGGGGGCGGTGATCAGGGTGGCCGCCTCCGCCTCCGCGGGCTCCGCCGTCCCCGTACGCTCCACCGCGTCCAGGCGCCCTCCCACCGGCCGCTCCGGCCGCTCCGGCCGCTCCGGCCGCTCCGGCCGCTCCGGAAGCGTGATCACCCGGTCCGCCACCGCGAGCAGCGCCGGCCGGTGGACGACCAGCAGGACCGTACGGCCCGCCGCCAGCCGCCGTACCGCCTCGACGATGCCCGCCTCCGTCTCGCCGTCGAGCGCCGCGGTCGGCTCGTCCAGGAGCAGCAGCGGCCGGTCGGCGAGGAAGGCGCGGGCCAGCGCGAGCCGCTGGCGCTGCCCGGCCGAGAGCCCGGCGCCGTCCTCGCCGAGCGCGGTGTCCGTGCCCTGGGGGAGCGCCGTGACGAAGTCGTACGCGCCCGCCTCGCGCAGCGCGGCGTCCAGGGCCGTGTCGTCCGCGTCGGGACGGGCCAGCCGTACGTTCTCGGCGATCGTCCCGGCGAAGAGGTACGGCTGCTGGGGGACCCAGGCGATGGTCTCGTGCCAGCGCTCCGGGTCGAGGGAGGCGAGGTCCCGGCCGTCGACCCGTATCCGGCCCTCGTCCGGTGCGGTGAATCCGAGCACCGTGTGGAGCAGCGTGGTCTTCCCGACGCCGCTCGGGCCGACCAGGGCGACGGTCTCCCCCGGCTCGACGGTCAGGGTGATCGCGTCCAGCGAGGGCTCCGTACGGCCCTGGTGGCGGACCGTCACGCCGTCCAGCTCCAGCCGCGGCGTGCCCGGCACCTCCCCCGTACCGCGCGTCGCGGGCTCCGTCTCCAGGACCGCGAAGATCTCCTCGGCGGCGGAGAGCCCCTCGGCCGCCGCGTGGTACTGCGCCCCGACCTGCCGGATCGGCAGATACGCCTCGGGCGCGAGCACGAGGATCACCAGCCCGGTGTAGAGGTCGAGGTCCCCGTGGACGAGGCGCATCCCGATGCCGACGGCGACGAGCGCCACCGACAGTGTCGAGAGCAGTTCCAGCGCGAACGACGACAGGAAGGCGATCCGCAGGGTGCGCAGGGTGGCCTGGCGGTACTCGGAGGTGATCGTACGAATCGACTCGGCCTGGGCCTTGGCCCGGCCGAAGACCTTGAGGGTCGGCAGTCCGGCGACCACGTCCAGGAAGTGACCGGACAGCCGGGACAGCAGCCGCCACTGCCGGTCCATCCGGGACTGGGTGGCCCAGCCGATGAGGATCATGAACATCGGGATGAGCGGAAGGGTCACCACGATCACTGCGGCCGAGATCCAGTCCTCGGTGACGATCCGCGCGAGCACCGCCACGGGCACCACCACCGCGAGCCCGAGCTGCGGCAGGTAACGGGCGAAGTAGTCGTCCACCGCGTCGATCCCCCGGGTGGCCAGCGCGACCAGCGAACCGGTGCGCCGGCCACCGAGCCAGCCGGGACCCAGCTCGGCGGCCCGCTCCAGCAGCCGCCCGCGCAGCTCGGACTTGACCGCCGCGCTCGCCCGGTGGGCGGCCAGCTCGGTCAGCCAGGAGACCAGGGCGCGTCCGACGGCGACCGCGGCGAGCAGCAGCAGGGGAGTACGCAGGTCGGAGCCGTCGTACCCACGCTGGAAGGCACCGACCACCACCTCGGCGATCAGCATCGCCTGGGCGATCACCAGCGCCGCTCCCGCCACCCCGAGCACCACCACGGCCACCAGGAAGAGACGGGTGGCACGGGCGTACCGGAGCAGACGCGGATCGATTGGTTTCACGTGAAACACCCCTTACTGCCGCTACGGCCTACGACCACTGCTGTCTCCGGACCCGCTACGCGATGTGCTGAGTCCCGATCCGCTTGCGGAACACCCAGTACGTCCAGCCCTGGTAGAGCAGCACGACAGGGGTCGCGATCCCCGCGCACCAGGTCATGATCGTCAGGGTGTACGGGGTGGAGGAGGCGTTCGTCACCGTCAGGTTCCACGCTTCGTTCAGCGAGGACGGCATGACGTTCGGGAACAGCGTCAGGAAGAGCATCGCGACCACCGCGACGACGGTCACCCCGGAGAAGACGAAGGACCAGCCCTCGCGCCCCACCGCGACGGCCCCGATCGCGATCACCAGCGCGGCCACGGCGACGATCGCCGCTACCAGGCTCGCCCCGTCGCCGCTGTCCGCCTGGGTCCAGGCCAGGAAGCCGATCGCCAGCACGGCGGTGACGGCTCCCAGGCCGAGCGCCAGCTTCCGGGCCCTGGCCCGGATGTCCCCCACCGTCTTGAGCGCGGCGAACACCGTGCCGTGGAAGGTGAAGAGGGCCAGCGTCACCAGCGCGCCGAGCAGTGCGTACGGGTTCAGCAGATCCGCGAGGTTGCCCGCGTACTCCATGTCCGCGTCGATCTTCACGCCGTGCACGAGGTTGCCGAAGACGAAGCCCCACATGAGGGAGGGGATCAGGGAGGTCCAGAAGATGGTGTGCTCCCAGTTGCGCTGCCACCTCTCCTCGGGCCGCTTGGACCGGTACTCGAAGGCGACGCCGCGCAGGATCAGACAGACCAGGACGAGCAGGAACGGCAGGTAGAAGCCGGAGAAGAGGGTGGCGTACCAGTCGGGGAAGGCCGCGAAGGTGGCTCCGGCGGCGCTCAGCAGCCAGACCTCGTTGCCGTCCCAGACGGGCCCGATGGTGTTGATGAGGACCCGGCGCTCCTTACGGTCGCGGGCCAGCAGCTTGGTCAGGACCCCGATGCCGAAGTCGAACCCTTCGAGGAAGAAGTAGCCGGTCCAGAGGACGGCGATCAGCACGAACCAGACGTCGTGAAGGTGCATAGCTCCTCAACTCCTCAGTACGAGAAGGCCATCGGCCGGTCGGCGTCCGCGTGGTCGCCGCCGATCTTGGTGGGCGGGTTGAGGTCGTCCTCGGTGAGCTCCGGAGGCCCGGCCTTCACGTACTTCACGAGCAGCTTGACCTCGACGACCGCGAGGACCGCGTACAGCAGGGTGAAGACGGTCATCGAGGCGATCACCTCGCCCTGGGAGACACCGGGGGAGACGGCGTCGGCGGTGCGCAGCACTCCGTACACCACCCAGGGCTGGCGGCCCGTCTCGGTGAAGATCCAGCCCCAGGAGTTGGCGATCAGCGGGAAGAGCAGCGTCCAGAGGGCGGTGATCCAGTACCACCTGGCGAACTTGGGGCTGAGCGCCTTGTTGCGGAAGAGGACGAGGTGGGGGACTTCGTCCTCGCCGGTCCGCAGGGCGGGTGGCAGCAGGAACTTCCTGCGGGTGAGCCAGAGTCCGAGCAGGCCGATGCCGAAGGACGCCATGCCGAAGCCGATCATCCAGCGGAAGGCCCAGTAGGCGACGGGGATGTTGGGCCGGTAGTCGCCGGGGCCGTACTTCTCCTGTTCGGCCTTGTTCACGTCGTTGATGCCGGGGACGTGCGAGGAGAAGTCGTTGTTGGCGAGGAAGGAGAGGAGTCCGGGGATCTCGATGGCGACGTCGTTGTGGCCCTTGTCGACGTCCCCGTAGGCGAACACGGAGAACGGTGCGGGCCCCTCGCCGTCCCACAGGGCCTCGGCTGCGGCCATCTTCATCGGCTGCTGCTTGAACATGACCTTGCCGAGGGTGTCGCCGCTGACGGCGGTGAGCAGGCCCGCGACGACGACGGTGATCAGTCCGAGGCGCAGCGAGGTGCGCATCACGGGGATGTGCTTCCTGCGCAGGAGGTGGAAGGCCGCGATGCCGACCATGAAGGCGCCACCGACGAGGAAGGCGGCGGTCAGGGTGTGGAAGAACTGGGTGACCGCGGTGTCCTGGGTGAGAACCCGCCAGAAGTCGGTGAGCTCGGCCCGTCCCGCTTCCTTGTTGATCCGGTAGCCGACCGGGTGCTGCATCCAGGAATTGGCCGCCAGGATGAAGTACGTGGAGAGGATCGTGCCGATCGAGACCATCCAGATGCAGGCCAGATGGATCCTCTTCGGCAGTTTGTCCCAGCCGAAGATCCACAGCCCGATGAAGGTGGACTCGAAGAAGAAGGCGATCAGCGCCTCGAAGGCGAGCGGGGCGCCGAAGACATCACCGACGAAGCGCGAGTAGTCGGACCAGTTCATGCCGAACTGGAACTCCTGCACGATGCCGGTGACCACACCCATCGCGATGTTGATCAGGAAAAGCTTGCCCCAGAACTTGGTGGCCCTGAGGTACTTCGGGTTCTCCGTGCGGACCCACGCGGTCTGCAACCCGGCGGTGAGCGCGGCGAGCGAGATCGTCAGGGGGACGAAGAGGAAGTGGTAGACGGTCGTGATGCCGAACTGCCAGCGCGCCAGGGTCTCCGGCGCCAGAGCGAGATCCACGTCTTCTCTCCTTACATCAAGCCTGTCCCTGCGGCAGGGGGCGGAACGCCTGGTTTGACCGGGGCGTACCACCTGGAACCGGACCAGCTTGTGAACGCGTTCACATTCACAAGCATTATGTCGCACAAGCCTTCCGGATCTTCGCGGGGGGGGGTCCCTCAACGGCGCTCCCCCGCGGCACGGCCACGACGCGGGGCTCCGGAACGGGCCCCGGCACGGACCGGTACGGATCCCGGGACGGCCCCGGCACGGCCTCGGGACGGCCCCGGCACGGATCCCGGTACAGATCCCCGTACGGATCCGGTCCCGCGCCAACGGGGCCCGGTACGCGTCAGGGGCGGCCCCGCGAGGCCACCCCTGAAACATGTGTACGCACCGAGCGAGAGCCCCGGGCCCCCACGGCCCCCGGGCTCCCCACAGCCTCCGGCTCCCCACAGCTCCTTGACCTACAGCTCCTTGCGGAACGCCGCCGCGGCCTGGAGGAAGACGTCGTTCGCCTCGACCTCGCCGATCGTGACCCGTACCCCGTCGCCCGCGAAGGGCCGTACGACCACGCCCGCCGCCTCGCACGCCGCCGCGAAGTCCAGCGCGCGCTCCCCGAGCCGCAGCCAGACGAAGTTGGCCTGCGTCACGGGCACGGTCCACCCCTGGTCGACCAGGCCCCCGTACACCCGCTCGCGCTCGGCGACCAGCGAGCCGACGCGCCCCATCAGCTCGTCCTCGGCGCGCAGCGAGGCGATCGCCGCCTCCTGCGCGATCTGGCTCACCCCGAAGGGCACCGCCGTCTTCCGCAGCGCGGCGGCGACGGGCTCGTGCGCGACGGCGAACCCGATCCGCAGCCCGGCCAGCCCGTACGCCTTGGAGAAGGTGCGCAGCACGGCCACGTTCGGGCGGTCGCGGTAGAGCTCCACGCCGTCCGGCACCAGCGTGTCCCGGTTGAACTCGCGGTACGCCTCGTCCAGCACCACCAGCACATCGCTCGGCACCCGGTCGAGGAATCGTTCCAGCTCGGCCCCGCGCACCACCGTGCCGGTCGGGTTGTTCGGGTTGCAGACGAAGATCAGCCGGGTCCGGTCGGTGATCGCGTCCGCCATCGCGTCCAGATCGTGCACATCGCCCGGCGTCAGCGGCACCGGGACGGAGGTCGCGCCCGAGATCTGTGTGATGATCGGGTATGCCTCGAAGGAGCGCCAGGCGTAGATGACTTCGTCGCCGGGGCCCGCGGTGGCCTGAAGAAGCTGCTGGGCGACGCCCACGGAACCGGTGCCGGTCGCCAGGTGCGAGACCGGCACCCCGAACCGGTCGGCCAGCTCGTTCATCAGCCCGGTGCAGGCCATGTCGGGGTAGCGGTTGAAGACGCCGGCCGCCGAGACCGCCTGCTCCATCACCCCGGGCAGCGGGGGGTAGGGGTTCTCGTTGGAGGACAGCTTGTACGCGACGGGCCCGCCCGCAGCGGCCGGCCTGCCCGGCTTGTACGTCGGAATGCCGTCCAGCTCGGCGCGCAGCTTGGGGCTCGTCTCGCTCACCGCGGGTCCTCCTCGGCCGTTCGTCGGTCGGTCGCTCGGTCCGGCACCGTCCGTGCCGTCCCCGCACCGTCAATCCTGCTCACCCTATGAGGATGGACGGCCGCCGCGTACTCCGGGCGCCGTGAGAAAAAAGGGGGGAGCACTTCCGTACCTGGCGTGCGCCGGTGGCTCACGCCGTGGCGCGCATCCCTCGTAGAGGTGAGTTGAGACCTCTTCGAAACATGGGCCTCTCAACAGGTCCAGACCGCTCCTTGCATAGGAGACCATGGCAGTAACGATTAACTCCCTCTGCTTCCAAGGAGGTTGACCCTGATCTGTCTTGCAGAAACGTGCCTGCTGCCGGGTGCATATGCGACCGGCCCCACCGCCCGCCCGAGCCCTACTATCGGCTCGCCATGACAGCAGCAGGGAAACACCAGGTGAGCCGGACGGACACAACCCGCCGGGGAAGCCGGCAGAGTCGGGCGGGCATCCGGGACGTCGCCGCCGCAGCCGGTGTCTCCATCACGACTGTCTCGGACGCGCTCAACGGCAAGGGCCGGTTACCCGACGCCACCAGAAGCCATGTCCGAGAAGTAGCGGAGCGCCTCGGCTACCGGCCGTCCGCCGCCGCCCGAACCCTCCGTACCGGCAAGTCAGGGCTCATCGGCCTGACCGTGACCACGTACGGGGATGAACCTTTCACCTTCACCGAGTTCGCCTACTTCGCCGAGATGGCCAGGGCCGCGACCTCCGCCGCGCTCGCCCGCGGCTACGCCCTCGTCATCCTCCCCGCCACCTCCCGCCACGACGTCTGGGCGAACGTCGCCCTCGACGGCACCGTGGTCATCGACCCCTCCGACCACGATCCCGTCGTCGCCGAACTCGTCCGCCAGGGCCTTCCCGTCGTCTCCGACGGCCGGCCCGCGGGCACCCTTCCCGTCACCGCCTGGGTCGACAACGACCACGAGGCGGCCGTCCTCGACCTGCTCGACCATCTCGCCGACGCCGGAGCCCGCCGTATCGGGCTGCTCACCGGCACCACCACGGACACGTACACCCGGCTCTCCACCACCGCGTACCTGCGCTGGTGCGAGCGTGTCGGCCAGGACCCGGTCTACGAGTCCTACCCCGCCCACGACCCGTGTGCGGGGGCCGTCGCCGCCGACCGGCTGCTGGCCCGTCCGGACCGCCCGGACGCCGTCTACGGCCTCTTCGACCCCAACGGCACCGATCTGCTCGCCGCCGCCCGGCGGTACGGGCTGCGGGTCCCGGAGGACCTGCTGATCGTCTGCTGCAGCGAGTCCACGGTGTACGCCTCCACCGAGCCGCCCGTCACCACGCTCTCGCTGAAGCCGCGCCGGATCGGCACCGCCGTCATCCAGCTCCTCATCGACGCCATCGAGGGGATCGAGACCGACCGGCCGGTCGAGCAGGTGATACCGACCGAGCTGATCATCCGGACCTCCTCGCAGCGGCGCCCGCCGCGCACCACGGTCAGCGCCCCCCGCTCCCCGGCGGGCGACTGACCGGCACCGAACGCGGCGGCAGGTTCCGTACGCCCGCGCACCGGCGCCGTACAGAACCTGCGGATCGGCGGCTGCCGCCCTCCGTCCCGTTTCGTACCGCCTCCGTACCGACGCCGTACCGCCTCCGTACCGACGCCGTGCGGAACCGGTACGGAGGCGGTACGAAAGCGGGACGCGACCGCCGGCGGAACGGCGTTCGCGGCCGTACGACAGCGCGCGACCCGCGGATCCCGGCAAGAGGCCGAACGGCCGGACCTTCCGCATTTCGGGCGATCAGCGAGAAAACAGCCGCCGAACCGGCGGTACGATCGGATTCACCACCCCTGGTGCGTCACAGAGGCCCGAGGTCATTCCTATGATGGGCGCACGACACCACGGACCTTCCCTTTTTCCGCCGACGGGCTCACCCCGTCCGGCGGCGCGGCGGGGCCGAGAGGTGTACGGCGGCACGACGGTGGTGGAGGGGTCGATGACACAGGGGGCCGGTCAGGGACCCGTGGTGCGGACGGCGACGTTGCGCGACTTCCGCGTACCGCCGTACGCGCAGGTTCCCGTGCAGTCCGGAGAGCCGGGACGGCCCGCACCGGCCGCTCCCGCGCCGGGGGGCCCTCCGGGTCCCGCCGGTGGCGCACCGGAGCAGCCGGCCGCCGTACGGGACCAGGTCGCCGTACGGGACCGGTCGGACGCCGTACGGGACCAGCCGGTCACCGCCCCCGGGCAGGGGGCCGCCGTCCCGGCGCCCCTCGCCGCCACCGCGGAACACCCGCCCGGCGCCCCCGAGCGCCCCGCGGCGGACGTCTCGGGCCACCCCGGCGACGCGGTACCCGCCGACGAACTTCCGGAGGGGTACACGCCGACCGAGCGCGACCTCCCGGTGATCACGAGGGTCAACCGGGGCGACACCGTGCAGGCCGTCGTCGCCCCCGCCGAGGAGGCCGAGACCGACGGACCGGGACCGCTCTTCGTCGTCGGTGACGTGCACGGCTATCTCGACGAACTCGTCGCCGCCCTCGGTGAACAGGGCCTCATCGACGGCGAAGGCCGCTGGTCGGCCGGGAACGCCCGCCTCTGGTTCCTCGGCGACTTCACCGACCGGGGCCCCGACGGCATCGGCGTCATCGACCTCGTCATGCGGCTCTCCGCGGAGGCCGCGGCGGCCGGCGGCTACTGCAAGGCCCTGATGGGCAATCACGAACTGCTCCTCATCGGCGCCAAGCGGTTCGGCGACACGCCCGTCAACTCCGGTGCGGGCACCGCCACCTTCCAGGCCGCCTGGATCCTCAACGGCGGCCAGCGCACCGACATGGAGCGCCTCCAGGACGTCCATCTCCAGTGGATGTCCCGGCTCGACGCGGTCGTCGAGGAGGACGGGCATCTGCTGATGCACTCCGACACCACGGCCTATCTCGACTACGGTTCGTCCATCGACGACGTCAACGACACGGTCCACCAGATCCTCACGCGCAATGACGCCGACGAATGCTGGGACCTCTTCCGCAAACTCACCAAACGCTTCGCGTTCCGTGACGAAGGCGGCCCGCAGGCCGTCCAGGAACTCCTCTCCCAGTACGGCGGAGGACGTGTCGTCCACGGCCACAGCCCGATTCCCTATCTGCTCGGCGAAGTCGGCACAGAAGACGCGTCCGACGACGAAGACGACACCGGACCGGTGGTGGAAGGGCCACACGTATATGCCGACGGTCTTGCCATCGCCATGGACGGCGGAGTGACGATGGCGGGGAAACTGCTGGTCGTACGGCTTCCGTTGGCCAACTGAATCAATGTAGGACAGGTGTTTTCCGGAAACCCCCTGTCACGCCACGCCAAAACCGCTCTACCATCGGCTTATCCGTAGCAGGCTCTCCTCCGTTTCCGCCGACTGCGGCTCGTTCCACACGGGCGCAACGGCCCTACGGAGTATCGGGGGATGCACATGAAAAGCGCTCCGCACCTGCTGAGCGAGGATCGCGCGGATTTCGAGCGGATCCTTGGCGATGTACTGCGCAATGCGCACGAACGTCCGGACCTCGCCACGGTCGGGCAGCGGCTCAACGCGGAGCAGTTGCGCACCATGGCGCTGAACGCGACGGAACGGATCACCGCGTCCGCGGCGGCCGAGTACGAGCACTACGCCAAGATCCGCGGGGAGTTCCGCTCGCCGGGCACCGCCGCGTCGGTCCGCGACTCGGTCCTGGAGCCCGCGGAGGACGACGCGACGGACTCCGGTGCCGGGCTCGCGGCCGTCATCACGGTCCTGGTCCCGCTCCTCGGCGGCACCGCCGCGGCGATCTTCCTGCTGGTCGGTTTTCTCCTCAAGGCGCTCGACCCGGCGCCCGCGTTCGCGGACAGCATGCTCGCCGTGGGCTGGTTCTTCGCCGCCGTCACCGCGCTCGGCATCCTCGCCGCCGCGGTAGGGCTGCTGGTCACCGCGCTGCGCAACAGCTCGACGCAGCTTCCCGCCGACGAGACGGCCGGCGGAGAGCTGCCCGACGAGGTCGCCCGGGCACGCGAGGCATGGCGCCACGCCCTGCTGGAGCGCGGCATCCTGCCCTTCCTGCGGGCGGCCCTCGCCGACCCGAGCGCGGACCCGGCGGCGCCGAGCCCGCCCCGTACGGTCAAGCAGCTCCCCAAGATCGGCTACAGCAGGCCGGACTTCAGCAGCCCCGACGAGGGCTCCACCGCCGGACGGCGGCCGAACTTCAGCAGCCCGGACTTCAGCGGCCCGGACTTCACCAGCCCCGACTTCGGCGGCCCGGAGCACCGGCCGGAATAACCCCGCCGGGTGCCCCGAACCCGCCCGCGCAACCCCGGACCGCCGATCTCGGACCGTCTTGCTTCGGGCCTCGGCCCGGACCGTCTTGCCTCGTGCCCCGGACCTCGGCCCGGACCGGCGCCGGAACGGTCAGTCGGCCAGCGGCAGATAGACCCGGTTGCCGGATGCGGCGAACTCCTTGGACTTCTCCGCCATGCCCGCCTCGATCTCGTCCGCCGGCACCCCGGCCCCGTCCGCGCCGTCCGTCCCCGCGCCGCCCGCCATCTCGCCGCCGTGCCTGCGCCGGATGTCCTGCGAGATCTTCATCGAGCAGAACTTGGGCCCGCACATCGAGCAGAAGTGCGCCGTCTTCGCCGGTTCCGCAGGCAGCGTCTCGTCATGGAACTCCCGTGCCGTGTCCGGGTCGAGCGCCAGATTGAACTGGTCCTCCCAGCGGAACTCGAACCGGGCGTCCGACAGCGCGTCGTCCCACTCCTGCGCCCCGGGATGCCCCTTGGCGAGATCCGCCGCGTGAGCCGCGATCTTGTACGTGATGACGCCGGTCTTCACATCGTCGCGGTCGGGCAGGCCGAGATGTTCCTTGGGCGTGACGTAGCAGAGCATCGCCGTACCCCACCAGGCGATCATCGCCGCGCCGATCCCGGAGGTGATGTGGTCGTACGCCGGGGCCACATCGGTGGTCAGCGGGCCGAGTGTGTAGAACGGCGCCTCCTCGCAGATCTCCTGCTGGAGGTCGATGTTCTCCTTGATCTTGTGCATCGGGACATGGCCCGGGCCCTCGATCATCGTCTGTACGTGGTGGCTCTTGGCGATCGAGTTGAGCTCGCCCAGTGTGCGCAACTCGGCGAACTGCGCCTCGTCGTTGGCGTCCGCGATGGAGCCCGGCCGCAGACCGTCGCCGAGGGAGTACGTCACGTCGTACGCGGCGAGGATCTCGCACAGCTCGTCGAAGTTCTCGTACAGGAACGACTCCTTGTGGTGCGCGAGGCACCAGGCGGCCATGATCGAGCCGCCGCGCGAGACGATGCCGGTCTTGCGGCGGGCGGTGAGCGGCACGTACCGCAGCAGGACACCGGCGTGGACCGTCATGTAGTCGACGCCCTGCTCGGCCTGTTCGATCACCGTGTCCTTGTAGATCTCCCAGGTCAGCTCCTCGGCCTTGCCGTCGACCTTTTCGAGCGCCTGGTAGAGCGGCACGGTGCCGATGGGCACGGGGGAGTTGCGCAGCACCCACTCGCGGGTGGTGTGGATGTTGCGGCCGGTGGAGAGGTCCATGACCGTGTCCGCGCCCCAGCGGGTCGCCCACGTCATCTTCTCCACCTCCTCCTCGATGGAGGAGGTGACCGCGGAGTTGCCGATGTTGGCGTTGACCTTCACCAGGAACCGCTTGCCGATGATCATCGGCTCGATCTCCGGGTGGTTGACGTTGGCCGGCAGTACGGCGCGGCCGGCGGCGATCTCCTCGCGGACGACCTCCGGGGAGACGTTCTCGCGGATCGCGACGTACTCCATCTCCGGGGTGACCTCCCCCCGGCGGGCGTACGCGAGCTGGGTGGCCGCCCGGCCCGGGCGGCCACGGCGCGGCTGGCGTGGCCGCCCGGGGAAGACCGCGTCGAGCCCCCGCAGATCGGTCGTTCCGCTCCGGAGCTGCCCCCCGCGCGGGGAGGTGTGCTTGAGCCCGTCGTCCTCGGGGCGGGGCGGCCGGCCCGCGTACTCCTCGGTGTCGCCGCGGCCGATGATCCAGTTCTCCCGCAGCGGCGCGAGACCGCGGCGTACGTCGGTGTCGACGGTGGGATCCGTGTACGGCCCCGAGGTGTCGTACAGCGTGACATCCGCGCCGTTGGTGAGGTGGACCTGGCGGACCGGCACCCGGAGATCGGGGCGGGACCCCTCGATGTATCCCTTGTGCCAGCCGATGGACCGTTCGCCCGCGGTCCCGCCCGAGGGGGCCGGGTCCGCGCTGGTGTCCTCCGAGCCGGAGGCAGGCGTGTGTGCGTCCTGAATGGTCATGAGACCTACTCCCTACGCCGGCATTACCCGGTAACAGGTTCAGCGGTCGGCGCAGCGCAGGTGTCCGGGTAACCGTCCCCGGGACTACACGTCAGCGCCCTCTCAGCCCGGTGCTCCGAGCTCCCGCGTGTGCAAAGGTGCCCCCACGCTAGCGTCATATCGGGCGCGCTGAACAGAGGGCCCCACGCTTCCTCCACCTTCTTGCGATGATCGGTCGGTGACCCCACCCACGCAGTCTCACGAATCGCACGGCCACTCGCACAGTCATGGCCCCGCCGTGCCGGTCTCCCGGCACCTCCGCAAGGTGATCGCGGCGGTGCTGATTCCGTTCGCGGCCGCCGTGGTGGTCGGGCTCGCCGTGCTCTGGCCGGGCGGTGCGCCCGCGCACGAGCGGACCGGTGTGGGTTTCGACCGGCAGACCTTCGAGGGCCAGGTGGTCCAGCTTGAGCGGGTCGCCTGCAAGGACGTGAACGCCTCGCAGGTCCCGTCGACCGGTGACACCTCGACGCCCCAGGGCCGCGAGGCGGTGCGGGAGGAGACCGGCGAGTGCAAGAAGGCGACGGTCGAGCTGAAGAGCGGCAAGGAGAAGGGTCACACTTTCATCGAGATCGTCCAGCCGGACGCGCCGCGGCAGTTTCACGTGAAACAGGGTGTTGTGGTCGCCTATGCGCCGGACGCTCCCCGGGATCTCCAGTACTCGGTGTCCGATGTGGACCGCCAGTTCCCGTTGACGCTGCTGGCCGGGATCTTCGCGATCGCGGTGATCGTGGTGGGGCGGATGCGAGGGGTCATGGCGCTGGTCGCGCTCGTGGTCTCGTTCGCGATCCTGACGCTGTTCATCCTGCCGGCGATCCTCCAGGGCTCGAATCCGCTGGTGGTGGCGGTGGTGGGGGCGAGCGCGATCATGCTGGTCGCGCTGTATCTGTGCCACGGCCTGACGGCCCGTACCTCGGTGGCGGTGCTCGGCACCCTGATCTCGCTGCTGCTGATCGGCCTGCTGGGGTCGCTCTTCATCGGCTGGGCGAGCCTGACCGGCAACACTGATGACAACACGGGGCTGATCCACGGCCTCTACCCGGAGATCGACATGAGCGGCCTCCTGCTGGCCGGGGTGATCATCGGTTCGCTCGGTGTGCTCGACGATGTGACGGTGACGCAGACTTCGGCGGTGTGGGAGCTGCGCCAGGCCGACCCGACGATGGGGCCGCGGGCGCTGTACCGGGCGGGGATCCGGATCGGCCGGGACCACATCGCGTCGGTGGTCAATACGCTGGTGCTGGCCTACGCGGGTGCCGCGCTGCCGCTGCTGCTGCTCTTCTCGATCGCGCAGTCGAGCGTGGGGGCGGTCGCCAACAGTGAGCTGGTGGCGGAGGAGATCGTACGGACGCTGGTGGGGTCGATCGGTCTGGTCGCGTCGGTGCCGGTGACGACGGCGCTGGCGGCGCTGGTGGTCTCCGCCGACCGGTCCGCCCCGGAGAGCCCCGCGGCCCCGTCCGCGCCGCCCGCCCCGTCCGCGCCGCCCGCCCCGGACGGACCGGACGGACCGGGGGCGGGACCCGGGGCCGGTCCGGAGTGGGAGCTTCAGGAGGCCCCGGGGGTCCTGGTACCGACCCCGCCGGTGCGCGGACCGGGCGGCCGGGGCCGCCGCCGCAAGAAGTAGGCCGGGCGGAGCCCACCCGGGACACCAGAATCACCCGGACGGCCCCCTCCGCGGACCGTCAGCCGGCGTTCTCCTCGGCGAGGATGCGGCCCAGCTCCTCCTCAAGACTGCCTTCGAAGTCACTGAGCGTGCGCTCCTGGCCCAGCGGGACCAACCGGTCCGTACGGTCCAGGAAGGCGACCAGCGGCGCGGCACTGACGCGGAAGAGCGCGTGGTCGTCGCCGACCTGGAGCCGCATATGGACGTCCGAGAGGTCCTCGGGCGTCGTCGGCGAGATGTGCACATCACCGTCCCCGCTGGGCGTGTTGATGCCGTCGAGGAGCAGTTCGCGACCGAAAGTCCAGGTCACAGGCGCATCGCCGGGCAGATGGAATGTCATCCGCACCGCGTAGGGATCAGCCACCTTGTAGTGGAGTTCCACCGGGATACGGAACGACAGCTCCTCGGAGACGAGGAAGCTCATCAGGACCTCGGCCTGGACCGACTCGCGCATCGTTGTACTCCGGAGTAGATGGAACAGTGGCTGGTAATGATCCCCGTTGACCCTCTTGACGCAATCGTCCTGTAAGCGCTAGCGGATCACAAGGAGTAATTTTTCAGATACTGATAGAGAGGATTTGCGAGGTCAGCAGCGATCCGATCTCTCTGCGTAACCGTTCGACCGTCGGAAGCAGTCGTTCCTGTTGACAGACCGGTATAGAAATGGCCACGGCAGCGGCCGTGGAACCGACCGTGACGGGTACGGCGGCACAGACCGTGCCGATCCGGTACTCCTGCCGGGAGACGACCGGTTCCATCCGCCCCAGCGAGGCGAGGCGCTCCAGCAGGGTGCTCCGGTCCGTCACCGAGTACGGCGTGAGCGGGCGGACGGGATAGCGGTCCAGGTGGTCGCGGCGGGACGCCTCGTCGAGCTGGCTCAGCAGACACTGGCCGATCGCGTGGGCATGGGCCGTCGCGCGGAAGTCGGCCCGTGCGACGACCGCGGGGCACGCGGGACTGTCGGCCACGGAGACGAGGTCCATCTCGCCCTCGTGGTAGACCGCGAAGTACACGGGGACACCCATCGCGTCACGCAGCCGGGCGAGGACCTTGACGAGAGTGGCGCGGCGGCTGCGGACGGCTCCGGCGTGCACCAGCCGCTGCGCGGCGTCCCCGAGGACGAAGACGCCCCTCTCGCGGCGGAGATAGCCCTCGTAGGTGAGGGTGCGCAGCAGGTGATAGGCCGTGGGGAGAGCGAGCCCCGTCTCGCGGGCGAGCTGCTTCGCGGTGGCCCCGTCGGGATGGGACCCCACCGACTCCAGCAACCGCAGCGCCCGCCGCACCGAGCCGATCAGCGTGGGAGCCGCGGCGGATGTAGCTGTGACCAAAGATCACCCCCAGGCGTGCGGACGGGCCGGAGCCCGCCGGGTGCGGCAGAGGTGAGTCACTTTAGGGGCAGGTCACAGCCAGGGTTGGTTTCCCGTTCACCTTTCCCCCTGGCGGGCTAACAGACCTATGGACTGACAGCCCTACCAGTCACCACGCGAGGACGACGAGGACGCCGTGAACTTCCGCACGACGTAGATCAGTCCGCCGACGAGGGCGACGAATATCAGCACCTTGAACAGCACGCCGATCACGAACGCGAGCAGGCTCATGATCAGCCCGCCGAAGACCACGACGGCGATCACGGGCACCGCGATCCACTTCACCCACCACGGCATTCCCGTGAAAATCTCCCGAACCGCCATCGTCCTTACCTCGCTTCACCGAGTTCCTGATGTGACCGTCGTACGCCTTCGATGCTAGAGGCGCGGCAGCCTCCCTGGCGGCCCCGCAGCCCCCGCTCTCCCCTGATCCGACCCTGAGAAGCGCCTGAGGGTCACCCCTCGGGCGGCGCGAACACGACCATCACCCGCAGATCCTCCGTGATGTGGTGGAACTTGTGCGCGGCCCCGGCCGGTACGTAGACCACACTGCCGCGGCCGACCTGCGTCGTCTCCGTCCCGACCGTGATCGACGCCCGGCCGCTCACGACGAAGTACACCTCGTCCTGCCGGTGCGGCTGCTGCGGGTCGCTCGCGCCCGCGTCCAGCGCGTACAGACCCACAGACATGGTGCGTTCCCGTACAAACTGCAGATACGCGCCGTCGTTGGCGGCACGCTCCGCCTCCAGCTCATCCAGTCGGAATGCCTTCATGCCACGATCAGACCATGAAGAATTTCCTAGTCAAGACGATCGCCAACGCGGCGGCCCTGGCGGTGGCGATCTGGCTGCTCCAGAACATCACCTTGACCGGTGAGAACACCGGCAAGAAGGCGCTGACGCTGGTCCTGGTGGCGCTGCTCTTCGGGCTGGTCAACTTCCTCGTCAAGCCGGTGCTGAAGCTGCTGACCCTGCCGTTGTTCATCCTCACCCTGGGGCTGTTCACCCTGGTGGTGAACGCCCTGATGCTGCTGCTGACCTCCTGGCTCGCGGACAAGCTGAGCCTGAGTTTCCAGGTCGAGGGGTTCTGGACGGCCGTGCTCGGCGGCCTGGTCATCTCCGTCGTGTCGTGGGCGCTGAACGTCGCGCTCCCCGACGACAACGACTGAGCCGGCCATGAACGACCCCGTGCACCACTCCCTGGACATCGGTGACGGCACACGAGCCGTGCGAGCCGGGCTTCCCGAGCCGGTGAAGCACGAACCGACCCTCCCCGGGCCGGTCTTCGCCGCCCACTTCCACCTGCCGGGCGACCCGACCGGACCGTACACCTACGGCCGCGACGAGAACCCGACCTGGACCCGTCTCGAACAGGCCATCAGCGAGCTGGAAGCGCCCGGCAGACCCGTCGAGACCGTCGCCTTCGCCTCCGGGATGGCCGCGATCTCCGCGGTGGCCTTCTCCCAGCTCCGGGCCGGCGACGCGGTCGTCCTGCCCGACGACGGCTACCAGGCCCTTCCGCTGCTGCGCGAACGCCTGGAGGCGTACGGCGTGGAGGTGCGCACCGCGCCGACCGGCGGCGACGCCCAGCTCCGCATCCTGGCCGGGGCCCGCCTCCTGTGGATCGAGTCGCCGTCCAACCCCGGACTCGACGTCTGCGACATTCGCCGGCTCGTGCGCGAGGCGCACGCCGGCGGCACCCTCGTCGCCGTCGACAACACCCTCGCCACCCCCCTCGGCCAGCGCCCGCTGGAACTCGGCGCGGACTTCTCCGTGGCCAGCGACACCAAGGGCATGACCGGCCACGGCGACCTCCTCCTCGGCCATGTGACCAGCGGCGACCCGGAACTCGCCGCGGGCGTCCGGCGCTGGCGCAAGGTCGTCGGGGCGATCCCCGGGCCCATGGAGGCATGGCTCGCACACCGCTCGCTGGCCACCCTCCACCTCCGTGTCGAGCGCCAGTGCGCCAACGCGCTGGTCCTCGCCCGCGCACTGGCGGAACGCGACGACGTGAGCGCGGTGCGCCATCCCGGGCTGCCCGAGGACCCCTCGCACGCCGTGGCCGCCCGCCAGATGCGCCGCTTCGGCTCCGTGGTCTCCTTCGTCCTGCCCGACCGCGACAAGGCGGAACGTTTCCTCGGAGAGCTGCGGTTCGTGGAGGAGGCGACCAGCTTCGGCGGCGTACGATCCACCGCCGAGCGGCGCGGACGCTGGGGCGGCGACGCCGTACCGGAAGGCTTCATCCGCTTCTCCGTCGGCGCCGAGGACCCCGACGACCTGCTCACCGACGTCCTGCACGCCCTCGACACGGTGCGCTGACACCCACCGGCCGCCGCCCGCCAACGGCCCGGCCACCGACCCCGCCACCGACGGACTCCGTATACGAAAGAGACGGTCCGAGCCTCCCCCCTCATGGCTCGGACCGTCCCAGGTTCCACGCCGCTCCACGCGCGGAGAACCATTCCACCAAGGCTAGTTGACTCTGCGTCAGTGTCCAATCACAGTAGCGACAGCGGCCTATCGACTTATTTATAGTTGGCACAGCGGGGGCGCCGCGGGGGGCGAGGCCCTGTCGGGACAGGGCGCGGGCGCGGTTCAAGACGGGAGAGCGGGACATGGACCTGGCTCTGCTGCGCACCTTCGTCACCGTGCACCGCGCCGGTTCCTTCACCCGCGCCGCCGCCCTCCTCGGCCTCTCCCAACCCGCCGTGACCGGCCAGATCAGGACCCTGGAACGGCAGCTCGGACGCCCCCTCTTCCTCCGCCAGGCCCGCGGCGTCACCCCCACCACCATCGGCGACGAACTCGCGCACCGCGCCGCACCCCACCTCGACGCACTGGTCGAGATCGCCGAGACCGGACTCGACGAGGAATCCGGCGTACGGACCCTCCATCTCGCCGGACCCCCCGAATTCACCTCCCTGCGCGCCCTGCCCGCACTCACCCCGCTCACCGCCCAGGGCCTCGCACTGCGCACCTCGTTCTTCGGAAACTCCGAGGAAACCCTGGAAGGGCTGGCCGCCGGACATCATGATCTGGCCATCACCACCGCCCGGCCACGCGGCGGACTCCTCACCGCGACTCCGCTCTGCGACGAAGAACACGTCCTGATCGCGGCCCCCCGCTGGGCGGCCCGCCTCGGCCACGAGGTGCTGCGCGAGGGCGTCGTACTCCTCGAACAGCTCCCGGTGGTCGAGGTCCACGAATCGCTGCCCTTCGTCTCCCGCTACTGGGCCACCGTGTTCGAGACCCGGCCCGCGGCGGCCGGCACCGTGATCGCCCCCGACCTGCGGGCCGTCCTGGAGTGCACGGCGGCGGGCGCCGGACTCGCCGTCCTGCCCCGCTACCTCTGCGAGGCGGCCCTGGAGCGCGGCGAGGTCGTCGCCCTCCTCGACCCGCCCGTACCCCCGCTGCGCACCTACTTCCTGGCCGTACGCACCGGCACACTCGCCCTGCCGCCGGTCGCGCGGGCTCACGAGTGGCTGCTGCGGGCCGCCGTGCAGTGGTGACCGGCACAGACGGACCGGCGGACGGCCGGGACGACGGGCCCGCGATCCGATGGGCCGCCGGGAGTTTCAGAAGGGGTGGGACGGGCGAACCTCTTCCCATGACCGAACGGCCCGTGGTCAAGCGCACCGCACGCGCCATCCTGCTGGACGGCGACGACCTGATCCTGATCAAACGGACCAAGCCAGGGGTGGACCCGTACTGGCTCACCCCCGGTGGCGGCGTCGAGAGAACGGACGCCACCGTCGTCGACGCCCTCCACCGCGAAGTGGACGAGGAACTCGGCGCGAAGATCATCGATGTGGTGCCGTGCTTCGTCGACACCGTGGAGCACATCGCCGACGGCGGCGTCACCGGCGTGAAGGTCCAGCACTTCTTCGTCTGCCGGCTGGACTCGATGGACACCTCACTGCGCCACGGCCCCGAGATCGACGAACCGTCCGGGGAGTACGAGATCGTCCGGGTGCCGTTCAGCCGCGTCGGCATCGCCGCCGTCCATCTCGTACCCCTGTCCCTGCGCCACTACCTGGACGGCAACATCGAGGGCGTACGCGCGATGCACGCCCCCGACCTGGGCTGACCTGCGGATCACCGGCCGGGCGGCGCCCGGCCGGTGATCCCCGGGCGCCGCTACATGGCCGCGACCAGCTCGTCCAGGGAGTCGTGGCGGATCCGCTCCGAGGGGATCCCGGAGCCCCGCAGCGCGTCCAGACTGCTGCGGATCATCCCGGGCGGCCCCGACAGATACGCGTCGAACTCATGCCACGGACCGTGGTCGCGCACCGCCTCGGGAAGCCGCCCCGTCAGCCCCGCCGTGGGGCCCTCCGCGACCACCGGACGCACCGACAGCCACGGGTGGGCGCTCTCCAGCTCCAGCATCGTCTCCATGTCGTACAGGTCATGATCGCTGCGCGCGCCGTAGAACACCTCCACCGGACGCCGGTGCCCGCGCTCGGCGACATCCTCGATGAGCGCCTTGATCGGCGCGATACCGGTGCCCCCGCCCAGACAGAGCAGACCGTTGTCCTTGCTGTGGTCGACGGTCATCGAACCGGCCGGAGGCCCCAGCCGCAGGATGTCACCGGGACGGGCGTGGTGGACCAGCGCGTTGGACACCCAGCCGGCCGGGACCGCCTTCACGTGGAACGACAGCAGACCGTCCGGGCGGGGCGCCGACGCGAAGGAGTAGTGCCGCCAGACCCGCGGCCACCACGGCGTCTCCAGACTCGTGTACTGCCCGGCGAGGAACGGGTACGGCTGGTCGGGCCGGACCGTGACCACGGCGATGTCGGAGGTCCGCGACTCGTGCGAGACCACCTCGGCCTGCCACCACGCCGGAGCGTGCTGCTCGTTCTCGGCCGCCGCGTCGATCATGATCTGGGAGATGGTCGTGTACGTCCGCACCCAGGCGCCCTCGGTGTCCTCGTCCCAACTGGCCGAGGCGTAACGCGCCAGCGCCCCCATGAGGGCCTCACCGACCGCCGGGTAGTGCGCGGACTGGGTGCCGTACTTGCGGTGCCCACGGCCGAGCTGCCGCAGATAGTCCGTGAGAACGGCGGGCGAGTCCATGTGCTCGGCGGCCGTCAGCAGCGCCTTGAGCAGCCGGTCGCGCTGCGCGTCCATCGCCACGGGGAACAGCCCCCGCAGATCCGGATGGCGCACGAAGAGCAGCGAGTAGAAGTACGAGGTGACCTGATCGGACACCGGGGCGATCTCGGCCAGCGTACGGCGGACGAGGATCGCGTCCGGCGAGGCGTTCGGGTCGGGCGCCGCGGGAGGGGGCGGCACGACGGACGGCTGCCCCGCAGGGGCCGCCTGGGCGGCAGGGGCGGCCGGGGCCGCAGGGGCCGCCTGGGCGGCGACCGGTGCCTCGGGCGGCAGCGCGGCCGACACCGGCGCCTGCGGCGGCAGAGAGGCACCCTCCGCACCCTCCGCGGGCTGCCCGTCACCGGACCACTCCGTGACCTGCTCCGCCGGGGCGGGCGGCCCGTCGGCGCTCTCCGCGCCCGGGGGCCGCTCGTACTCCGGCTGAACGGGATGGTGCCGTACGGCGTCCACCGAGTCCGGCGGTACGGGACCGGGGCGCGCGGCGGCCGACCGTACGGCTGCCTCCGCGGCTGCGGCGGAAACGGGCCCGCCGACCCCGCCTCCCGTCGTCCCGGGGCCCTCGGAGACCTGCGGATGTGCTGCGGGGCCCTCGTCCGCGCGCGCCGCCTTGGCACGCGGCCGGAACGCGTCGGGAACCCCGTCGTCCTCGGGCGGCTGCACGGGAGCCGGCTGTTCCACGGCCGGTTCCCGGTCCGGGGCCGTGGCTCCCTCACGCGGTGGCGGCGCGGTACGGGTCCCGCCGGAACCCACCGGGCGTATCGAGGCGAAGGTGCGGCCCTGGGGGGGTATTCGGTCCCGGCCCGCCGCCTCCCCGGCACCGCCCGGAGCCGCCGGGTCCGGCCGGCCCTGGCCGCTCGGCGCCCGGCGAGGGGCGAACCAGCCGCCGCCCGCGCGCTCCCCGGAGCCGCCGCTGTCCCCGGAAGTGCCGTTGTCAGCGGACGTGGTGGTCGGAGCGTCCATGATGTGCCTCGCCTCGAACATCTTTCGGTCGGTCTGCGCACTTCCGCTGGTCCGGAATACGCAAGCAATTCCCCGTTCTGACTCGGACTGTCAACAGCCCGCCCCGAACCCCGCCACAGCCCCTGCGGTACCCGAGGCACAGGAATGCGACATAGCGCGCACCACCCGTCGTCGCAGCATGGCAGGCCATGTCACCACAGCGGACAAAGAGCGCGAAGTTCGGGCATCCACGCTGGATTTACCGTTAGGGTGCATCGCTCCCGCGCTCAATCGCCGGCTCCCCGCCGCGTTTCCACGGCACCTCCGGGTCAGAGTATTACTGCTGGAGGCGCACCAGTTCATAGACCTCACGCAGATCGCCTCCCGAGTACGTGTGCGTGGCGAGCCCCGCCAGGTGATGATCAGCGTTCACGGCCACGGCACAGGGCACCACCGTGAAGATCTCCGCATCGGACATCGAATCACCATAGGCAACACAGCGGTCCAGCCCCACCCCGAACTCCGCACACAGCCGGTTCGCGATCTTCACCTTCGCGGCCGGATCGAGGATGCCCGACCGGTCCACCGGCTCGACAAAAGGCAGAGCCGGCCACCGTGAACCATGAGTGGCGTGCGCACCCCACTCCAACAGCCGCGAAACAAAGAAATCAGGCGAGAGGGAGATAACAGCGCAGTAATCCCCCCTCTTCCGGATGTCCGCCCAGACCTCACGGATTCCCGAAAGCCACGGAGCACCCTCGAAAGCCGCCGCCACCTGCTCCACCGTCAGCTCGGCCCACAACTCCCGCGCCCGTACCGCGAACTCGTCCGGCGCCAGCCCCCGCGAGAGGAAACCACGCTCCAGCTCCGCGATCTCACGGCCCAGCCCCAACTGCCGGGAGATCTCCACCGCGGCGGCCGAACCACGGATCAGCGTGCCGTCGAGGTCGAAGAGATGAAGCCTGCGTCCGCTCACCGTGCTCCCCACACTCACCATGTACGCCGAATACTCACCATGTACGCCGAGATTAGTCCCCGCGGTTGCTCACGCGGGCAGACGCCCACCGGCCGCCCGGCAGGCACCGTGTTTCACGTGAAACAACGCAAGCGGCCCACGCACGGATCCTCCTCGTCCTCCACATCGCCGTCTCCGCGAGCCGGCTTCCCGCCTTCGCCGACACCTCCGCTCCCTCACTACTTCCCGTAAAACGGTGGACGAACGATCACCGGCTCCGCCAGCCTGATCCCCATGCCGACACCGCTCTCCGCACTGCCCATCCGACGCCTGACCATGAGAGACCTCACGGCCTGCGCGGACCTCGCCGAAGACCGCGACTGGGCACGCGAAGAGCACCGATGGGGCCTGCTCCTGTCGGCGAGCACCGGACACGGCATCGACGACCCGGACGGCAAGGGCCTGGCCGCCGTCTGCGTCGTCACCTCCTACGGCAGAGAACTCGCCGCCGTCGGCATGCTCCTCGTCGCCGGCCGGCACGCCCGCCAGGGCCTCGGGCAGCGCCTGATGCGGCACGTCCTGCACGAGGCCGGGTCCACCCCGCTCGTCCTTCACGCCACTCCCCAGGGCAAACCGCTCTACGAACGGCTCGGCTTCACCGCCATCGGCTCCACGGAGACCGTCCTCGGCCGCCTGCGGACCCCCGGCCCCACCGCGTCCCCCGTGGCCACCCGGACCGCGACCGCCGCCGACCTGCCCGCCATCGTCCGCCTCGACCACGAAGTCTTCGGAGCGGACCGCACTCACCTCCTCGCCCGGCTCCCCGCCTTCGCCGACCGCCTCCGCGTCGCCGAGGAAGCCTCCACGATCACCGGCTACGCGGCAGCCTGGCCCACCGCGGCATCCGATGTCATCGGCCCCGTCGTCGCCCGGGACACCGACACCGCCAAGGCCCTGATCACCGCCGTCGCCCCCGGCCCGGACCGGCCGGTGCGCACCTCCGTCGACGTACGCCACGAGGAACTGCTGAGCTGGCTCAAGGAGCACGGTCCGGAACGGACCGCCCTCACCACACTCATGACCTACGGCGTCCCCGACCTGCCGGGCGACCGAGCCCGGCGGTTCGCCCCCCTGAACCTGGCCACAGGCTGACCCGTCGCCCCCGCGGCGTACCCTGCCGACCATGAACGACCTGGAGATACGGCCCGCGGTCCCCGACGACATCCCTGCCATCGTGGCCCTGCTGGCGGACGACGCGCTCGGCGCACAGCGCGAGTCCCCCGACGACCTCACCCCCTACACCGCGGCCTTCGAACGCCTGGCCGCCGACCCGAACCAGCACCTCGTCGTGGCCGTACGCGATGACCGCGTGGTCGGAACACTCCAGCTCACCATCGTCCCCGGGCTCTCCCGCCGCGGCGCCACCCGCTCCCTCGTCGAAGCCGTACGGGTCCACTCCGACGAACGCGGCAGCGGCCTCGGCACCCAGCTCATCGAATGGGCGATCGACGCATCACGCCGCGAAGGCTGCCAACTGGTCCAACTGACCTCCGACGCCACCCGCACCGAGGCCCACCGCTTCTACGAGCGGCTCGGCTTCACCGCCTCCCACGTCGGATTCAAACTGAGTATCTGAAAACCGCATCCTTATCCGATCCGGCTCGTTGCCCCCGGCAAGGGGGCGGGACATATGTCCATCGGGATCCCGCCCCTCCGACGGGCCTCACGGCCCAGGAGGAGACGGATCAGATGCTCGACGAGATAGTTCTGCTGGAGTCCAGCTCCCTGCGCGCACGTGTCGCCGAACGCGACGAAGTCCTCGACAAGGTCAAAGAACTGGCCCTGTCACCCGACGGCCTCCACGCCACGACCAAGGATGTCGCCGCCTACTTCGAGGTCGGCGAGACCGTCATCTGGGCTGTCATCCACGACCACCGGAGCGAACTCCAGTCCAACGGATACCGCGTTCTCAGCGGCGAGGAACTGACGTGCTTCAAGCAAGTCTGTGGAATCAAGTCCCGCAGCCGCTCCGTCGGGATCTTCTCCCGACGCGCCGTCCTCTACACCGCGATGCTGCTCCGTGACAGCATCGTCGCACGTCAGGTGCGTACGTACCTGCTCGACAGCGAGCGGAATCAGTCCGTCGAGCCTGTGGACAACTTTATCCACAGGCTCCAGGAATGGATCGACACCCGCATCACCGACGCCCTCACCCAGCACCCCGCCGCACCCGCCGACGCGGACGCCGCGCGCCTCGCCGAGGACATCGTCCGCACCACCATCGGCACGGCCGTCGTCCCGGTCCTCAACACCGCCATCCGGAACGACGGCGACCAGCGCGCCCGGATCGAGACCCTCGAAGACGAGGTGACCCGCCTCAAGCGCATCCTGCGCGAGCGCGAGGCCGCCGGCTCGATGGGCGCACTCGACGCCATGAACGCACGCCAGTTCGAGCAACACATCGCCTGGCTCTGCCGCCGCGACGGATGCGATCCGGTCACGGTGACCGGCGGCCACGGCGACACCGGAGCCGACATCGTCGCCTACACCCCCGACGGGCGCCGCGTCGTCGTCCAGTGCAAGGCACGCACCCCTGCGGCGACCGTCACCAGCGGCGACGTACAGCAGTTCATCGGCATGGCCAAGCTCGACTACAAGGCCGACATCGCCCTGCTCGTCGCCACCTGCCCCTTCACCCGGGACGCCCTGCTGCTCGCCGCCCGGCACGACATGACGGCGGTCCACCGCGGGCTGCTGGAGGCATGGAACGGAGGCGTGAAACTCCAGGCGTTCCGCCCCTGATCCACCCCGACAGCCCATCCCCCCAGCAACCGATCCACCCCAACAGCCGGGCCCGAAGCCGCAATTCACGCTTGCGGCTTCGGGCCCGGTCGCACTCTACCGTCCGTCGGCCACGCTGCCCGGTTTCACGTGAAACATCACCACCGGTCCTGTACCCCGAGCCCGCGCCAGCCCGCCTCGTCCACCCCGCCGGGAACCGCGTCCCCCGGCTCGTACGGCGCCCGGGTGAAGACGAACGAGCCGAGGTCGAGATGGCTCACGGATCCGTCCGGCCGTCGCACCACTCGCAAGGTCTCCCCGGCGTAGTAGCCGTCGAGCCCCGTCCAGCCGCCGTCGGCCGCCGCGACAAAGACCGAGCCCCGCCCACCGCCGCGCAACGGGCGCAGCTCCAGCCCGCCGTCCGCCGTCAGCTTCAGCCCGACGGGCTGTGTTCCCCAGTACCACGGTCCGGTGAGCGCCAGCAGCTCCTGGTCCACCTCGGTCAGTGGCTTCCAGGGCGCCGGGATCCGCGGTTCCGCGTCCGCCACGATCCCCACCAGCTCCGCCGCGAGCGATCCGCTCGCCAACCCCGACGTGGCATTGGCCAGCGCCACCGCGGCCACCCCGTCCTCCACGCTCACCCACAGGCCGGCGACAAAGCCGGGAAGCGACCCCGTATGCCCCACGAGCGTCCGGCCGCCCTGGCGAATCACCTGTGTTCCGAAACCGTAGAGGCCGTCCCACTCCCCTGCCTCCGGCGCCACCGCCGGTTTCCTCAATTCCGCCACGGACGCCGCGCTCAGGACGTTCTCATCACCTTCCGCGAGGAAACCCGCGAACCGGCAGAGGTCGGCGGCGGTCGACCAGAGCTGCCCCGCCGGCGCCATCAGCCCCAGGTCCACGGCCGGCTCCGGCAGCATCACATCCGCCCACGGGTGCACGGCCCAGCCATCGGCCGCGGGCGCGACCGGGCGCGCCGTCGTGCGGTCCATGGACAGCGGCTCAAGGACCTCGCGCCGCAGCACTTCCTCCCAGGACGCGCCACGTACCGCCTCGATCAGCGAACCCAGCAGCGTGAAACCCGGGTTGGAGTAGTGGTGCCGCCTTCCGGTGGGGTGCAGCACCGGCCGCTCTCCCAGTACGTCCACCAGCTCCGGGCGCAGCGCACCCGGTGTCCGCTCCCACCACGGCGCCGGGCTCTCCGCGGCGAGCCCCGCGCTGTGGGCGAGAAGCTGCGCGACGGTGACCTCACCGACGCCCGTCCCCGGAAGGTGCTTCTCCAGCGGGTCCGCGAGATCGAGCAGCCCCTCGTCGCGCAGCCGCAACACCAGCACGGCGGTGAACGTCTTCGTGATCGACCCGATCCGGTACTGCGTATCCGCGTCCGGGGCGTGCCCGTCCACGCAGCTCCGGGCCCCCGACCACACCATCCGACCCTCACGTGCCACCGCCGCGACCACCGAGGGAACCCGTGCCTCCGCCTGCGCGACAGCAATACGATGCAACAGAGCCCGTCGTGTACCGGGCAGCAACTCTTCCCAAGGTGTGGTCATGAACCACATCTACCCATGCGGTACCGCCACGTCGACCGCATTTCGCGCTGTGCCGACACCCCCGCCACCCACGCGCCGTCAGGAACCGGACACCGCACGGCAAAACCCGCTGGACAGGTCCGACAGCAGTCACCACAGTGACCCGCATGACTTCTCTCGTACGCCACATATCGATCGACTGCGCCGACACCTACGCCCTGGGCAACTTCTGGGCCAAGGTCCTCGGTGCCTCCCTCGCCGACGACGACCTGCCCGGGGACTCGGAAGCTCTCCTCGAAGCCCGAGGCGTCACGCTGCTGTTCATCGCCGTCCCCGACGACAAAACCACCAAGAACAGGGTCCACTTCGATCTCCAGCCCCAGGAGCACACCCGCGACGAGGAGGTCGAACGCGTCCTCGCCCTGGGCGCCACCCTCGTGGCCGACCACCGCCGCCCCGACGGCCTGGGCTGGGTGACCCTCGCGGACCCCGAGGGCAACGAATTCTGCGTGGAGCGCAGCGCCGCCGAACGAGCGGCCAGGCCCGGCTCACCGACGTGACACCTCTTCGGCGGAAGGCGCGGCGGCGGGTGCCGACGGTGTCGTGGCGGCGGCACGCTCCAGAGCGGTCCGGGAGACGTCGACCGCGGTGACCTGCCGGCCGCGCCTGGTCGGCCAGATCGCGTCGGCGCCTTCACCGCGTCCCACGTCGAGCGCCTGCCCTGGCGGCAGACCGGTGATCTCGGTGACGAGCACTGGTGAGGTCAGATGCCGTGACGCCGGTCGCCCATGGCCAGTTCGCACAGGCGGGCTTCCGACGCGGCGGAGAAGGGCTCGTGCGGGGCCTCCCGCGCGGCACGGCGCGCGTCCTCGGCGACGGGATCGGCAGTGACCGCTCCTGCGGCGCCCGAGCCCGAAGGGGCGGCCGCGAGCACGCTCGTGGCGGGCCCGTCGGGGCTGCCCGTATTCCGGCCATCAGTACCGCGTTGGGGTCGTTGGGTCATCGTGACCACCTCCGCCAGCAACTTCCCCCATCCATGACGGGCTGACAATGTTCTTTGCGGAAAGCGCAAGGACCCGATCCCCATTCGCCCGAGGGGTACCACCGGCGAGGCCATCCCTGATCAGATCCTCAGGGGCGCTCCGTCGCGTCGGGAAGCAGGGGAAACAGCCGGGTGATGAGGGCCACCGGCCGCGCGGTGTCCGGCCTGGCCAGGGGGCGTTGTTCGCGGTCCTGGTAGGGCGCGAGCGCCCGCCGGATCGTGTCCGCGACCCGGCTCATCTCCTCAGGCGTCAGATAGGCGACGGCGCTGAAGGCTTCGTCGTGACGCCACTCGGCCGGCGCCCGGTCCCGCTGGGTCAGCCACCGCTGCCAGCTCTCGTCCTCCAGCCCCCGGGCCAGGTCGCCGAACGGCTCCACCGACGGCGCGTCGGCAGCGCTGTGGCGCTGCCGCAGACGCCAGGGGCGTGCGCGGCCCCCGCTGTGGGGGGCCTCCTCGACGTAACCGTGGCGTGCGAGCTGCCGCAGGTGGAAGGAGCACAGGCCGGAGCTGTGCCCCAGCCGGGAGGCGGCCTCGGTCGCCGTGACGGTGCCCACGTCGGCGAGCAGGTCCAGCAGGGCTGTGCGGACCTCGTGCTCGCGGAGTTCGCCCCCGGCGTCGCGTGCCCGGTCGCGGGAGGTGTTGACGTCATCTTCAGTCACTTTGCAAACTCTGCTACTTTGCAAAGGACTTGGCAAGCGGTCCTCGCTCGAAGGCACCGGGCCACGGTGACGTCCACGGCATCCGCCGCGTACACAGAAGAGGAGACAGTGATGTCTGTTCGGCACGAGGGGCCCCGGCCCCTCGACCGGCGAGTCCACTTACAGGGCCGCCCCGTCGACTCCTATCCGGCCCGGTCACCGGAGGCGGAACGCGGTTCGGTACGCCGCGTCACCATGGTGGGTGAGGAGATTCTGAGCCGCCCGTGCCAGGACGTGACCGAGTTCGGCTCCCCCGAACTGTCGGCGCTGATCGACGACATGTTCGTGACGATGTACGTGGCCGACGGTGCCGGACTGGCCGCCAACCAGGTGGACGTCGGCCTCCGGCTGTTCGTGTACGACTGCCCGGACGACCACGGGGTCCGGCATGTCGGCCACATCGTCAACCCGGTTCTGGAACTCCCCGATCCGGGCAACCGGCGGCTCCTGGACGACTTCGAGGGCTGTCTGTCCGTGCCCGGCGCCACCATGGAGGTCCCCCGTACGGATCACGCCGTCGTGCGCGGGCTCGACAAGGACGGCAGCCCCCTCGTCATCGAAGGAACGGGCTACTTCGCACGCTGCCTTCAGCACGAGACCGACCACCTCCTCGGCCACACGTATCTCGACCGCCTCTCCAGACGGGACCGCAAGGACGCGCTGCGGACCATGGCGGAGCGCCGTGAGGACGTCCTCGCCCAGCGCGCCGTCAAAGCCGCCGAGCTCGGCCGATAAGACAAACGCACCTCGTGTGCGGGACGGAGCCCAACGGGGCGGAGCCCAACGGGAACCTCTAGGACCGGGCATGGCCCACCCGGCAGCCCCGGGGTGCGACCGCGGTGGCTCCCTTCGGGTGGTGGCGGCGCAGGTTGGCGGCGAGGACACGGTCGAGCGTACGGTCGGACAGCATCGGGCCCAGACGCATGATCAGGGCGGCATCCCGGCCGGCGGTGTAGCGGGTGCGCGGCCTGCGGGTCGTCACGGCCTTCGCGATGACCCGGGCGGCGGCGTCGGCGGTCAGGCCCGACGCGGTACCCGAGGCCATCAAGCTGTTGTTCGCCCGCACCAGGGCGCCGTAACGCTCGTCCTGCTCCGGTGTCATCCCGGCGGCCAGGTCGTTCGCCGTCGCGATCCCCCGGGCGGCGATCTCCGTACGGACGCCGCCGGGCTCGACCACGACCACCTGGACGCCCAGCGGCGCGACCTCCCGGCGGAGCGAGTCGCTGACCGCTTCCAGGGCGAACTTCGCGCCGGCGTACGCGCCGTATGTGGCCATGGCGTACTTGCCGCCGATCGAGCTGATGTTGACCACCCGGCCCTTGCCGCTCAGCAGCGCGGGCAGGAGCGCCTGGGTGACGGCGATGTGGCCGAACAGGTTGACCTCGAACACCCGCCGCCACTCCGCCATCGGCAGGGCCTCGACCGGGGCGTTCACCTGGACACCGGCGTTGTTGACGAGCGCGTGCAGTGCGCGCGGGTCGTCGGTGACCCGCGCGGCGAGTGCCTCCACGCGCTCGGGCTCGGTGATGTCGAGGATGACCGGTTCGATGCCGGTCGACCGGATGGCGTCGGCGTCACGGTCGCGTCGCACGCCGGCCAGGACATGGAACCCCCGGCGAGCCAGTTCGCGGGCGGCCGACGCGCCCATGCCCGTGGAGGCCCCGGTCACGACGATCAGCTTCTGAGTTTCAGATGACGTTGTCACCTCTACTACGCTAACAGTTCAGATGACACCGTCAACTGTATGATGGACGCCATGGTCACCCGCGCGGAATCCGCCGCCGCCACCCGCCGCGCACTCCTCGACGCGGCCGCCGAACTCCTCGACCTCGGCGGCCCCGAAGCGGTCACCCTGCGCGAAGTGGGCGCACGGGCAGGCGTGTCACGGGGCGCGCCCTACCGGCACTTCACCGGCAAGGACAGCCTGCTGACCACCATCGCGACCGAGAGCTGGCAACGCATCGCCGACCAGATCCACACCCTGCGCACCGACCCGGCCCTCACGGACTCCGAAAAGCTGCACGGCGCGCTCCACACCCTCATCACCGTCGCCCGCGACCAACCGCACCTCTACCAGATGCTGTTCAGGCGCACCGGACACCGCCCCGAAGACCTCGCCGAAGGACTCGACCGCGTCCGGCGTCAGCTCTGCGGACCCGCGGACACCCCGACCGCAGACCGCATCCGCGCGGCCGGACACTTCCAGGACGAGTTCCTGGCCATCGTCACCGACCTCACCGGCGAACGGAACACACGGCACTACGGCGCCCTGCTGCTCACCAGCACCCACGGCATCGCGGACATGGAACTCAGCGGCCACTTGGCCACGGACAGCCTGCGCACCACCGCCGACGAGCTCATCGACACCCTCGTCCGCGTAGCCGCCGACGCCGGAAAAACGGCATAGCAACACCCACACCCCGCCGACACGCACCCCCTCGGCGGCACCGGCGAACCTACGACCAGGGGCTCAGGTCTGCGCCATGTCCACGAAACGCGAGTAGTGCCCCTGGAACGCCACCGTGATCGTCGCCGTCGGACCGTTACGGTGCTTCGCCACGATGAGGTCCGCCTCGCCCGCGCGCGGCGACTCCTTCTCGTACGCGTCCTCACGGTGCAACAGGATCACCATGTCCGCGTCCTGCTCGATCGAGCCCGACTCACGCAGGTCGGAGACCATCGGCTTCTTGTCCGTACGCTGCTCAGGGCCACGGTTGAGCTGCGACAGCGCGATCACCGGCAGCTCCAACTCCTTGGCCAGCAGCTTCAGGTTTCGCGACATGTCCGAGACCTCCTGCTGGCGGCTCTCGGCCCGCTTCGAACCACCCGACTGCATGAGCTGCAGATAGTCGATGACCACCAGGCGGATGTCATTGCGCTGCTTGAGACGCCGGCACTTCGCCCGGATCTCCATCATCGACAGGTTCGGCGAGTCGTCGATGTACAGCGGCGCCTGCGAGATGTCCGGCATCCGGCGGGCCAGCCGCGTCCAGTCCTCGTCCGTCATCGTGCCCGACCGCATATGGTGCAGCGCCACCCGCGCCTCCGCCGACAGCAGACGCATCGCGATCTCGTTCCGCCCCATCTCCAGGGAGAAGATCACACTCGGCAGATTGTTCTTGATGGACGCCGCCCGCGCGAAGTCCAGCGCCAGCGTGGACTTACCCATGGCCGGACGGGCCGCGATGACAATCATCTGGCCGGGGTGAAGACCGTTCGTCAGCGAGTCGAAGTCCGTGAAGCCGGTCGGCACACCGGTCATCTCACCGCTGCGCGAACCGATCGCCTCGATCTCGTCGAGCGCACCCTCCATGATGTCGCCCAGCGGCAGATAGTCCTCGCTCGTCCGCTGCTCCGTGACGGCGTAGATCTCGGCCTGCGCGGAGTTGACGATCTCATCGACATCCCCGTCAGCCGCATACCCCATCTGTGTGATCTTCGTACCCGCCTCCACGAGCCGGCGCAGCACCGCCCGCTCGTGCACGATCTCCGCGTAGTACGACGCGTTCGCCGCCGTGGGCACCGACTGGACGAGCGTGTGCAGATACGAGGCCCCGCCGACCCGGCCGATCTCACCGCGCTTGACCAACTCGGCCGCCACCGTGATCGGGTCGGCCGGCTCACCCTTGGCATAGAGGTCGAGAATCGCCTGGAAGACCGTCTCGTGGGCCGGACGGTAGAAGTCATGGCCCTTGATGATCTCCACGACATCGGCGATCGCGTCCTTCGACAGCAGCATGCCGCCGAGGACCGACTGCTCCGCGTCGAGATCCTGCGGAGGCACCCGCTCGAACCCTCCGGAACCGCCGTCCCAGGGGCCGCTCTCGCTGCCCCGCTCGTGCTGCTCCTCGCGGCCCCGGCCCTCCCCACGGCGCTGCCGGGAGACAGGCAGACGGTCGCTGGGACCGGTGTCGGTCCAGGGGTCGTCCAACGGCTCGGGAATGCTCACCGGCCACCTCCTCATGTCCGCTCAGCGGACCTCGCCGTGCCACTCTTTGTACGGCACGACACTGACAAAACGAGAGGTCTGACTCCGGTTCCGGCGCGTCGGACGCCGGTCCACGGTAGGCCCGCCGGCGACGTCAGCCAATCTTGTTATCCACAGGCCATGTGGACGAGAGACCAGATGCTGTGGAGAACATGGGCGAACCTGTGCACGGACCGGGGGACAGCGCTGTGGACAAAGTCATACTGGCCTTACCACACCACCTTTGACCTGGTCTTTTTCCATCCACCGGCTGTGGGGGAGAAAAACTTTCCCGACTGGACCAAGATCAGTGGAACCGGCGCACAACCGATCCTTCAACGGAGCCAAAAGTAAGGATCACAAGTCCCTTGCATCACTTACCTGTGGAAGATTAGGTTGACCGCATGACACAGGCCCCTTCGGCATCCAGGACAGGACGGCGACGGCACGATCGCGAGATCGTCGCGCTCGCCGTTCCGGCCTTCGGGGCCCTCGTGGCCGAGCCGCTCTTCGTGATGTTCGACAGCGCGATCGTCGGCCATCTCGGCACCCCGCAACTCGCCGGACTGGGCATCGCGGCGGCCCTGCTGACGACCGCCGTCTCCGTCTTCGTCTTTCTCGCCTACGCCACCACCGCGGCCGTCGCCCGGCGGGTCGGCGCGGGCGATCTGCCGGCCGCCATCCGTCAGGGGATGGACGGCATCTGGCTGGCCCTCCTGCTCGGTGCCGTCGTCGTCGCGGTGACCCTGCCCGCCGCGCCGTGGCTCATCGGGCTCTTCGGCGCCTCGGACACCGCCGCACCGTACGCCGTCACCTATCTGCGGATCTCCAGCCTCGGCATCCCGGCCATGCTGGTGGTACTGGCCGCCACCGGTGTGCTGCGCGGGCTCCAGGACACGCGTACGCCGCTGTACGTCGCCATCGGCGGGTTCGGCGCCAACGCGGCGCTCAATGTCGCGCTCGTCTACGGCGCCGGCCTCGGCATCGCCGGCTCCGCCTGGGGCACGGTGATCGCCCAGTGCGCCATGGCCGCCGTCTATCTGGTCGTCGTCGTACGGGGAGCGCGTCGGCACGGCGCGTCGCTGCGGCCCGACGCGGCGGGGATACGGGCCAGCGCACAGGCCGGGGCCCCGCTGCTGGTCCGTACGCTCTCGCTGCGGGCGGTTCTGATGATCGCCACGGCGGTCGCGGCGCGGCTCGGGGACGCGGACATCGCGGCGCATCAGATTCTTCTGTCGCTGTGGAGTCTGATGGCGTTCGCGCTCGATGCGATCGCCATCGCGGGGCAGGCCATCATCGGCCGCTATCTCGGGGCGGGGGACACCAAGGGCGCCCGGGAGGTGTGCCGTCGCATGGTGCAGTGGGGGATCGTGTCGGGTGTGCTGCTGGGTGTTCTGATCGTCGCCGCACGCCCGTTGTTCATTCCGCTGTTCACGGGGGACCCCGCGGTGCGGGAGACGCTGCTGCCGGCTCTGCTGGTGGTGGCGGTGACACAGCCGCTCGCGGGGATCGTGTTCGTGCTGGACGGTGTGCTGATGGGCGCGGGGGACGGTCCGTATCTCGCCGGGGCCATGGTGGTGACGCTGGCGGTCTTCGCGCCGGTCGCTCTGCTCGTGCCGGTTCTGGGGGGCGGACTGACGGCCCTCTGGTGGGCTATGGGGCTGATGATGGCGGTCCGCATGCTGACGCTCTGGCTGCGGAGCCGTTCGGGCCGGTGGCTGGTCACGGGCGCCACGCGCTGACGTACACGTCCCGGGCCGCCGTTTCACGTGAAACACCCGGTGTGCCCGTTTCACGTGAAACATGGCTGCGGCGAAGGAGCTGTAGTGACAGAACCGCAGGGACAGAGAAGAGGGCCGTATCCCGGTGGGGATACGGCCCTCTTCCTGCGTACTCTGCCGAGCGTGTCGCCTAGGCGGAGACGACCTCGATGCCGAGCTTCGCGGCGACCTCGGGGTGCAGACGCACGGACACCTGGTGCGAGCCCAGGGTCTTGATCGGCGAGCCGAGTTCGATGCGACGCTTGTCGACGTCCGGGCCACCGGCGGACTTGATCGCCGAGGCGAGGTCAGCCGGGGTGACGGAGCCGAAGAGGCGGCCGGCGTCGCCGGAGCGAACGGCCAGACGCACCTTCACGCCTTCGAGGCGGGCCTTGATCTCGTTGGCCTGCTCGATGGTCGCGATCTCGTGGATCTTGCGGGCGCGGCGGATCTGCGCCACGTCCTTCTCGCCACCCTTGGTCCAGCGGATCGCGAAACCACGCGGGACCAGGTAGTTGCGAGCGTAGCCGTCCTTGACGTCGACGACGTCGCCGGCGGCGCCGAGGCCGGAGACCTCGTGAGTGAGGATGATCTTCATGATTCGGTCACCCTCCCCTTATCGCGCGGTGGACGTGTAGGGCAGCAGCGCCATCTCACGGCTGTTCTTGACGGCCGTGGCGACGTCACGCTGGTGCTGCGTGCAGTTGCCGGTGACGCGGCGGGCACGGATCTTGCCACGGTCGGAAATGAACTTCCGCAGCATGTTCGTGTCCTTGTAGTCCACGTACTGGGTCTTGTCCTTGCAGAATGCGCAGACCTTCTTCTTAGGCTTGCGCACAGGCGGCTTCGCCATGGTGTTTCTCCTGTGTGATCAAGAAGTGGGGTACGAGCCCGCCCTAGAAGGGCGGCTCGTCCGAGTAGCCGCCGCCGGAGCTTCCGCCCCAGCCGCCTCCATTGCCCCCGCCGCTCTGCGGCTGCTGGCCGCCGCCGGCCGGCGCGCTGGTGGCCCACGGGTCGTCGGCGGGAGCACCGCCGCCGCCCTGCTGGCCACCACCACCGGAGCCGCCGCCCCAGTTTCCGCCGCCGCCCTGCTGGCCGCCGCCGTAACCACCCTGGCCACCGCGACCGGTGGTCTTGGTGACCTTGGCCGTGGCGTTCTTCAGGCTGGGGCCGACTTCCTCGACATCCAGCTCGTAGACCGTGCGCTTGACGCCCTCGCGGTCCTCGTAGGACCGCTGCTTCAGCCGGCCCTGCACGACGACGCGCATGCCTCGCTGGAGCGATTCGGCGACGTTCTCCGCCGCCTGCCGCCAGACCGAGCAGGTGAGGAACAGGCTTTCGCCGTCCTTCCACTCATTGGTCTGCCGGTCGAAGGTGCGGGGAGTGGACGCGACGCGGAACTTCGCGACCGCCGCACCGGACGGGGTGAAGCGCAGCTCGGGGTCGTCGACGAGATTGCCGACGACCGTGATGACGGTCTCGCCTGCCATGGGTGAACCTCTCGGCGGGGATTGCTTCTGGCTGCTTGCTGCTACTCGGACCCGATGACGCTGAGCTGGAGGCTCAGTGGGTCTCGGGGCGGAGGACCTTGGTCCGGAGGACCGACTCGTTCAGGTTCATCTGTCGGTCGAGCTCCTTGACGACCGCAGGCTCGGCCTGGAGGTCGATGACCGAGTAGATGCCCTCGGGCTTCTTCTTGATCTCGTAAGAGAGACGACGACGGCCCCAGGTGTCGACCTTCTCGACCTTTCCGTTGCCCTCACGGACGACGGAGAGGAAGTTCTCGATCAGCGGGGAGACAGCTCGCTCCTCGAGATCGGGGTCGAGGATGACCATCACCTCGTAGTGACGCATGTGGAACCCACCTCCTTTGGACTCAGCGGCCACGGTCGTTCCGTGGCAGGAGGGTCGTGATGCGTGAGCAACGGTATCGGCCGCCACTGACAATCCGGCTCGTCGGACGAGGGGATCGTGTTCTGGTCAGGGCAGACACCGGTGCAGACCGTACAGACTACCCGCACGGTGGCTTCCTGTTGAAATCCTGCTGCCTGCGGGCGCAATCTGTACACATCGGGTGTGCGCGGCGCTACGATGCGCCGCCTCCGGCAAGGCCAGGAGGTGCCAGATGGCACAGGCAATGCGACCGAACCCCTCCACGTCCCTTTTCTCGACGGACGGGAAGTCCCATCCGCTTCAGGACACCCTGATGGTGGTGACGCTGGCGCTGGGTCTCCTCGCGTTCGTCACGGCGTTCTTCCACCAGTTGCATCTGATCAGCTCGTGGGCGGGGCTGGTGGGGATCCTGACGGGTGGGTACGGGCAGTTCATCTCCGTGACGACACGCGAGCGGTTCCTGCTCATCATCGGGCTGGGCGCTTCGGCGGTCGGCTTCTTCCTCGGTATGGCGCACGGTGGTCTGTTCGGCGGGGTGATCGGTTAGGGGTCCCGTTCGATCCGGCGTGGTCCGCGTGGTCCGGCGTGATCCGCGTGATCCGAACGAGGGCCCTGGGGGCCTGTCCCGCGGGCCGGGCCCCCGGAACATCTCCGTCGGCTCGGCCGAGGGCCAGACGGGGCGCTCCATCGGCGCAGTAGGCTTCGGCGCGAGAGCCGGAGCCCCTGTATCGATGGGGACACACCTGCCGAGGAGCGCCCCGTATGAGTCTGACCCTGAGGACCATCAGCCGTGAGCAGCATCTGGCGTATATCCAGAGTCTGCCCGCGGCGAGTCATTGCCAGGTCCCGGCGTGGGCTGATGTGAAGACGGAGTGGCGCTCCGAGAATCTGGGCTGGTTCGACAAGAACGGTGAGCTGGTCGGTGCGGGGCTGGTGCTGTACCGGCAGTTGCCGAAGATCAAGCGGTATCTGGCGTATCTGCCCGAGGGTCCGGTGCTGAATTGGTATGCGCCGAATCTGGACGAGTGGCTTCAGCCGATGCTGGCTCATCTGAAGCATCAGGGTGCTTTCTCGGTGAAGATGGGGCCTCCGGTGGTTATCCGGCGGTGGAATGCGGCGGCGATCAAGTCGGGTATTCAGGATCCGGATGTGAAACGGCTGCGTGATGTCGAGGCGTCGCACATCGAGCCGCGTGCTTTCGAGGTGTCGGACCGGCTGCGCAAGATGGGGTGGCAGCAGGGGGAGGACGGGGGTGCGGGCTTCGGTGACGTCCAGCCGCGTTATGTCTTCCAGGTGCCTTTGGCCAATCGTTCGCTGGATGATGTGCTGAAGGGGTTCAATCAGCTCTGGCGGCGCAACATCAAGAAGGCCGAGAAGGCCGGTGTCGATGTGGTGCAGGGGAGTTACGAGGATCTCGGTGAGTGGCAGCGGTTGTACGAGATCACGGCGGAGCGGGATCATTTCCGGCCGCGGCCGTTGTCGTACTTCGAGCGTATGTGGAGTGTGCTGAACGCCGAGGACCCGAATCGGATGCGGTTGTATTTCGCGCGTCATGAGGGTGAGAACGTGGCGGCGGCGACGATGCTGATCGTCGGTGGTCATGTCTGGTATTCGTACGGTGCTTCGGCGAATCACAAGCGTGAGGTGCGGCCTTCGAACGCGATGCAGTGGCGGATGCTGCGGGACGCGTATGCGATGGGTGCGACGGTGTACGACCTGCGGGGTATTTCCGATTCGCTCGACGAGACCGATCACCTTTTCGGTCTGATTCAGTTCAAGGTGGGTACGGGCGGCGAGGCGGTCGAGTACATCGGCGAGTGGGATTTCCCGCTGAACAAGCTGCTCCACAAGGCGCTCGACATGTACATGTCGCGCCGTTGACCGGTTGATGTGCCGCCGGAGGTTTCCGGCGGCGGTCCGGGGCGGATCCTTCTGGTAGGGCCGGTTGGGCCGTCCCGACCCGTAAGACGATTCCCGTAAGACGATTCATATTCTTATCCACCGCAGCACTCTGATCACCGCAGCCGAGAGAAAGGTTCCGGACCGGCAATGGCGCTCTCCCTCTACGTCGACACCGCGCGCTGGCGGGCGCACCAGAAGTCGGTCATCGAGCAGTTCCCGGGGCTCGTCCCGGTCTGCAAGGGCAATGGCTACGGCTTCAGTCATGAACGGCTCTCCGACGAGACCACGCGTTTCGGGTCCGACACGCTGGCTGTGGGCACGATTTATGAGGCCGCGCGCATAAAGGACTGGTTCAGCGGCGATCTGCTGGTGCTCACGCCGTTCCGGCGGGGCGAGGAGCCGGTGCCGCTGCCGGACCGGGTGGTGCGCTCGGTCTCGTCCGTGGACGGCGTGTACGCCCTGGTGGGCGCCCGTGTGGTCATCGAGTGCATGAGCTCGATGAAGCGCCACGGGGTGAAGGAGGAGGAGCTGGGGCAGCTCCACGCCGCCATAGAGGACGTACGGCTGGAGGGCTTCGCCCTGCATCTTCCGCTGGACCGTACGGACGGCTCCGACGCGGTCGAGGAAGTCATAGCGTGGATGGACCGGCTGCGGGCGGCGCGCCTTCCGCTGCACACGATGTTCGTGAGTCATCTCGCGGCGTCCGAGCTGGCGCGGCTCCAGCAGCAGTTCCCGCAGACGCGGTTCCGGGCGCGGATCGGCACGCGGCTGTGGCTGGGTGACCACGAGGCGACCGAGTACCGGGGTTCGGTGCTGGACGTGACGCGGGTCGCCAAGGGCGACCGGTTCGGTTACCGGCAGCAGAAGGCCGCGTCCGACGGCTGGCTGGTGGTCGTGGCGGGGGGTACGTCGCACGGTGTGGGGCTGGAGGCCCCGAAGGCGCTGCACGGGGTGATGCCGCGGGCGAAGGGGGTCGCGCGGGCGGGTCTGGCGACGGTGAACAGGAATCTGTCTCCGTTCGTCTGGGACGGGAAGCAGCGCTGGTTCGCGGAGCCGCCGCACATGCAGGTGTCGATCCTGTTCGTGCCGTCGGACGCGCAGGAGCCGAGGGTCGGGGACGAGTTGGTGGCGCATCTGCGCCATACGACGACGCAGTTCGACCGGCTCGTGGACCGCTGACCGCGGCGCTCGCCCTGGCCCCGCGCCGGCCCCCGTAACGCCGAAGGCTCCCCCCGCGTCCACGCGCGAGGGGAGCCTTCAGTCGTTTCCCGAGCTCCCGGGTTCCCGAGTTCCCGAGGTGGTCAGCCGGTGTCGCGGTGGTCAGCCGAAGTCGGGTGAGCGCTCCTGGGCGGGCGGCAGGCTCTTGCGGACCCCCCATTCGAGCTTGACCCCGCCGAAGTGGGTGGCGGGCGTTCCGGCGGGCTCCGGTGCGGCTCTGCCGAGCACGAAGCGGTCCTCGGCGCCGTCCAGGACGCCTCCGGAGGGGTCGTCCGTGCCGTCGGTGCGTACGCCGTCCCGTTCGGGCAGGAGGATGTCCCGTACGACCAGGGCGCAGAGGTAGAGCGTGCCGAGCAGGTGCAGGGCGATGGCGAGCTGGTAGCCCTCGGTGGGCAGTCCCTTGTGGGCGTCGCCGCTGGTCGTGTACGCGAGGTACATCCAGATGCCGAGGTAGTACATGACCTCGCACGCCTGCCAGATGAGGAAGTCGCGCCAGCGGGGGCGGGCCAGGGCGGCGAGCGGGATGAGCCAGAGGACGTACTGCGGCGAGTAGACCTTGTTGGTGAGGATGAACGCGGCGACGACGAGGAAGGCGAGCTGGGCGAAGCGTGGCCGGCGGGGCGCGGTGAGGGCGAGGGCGCCGATGCCCGCGCAGGCCAGCACCATGAGGACCATGGCGTACGTGTTGACGGTGCTGACGTCGATGGACCGGCCGGTGCGCTGGGTGATGATCAGCCAGAAGGAGCCGAAGTCGATCTGCCGTTCCTGGCTGAAGGTGTAGAACTTCTTCCACCCCTCGGGGGCGAGCAGCATCACGGGCAGGTTCACCGCCAGCCAGGCGGTGGCGGCTCCCATGAGGGCCGTGCCGTACGCGCGGTAGCGGCCGGCTCGCCAGCACAGGACGAGCAGCGGCCCCAGGACGAGTGCGGGGTAGAGCTTGGCGGCGGTGGCGAGCCCGATGAGGATGCCGAAGGCCAGGGTGCGGCCGCGGGACCACATGAGCATGGCGGCGGCGGTGAGGGCGACGGCCAGCAGGTCCCAGTTGATGGTGGCGGTGAGCGCGAAGGCGGGCGCCAGGGCGACCAGGAGGGCGTCCCAGGGGCGGCGGCGGTGGGTGCGGGCGACGCAGACGGCGATGACGGCGGCGCAGATCATGAGCATGCCCGCGTTGACCATCCAGTACATCTGCTCGCGGTACTGGAGGGAGCCGCCGGGGGTGAGCCAGGAGGCGACCTCCATGAAGAGGCCGGTCAGGACGGGGTACTCCAGGTACTGCATGTCGCCGCTGAGCCGGTCGAAGTACGGCACGAGGTTGTCGGCGAAGCCGCGCCCGATGAAGAGGTGCGGGATGTCCGAGTAGCAGGCGTGGGTGTACTGGGAGCTGGCTCCGCGGAACCAGGCCCAGTTGTAGCAGGGCATCTTCTGCACCATGCCGAGTGCGAACATGCCGATCGCCACCAGTGCGACGGCGCGTACGGGGGAGAGCCGGCCGCTGCCCGGCCAGGCCCAGCGTCCGGCGGGGCCGCCGATCAGTTCGCTGCCGGCCGCGGCGATCTCGTCCCGCCGGGTGGGCGCCACGTCCGGCCGGTCCTGGTGCACGGTTGTCTCTTCTGCGCTCGGCATGGCGTCCATCCTGCCGTATGCCGCTGTGGGCGGTGCGGGCCTGTGGACGACGCGAGGGCCGCCGCACCGTACGTACGTGTATCTGTACGTATCCGGTGCGACGGCCCTCGCGGGTGTCGCGGGCGGCCCCTCCGCCTGTGGAGGCGGCCTGTGCGGCGGCTGCGGCGGCTTCGGGTGCCGGAGAGGTCTCCGGCGTGTCAGCCGAAGATGCCCCCGCCTCCCGAGTCTTCCGTTTCCTCACTGGACGGTGAGGGCGAGGTGGTCTCCCCGCCGTCGCCGCCCCCGCCTGGGCCGCCGTTGCCGTTGCCCTGGTTGGTGTTCCCCTGGTTGTTGTTGCCCTGGTTGGCGCAGCCGAAGATGTTGTTGCAGGACTCCGTGTCGGAGGGGCTCGGCGGCGGCGCCTGCTCGCTCTCGGTCTCCGTCGGGGTCGCTGACGGGCTCTCGGAGTCGCTCGGCGACGGGCTGTCGCTCGGCGACGGGGTCGGGGACGCGGCGCCGCCTCCGTAGACCGCCTCACCGATGGGCTCGGGCTTGGGGAACTTCTCGACGGGCTTCCCCTTGAGCGCCTGCGTCATGTAGTCCTGCCAGATCTCGGCCGGGAACGACGCGCCGTGGATCTTGTCCTGATTACCAGTACCGAACATCTCCTCGAACTGACGCTTCGTGTTCTTCGCGTCGTCGTCCATCCGGTACATGTCGATGGCGGTGGAGAGTTGCGGGGTGTAGCCCACGAACCAGGCCGACTTGTTGCCGTCGGTGGTACCGGTCTTGCCGGCGACCTCACGGCCGGGGAGCTGCGCGCTGCTTCCCGTACCGCCGTCCTTCACGACGTCCGTCAGCACGTCGGTGACGTTGTCCGCGACATTGGAGGGGAAGGCATTGGTCGCCGTCGCCTTGTGCTGGTAGATGACCTCGCCCTCCTTCAGCACCTTGTCGACGGAGTACGGGTCGCGCTGCTTGCCGCTGGCGGCGAAGGTGGCGTAGGAACTGGCCATCCGGATGGCACTCGGGTCGGAGATGCCGAGCGAGAACGAGGGAACGCTGGACTTGCTGAGGGATTCGGGGAGCAGACCCGCGTTGATGGCCGCCTGGCGCACCTGGTCGATCCCGACGTCCATGCCGAGCTGGACGAAGGGCGAGTTGGCGGACTGCTTCATGGCCTCACGCAGGTCGATGTCGCCGTAGTCGCGGCCGCCGTCGTTGGTCTGGAGCCACTCCTTGCCCTCTTCGTTGGTCCAGATCGACCCGTCGTATTCCTTGATCTTCAGTTTGTTGTCGCCGTTGTAGGTGGCCTTGTCGGGCGAGACCTGTGTGCGCTGTTCGTCGGTCTGCTGCGGAGGGAGTTTCGGGTCGCGCTTGCCGTGTTCCATGGCCGCGGCTAGCACGAACGGCTTGAAGGTCGATCCGACCTGGGCGCCGGTCTGGTCGGCGTTGTTGGTGAAGTGCTTGGTGGCGTCCTCGCCGCCGTAGATGGCGACGATCTTTCCGCTGGCCGGCTCGACCGAGGCGCCGCCGAACTGGACGTGGGTGTCGGTCTTCGGACGCTTCTCGGGGTCGATGTTGGCGTCGTAGACCTTCTTGACCGACTTCTCCAGCTCTTCGACCTTCTTCTTGTTGAAGGTCGTGTGGATCTCGTAGCCGCCCGCGGTGAGGTCGTCGGCCGTGATGTCCCGGTCGTTGTTGTTGACGAAGTTCGCCTTGGCGAGGTCGACCAGGTATCCGATCTGGCCGCCGAGGTCGCCGGACTTCTTCGGCGGGTCCGGCATCGGGAACTCGGTGTACTTGGCGCGTTCGGTCGCGTCGAGGAGCTTGTCATCCACCATGCCGTCGAGGATCGACTTCCAGCGGATCTCGGCCCGCTTCCTGTTCGCCTCGGGAGTGGCGTTCCGGTTGAGCTCGGGGGCGCCGGCCGGGTCGTAGAGGGTCGCGCCCTTGAGCAGCGAGGCGAGGAAGGCGCACTCGCTCGCGTTGAGCTCGTCGGCGTCCTTGCCGTAGTACGTACGGGCCGCGGCCTGGATGCCCCAGGAGTTGCGCCCGTAGTACGACGTGTTCAGGTACCCCTCCATGATCTTTTCTTTGTCCATGTCCGCGCCGACCCGCATGGAGATGAAGAGTTCCTTGAACTTACGGCTGAAGGTCTGGCTCTGGTCTCCCAGCCGGGCGTTCTTGACGTACTGCTGGGTGATGGTGGAGCCACCCTGCGTGTCGCCGCCCATGGCCATGTTGAACACGGCGCGGCCCATGCCCTTGAAGTCGACGCCGGGGTCGTTCCAGAAGGTCTTGTTCTCGGCGGAGACCACCGCGTTCTGCATGTTCTTGGGGATCTGGCTGATGTTGATGATCTGCCGGTTGACCGCGCCGTCGGCGGCTGCCATCTGGGTGCCGTCGTCCCAGTAGTAGACGTTCTTCTGAGCCTCCGACGCCTTCTGGACGTCGGGGACCTCGACCATGGCGTACGCGACGGTCCCGGCGGCCAGGACGGACCCGACGAAGGCGATACTCAGCCCGGTGGTCTGCTTCCAGGAGGGCACCCAGCGGCGCCAGCCGTACTTGTTGTACCGCGGGTAGTCGATGAACCGCTTCTTGCGCGGTTCCTCGTCCCCGGCTCCGCCGCCGCGTCGGCCTCCGCCGCCACCGCCCGCGCCACCGCCCTCGGCCCCGCGTCGGCGTCCGCCGCGCTGGGCGGCGCGTCTGGCCTCGGCACGCCCGCCGTAGGCGGGCTCCTCCTCGTATCCCTCGGCATGGGAGACCGTGGTCTCCCGCGAAGGGGCTGCACGGCGACCGGACGGCTGCTGGGCCGCACGCCTGGACGCGGCACGGCCGCCACCTGGTGGCTGCGGCGTTTTGCGACGGTGCTCGCTCATCGAACGACTACTCCTCGGGCAGGCGTGTACGCCTGGAAGCGGCAGTTGGGTTCCGGTCCCCCGAAATGAATACGGACCGGCCCGGCATAGGGCTCATCCGACATGCATCCGGTGAACCGACAGTCTTGACGTTCATGGACGTCGCTGGGTTCCCGGTGGTCTGCATGCCGCACAGACTACGCACGGTCAAACCCCTCCGAGAGCTGAAGTTCACCCTAAATCAGGCAAGTTGCATCATGAGAATCCGGGATGTGACGCCGTTCACTAAAGCCCCCCTTGTCCCCACCGTCTCTCCGATCTATCGTCGGGATGTATCGAGTCGATACATCGGTTCGGCATAAGAGTCCGGGACGGTGTCCTGGACCGTGGAGGAGGCGAGGGTGAGCAGACGCTCGGGCATTCTTGAGTTCGCTGTCCTCGGCCTGCTCCGCGAGTCCCCCATGCACGGCTATGAGCTGCGGAAACGGCTCAACACCTCGCTGGGGATCTTCCGTGCCTTCAGTTACGGGACGCTCTATCCCTGCCTCAAGACGCTGGTTGCCAACGGCTGGTTGATCGAGGAACCGGGCAGCGCCCCGGAGGACGCGCTCGCCGCCTCCCTCGCGGGGCGCCGGGCCAAGATCGTTTATCGGCTCACGGCCGACGGCAAGGAGCACTTCGAGGAGCTGCTGTCGCACACCGGCCCCGACGCCTGGGAGGACGAGCACTTCGCTGCTCGGTTCGCCTTCTTCGGGCAGACGGAGCGCGATGTGCGCATGCGGGTGCTGGAGGGCCGCCGGAGCAGGCTGGAGGAGCGCCTCGAAAAGATGCGCGCCTCCCTGGCCCGTACCCGTGAGCGGCTCGACGACTACACGCTCGAACTGCAGCGCCACGGCATGGAGTCCGTGGAGCGCGAGGTGCGCTGGCTGAACGAGCTGATCGAGAGTGAGCGGGCAGGGCGGGATCAGATGCGGTCCGGCCCCGAGGAGCCCGTCGAGCAGGAAGCCGGAGAAGCGGACGGCCTGCCCCGGCACCGGGACGCCGCGTCTTCCGGGGGTACGCCCCCGGGACGTCCAGGACCGCCGGATCCGTCCGCGGACCCCACCAAGTGAGGCCCTGCACCTCCGCAGGGTTTCATCACGAACGCTGAGATCACACAGGGAGCAACCGCAATGGGTTCGGTTCGCGTAGCCATCGTCGGTGTGGGCAACTGCGCCGCCTCGCTGGTGCAGGGTGTCGAGTACTACAAGGACGCCGACCCGGCGGGCAAGGTCCCGGGTCTGATGCACGTCCAGTTCGGCGAGTACCACGTACGGGACATCGAGTTCGTGGCCGCGTTCGACGTGGACGCGAAGAAGGTCGGCCTCGACCTCTCGGACGCCATCGGTGCCAGCGAGAACAACACCATCAAGATCTGTGACGTGCCCTCCACGGGCATCACGGTCCAGCGCGGCCACACCCTCGACGGTCTGGGCAAGTACTACCGCCAGACGATCGAGGAGTCCCCCGAGGCCCCCGCGGACATCGTCCGGACCCTCAAGGACAAGCAGGTCGACGTCCTGGTCTGCTACCTGCCCGTGGGCTCCGACGACGCCGCGAAGTACTACGCGCAGTGCGCCATCGACGCCAAGGTCGCCTTCGTCAACGCCCTCCCGGTCTTCATCGCCGGCACGAAGGAGTGGGCGGACAAGTTCACCGAGGCCGGCGTCCCGATCGTCGGTGACGACATCAAGTCGCAGGTCGGCGCCACGATCACGCACCGCGTCATGGCGAAGCTCTTCGAGGACCGGGGCGTCGTCCTGGACCGCACGATGCAGCTCAACGTCGGCGGCAACATGGACTTCAAGAACATGCTGGAGCGCGAGCGCCTGGAGTCCAAGAAGATCTCCAAGACGCAGGCCGTCACCTCCCAGATCCCCGACCGCGACCTGGGCGCCGACAACGTCCACATCGGCCCGTCGGACTACGTGGCCTGGCTCGACGACCGCAAGTGGGCCTACGTCCGCCTTGAGGGCCGCGCCTTCGGCGACGTCCCGCTGAACCTGGAGTACAAGCTGGAGGTCTGGGACTCCCCGAACTCCGCGGGCGTCATCATCGACGCCGTGCGCGCCGCGAAGATCGCCAAGGACCGCGGCATCGGCGGCCCGATCCTCTCCGCGTCGTCGTACTTCATGAAGTCCCCGCCCGTGCAGTACTTCGACGACCAGGCGCGTGAGAACGTCGAGAAGTTCATCGCCGGCGAGGTCGAGCGCTAACACCTCCGCGCACCCCGCACCGGTCACACCGGCCGCGGTGGTCACGGCAGTTGCGGCAGTTGCGTTCCGTGCGACCGGCCGTACGAGAAGGGGCACCGGGCCATCAGGTCCGGTGCCCCTCTCGCGTCCGCCGGCGGTACGTATGTGACGCTGGCCCACATGCCTGTCGTACGGGATCTGCGCTTACTCCTGCGTCTCAGGGACTTCCGCCGACTGCTCGCGGTCCGGCTGCTCTCCCAGGCGGCCGACGGCGTCTTCCAGGTCGCGCTCGCCGCGTACGTCGTCTTCTCCCCCGAGAAACAGACCTCGCCCGCCGCCATCGCCTCCGCGATGGCCGTACTGCTGCTGCCCTACTCGCTGGTCGGCCCGTTCGCCGGAGTGCTCCTCGACCGCTGGCAGCGCCGCCAGGTCTTCCTGTACGGGAACCTGCTGCGCGCCCTGCTGGCCGGGTGCACGGCGCTGCTGATCCTGGCGTCCGTACCCGACTGGCTCTTCTACGCCTCGGCGCTCTCCGTGACCGCCGTCAACCGGTTCGTGCTCGCAGGGCTCTCGGCGGCCCTGCCCCGGGTCGTCGACGACGAGCGCCTCGTCCTGGCGAACTCGCTCTCCCCCACCGCCGGTACCCTCGCCGCGACCGCGGGCGGCGGGCTCGCCCTCGCCGTACGGCTGACCGCAGCCGACTCGGACGCCGCCGTGATGCTGCTGGGCGCCGTCCTCTACTTCTGCTCGGCGCTCACCTCGCTGCTGCTGGCCCGCGAACTGCTCGGCCCCGAGCACGCGCTCGTACAGCCCCGGCTGGGGGCCGCGCTCACCTCCACCGCGCAGGGGCTCGCCGACGGACTGCGTCATCTCGCCGAGCGGCGCCCGGCGGCGGGCGCGCTGGCCGCCATGACGGTGATGCGCTTCTGCTACGGGGCGCTGACGGTGATGGTGCTGATGCTCTGCCGCTACGCCTGGACGGACCGGGAGTCCGACGGCCTGGCGCTGCTCGGGCTCGCCCTCGGAATCTCCGGCGCGGGGTTCTTCGCGGCGGCGCTCCTCACCCCGTGGGCGGTGGGCCGGCTCGGGGCGCCCGGATGGATGGCGCTCTGCGCCACGGCGGCGGCCGTGCTCGAACCGGCGCTCGGGCTGCCTTTCGCGCCCGTACCGCTGATGGCCGCCGCGTTCCTCCTCGGTCTGATCACCCAGGGCGCGAAGATCGCAACCGACACCGTGGTGCAGACAACGGTGGACGACGACTTCCGCGGCCGGGTCTTCTCCCTCTACGACGTTCTGTTCAATGTCGCCTTCGTGGGCGCCGCCGCGGTGGCCGCGCTGATGCTGCCGCCGGACGGACGGTCCGCGCCGCTGGTGGTGATGGTCGCGCTTCTCTACGCGGCCGTCGCGGCGGCCCTGACACGCGGGAGGCGGTGTTTCACGTGAAACACCGCCTCCCGGGGAACCGCGCTCGGGTGATGTTTCACGTGAAACATCACCCGAGCGTCATCCGTTCTGCGCCGCCCACCACTCCTTGAGCGCGGCGACGGCCGCGTCCTTCTCCATGGGGCCGTTCTCCAGCCGCAGCTCCAGCAGGAAGGTGTACGCCGCGCCGATCACCGGCCCGGGGCCGACATCCAGGATCTCCATGATCTGGTTGCCGTCCAGGTCCGGCCTGATGGCGTCGAGCTGCTCCTGCTCCTGGAGCTGGGCGATGCGCTCCTCCAGGCCGTCGTAGGCACGGGAGAGCGCGTTCGCCTTGCGCTTGTTGCGGGTGGTGCAGTCGGAGCGGGTCAGCTTGTGGAGCCTGCTCAGCAGCGGGCCCGCGTCGCGTACGTACCGGCGGACCGCCGAGTCGGTCCATTCGCCCGTCCCGTAGCCGTGGAAGCGCAGATGCAGCTCGACCAGACGGGAGACGTCCTTCACCATCTCGTTGGAGTACTTGAGCGCGGTCATCCGCTTCTTGGTCATCTTCGCGCCCACCATCTCGTGGTGGTGAAAGGAGACCCGGCCGTCCTTCTCGAAGCGCCGGGTGCGGGGCTTGCCGATGTCGTGCAGGAGCGCGGCCAGCCGCAGCACCAGGTCCGGTCCGTCCTCCTCCAGGTCGATGGCCTGCTCCAGAACGGTCAGCGAGTGCTCGTAGACGTCCTTGTGACGGTGGTGCTCGTCGCTCTCCAGCCGCAGCGCCGGCAGCTCGGGCAGGATCCGTTCGGCGAGCCCGGTGTCGACGAGCAGCGCCAGCCCCTGGCGCGGGTGAGCGGCGAGGATCAGCTTGTTCAGCTCGTCCCGGACCCGCTCGGCGGAGACGATCTCGATACGTCCGGACATGTCCTTCATGGCCGCGACGACCTCCGGCGCCACCTCGAAGTCCAACTGCGCGGCGAAGCGCGCGGCCCGCAGCATCCGCAGCGGATCGTCGGAGAAGGACTCCTGCGGGGTACCGGGCGTGCGCAGCACCTGGGCCGCGAGGTCCTCCAGCCCGCCGTACGGATCGATGAACTCCTTCCGCGGGAGGGCCACGGCCATCGCGTTGACCGTGAAGTCCCGGCGTACGAGGTCCTCCTCGATGGAGTCGCCGTAGGACACCTCGGGTTTGCGTGACGTACGGTCGTACGCTTCCGAGCGGTACGTGGTGACCTCGATCTGGAAGCGCTGATCCACGTCCCCGACGCGGGCGTCCTTCTGGCAGCCGACCGTCCCGAAGGCGATCCCGACCTCCCACACCGCGTCCGCCCAGGGCCGCACGATCTTCAGTACGTCCTCGGGGCGGGCGTCGGTCGTGAAATCCAGGTCGTTGCCGAGCCTGCCCAGCAGGGCGTCCCTGACCGAGCCTCCGACCAGGGCGAGACCGAAACCGGCCTCCTGGAAACGGCGGGCGAGATCGTCGGCGACGGGGGACACCCGCAGCAGTTCGCTGACCGCGCGGTGCTGCACCTGGCTGAGTGCACTGGGGTTGTCTTCATTGGCTTTCGGCACAACAGAAAAGGGTACGTGCCGTGGCTCATCCGGTCGTCCCCGTTTCCGGGCTCCCCTCCGATTCACGGGTTTACGGCAGCGCATGAGATTCTTCCGATCATGTGGAGCAGTCCCCAGCACTTCGCCACAGCGCACATCGTTACCATGCGTGGACGCAGCAACCGACAACCACCAACGGCAGCAGACGATGACGAGGGACGGGCGAGCGCGTGGCCGAGGCGGCAGACTTCCAGGGGACGGGCCATTCCGCTGCCCGCCGATGGCTGCGGCGCACAGCCTCCCTCCTCGCCGGGGTACCGCTCATGGCGAGTCTGCTGGCCGGTACGACGGCTCCCGCGGCCCAGGGGGCGACACAGGCCACCGGGGGCCGTACGGTCCGTGTGGCGCTCGACACACTCGCGCCCAGCGCCCCGGTGAAGGGCGACACGCTCACCATCTCGGGGACCGTGACCAACGAGGGCAAGAACACCGTCAACGGCGCGCAGGTGGATCTGCGGGTCGGGCCGCGGATGGCCGGCCGGACCGCCATCGACGACGCCGCGGCGCGCTCCGGCGTCTCGGGTGACGTGGCCCCGATCGGCGGGGCGTACAAGGTCGTCATCCCGAAGCTCCCGGCCGGGATCCCGCAGGACTTCGCCCTGTCCGTCCCCGTCAGCAAGCTGGGGCTCGACGAGGACGGGGTCTACCAGCTCGGCGTCTCGGTGACGGGGCAGACCTCGGCCGCCCCGTACGACCAGGTGCTGGGTGTCCAGCGCACCTTCCTGCCCTGGCAGCCCGAAGGGACGGACAAGAAGACCCAGGTCACCGCGTTGTGGCCGCTGATCTCGTCGACGCATCTCTCCGCCGAGACCGGGCGGGACGATCAGCAGACCCCGGTCTTCGAGAACGACGACCTGGCCGAGGAGCTGGCGCCCGGCGGACGGCTGGAGCAAATGGTCTCCCTCGGCAGCCGGCTCCCGGTGACGTGGGTGATCGATCCCGATCTGATCGCCACCGCCGACGCCATGACCAGGAACTACAGCGTCAGAAGCGGCGACACGACGGTGCCGGGCCGCAACCAGGCCGTGGCGGTCAAGTGGCTCGACTCGCTGGAGAAGGCGGTCAAGGCCGGCAAGGTCGTCGCGCTGCCGTTCGCCGATCCGGACCTGGCCTCGCTCGCCCACCGCGGCAAGAGCGTCTCCGGCGCCCTCAGCCATCTCCAGCCGGCCACCGACGTGGCCGACGACACGGTGGAGACCGTCCTCCACGTCAAGCCGTCCGTGGACTTCGCCTGGCCGGTGGACGGCGCGATCGACCCGTCGATCGTCGATGTGGCGACCTCCGCGGGCGCCCACAAGGTCATCACCCGCAGTGACAGCCTCCAGGACAACCTCTCGTACACCCCGAACGCCGCACGGCCGATCGGCGGCGGCACGACGGCCGTCGTCGCGGACTACCGGCTCTCGACCGCCTTCCAGGGCGACATGTCGGCGGCGAGCAGCTCCACCCTCGCCGTCCAGAAGTTCCTGGCCCAGTCGCTGGCCGTGACGCTCCAGGAGCCCGACAACGAGCGCAACGTCGTGGTCGCGCCGCAGCGGACGCCGACGGCGGCCCAGGCGCAGTCGATGGCGCGCGCGCTGCGCGCCCTGGAGCCCGAGCGCTGGACGGAGCCGACGGACCTGATCGCGGCGGCCGCGGTCGGCCCGGACGCGGACGCCACCACGAAGGTGCCGGGCGCCTCCCACTACCCGAAGAAGCTGCGCGCCCAGGAACTGCCGACCCGGACGTTCCTCGACATCAAGAACACGCAGGACCGCTTCGACAAGTTCAAGGCCATCCTCACCGCACCGGACCGGGTCGCCGCCCCCTTCGGCAACGCGATCAGCCGGGCGATGTCGACGTCCTGGCGCGGGGACCCGGACGGCGCCCAGCAGTACCGGGAAACGGTCGACACCTATCTGCAGAGCCTCACCGACGAGGTGCGGCTCATCCCCAAGTCCGTGCTCACCCTGTCCGGGCGCAGCGCGACGATCCCGGTGACCGTCCAGAACCAACTGCTCCAGGGCGTGCAGAACCTGGTGCTGCGCCTGAAGTCGGACAACCCGACCCGGCTGAAGCTCGACGGTGATCTGGCCGTCGCGGAACGACCGATCAAGATCGACGGCGGGCACAGCCAGTCGGTGAAGTTCACCGGCGCGGGCAACGCCAACGGGCCGGTGCAGGTGACCGCCCAGCTCTACACGGTGGACGGCAAGCTGTACGGCGGCCCGATGACCTTCCAGGTGAAGGTCTCGGAGATCACGCCCACCGTGATGCTCGTCATCGCGGGCGGTGTGCTGCTGCTGGTCCTCGCCGGGGTGAAGATGTACAGCCAGCGCAAGCGGGCCGTGGCCCGTAAGGCGGGCGCCGGGCCCGCGGACGGCGACGGCGGCGAGAGCGGCGACGACGGCCCGCAGGACGGCAACGGCGACGGTGACCGGGGCGGCCTGGAGGACACGGACGCCACCGGGCCGGATCCCACCGGGCCCGGCACCGCCGGACCGCACGCCACCGGATCCGACACCACCGGGCCCGAAGCCGACGGTCCGGACCCCAACGGGGACCCGCACGGCACGAAGAACACGGCCGCCACGAAGGCCGTCGAGGACACAGATCCCGGGCAGCCGAGTGACCCGACACCGGACACCGGTCCGGAAAGCGCGGACGCGTCGGGCGCGGGTGAGAAAGTGGACCGTTGAGCGATGTCGTGGCCGGTCGGCCGGGGACGATGAGGTGGGGTAACCATGAACGCGCCGTACGACGGTGACCGTGGGCCGGGCACGGGCGGCGATCCGGCAGGCCAGGTCCCGCCGCCTCCGCCCCCTGCCCAGGACCCGTATGTCCAGGACGCCTACGCGCAGGACCCCTACTGGGCGCAGGACCTGTCCGCGCAGGATCCGGTGACCGAGGCGCTGTACGACCGCGCCTCGCACCCGCCGCCGCCCCCGGGCACCTATCCGGACCACCAGGACCTGTACCGGCAGCCGCACGCCCAGCAGCCCGCCCCCGATCCGCGGATCTGGGCGCAGCCCCCGCCGCCCGAGCCCTCGGGCCCCTCCCGTCTTCTGCCGTACGGGGACGACGCGCGGACCACCCAGTTCACCGGCGTCGACGACCTGGTCACCCGGGCCGCGGACGAGAGCCCGGCGCCGGACGCGTTCGCGCACCTCTACCGGGACCAGCAGGCCACGGCGCAGGCCGTGGCGGCGCCGGAGCCCGAGGCGGCCCCCGCGCCGCCGGCCAAGAAGTCGGGCGGCAAGGCGGCCGGGCTGCTCAAGTCCAGCGCGCTGATGGCCGCGGGCACGCTGGTGTCCCGGCTCACCGGCTTCGTACGGAGCCTGGTGATCACGGCCGCGCTGGGTGCGGCGCTCCTCGGTGACTCGTTCACCGTCGCCTACACCCTGCCTACGATGATCTACATCCTCACCGTCGGCGGCGGCCTGAACTCGGTCTTCGTACCGCAGCTCGTGCGGGCGATGAAGAACGACGACGACGGTGGCGTCGCCTACGCCAACCGGCTGCTCACTCTGGTCATGGTCGCGCTCGGCGCGATCGTGGCGCTGGCCGTGTTCGCCGCGCCCGTGCTGGTCCAGGCGATGTCGGACCCGATCGCCAGCGACGCCGCCGCCAACAACGTGGCTGTCACCTTCGCCCGCTACTGCCTGCCCACGATCTTCTTCATGGGTGTGCACGTGGTCATGGGCCAGATCCTCAACGCGCGCGGCAAGTTCGGCGCGATGATGTGGACCCCGGTCCTCAACAACATCGTCATGATCACCACGTTCGGTCTGTTCATCTGGGTGTACGGCACCGCCGCCGACTCCGGGATGACCGTATCGACGATCCCGCCGGACGGCGTACGGCTGCTGGGCATCGGTACGCTCCTCGGTCTCATCGTCCAGGCGCTCGCGATGATCCCCTACCTCAGGGAGACCGGGTTCCGGTTCCGCCCGCGGTTCGACTGGAAGGGCCACGGCCTCGGCAAGACGGTCAAGCTCGCCAAGTGGACCGTCCTGTTCGTCCTCGCCAACCAGGCGGGTGTCCTGGTCGTCACCCAGCTCGCCACGGCCGCGGGCAAGGCGTCCGGCACGGACGGCGCCGGCATCCTGGCCTACAGCAACGCCCAGCTCATCTGGGGCATGCCGCAGGCCATCATCACCGTCTCGGTCATGGCCGCCCTGCTGCCCCGGATCTCCCGCGCCGCCAGCGACGGCGACCCGGGCGCCGTCCGCGACGACATCTCGCAGGGGCTGCGCAACTCCGCGGTCGCGATCGTCCCGATCGCCTTCGGGTTCCTCGCGCTCGGTGTCCCGCTCTCCGTCCTGATGTTCTCGTCCAGCGGCCTGGAATCGGCGCGGTCCATGGGCTTCATCCTGATGGCGTTCGCCCTCGGTCTCATCCCGTACTCCGTGCAGTACGTCGTCCTGCGCGGCTTCTACGCCTACGAGGACACCAGGACGCCCTTCTACAACACGGTCATCGTCGCCGCGGTCAACGCCGCGGCCTCCGCGCTCGCCTATGTGCTGCTGCCCCCGCGCTGGGCCGTGGTCGGCATGGCCGCGGCGTACGGACTGGCCTACGCCGTCGGTGTCGGCGTGGCCTGGCGCAGGCTGAAGAACCGGCTGGGCGGCGATCTGGACGGCGGACGCGTCCTGCGGACGTACGCGCGGCTCTGCCTCGCCTCCGTGCCCGGCGCCCTCGCGGCCGGCGCGGTCGCCTACTTCGTACTGGAAGCTCTGGGCAGCACCGCCCTCGCCTCGATCGTCGCCCTGATCGGCGGTGGCATCGTCCTGCTGGGGCTCTTCTTCGTCGCGGCGAAGAAGATGCGGATCGAGGAGATGAACGCCATGGTCGGCATGGTCCGGGGCCGCCTCGGACGGTGACGCGACCCGGCCGGGTACAACCATCATCGGCTGCCGCGTGTCGTGCATAGCGTCCGACTGTGGGCACAATTGGCTTGGCTGTTGGACAGGGCGCAATGGATGGGGAGGCAGGAGCGACGGTGGCGGAACGTAGCACGGCTGCCGTCGACGTGGCCGGCAACAGTGGCGATGAGCCGCTGACCGCCAAGGCGGACAAGGCCACGACCGACGGGTTGGCGGAGGCCCAGGAGACGGCGGAGCGGTCCGCCGACGACACGGGCGGTGAGCGGCGGGACACCGAGCCGGGCGGCGCGGCGCCCGAACTCCACAGCGGCCACAGACTCGCCAGACGCTACCGCCTGGAGGAGTGCGTCACCCGTCTGGACGGTTTCAGCAGTTGGCGTGCCGTCGACGAGAAACTGCGCCGCGCCGTCGGCGTGCACCTGCTGCCCTCCGACCATCCCCGGGCCCGTTCCGTGCTGGCCGCGGCCCGGTCCGCCGCGCTGCTCGGCGATCCCCGCTTCGTCCAGGTCCTGGACGCCGTCGAGGAGGGCGATCTCGTCTACGTCGTCCACGAATGGCTGCCGGACGCCACCGAGCTCACCACGCTGCTCGCCGCGGGCCCGCTGGAGGCCCACGAGGCGTACCAGCTCGTCAGCCAGGTCTCCCAGGCCATGGCCGCCGCGCACCGCGAGGGGCTGGCCCATCTGCGGCTGACGCCCGGCGCCGTCCTGCGGACCTCCACCGGCCAGTACCGGATCCGCGGACTCGCCGTGAACGCCGCGCTGCGCGGCATCCGCGCGGACCGGCCCCAGCGCACCGACACCGAGGCGATCGGCGCGCTCCTGTACGCCGCACTCACGCAGCGCTGGCCGTACGAGAGCGACGCCCACGGCCTCTCCGGCCTGCCCAAGGGGGTCGGGCTGATCGCCCCCGACCAGGTGCGCGCCGGTATCCACCGCGGTCTCTCGGAGCTCGCGATGCGGGCCCTGGTCAACGACGGCGCCACCGCCTCCCGGCAGGATCCGCCGTGCACCACGCCGGACGAGCTGTCCGCGGCGGTCGCGGAGATGCCCCGTATCCGGCCGCCGGAGCCCACGTTCACGCCCCCGCCGGAGTACCAGCGCACCACCTACCAGCAGGGCACCTACGGGCGTACCCAGGCGGGCGTCGGGGTGACGTCCCCGACCCCGGTGATGCCGCCGCCGCCCCCGCTCCAGAGCCCCACCGGCAAGGTCCTCAAGTGGACCGTCGCCGCACTGCTCATCGCCGTCCTGGGCCTGGGAAGCTGGCAGGTCGCCGACCAGCTCCTCGACGGGGAGCGCGGCACGCCCGACACGACCCCCACGCAGACCACCACCGGGGGCGGCGACAAGGCAGTCAAGCCCGTCAAGCCCCTCAAGATCGACGGTGCGACGGAGTTCATGCCCGAGGGATCCGGGATAAGGCCGGAACTGGTCTCGAACGCCACCGACGGCGACAGCGGCACGGCCTGGATCACCAAGCAGTACTGGAACTACCCCAATTTCGGTAACCTCCCCGGCCATACTCAGGGCAGCGGAATCGTCGTCGACCTCGGCAGTGTGAAGGACGTCTCCGGTCTCGACATCCGTATGTACCGGTCCGGTCAGAAGGCCGAAGTGCTGGCCGCCGACTCGGACGCGTCGGATCCGGCGTCGCTCTCGGACTTCTCCCAGCGGCTCACCAAGCTGGAAACAGTCGGAAGCACGGTGAAGGCCACCCTCGACAAGCCTGTGCGGACCCGGTACGTATTGATCCACATCACTGAGCTGCCGCAGGACGGATCCGCCACCCGCTTCCGCGGGGGCATCTCGGAGATCCAGATCACCGGCTGACCGGAGACAGGGGAGGGGGCTCACCGTTGGACGACGCCGCACTGGGCGACTTGAGCGACCAGGACCTGCTGAGCGCTCATGTCACGGGCCACTCTCGGGCCTTCGGCGAGCTGGTACGGCGCCACCGCGACCGGCTCTGGGCCGTCGCCCTCCGCACCCTGGGGGACCGCGAGGAGGCGGCCGACGCCGTGCAGGACGCCCTCGTCTCCGCCTTCCGGGCCGCCCACACCTTCCGCGGGCAGTCCGCCGTCACCACCTGGCTGCACCGCATCACCGTCAACGCCTGCCTCGACCGGGCCCGCAAGGCCGCCTCGCGCAGAACCTCGCCCATGGACGACACCGAGCGGCTGGAGCAGCTCCTCGAACCCCATGAGTCGGCCGAGGCGCCCGCCGAGCGGCAGGACCTCCACCGGGAGCTGCTGGCGGCACTGGCCACACTCCCCGTCGACCAGCGGGCCGCCCTGATCCTCGTCGACATGCAGGGTTACCCCGTGGCGGAGGCCGCCGCCGTGCTGGGGGTGCCCACCGGCACCGTGAAGAGCCGCTGTGCACGCGGCCGGGCCAGACTTCTCCCTCTGCTCACCCATCTACGCGGGGACACCAGGGATAACAGCGGTTCCGAGCGGGGAAGGAACCGGACGCCGCGGGCATCCGTCCCACCGGCATCGGGACCAAAAGATTCAGGATCGAGCGATCCTGCTGGAGTGAAGGGCGGAGGTGGGCGCGCATGACATCTACGACCGACACCGCTCAGCATCCGGATGTCTCGGAGATCTCCGACCTGGCCGAAGGTCTGCTGCCACCGGCCCGCAGCGCCGATCTGCGGCAGCATCTCGACGGCTGCGTCCTCTGCGCCGATGTCCATGACTCCCTTGAGGAGATCAGAGGGCTGCTGGGCACCCTGCCGGGGCCGCCCCGGATGCCCGCCGATGTCGCGGGCCGTATCGACGCCGCCCTCGCCGCGGAAGCGCTCCTCGACGCGACCACGCCCGATGACTCCACGGCCCTCGATGAGTCCCCGGCATCGGCCGAGCCCGCGGACTCCGCCGATGTTTCACGTGAAACATCGCCCTCGTCCAAGCCCCGGTCCGAGCCGCAGTCCGAGCCCCACTCCCCACCGCGCTTCCCGGCGGTCACGTCGGCGGTGTCGACGGACACCGTACGGGCCGACCGCCCCGCCGGACGGCCCAAGGCTGCCACGGGGCCCGGACGCGGCGGACCGTCCCGCCTGCGGCGCCGCCGTACCGCCGTCCTGGGTGCCGTGTTCGGTACGGCCCTCGTAGGGATGGGCGTACTGCTGCTCCCGTCGCTCCACTCCTCGGACTCCGGGGAAGCCTCCAAGACGGCCAGCTCCGCCGCGGGCGACGGCGACCTGTTCTCCGAGACACGTCTTCAGGACCGCGTGGACACCCTGCTGGCCTCCGGCGCCGATGCCGGGACCGAAAGCGAGACCAAGGCGGGCCGGCCGCGCTCCATGGAGGGTGACCGGGGCGGAGCCTCGAACTCTCCCCTGCTCACACCGGCGCCCGTCGTCCCGGCTTGCATCCAGCGAGGCATCGGCAGCAGTCTGTCGGCGCTGGCCGCCGAGCGGGGCACCTATCAGGGAAGCGACGCATATCTCGTCGTCCTGCCGCACTCCGGTGACAGCACCCGGGTCCAGGCATATGTGGTCGACGCGACCTGCGTGAAGAGCGCTCCCTCGACCGACGGAACCGTCCTGCTGACGCACTCCTACCTCCGCCGCTGACGCCCCCTCGCGTCGAGCCGGAAGACCTCGGGAATGCGGGACCCGTAGGATCCGTTGGATGGGGTGAAAGTCGTTGATCCGGCCCCAGTAGTGCAGTCTGCAGAGACGAGGAAGAAACCCGTGAGCGACGTCCGTAATGTGATCATCATCGGCTCCGGGCCCGCCGGCTATACCGCCGCGCTGTACACCGCGCGCGCATCGCTGAAGCCGCTGGTCTTCGAGGGCGCCGTCACCGCCGGTGGTGCGCTGATGAACACCACCGATGTGGAGAACTTCCCGGGCTTCCGCGACGGCATCATGGGCCCGGACCTGATGGACAACATGCGGGCCCAGGCCGAGCGCTTCGGCGCAGAGCTGGTCCCGGACGATGTCATCTCGGTCGACCTCACCGGCGACATCAAGACGGTCACCGACACCGCGGGCACCGTGCACCAGGCCAAGGCCGTGATCGTCACCACAGGCTCCCAGCACCGCAAGCTCGGCCTGGCCAACGAGGACGCCCTGTCCGGACGCGGTGTCTCCTGGTGCGCCACCTGTGACGGCTTCTTCTTCAAGGACCAGGACATCGCCGTGATCGGCGGCGGGGACACCGCGATGGAGGAAGCCACCTTCCTCTCGCGCTTCGCCAAGTCCGTCACGATCGTCCACCGCCGGGACACGCTGCGCGCCTCCAAGGCCATGCAGGAGCGTGCCTTCGCCGACCCGAAGATCAAGTTCGCCTGGGACAGCGAGGTCGCCGAGATCCACGGCGAGCAGAAGCTCTCCGGGCTGACCCTGCGCAACACGAAGACCGGCGAGACCTCGCCGCTCGCGGTGACCGGGCTGTTCATCGCGGTGGGCCACGACCCACGGACCGAGCTGTTCAAGGGCCAGCTCGACCTGGACGGAGAGGGCTATCTGACCGTGGCCGCCCCGTCGACGCGGACAAACCTCTCCGGTGTCTTCGGCGCCGGCGATGTGGTCGACCACACCTACCGCCAGGCGATCACCGCCGCGGGCACCGGCTGCTCCGCCGCCCTCGACGCCGAGCGCTTCCTCGCCGCGCTGAGCGACAGCGAGAACGCCGAGCCGGAGAAGACCCCCGCCGTCTGACCAGCGCCCCCCCCCATCCACACCCCTCAACCCGTAAGGAGGCCGCCGTGGCCGGCGACCTGAAGCATGTGACCGACGATTCCTTCGACGAGGACGTTCTCAAGAACGACAAGCCCGTCCTGGTGGACTTCTGGGCCGCCTGGTGCGGACCGTGCCGCCAGATCGCCCCGTCGCTGGTGGCCATCGCCGCCGAGCACGGCGACAAGATCGAGATCGTCAAGCTCAACATCGACGAGAACCCGGCCACCGCCGCCAAGTACGGGGTCATGTCCATCCCGACCCTGAACGTCTACCAGGGCGGAGAGGTCGTCAAGACCATCGTCGGCGCCAAGCCCAAGGCCGCGCTCGTCCGCGAACTCGGCGACTACATCGGCTGACGAACGGCAGGCGCCGTCAGACGCACGATGTTTCACGTGAAACGGGTCCGCCCCCCATCCGGGGGACGGACCCGTTCTCCGTTCCACTCGCCGCTGCCCGCCTCAGAGCGGCCGTAGCGCCGGCTCCTTCTTCACCGCTCCCAGGAGCCGGTCGAGCGCCAGCTCCACGTCTTCCTTCCAGGAGAGCGTGGTACGCAGCTCCAGCCGCAGCCGGGGGTATCTCGTGTGCGGGCGGACCGTCTTGAAGCCCACCGCGGTGAGATGGTCGGCGGGCAGCACACAGGACGGCTCCTTCCAGTGGCTGTCACCGAACGCCTCGATGGCCTTGAAGTCCCGCCGCAGCAGATCCTTCGCCACGGTCTGCACCATCACCCGGCCCAGCCCCTGCCCCTGATAACCGGGCATGACCCAGGCAGTCATCAACTGGACGGCGTCCGGGGAGACCGGGCTCGTCGGGAAGGCCAGGGAGCGCGGCACATAAGCGGGAGGCGCGTACAGGACGAAGCCGACCGGCAGATCATCGATGAAGACGATGCGGCCGCAGGATCCCCACTCCAGCAGAACGGCCGAGATCCACGCCTCTTTCTCCGTACCCGCCCGGCCCGCTCCTACCGCGGCTTCACCGCTGACCGGATCAAGTTCCCAGAAGACACACGTACGGCAGCGATGGGGGAGGTCCGAAAGGTTGTCCAGCGTGAGCGGTACGAGCCGACGCCCCATGGAGGCTGTTCCTCACTTCTTTCCCCTGCCGCGCCCCGAGCGCCCGTCAGCGCGCTCCGCTCCCGGAGCAGGCCGCCGACAAAGCCACCGAGCACGCCGAGTGCCATTCCGGCCGACATCAGTTGGCCGCGGCTCACCGATCGCATGGCCCTCGCTCTCCTTCTGAGGTGGATCAAGGTGGATGCGCCCTACCAGAACGCATCGTATCCACCCGGAGACAAGCCGGGACACCGCGGGATCGCAAAGGGCGGGCCGTGTTCCGGTCAGCGTGGAACACGGCCCGCCCCAGTGGTGCGGTGGAGCCTCAGCTCACCTCGTCGTCCCCGGTGTTCTCGGTGAGCGCCTGGTCCAGGACGCGCCCCTCACCGGGGGCGAGGGTGCCGAGGATCCGGTCCAGATCGTCCATCGAGGCGAACTCGACGACGATCTTCCCCTTCTTCTGTCCCAGGTCGACCTTCACCCGGGTCTCGAAGCGGTCGGAGAGCCGCGACGCCAGATCACCCAGCGCCGGCGACAGCCGGGCACCGGCCCGCGGCCCCTTCGACTTGGGGGAGGTCTGAGGACGCGACCCCATCAGGGTCACGATCTCCTCGACCGCTCGCACGGAGAGCCCTTCGGCGACGATGCGGTGCGCCAGCCGGTCCTGCTCCTCGGAGTCGTCCACCGACAGCAGCGCCCTGGCATGACCGGCGGAGAGCACTCCGGCCGCGACCCTGCGCTGCACCGGAGGAGACAGACGCAGCAGCCGCAGCGTGTTGGAGACCTGCGGGCGCGAACGCCCGATCCGGTCGGCGAGCTGGTCGTGCGTGCAGTTGAAGTCCTTGAGCAACTGGTCGTAGGCCGCGGCCTCTTCCAGCGGGTTCAACTGGGCCCGGTGCAGGTTCTCCAGCAGTGCGTCCAGCAGCAGCTTCTCGTCGTCCGTGGCGCGGACGATCGCGGGGATGCGCTCCAGGCCGGCTTCCCGGCAGGCCCGCCAGCGCCGCTCGCCCATGATCAGCTCATAGCGCTCCGACCCCACCTGCCGTACGACGACGGGCTGGAGAAGCCCCACCTCCTTGATGGAGGTGATCAGCTCGGCGAGCGCGTCCTCGTCGAACACCTCACGGGGCTGCCGGGGGTTCGGCGTGATCGAGTCGATCGGTACTTCGGCGAAGTGGGCTCCGGCCACAGCCTGTTCGGGCGCCGCCACACGCTCCGGTACAACGGTCTCCGACTCCGGGGAGACGGTGGCCGTCGACAGCGACGTCACCTTCGCGGCGGCCACCCCGCGCTCCGCCGTCAGCACCGGGGCCACCGCGGGGGAGGCCACCGGCTGCTCCTGCGGAGCGGCGGGGATCAGTGCACCGAGCCCACGCCCCAATCCTCTACGTCGCTCGCTCACTGGATCCCCTCCGACATGCTCTGCTGGCTGTTCTGGATACTCACATGGGCCTGCTGGGCGTCATAGTGCACCCCCACCCCCCGCAGGGCGATCTCACGGGCGGCTTCGAGATACGAGAGGGATCCACTGGAACCCGGATCATAAGTCAGCACCGTCTGCCCGTAGCTCGGCGCCTCCGAGATACGGACGGACCGGGGAATGCTGGTCCGCAGCACCTCCTTGCCGAAGTGGCTGCGGACCTCGTCCGCCACCTGCGAGGCGAGACGCGTCCGGCCGTCGTACATGGTGAGCAGAATCGTCGAGACATGCAGCGTGGGGTTGAGATGCGCCCGCACCAGATCGACGTTCCGCAGCAACTGGCCCAGCCCTTCCAGCGCGTAGTACTCGCACTGAATGGGGATCAGAACCTCTGCTCCCGCGACCATCGCGTTGACGGTCAGCAGGCCGAGCGAGGGCGGGCAGTCGATGAGGATGTAGTCCAGCGGCTGCTCGTACGCCTCGATCGCCCGCTGCAGTCGGCTCTCCCGTGCCACCAGGGACACCAACTCGATCTCCGCACCGGCGAGATCGATGGTGGCCGGGGCACAGAAGAGACCTTCGACGTCCGGGACCGGCTGGACCACCTCGGAGAGCGGCTTGCTCTCCACCAGGACGTCATAGATCGAAGGAACTTCGGCATGATGGTCGATCCCCAGCGCCGTGGAGGCGTTGCCCTGCGGATCGAGGTCGACCACCAGTACGCGCGCACCGTGGAGCGCGAGCGACGCGGCGAGGTTGACCGTGGTGGTGGTCTTTCCTACGCCGCCCTTCTGGTTGGCGACGACCATGACACGTGTCTGTTCGGGGCGGGGCAGACCCTCGCCGGCCCGGCCCAGTGCCTCCACCGCCAGTTGGGCGGCGTGGCCGATGGGGGTGTCGTCCATCGGGGGCGGTGTTTCACGTGAAACATCCTCCCCCGGCGACTCGGTGCGGGGACCGGGGACCGGATCGGTCGTCGGTCCCGCGATGTTGGCGTCGGACCGCAAGGATTCACTCTCCTCGACTTCAGACTCGCAATGGACAGAGCCTGCCATGCTTTCGGGGTCGTGAACCAGCGAGGCCCGTGGATCTGTGGATGAATCCGCGTCTGTGGACAACCCCGTCCCCCGTACGAGGGGTTTTCGGCCGCGTGGTGTGGCGGCCGCGCGACCTCGGGTGATGATGCCCTGCAGCAGTGAGCGACGTTTCACGTGAAACACGATGCACGCGCTGCGGGGCTAGACCATCACGACACTCCGCAATGCATAGGTATGGCAGCTTGTATGGACCATCACTGATAGCCACAGAGGACTGTACGGCTCAACGGCGGCGCCGTGCACGGCCGGCCCGCGCGGCCTTGGCCCGCTTCGTCGCGAACCTCACACCGCCGGGGCTCTCCCCGACCTCCACCCGCACCACCGTGGCGAGCGGATCGACGATGCCCTCCCCGACCTGAAGCACCGAGGTCTCCACCACGCCGAGCTTGCTCAGCGCCGCACGGGCCCCGTTGATCTCCTCCTCGGCCGTGTCGCCCTTCAGCGCCAGCATCTCGCCGTAGGGACGCAGCAGCGGCACCCCCCAGCCCGCCAGCCGGTCGAGCGGCGCCACCGCCCGTGCCGTCACCACATGGACCGGCTGGAGCGTGCCGAGGACTTCCTCGGCCCGGCCGCGTACCACCGTCACATGGTCCAGGCCCAGCAGCTCGACCACTTCCTGGAGGAAGTTCGTCCGCCGCAGCAGCGGCTCCAGCAGTGTGATCTTCAGGTCCGGCCGGACCAGAGCCAGCGGAATCCCGGGGAGACCCGCGCCCGAGCCGACATCGCAGACCATCACGTTCTCGGGCACGACCTCGGAGAGCACCGCACAGTTCAACATGTGCCGCTCCCACAGGCGCGGTACCTCACGGGGGCCGATCAGACCGCGCTTGACGCCCGCGTCCGCCAGCAGCTCCGCGTAGCGGACAGCCTCCGGAAAGAACTCACCGAAAACAGTGCGCGCCTCGTCCGGTGCGGGGGGAAGCTCTGCTGCCTCCGTCACGGGAACCGTCCTTCCATACCGAACCACCCACCGGTGGCTGACTATCAGGCTGACAAAGATCGGCCCCGCCTGCGCGACAGGCGGGGCCGAATACGTTGAACCACTCAGGCAGGGAGCACCACGACGAAGCGCTCGGGCTCCTCGCCCTCGGACTCGCTGCGCAGACCGGCGGCGGCGACCGCGTCGTGCACGACCTTCCGCTCGAAGGGCGTCATCGGGCTCAGCTTCACCGGCTCACCGGTGCTCTTCACCTCGTCCGCCGCCTTGGCACCCAGCTCGGCCAGCTCGGTGCGCTTCCTGGCCCGGAAGCCCGCGATGTCCAGCATGAGCCGGCTGCGGTCCCCGGTCTCCCGGTGGACTGCGAGCCGCGTCAGCTCCTGGAGTGCCTCCAGGACCTCGCCGTCGCGCCCCACCAGCTTCTGAAGATCCCCACCGGCCGCATCGCTGATGATCGAGACCGCGGCCCGGTCTGCCTCGACGTCCATGTCGATATCGCCGTCGAGATCGGCGATGTCGAGCAGGCCCTCAAGGTAGTCGGCCGCGATCTCCCCTTCCTGCTCCAGGCGGGTCAGGGTGTCGCCCCCCTCGGGGGCGGCGGAGATGGTGCCTTCCGTCACGGGTGGACTCCTTCTTACTTCTTGGTCGGATGCTTGGGCCGCTGCTGACCCTTGCGCTGTCCGGACTTGGCCTTCTGGCGTGTGGCGCCGCCGGCGGGCTTGGCCGCCGGCTTGGACGCGGTGTCCTGCGGCTCGTCCTTCTTCTGCAACGAGGTCTTCGCCTGCGGCTCGTCCGCCTCGGCGTCACCGGACGCCGGCTTGTCCGTACCGGCCTGGGCCGCGGCGGCCTGCCGCTGTGCCTTGGTCTGGCGCTTGGGCTGCTGGCGCCTGGCCGCGGCACTCGCCTCGGCCTCGGCGGCGGCGGTGTCGCTCTTGACGACCGTGCCGTCGGGCTGCGCGGCCAGACCCGACTTGCCCAGGCCCACGACGAACTTACGCTCGTTGTCGTTGCGGTCCGGGCCCTTGGCCACGATCGCCTGCACGACGGAACGCTTGCGACGGGACCGCACCTCACCGTGCGCGGTGATGCTCTTCAGCAGACGCTGCAGGTACTGGTCCTGCGCCTTGCTGCCCGGGGTGGGGTTCTGGTTGATCACGTACATCTGCTGGCCCATGGTCCACACGTTGGTGGTCAGCCAGTAGACGAGCACACCGACGGGGAAGTTCACGCCGGTGACCGCGAAGATCAGGGGGAAGATGTACATGAGCATCTTCTGCTGCTGCATGTACGGCGTCTTGACCGTCAGGTCGACGTTCTTCGTCATGAGCTGGCGCTGCGTGTAGAACTGCGACGCCGACATCAGGATGATCATGATGGCGGTGACGATCCGTACATCCGTCAGCGACGCGTTCAACGACGCGACCTTCTCGCTGCTGTCCAGGAACTTGGCGGCCAGCGGAGCACCGAAGATGTGCGCCTGCCGGGCGCTGTCCAGCAGCTCCTGGTTGATCACGCCGATGGTCTTGCCGCTCGCGATGCTGGAGAGCACGTGGTACAGCGCGAAGAAGAACGGGGACTGCGCCAGGATGGGCAGACACGAGGAGAGCGGGTTCGTACCCGTCTCCTTGTACAGCTTCATCATCTCTTCGGACTGACGCTGTTTGTCGTTCTTGTAGCGCTCCTGGATCGCCTTCATCTTCGGCTGGAGCACCTGCATGTTCCGCGTCGACTTGATCTGCTTCACGAAGAGCGGGATCAGGCAGATACGGATCAACACCACCAGGGACACGATGGACAGTCCCCAGGCCCAGCCCGTGTCGGGGCCGAAAATCATCCCGTACAGCGAGTGGAACTGGACGATGACCCAGGAAACTGGTGTGGTGATAAAACTGAACAGACTGGCAATCGTGTCCACTAATCAGGCTCCTTGAGCTTTGGGCGAGGTCTCTGCGGCCGGGCTGGGGGTGTCGGGGGCCGATCCCCCGGAAGGCACGCCAGCAGCGGGCCGCCCGCCCTTACCGCCGCGCCACGCGTTGCGCAGCAGTTCATGCCATCGCGGCCGTTTACGCGGCGGGACATGGTCCACACCGCCCGGCGACCACGGATTGCACCGCAGAATGCGCCAGGCGGTCAGCGCCGTGCCCTTCACCGCGCCATGGCGGTCGATGGCCGTATATCCGTAGTGCGAACACGACGGGTAGTACCGGCAGACAGGCCCGAGGAGCGGGCTGATCGTCCACTGGTACAGCTTGATCAGAGCCAGCAGCGGGTACTTCATCGCGCGCCCCCTCCCAGCAGCCGCCGGAGAGCGGCGTCCAGGTCTCGGGCCAGCAGTGCATGATCGGCGTCGCCTGATCCGGGCAGCGCCCGTACGACCACCAGGCTACCGGGGGGCAGCGTGGACAGGCGGTCGCGTATGAGATGGCGCAGGCGCCGCTTCACGCGGTTCCGTACGACCGCTCCGCCCACCGCTTTGCTTACGACGAAACCCGCACGCACCGGGGAAGCGCTCTCCCCAGGCGCGTGCGGGTCCGTTGAACCGCTGTTCAGATGGACGACGAGAAGCGGGCGTCCAGCCCGGCGTCCTCGCCGTACCGCGGTCGCGAAGTCCTCGCGCCGCCTCAGCCGATTCTCGGTAGGCAGCACGTCATGACCTGTTTGTCAGCAGGCGATCAGGCGGACAGACGGGCGCGACCCTTGCTGCGGCGAGTCGCGAGAATCGCGCGGCCGGCACGGGTACGCATCCGCAGCCGGAACCCGTGGGTCTTGGCGCGACGGCGGTTGTTCGGCTGGAAGGTGCGCTTGCTCACTCGGGGGCTCCAGAAAATGATGTGTGGATGGCGGGACATCGCCTGGCTGTCACCGTGCGCCCACGAGAGGCTGAGAAGCTCGCGTTCACGCCCGAGTGCACCGCTTCACAACCACAGATCGTGATCTTTGCCCATCGGAGGCAGGCGGCAGCAGCCATCGACAACTCGACCTGGTCACGGTACGCGCGGCTACGCCATCCGGTCAAACCAGCTCGGTGCCGGACTCCATTGTGCACAGGCTGTGGACAACAACTTGAACCGCGCGGGTCGGCCTGACTACCTTGGCGGAGACCGCTCCCTATGCGCCGGTCGGTCTTCACCCCGGCTTTCCCCGCCGGCCTTCCCACCCCGTCCCGAGAAGCACACATTCGTGGGACCAGCGAGAGAGCGTGCCTTGTGGCTGATGTACCTGCCGATCTTGCCGCAGTGTGGCCACGAGTGCTGGAGCAGCTCCTCAGGGAGGGCCAGCAGGGCGTAGAGCCCAAGGACAAACAGTGGATCGAACGGTGCCAGCCCCTGGCCCTGGTCGCGGACACCGCGCTGCTCGCCGTCCCCAATGAATGGGGCAAGCGCGTCCTGGAGGGGCGCCTCGCCCCTCTCATCAGCGAGACCCTGAGCCACGAGTGCGGCCGGCCCATCCGGATCGCGATCACCGTCGACGACTCGGCGGGCGAGCCCACCCCGCCGGCCCCGCCCGTACCCCAGCAGCACCGCTACCAGGGCGGCCCGCTCCACGACGAACCGCGGCAGGACGACGCGTACGACGGCTACGGGCACCGCCCTTCCGACGACGGCATGCCGTCCGTACGCCCCGCCTACCCGGACTACCAGCAGCAGCGCCCCGCCCCCGGGGCCTGGCCGCATTCCCAGGAGGACCTGTCCTGGCAGCCCCGCCTCGGCGGGTACCAGGACCGCGACCCGTACGCCACCGCCCGGCCGCAGCAGCACGACTACCGGCAGCCGCAGGGCCAGGACCGGTCCCCGTACGAGCGCGCCACCGACCAGCACGATCAGCACGACCACCGCTCCCGCCACGACCGTCACGACCTCCAGGAGCCGCCCGCGCCGCGGCACGGCGGCGGGCAGAGCGTGGGCCGGGCGCGCGCCGGGGCGCCGGGACCGCTGGGCGCCCAGCCCGCCCCGGCGCCGGGCCCCGGCGAGCCGCAGGCCCGGCTCAACCCCAAGTACCTCTTCGACACCTTCGTCATCGGCGCGTCCAACCGCTTCGCGCACGCGGCGGCGGTCGCCGTCGCCGAGGCGCCGGCCAAGGCGTACAACCCGCTCTTCATCTACGGCGAGTCCGGGCTCGGCAAGACGCACCTGCTCCACGCCATCGGGCACTACGCGCGCAGCCTCTACCCCGGTACGCGGGTGCGGTACGTCAGCTCCGAGGAGTTCACGAACGAGTTCATCAACTCGATCAGGGACGGTAAGGGCGACACCTTCCGCAAGCGCTACCGCGATGTCGACATCCTCCTGGTCGACGACATCCAGTTCCTGGCGTCCAAGGAGTCGACGCAGGAGGAGTTCTTCCACACGTTCAACACGCTCCACAACGCCAACAAGCAGATCGTGCTCTCCTCGGACCGGCCGCCCAAGCAACTGATCACGCTGGAGGACCGGCTGCGCAACCGCTTCGAGTGGGGACTGACCACGGACGTCCAGCCGCCGGAGCTGGAGACCCGTATCGCGATCCTCCGTAAGAAGGCGGTCCAGGAGCAGCTCAACGCGCCGCCCGAGGTGCTGGAGTTCATCGCCTCGCGGATCTCGCGCAACATCCGCGAGCTGGAGGGCGCCCTGATCCGGGTCACCGCGTTCGCCTCGCTCAACCGGCAGCCGGTGGACCTCGGGCTCACCGAGATCGTGCTGAAGGACCTCATCCCCGGCAGTGAGGACGCGGCCCCGGAGATCACCGCGACCAACATCATGGCGGCGACCGCCGACTACTTCGGGCTGTCGGTGGACGACCTCTGCGGCTCCTCGCGGAGCCGGGTGCTCGTGACGGCGCGGCAGATCGCGATGTACCTCTGCCGTGAGCTGACCGATCTCTCGCTGCCGAAGATCGGCGCCCAGTTCGGCGGGCGCGACCACACGACGGTGATGCACGCGGACCGGAAGATCCGCGCGCTGATGGCCGAGCGCCGCTCCATCTACAACCAGGTGACCGAACTCACCAACCGCATCAAGAACGGCTGAGACCGCCCCACCCGGCGCGGGACGGTCCGGGAGAACGGCCTGACAGCGCTCATGAGGGCGTCCTGGACCCTGCCCGACACGGTCCCGGGCGCCCTTTTCGCCGTCCCGGAGGGCTCGCGGCGCCTCCTCCGGCGTGTCGCCGGACGGGCTCGCTGTTCGAATACGCGGCGGTGCGGAGACCTTCTCCACAGATTCGGGCAGAATCTTCCGTCCACAGCCTGGGGACCCAGGAGTTGTCCCGATCGTGTCCACAGGGGAGGCCGCCGACCGGACATCGCTCCAGGTCAGGGGGGTGTGGATTTGTGGTTGACGCCGCTCCACAGGCTGTGGACGGAATTTTCGTCCACAGGGCGTCCGGGATCTTGTCCACCGGCGGCCCACAGGCAACCGTCCGTCGCCCACAGCTTCTCCACAGCCCTGTCCACTGTTCGGCAACGAAACCCCCGGGGTCGCTGAGTCGAGTGAAAGGCGTCACACCAAGGAGGTCGGTTGGGCTGTGGGGAACATGGGTAAAACTGGGGACGCGGCTGGGGAGAAGTCACGGTGTCCTGTGCATGGGGTGTGCAGAACTTTCGTCCGTCCACAGAAGAGCCGAGTTCTCCACGGCTCCACCCACAAGCGCGGTGGATAAAAAAACGGGCTTGACCTGCGCATACGGCGTTATCCACGGTTTCCACAGGGCCTACTACTACTACCCCTGAGAGTTAGCCAGGAGTCCGCTTCGAAGCAGGGCCTGTGCACAACTTCGCGGCCGACCATCCGGAACGTCTCGCCTCGACTTGACCCGCGACAGCACCGAGTGTCGGTGCCGTAGGTCAGACTGGTCCCCGGCATCACAGCCGACGACGAAGGCCAGCAGGGCGAGCGAGCAACAGCAGGAGGCGGTTCCGGTGAAGATCCGGGTGGAGCGCGATGTACTCGCGGAGGCGGTGGCCTGGGTGGCCCGTAGCCTTCCGGCCCGTCCGCCGGCACCGGTGCTCGCGGGCCTTCTGCTGAAGGCGGAGGACGGCGCCCTCAGCTTCTCCAGCTTCGACTACGAGGTCTCGGCGCGGGTCTCGGTGGACGCGGAGGTGGAGGAGGACGGCACCGTCCTCGTCTCCGGCCGGCTGCTCGCCGACATCTGCCGTGCCCTCCCCAACCGTCCGGTGGAGATCTCCACAGACGGTGTACGGGCGACCGTGGTCTGCGGCTCCTCGCGGTTCACGCTCCACACACTCCCTGTGGAGGAGTACCCGGCGCTGCCGCAGATGCCGACGGCCACCGGCACCGTTCCCGGTGAGGTCTTCGCCTCCGCCGCCTCCCAGGTCGCCATCGCCGCGGGCCGCGACGACACGCTGCCCGTGCTCACCGGCGTACGGATCGAGATCGAGGGCGACACGGTCACCCTGGCCTCGACCGACCGCTACCGCTTCGCGGTCCGTGAGTTCCTGTGGAAGCCCGAGGCGCCGGACATCTCCGCGGTCGCCCTGGTGCCCGCCAAGACGCTGCTGGACACCGCCAAGGCGCTCACGAACGGCGACACGGTCACGCTGGCGCTCTCCGGCTCCGGTGCGGGCGAGGGCCTGATCGGCTTCGAGGGCGCGGGACGGCGTACGACGACGCGCCTTCTTGAAGGCGATCTGCCGAAGTACCGCACGCTCTTCCCGACCGAGTTCAACTCGGTCGCGGTGATCGAGACCGCCCCGTTCGTCGAGGCCGTCAAGCGCGTGGCCCTGGTCGCGGAGCGGAACACCCCCGTACGGCTCAGCTTCGAGCAAGGCGTTCTCATCCTCGAAGCGGGTTCCAGCGACGACGCACAGGCTGTGGAGCGTGTCGACGCGCAGCTCGACGGCGACGACATCTCGATCGCCTTCAACCCGACCTTCCTGCTGGACGGTCTGAGCGCGATCGACTCCCCGGTGGCCCAGCTCTCCTTCACGACGTCCACGAAGCCGGCGCTGCTGAGCGGCCGTCCGGCCGTCGACGCGGAGGCGGACGAGGCGTACAAGTACCTGATCATGCCGGTACGCCTGAGCGGCTGACCCCACAGGTGAGTGGCCGGGTCCGGGCGTAGGCTCGGACCCGGGTACGAATCGCCTCGACGCTTAAGGAACGCCTGATGGAGCTCGGTCTTGTGGGTCTCGGCAAGATGGGCGGCAACATGCGCGAGCGCATCCGCCGCGCCGGCCACACCGTCATCGGATACGACCGCAACCCGGACCTCGCGGACGTCCACAGCCTCAAGGAGCTGGTGGGCAGGCTCAAGGGTCCGCGGGTCGTGTGGGTGATGGTCCCCGCGGGCGCCGCGACCCAGGCGACGATCGACGAGCTGGCCGAGCTGCTGTCCCCCGGCGATGTCGTGGTCGACGGCGGGAACTCCCGCTGGACCGACGACGAGAAGCACGCGGTCGAGCTGGGCATCAAGGGCATCGGCTTCCTCGACTGCGGTGTCTCCGGCGGCGTCTGGGGCCTCGACAACGGCTATGCGCTGATGTACGGCGGTGACCCGGAGCATGTGGCGAAGGTGGAGCCGATCTTCGACGCGCTCAAGCCCGAGGGGAACTTCGGCTCCGTGCACGCCGGCAAGGTCGGCGCGGGCCACTTCGCCAAGATGGTTCACAACGGCATCGAGTACGCCATGATGCAGGCGTACGCCGAGGGCTGGGAGCTGCTGGAGAAGGTCGACTCGGTCACCGACGTCCGTGAGGTCTTCCGCTCCTGGCAGGAGGGGACGGTCATCCGTTCCTGGCTGCTGGACCTGGCGGTCAACGCGCTGGACGAGGACGAGCACCTGGAGCAGCTCCGGGGGTACGCGGAGGACTCGGGCGAGGGCCGGTGGACGGTCGAGGCGGCCATCAACCACGCGGTGCCGCTGCCCGCGATCACCGCGTCGCTCTTCGCGCGGTTCGCCTCGCGCCAGGAGGACTCGCCGCAGATGAAGATGGTCTCGGCGCTGCGCAACCAGTTCGGCGGCCATGCCGTCGAGTCGGCCGACGACAAGTAGTGACATCGGGGGAGGTCCGCGCACAGCCATGCATGTGACGCATCTGTCGCTGGCCGACTTCCGGTCGTACGCCCGGGTGGAGGTGCCCCTCGACCCGGGCGTCACCGCGTTCGTGGGGGCGAACGGGCAGGGCAAGACGAATCTGGTCGAGGCGGTCGGTTATCTGGCGACGCTCGGCAGCCACCGGGTCTCGTCGGACGCGCCGCTGGTCCGGATGGGCGCCGAGCGCGCGGTGATCCGGGCGGCGGTCACCCAGGGTGAGCGCTCGCAGCTCGTGGAGCTGGAGCTGAACCCCGGCCGGGCCAATCGGGCCCGTATCAACCGTTCGTCGCAGGTCAAGCCGCGTGACGTGGTCGGGATCGTACGGACGGTGCTGTTCGCGCCGGAGGATCTGGCGCTGGTGAAGGGTGATCCTGGCGAGCGCCGCCGGTTCCTGGACGAGCTGATCACCGCGCGGTCGCCGCGGATGGCGGGGGTGCGGTCGGACTACGACCGGGTGCTCCGTCAGCGGAACACGCTGCTGAAGTCGGCGGCGATGGCGCGGCGGCACGGTGGGCGTGGCATGGACCTGTCCACGCTGGACGTGTGGGACCAGCATCTCGCGCGCGCCGGGGCGGAGCTGCTGGCGCAGCGGGTCGATCTGATCGCGACGTTGCAGCCGCTGACGGACAAGGCGTACGAGCAGTTGGCGCCGGGTGGCGGGCCGGTGGCGCTGGAGTACCGTTCCTCCGCCGGTGGTCCCGGCGGTGACGAGGGCGCGGGCTCCCCGGGTCCGGGTGAGCCGGCCGCCGGGTCCTCGCGCGACGAGCTGTACGCGTATCTGCTGGCGGCGCTGGCCGAGGTGCGCAAGCAGGAGATCGAGCGGGGTGTGACGCTGGTCGGCCCGCACCGGGACGATCTGGTGCTGAAGCTGGGCCGGCTGCCGGCGAAGGGGTACGCGAGCCACGGCGAGTCCTGGTCGTACGCGCTGGCGCTGCGGCTGGCCTCGTACGATCTGCTGCGTACCGAGGGCAATGAGCCGGTGCTGGTGCTGGACGACGTGTTCGCCGAGCTGGACGCGCGGCGGCGGGAGCGGCTGGCCGAGCTGGTGGCTCCGGGGGAGCAGGTGCTGGTGACGGCGGCGGTGGACGACGATGTGCCGGGTGTGCTGGCCGGGGCGCGGTTCGTGGTGGCCGAGGGTGCGGTGGAGCGCGTATGAGTCCGTCAGGAACGCCGGGGTTCCCGGGGACACCGGGGCAGTTGCCCGAGGTGTCCGCCGGGACCGGGGCGTCGTCGTCCGGGTCGGCGGCGGCTTCGGCGGCGGCTTCGTCGTTGGTGCCCGAGCCGTCCGGGGTGGATCTGGCCCGGGTCGCGCTGCGTGCGGCGAAGGAGCAGGCCCGTGCCCGGGGCAATGCCGTACAGCAGAAGAAGCAGGCGAGGCGGGGCGGCGGGCTGCGGTCCGGCGCGCGGGCCGACGGGCGTGATCCGCTGCCGCTGGGCGCCGCGATCAACCGGCTGATCATGGAGCGGGGCTGGGAGACCCCGGCCGCCGTGGGCGGGGTGATGGGCCGCTGGCCGCAGATCGTCGGGGAGGACCTGGCGAAGCACTGTGTGCCGCAGCGTTACGACGACGCCGAGGACGCGCGGGTGCTGACCGTGCAGTGCGATTCGACGGTGTGGGCGACGCAGCTCCGGCTGCTGGCGCCGCGCCTGGTGGCCCGGCTGAACGAGGACCTGGGGCACGGCACGGTGCGGATGATCAAGGTGCTGGGGCCGGGGGGCCCGCCGCAGCGGTACGGCCGTCTCCGGGCGCCGGGGAGCACGGGGCCCGGCGACACGTACGGCTGAGAAGGGCGGGAGGGCCGAGGGCCGAGGGTCGAGACGACCAGGAGGGCCGAGCCCGTCGCCCTCCAGTCCTCCGTCCCCTCCAGTCCCCGTCCCCTTTCCCGCCCGTGTCCCGCGCCTCGTACGTCCCCGCGCCTCCGTCGCCGTACATTCCCGGTGCCCGTACGCGGCACCGTTCCTTCTCACGAGCCGTCCTTCTTACGGGGGACGGCTCGTCCCGTTCCGTACCGTCCCGATAGCGCTGTGACCTGGGGAAGCGTCTGGGGAGATTGAGGTGTCCCTCACCGTAGCGGGAGGTTGACAGGCCGAAGCGCTCAATGCCGGTGTGAGCCTCTTGGAGCCCCTTCCTGAATATGGGGAGTCGGAGGCTGCTCATCCAGGGCGGCACATGCGGACTCAGGTACCGGCAAACCCCCATTCGGGTCGGCGCTACCGGTAGACTGATGGAAAATCCCGCGCTGCTTGCGGGGGACTGTCAACAGATGCTGACACAAGCCGAACGACGCAGCCGCTCCCGCTTGCTCGGAGGACGGCCTGTGCTGTGCCAGAAAGGGCGCTTCGTGGCCGATTCCGGCAACCCCAATGAGAAGACCCCGTCCGTCGCCACTGGCGAGCACGGCGAGGTAACCGCCGCGTACGACGCCAGTGCCATCACCGTCCTCGAGGGCCTGGACGCGGTCCGCAAGCGGCCCGGCATGTACATCGGCTCCACCGGTGAGCGCGGGCTCCACCACCTCGTGCAGGAAGTCGTCGACAACGCCGTCGACGAGGCGATGGCCGGTCACGCGGACACGATCGACGTCACGATCCTCGCCGACGGCGGGGTCCGGGTGATCGACAACGGCCGCGGGATCCCGGTGGGCATCGTTCCGTCCGAGAACAAGCCGGCCGTCGAGGTCGTGATGACGGTGCTGCACGCGGGCGGCAAGTTCGGCGGTGGCGGTTACGCCGTCTCCGGCGGTCTGCACGGCGTGGGTGTCTCCGTCGTCAACGCGCTGTCGACGAAGGTCGCGGTCGAGGTCAGGACGGACGGTCACCGCTGGACGCAGGATTACAAGCTCGGTGTGCCGACGGCGCCCCTGGCCCGTAACGAGGAGACGTCCGAGACCGGTACGTCGGTGACGTTCTGGGCCGACCCGGACGTCTTCGAGACGACGGACTACTCCTTCGAGACGCTGTCGCGGCGCTTCCAGGAGATGGCCTTCCTCAACAAGGGCCTGACCCTGACCCTGACGGACGAGCGCGAGTCGGCGAAGGCCGTCGTGGGCGCGGACGTCGCGGGTACGGACGCGGTGGAGAACAAGGACGAGGAGCCGCCGGCGCGTACGGTGACGTACTTCTACGAGGGCGGCATCGTCGACTTCGTGAAGTACCTCAACTCGCGCAAGGGCGAGCTGATCCACCCGACGGTCATCGACATCGAGGCCGAGGACAAGGAGCGGCTGCTCTCGGTCGAGATCGCGATGCAGTGGAACGCGCAGTACAGCGAGGGTGTGTACTCCTTCGCGAACACGATCCACACGCATGAGGGCGGTACGCACGAGGAGGGCTTCCGCGCGGCGATGACCGGTCTGGTCAACCGCTACGCGCGCGAGAAGAAGTTCCTGCGGGAGAAGGACGACAACCTCGCGGGCGAGGACATCCGCGAGGGTCTGACGGCGATCATCTCGGTGAAGCTGGGTGAGCCGCAGTTCGAGGGGCAGACGAAGACGAAGCTGGGCAACACGGAGGCGAAGACCTTCGTCCAGAAGATCGTGCACGAGCACCTGACGGACTGGTTCGACCGTAATCCGAACGAGGCCGCGGACATCATCCGCAAGTCGATCCAGGCCGCCACGGCCCGGGTCGCGGCCCGTAAGGCGCGGGATCTGACCCGTCGCAAGGGGCTGCTGGAGAGCGCGTCCCTGCCGGGCAAGCTGAGCGACTGCCAGTCGAACGACCCGTCGAAGTGCGAGATCTTCATCGTCGAGGGTGACTCCGCCGGTGGTTCGGCGAAGTCGGGCCGTAACCCGATGTACCAGGCGATCCTGCCGATCCGCGGCAAGATCCTGAACGTCGAGAAGGCGCGGATCGACAAGATCCTCCAGAACACCGAGGTGCAGGCGCTGATCTCGGCGTTCGGCACGGGGGTGCACGAGGACTTCGACATCGAGAAGCTCCGCTATCACAAGATCATTCTTATGGCGGACGCCGACGTCGACGGCCAGCACATCAACACGCTGCTGCTGACGTTCCTGTTCCGTTTCATGCGTCCCCTGGTCGAGGCCGGGCACGTCTACCTCTCCCGCCCGCCGCTCTACAAGATCAAGTGGGGCCGGGACGACTTCGAGTACGCCTACTCCGACCGGGAGCGCGACGCGCTGGTCGAGCTGGGCAAGCAGAACGGGAAGCGGATCAAGGAGGACTCGATCCAGCGCTTCAAGGGTCTGGGCGAGATGAACGCCGAGGAGCTGCGGATCACCACGATGGACGTCGACCACCGGGTGCTCGGCCAGGTCACGCTGGACGACGCGGCCCAGGCCGACGATCTGTTCTCGGTGCTGATGGGCGAGGACGTCGAGGCACGGCGGTCCTTCATCCAGCGCAATGCCAAGGACGTCCGCTTCCTCGACATCTAGTCGGTCACTGCTGACGGATTCGACAAGGCCGAAAGGAACACTGACCAGCAATGGCCGACGAGAACACCCCCGCAACACCTGACAACGCCGACGGCTCCGAGAACTCCGGCGTCCCCGGCACCCCCGGGACCCCTGTGGTCCAGGAGGTGGTCGAGGCGGTCGAGGGACTGGCGATGCGCGTAGAGCCCGTGGGGCTCGAAACGGAGATGCAGCGCTCGTACCTCGACTACGCGATGTCCGTCATCGTGTCGCGCGCGCTGCCGGACGTACGGGACGGCCTCAAGCCCGTGCACCGGCGTGTGCTGTACGCGATGTACGACGGCGGTTACCGGCCCGAGAAGGGCTTCTACAAGTGCGCCCGCGTCGTCGGTGACGTGATGGGTACGTACCACCCGCACGGCGACTCCTCGATCTACGACGCGCTGGTCCGCCTCGCGCAGCCGTGGTCGATGCGGATGCCGCTGGTGGACTCCAACGGCAACTTCGGTTCGCCGGGCAACGACCCGGCCGCCGCCATGCGGTACACCGAGTGCAAGCTGATGCCGCTGTCGATGGAGATGCTCCGGGACATCGACGAGGAGACCGTCGACTTCACGGACAACTACGACGGCCGCAACCAGGAGCCGACGGTGCTGCCGGCGCGGTTCCCGAATCTTCTGATCAACGGTTCGGCGGGTATCGCCGTCGGTATGGCCACGAACATCCCGCCGCACAATCTGCGGGAGGTCGCGGCCGGCGCGATGTGGGCGCTGGAGCACCCGGACGCCTCGCACGAGGAGCTGCTGGACGCGCTGATCGAGCGGATCAAGGGCCCTGACTTCCCGTCGGGCGCCCTGGTCGTGGGCCGTAAGGGCATCGAGGAGGCGTACCGTACGGGCCGCGGCTCGATCACGATGCGCGCGGTGGTCGAGGTCGAGGAGATCCAGAACCGCCAGTGCCTGGTGGTCACGGAGCTGCCGTACCAGACCAACCCGGACAATCTCGCTCAGAAGATCGCCGACCTGGTCAAGGACGGGAAGATCGGCGGTATCGCCGATGTCCGGGACGAGACGTCCTCCCGTACGGGGCAGCGCCTGGTCGTCGTCCTGAAGCGGGACGCGGTCGCCAAGGTCGTGCTGAACAACCTGTACAAGCACACCGATCTCCAGTCCAACTTCAGCGCGAACATGCTGGCGCTGGTGGACGGGGTGCCGCGCACGCTGTCGCTCGACGCGTTCATCCGGCACTGGGTGGCGCACCAGATCGAGGTCATCGTCCGGCGTACGAGGTTCCGGCTGCGCAAGGCGGAGGAGCGGGCGCACATCCTGCGCGGTCTGCTCAAGGCGCTCGACGCGATCGACGAGGTCATCGCGCTGATCCGGCGCAGTGACACGGTCGAGATCGCGCGTGAGGGCCTGATGGGGCTGCTCACGATCGACGAGATCCAGGCGAACGCGATCCTGGAGATGCAGCTCCGCCGGCTGGCGGCCCTGGAGCGGCAGAAGATCGTCGCGGAGCACGACGAGCTCCAGGCGAAGATCAACGAGTACAACGCGATCCTGGCGTCGCCGGAGAAGCAGCGCGCCATCGTCCGCGAGGAACTGGCCGTCATCGTCGACAAGTTCGGTGACGACCGGCGTTCCAAGCTGGTCCCCTTCGACGGTGACATGTCCATGGAGGACTTGATCGCCGAGGAGGACATCGTCGTCACCATCACGCGTGGCGGCTATGTGAAGCGTACGAAGACGGACGACTACCGCTCGCAGAAGCGCGGCGGTAAGGGCGTACGCGGGACGAAGCTCAAGGAAGACGACATCGTCGACCACTTCTTCGTCTCCACGACCCACCACTGGCTGCTGTTCTTCACGAACAAGGGCCGGGTCTACCGGGCCAAGGCGTACGAACTCCCCGACGTCGGCCGGGACGCGCGGGGTCAGCATGTGGCCAATCTGCTGGCATTCCAGCCGGACGAGCAGATCGCCGAGATCCTCGCGATCCGCGACTACGAGGCCGTGCCGTATCTCGTTCTCGCAACAAAGGCGGGGCTGGTCAAGAAGACCCCGCTGAAGGATTACGACTCTCCGCGGTCGGGCGGTGTCATCGCGATCAACCTCCGGGAGACGGACGCGGGCGCGGACGACGAGCTGATCGGCGCCGAGCTGGTGTCGGCGGAGGACGACCTGCTGCTCATCAGCAGGAAGGCGCAGTCGATCCGGTTCACCGCGACGGACGACGCGCTGCGGCCGATGGGCCGTGCCACGTCCGGGGTCAAGGGGATGAGTTTCCGCGAGGGCGACGAGCTCCTCTCGATGAATGTCGTCCGGCCCGGTACGTTCGTCTTCACTGCCACGGACGGCGGATACGCGAAGCGGACCGCTGTTGACGAGTACCGCGTCCAGGGCCGTGGCGGCCTCGGCATCAAGGCCGCCAAGATCGTGGAGGACCGCGGGTCGCTCGTCGGCGCGTTGGTGGTCGAGGAGACTGATGAGATCCTTGCCATCACCCTCGGCGGTGGTGTGATTCGCACGCGAGTCAACGAAGTCAGGGAGACGGGCCGTGACACCATGGGCGTCCAACTGATCAACCTGGGCAAGCGTGATGCCGTCGTGGGTATCGCGCGTAACGCCGAGGCGGGCCGTGAGGCTGAAGAGGTCGACGGGACCGATGACCCGGGGACCGATGAGGCCGCTACGGCCGAGGTCGCCGGGGGCAGCAAGCCTCCGGCCGGGGAGCACGAGGAGTAAGCGTGAGTGGAGCCACGGGCGCCGGATCGGCCGCTTCCGGAGCGAACGGTGCCCGTGGCCCTGCCACGGACTCCCAGGGGGTTACGGTGACCGACACCCGGGGGAACAAGCCCCCGTACGAGACCTATGGCGCTGGGCAGCCGCAGCCGGCCGCTCAGCCGTACCACCCGCCGCAGGCGTATCCCTCTCCCGGCGGCGGAGCCACTCAAGCCGGAAAGGGATCCATGCCGGCCGGACAGCAGGGCCAACAGGGAGCTTCCGTGACATCTGCCCCTTCCGCCACCGGGACCGCCGGGTCCGCCGGTGGCGGCGGATCCGCCACACCGACGACGGGACCGGGCGCCGCCGCAGCCGCGGCGGTGCGTCTGCCGAGGACGGGGGCGCGGACCACGCCCCGTACCCGCAAGGCGCGACTGCGGGTCTCCAAGGCCGACCCGTGGTCGGTGATGAAGGTCAGCTTCCTCCTCTCCATCGCGCTCGGCGTCTGCACGATCGTGGCGGCGGCGGTGCTGTGGATGGTCATGGACGCCATGGGCGTCTTCTCGACCGTCGGCGGGACGATCAGCGAGGCCACCGGGTCCAACGAGAGCAACGGGTTCGATCTCCAGTCGTTCCTGTCGCTGCCGCGGGTGCTCGTCTTCACGTCGGTCATCGCCGTGATCGACGTGGTGCTGGCGACCGCGCTGGCCACGCTCGGGGCCTTCATCTACAACCTCTCCGCGGGCTTCGTGGGCGGCGTCGAGCTGACGCTCGCCGAGGACGAGTGAGGACCGGGTATCGATTTTGGGGCTGGCCCTGAAGTGCGCTAATCTTCAGGGGCAGCGCGGGGCTATAGCTCAGTTGGTTAGAGCGCATCCCTGATAAGGATGAGGCCACAGGTTCAAATCCTGTTAGCCCCACCGCGAGTATCGGCCCGTACGGATCACCTCCGTACGGGCCGATTGCATTGCGCCGGTCGTGTGCGACGCGATCGGTCGGCCCCGCCTTATGCGCGACTCATTGCGTACGTGTCCGTCGGTTGAGCGACCGTTCTTTTACTGTCGGTGTCCGGCCGTGAAGAAGGCGGGAGTTGGGGTGCGGACAGGTCACCGATCGATATCGATCGGTGTGTATAGTCGGGCGCCAGAAGTCCCCTACGTCAAGGAAAGACGAGGTCGCGCGGTGAAGAAGCTTCTCTTGGTCGCACTGGCTGCCATCGGCGGGCTCCTCGTGTACCGCCAGATCCAGGCGGACCGCGCCGAGCAGGATCTGTGGACGGAGGCGACCGACTCCGTACCCGCAGGTTCGGGTGTGTGAGTCGCAGCAGTCCTGATGCGAGCCCCGGTCGCTGAGCGGCCGGGGCTTCGTGCTGCCCGGGGCCTGGTGGCGCACGTGGTCCGCTGTCCGCCGCCCCGGGGGCTCGTACCGCCTGTCGCCCTGAGGGCTCGTACCGCCCGGGCAGACAGGGGCGCGGCTGCCGGGGCAGGATGGAGCCTCGCAGACGGAACGTGGCAGCGGGCAGAGGCAGGGGGAGAAGCGCGTGAACGGGCAGCGCAGCAGGGGCCGGGTGGCGGCGGCCGCGACGTCGGTGATGTGCGTGGCGGCGGCCGTGAGCGCGGTCGCCGCGCTGCCGGGGCAGGCGTGGGCGGCGGGCGAGCCGGCTCCGTACGCCTTCGCGCCCGACGCGCGGCAGATCACCGGCGCGGCGACCACGAGCGAGGCGAAGGCGCTGGACACCGGCGCCGTCTACCGGGACGCGATCAAGCCGGGCGAGAAGCGCGTCTACCGGCTGGACCTGACGAAGAACACGAGCGACTACGTCTCCGCGGTCGCCGTGCCCGAGCCCGGTACGAAGGTCGCCTTCGGGGACAAGATCGAGGTGTCGTTCCAGAACCGCGAGGGCACCGACTGCAGTTCGAACTATTCGAACTTCGGTACGCAGGGCGAGTTCGCCCGGCCGCTCGCCGCCTACGCCTACCGGGTGCTCAAGGAAGGCTCGTCCACCTGCCAGGAGTCGGGGCCGTACTACGTCGTCATCGAGCGGACCAGTGAGAAGACCTCCTCGGCCACGCCGTGGGAGCTGGAGATCCGCCATGTCACCGAACCGGGGCTGAAGGCGACCGGGCCGACCCAGGCGCCCTCGCAGTGGCCCAGCGCCTCCCCCGAGCCGGTCGCGGGCGCCGTGCGCGAGCGGGCGGGCGGCAACGGCTTCACCGACGCCAAGGGGCTGGAGTCGGGCGAGTGGACGACGAAGATCGAGCCGGGGGCGACCCTCTTCTACCGGGTGCCCGTCGACTGGGGGCAGCAGCTCTTCGCCAGCGCCGACCTCGGCAGCTCGGACGGGGACGGGTTCGTGGGCGGCGCGCTCGGGGTGTCCCTGTACAACCCGGCGCTCGGGTACGTGAGCGGCAGCAGCTCGGTCTCGTACGACGGCAAGCAGAAGACGACCGCCCTCGACCCGCTGCCGCCGGTGGCGTACGAGAACCGCTTCGGCTACCGCTCCGGCGACCAGGACATGCGGTTCGCGGGCTGGTACTACCTGCGGATCAGCCTCAACCCGGAGGTCGGCACGACGTTCGGCCGGAAGCCGTACGGGCTGACGCTGCGGGTCGACGTCAAGGGCACGCCGAAGACCGGACCGGGCTACGACGGGCCCGCCGGCCTGTTCAGCGTGACCGACGACGACCGGGACGCGGCCCAGGACGGCCAGGCGGCGCCGGACGAGGCCAGGAGCGACACGATGGCGCTGGTCGCGGCGGGCGGGATCGGCACGGGCACGGCACTGGTGCTCGGGCTCGGCGTGTGGACGCTGCTCGCGCGACGGGGCGGGGCGGGCGGCGGCCGGGGCGGGGCCGTACAGGGTCCGTGACCGGCGGGGCCGCGCTTCGAACCTGTCAGACCTGTCAGACCTGGGTGAGCGCCCAGAAGCCGACCGCGAAACAGGCCAGCGCCAGCAGCAGGACCGGGACCGTCACCTTCGGGGGCGGTCCCGGGCGCTTGCGGGGCGCGTGGTGGGCGACGGTACGGTGCGCCGACTGCGGCTGTGGCTGCGGCGGCTGGGCCTGCTGCGGCAGGGATGCCTGCGGGAGGGGCGCCTGCGGGCTCTGGGCGGTGTACGGACGCGTGAGGCTGTAGTCCTGCCGTACGGCCGCGGTCTGCGCCTGGGAGTGGGCCAGCTCGGCCGCTGAGGGGTACGGCTGAGGGTGGGACGGGGGGTTGGGCTGGGGCTGCTGCTGGGGTGCCTGCTGCCGGACCGGCGGTGGGGGGAGATGGAAGCTGCCGGTCTCCGACATGGGGGTGGGCGGAGGCGTGGGGGACGGCTCGACGGGCGGTTCCGGGGCGGGGACGGCCTCGTGCGCGGGGGCCGGGACGGGGGCGGGGGCCGGCCGGGGATCCGGGGCGGGCTCGGGCTCCGCCTTCGGCTCGGGCTCCTTCACGGGGCCGGACGGGCCGAACCCGGGAGGCAGCGGACCGATCTGGTCGAAGATCTCGACCGGCTCCTCTTCCTCCCCGGCCTCGGGGAGCAGATCCACGGCCGTCGTCAGCGCCTTGCGCGCCCCCGTGGCCGTACGGAACCTGGCCTCCGGGTCGGGCTGGACCAGCCCCGCCAGAACCTGCCACAGCGGCTCAGGGATGCCCTGCGGCGCCCCCGGGGTGCCGTGCGCCGCGAAATGCTCGACGAGCGCCTTGGAGTCGGGTTTGCGGCCCTGCAACAGGTAGAGCGCGACCAGGCCCACCGCGAAGAGATCCGCGGGGAAGTCCGGTTCCGCGCCCATCATCTGCTCGGGCGCGAAGTAACCGGGCGTTCCCACCACGTAGTTGGTCTCCGTCAGCCGCGGCTCCCCCTTGCGCATGGAGATGCCGAAGTCGGACAGGCGCAGGTGCGGCCGCGCCGTTCCGGTGGCGTCCAGCAGGATGTTGGCCGGTTTGATGTCGCGGTGCACGACCCCCTCCGCGTGCACCGCGGCCAGACCGGCGAGCAACTGATCGAGCAGGGTGCAGACGAAGCGGGGCGGCAGCGGGCCGTAGTCGCCGATGACATGCGCCAGCGAGCCGCCGGTCACCAGATCCATGGTGAACAGCACCTTGTCGTCGTCCGCTGCCCAGCTCGCCGGGGCGAGGACATGCGGATGATCGATCCTGAGCGCCTGCTCGCGGACGAACCGCAGCAAGGTGTGCGCGTCGCTCTGCTGGAGGACCTTCGCGGCCACGTAACGGCGCCGCCGGTGGTCCCAGGCGCGCCAGACGGCGCCCACACCGCCGCGGCCGATCGGGTCGATCAGCTCGTACCGCCCCGCGAAGACCTCACCCATGGCGCCGCGCTCGCTCCCCGTCGTCGTGTCCGGCGGACTTCCGCCCTTGCCCTGCCCGTACCGCCTACTGCTGCACGCTTGTCGCGTGTCGCTCTAGCTCTGGTGCGCCTCGTAATGGGCGACCGCGTCCGCGGTGCGCCCGGCACCGTAGACCCGGAGGAACTCTGCCAGTTCGGGCTGGGTCGGGGCGAGGGAGTCCGCCGCGTCTATGATGTCGCCGGCCGCGGCGACCGACCGCAGCAGGGACTGGATCTCCCGCACCACCCGGCGCACGGTGGGCGCGCCCGAACTGTTCGTCGTCTGGCTGGTACCCGTCAGGACGGAGCCCCCCTGGGACTTCTTGATCTCCTCCATCCGGTCGGTGGCCTCCCCGGCGCTGACGCTGCCGTCCGCCACCTGCCCCGCGAGATCCTGCAGCGCCTGCACACGCTGGACCACCGCCGGGTTGCCGATCTTCGCGCGCTGGCCACTCATCAACTGCGAGAGCATCGGCGCCGACAGCCCCAGCACGGCCGCGAGCCGTGCCTGGTTCAGACCCAGGTCATCGATGAGGCGACGGAAGAGCGCCCCCAGAGGCTCTCCGTACCAGCTTCTCTGGAGCTCTCTGGCTCTGGCAGTCGATTCCTGCTGTGCGGCATCCATGCGCGTCTCCCCATCGCTTCCCCAATGCGGCAGCTTCACTGCTGCGAACCTCGTGGGGCATCTTACGGAGCGTGGTCGCGCACGGGGAGCCCCAATCGTTTTGCGGGATCCCCCGGTACACCCGGTACTCTGGTGCCCGGTGATGGGAGAGCCAATCTCTGCTGGTCGGCGTACCCGCCCGTCCCGGGGCCTTAGCTCAGTTGGTAGAGCGCTGTCTTTGCATGGCAGATGTCAGGGGTTCGACTCCCCTAGGCTCCACAGTTAGATGCCCTCTGAACTGCGGAAACGCAGTTTCAGGGGGCTTTTCTGCCCATTGGCGGTACTTGGCGGGAGCACGCGGCGATGCCGTCCGGGCCGAGGTCAGGGCTCACCTGGGGCGGGTGTCCGCCCGGCCGGGGGCTGGATGTCGATGCGTCGGCCCGTTGTGCGGGTGGGCGTGATCGACACCCACAGCCGGCGGTCGCCGCCCGCCCAAGGCGTGGTGCGTGCGTGCTGTTCCAGTCGCCGTACCTCCCGGTCCTCGGTGACCGACCGAGCCGCCCCGACGACGTTGACGCTCCAGCCTCTGCTCATCGCGTCGTCGATGTGATCGACTTCGAAGGCGACCTCCTGGCCGACGGCCTCGGCTGTCGCTGTCCCGGGAGCGGTCCGGTAGGCGATCTCGTCGCCGACGACAACGTAGTTGACGGGAACGACGGCCGGGCCGTCCCACGTGGAGACGGCTACTCTGCCGACCCCGTGGGTCGACAGCAGATCACGGCATTCCTCGCCGCTGAGAGTCGTCAGCTCCGGATGGTAGGCGGCTCGCCCGGTGCCGGGCGGCAGCTCCGTTCCGCTTCCGGTCAGCATGTCGACCGTTGTCTCCAGCGCGTCGGCGAGCCTCAGCATGAATCCGACGCCCGGGGTCGCCTGCCGTTCCTCGACGTATTCGACGTAGCCGGTAGCGGATCCCGCGCGCTCGGCCACCTCCTCCCGGCTCAGTCCCAACTGTTCCCGGCGGGCCGTGATACGTCTGCCCAGGTCGCTCCGCGGCGCGTGAACGGTCCTGCCGTGTGATTCCCCCCGCATGTGATCCGGCATGGTGAACGCACATCCTTCGGGTTCGGGCTCCTTCTCCACCTCACCCTGCTCGCCGGGCCGAGGTCCGCGCGTGGGCCGGCCGGTTCCGGGAGAGGGCTGACCGGCCCACACGGGGCGCACAGGGGGACTACTCGGCCCTACACACCCGGCGCGACGGCCGCGCACCATGGACAGGTTCACCCCGGCCCGGCGGGCCGGTCGCTGCGCGGAGGAGCCGGTGATGTCATCGAATTCCGGAGAAAGGTCCAGCGGTGCGGACGCCTCACGGGCAGCCGCGGTGGCCGAGACGCACACCGCGGTCGTGCTGTTCGTCGGGGACCACGCCTACAAAGTGAAGAAACCCGTCGACCTCGGCTTTCTCGATTTCCGTACCGCCCCTGCCCGGCAGACGGCGTGCGAACGGGAGGTCCTGCTCAACCGGCGTTTCGCCCCCGACGTCTACGACGGGGTCGCCGAACTCGGCCTCCCATGGGGCGGTCCGCCCGAACCGGTCGTGGTGATGCGCCGGATGCCGGCCGAGCGCAGACTCGCGTATCTGGTCGCCGTCGGGGCTCCGGTCGACGACGCGCTGCGGCGGACCGCCCGGGTGCTCGCGGCGTGCCACGCCGATTCCCCCCGGACCGCTGTGATCTCCCGCGAGGGAACCCGGGACGCCCTGCTCGCCCGCTGGGAGGCGAGCTTCGAACAGATCCACGCGCTGGACGCGCGGCCCCCACTGCCGCACTTCGATGAGATCACGCATCTCGTACGCCGCTATCTGGCCGGCCGGAAGGACGTCTTCGACACCCGTGTCCGTGAGGAGCGCGTGGTGGACGGCCACGGCGACCTGCTGGCCGAGGACATCTTCTGCCTCGACGACGGGCCCCGTGTCCTGGACTGCCTGGAATTCGACGACACGCTGCGCTACGTCGACGGCCTCGACGACGCGGCCTTCCTCACCATGGACCTGGAACGGCTGGGGGCGCCGGAGGCCGCCGCGTACTTCCTCGCCCGCTACAGCGAGTACTCGGGCGACCACGCGCCACCGTCCCTGCGTCACCACTACGTCGCCTACCGGGCCTTCGTCCGTGCCAAGGTCTCCCTGTTCCGGGAACAGCAGGGCGTTCCTGCCGCACGGTCCGAGGCGGAACGGTTCGCCGACATCACGGTGCGTCATCTGCGGACCTCCGCGGTTCGGCTCGTCCTGGTCGGCGGCCTGCCCGCCAGTGGCAAGTCCACGCTGGCCGGCGCGCTCGCCGACCGGCTCGGCCTCACCCTGCTGAGCAGCGACCGGCTGCGCAAGGAACTGGCGGGCCTCCCGCCCGAGCGGCCCGCGCCCGCCGAGTACGAGAAGGGCGTCTACACCCCCGCGTGGACGCGGCGCACTTACGGCGCACTGATCGACCGCGCCTCGGTGCTGCTGTCCGCCGGGGAATCGGTGGTGCTCGACGCGACCTGGAACGCCGGGGAGTGGCGGAGTGCCGCCGCCGAAGCGGCCCGTCACCACGGTGCCGATCTGGTCTCCCTGCGCTGCGAGGTCCCGCGGGAAGTCGCCGCGCACCGGCTCGCGGCCCGCCCGCCGGGCCCGTCCGACGCCGGTCCCGATGTGGGCGAGGCGATGGAGGCGGCGGCGGAACCGTGGCCGGAGGCCGTCACGCTGGACACCAGCGGGACTCTGGATGCCTCGGTCGGGCGAGCGGTCGCGGCGGTGCGTCCCGACGGCACCGAGCGGACGAGCGTCTTCCGGCGGCCGTACATGGCACCCGGCTGAGAGGTTCGCAGGGAGATCACGGACGTCCTTTGGGCCCTTCAGGCCCCCGAAGCGCCCCCGACGGCCCTCGCCGCCGCCCGCACCGGCCCGGCAGCGTGGGAAGGGCCACGTGGGAGGAGACCGCTCCGGGCGCTCCTCGGCGGGCATCGGACCACGAGCATCGGACCACGGGCATCGGACCACGGGCATCGGACCAGGAGGAGGCAGGCCATGGACAGCAGTACGAGGGGCAGCGGCACGTCCGGTGCGCGGGCGCTCGGACCGGTGGTGGCCGGCACCGATGGTTCCGACCACGCCACCAGGGCGGTGCTCTGGGCCGCCGACGAGGCAGCCTCGCGGAACCGGCCCCTGACCGTCGTTCACGCGATCGGGGTCGAACAGGCCCAGTACCTGGCCTTCGACGACACTCACACCATCCTCCGCGAGGCTCGGGACACGCTCGACGCGGCGGCGGCGCGGGTGGCACGCGAACACGCGGACATCCCCGTCTCCACGGTGCTGAGTCGGGACGAGGCGGCGGAGAGCCTGCTGGAGGCGGCGGGGGAGGACGGCACCGTCGTGGTCGGTTCCCGGGGACTGGGCGGATTCACCGCCCTGCTCGTGGGCTCGGTCGGGCTCCGTACCGCCGCGCGCGCGAACGGCCCGGTGGTCGTGGTGCGTCACGTCACCGAGGACGCGGGCGGCGTCGTGACGGTCGCGGTCCGGGACGACGGCGACCGGGACGCCCTGATGTACGCGGCACGGACCGCGCGGCTGCGCCACGCCTCGCTCCGGGTGGTCAGCGTCTGGATGTTCCTCCAGAACGTGGGGTCCATGGCGACGATGGTCGACGATCTCAGCGGACTCGCCGAGGCGGAGAGCGAAGCCACGGCACACATGGTCGAGCCGGTCCGGAAGGAGTTTCCGGAACTCACGGTCACCGTGGAAACCGTCCGCGCCACCTCCGTCGCCGGAGCCCTGGTGGAAGCGGCCCAGGACGCGGACCTGCTCGTGGTGGGCGCACGCAGGCCCGCGCACCGTATCGGCTCCCCGCTGGGGCGGGTCACCCACGCGGTCCTGCATCACGCACCCTGTCCGGTCGCCGTGATCCCGCGCGGCTGATGCCGGCGCCGAGGGCCCACGGGTGACCTCACCACAGGGACGGGTCGGCGGGTCCGGTCAACTGCACGATGTCATCGGACGCGACATCGTGCAGACGGACGGCGAGGTCCTCCAGCGCGCGGCTCGCGGCCAGTTCGTCGCCGATCTCGGGGATGGAGCGGTCGATCGGATTCCGCCGCGCCACCCCTCTGCCCACCACGCGCGAGGTGTCCGTGTGCGAGGAGTCCTGCGTCATCAGGACCGCACGCGCACGCGTCTCGTCACCGTCCTCCGTGAGGTAGATCTGCGCGCTCCACTGCTTGGCCTTCATGATCGCTCCTTTCGCGGGCCCGGTTCCTCTCCACCGGCCCGGTCGCTTCGGTCCGGCCGTCCAGCCCGGCCGGTCAGTGTCCTTCCGGGACGACCGCGACGGGACACGGGGCGTGGTGCAGCATCGCGTGGTTGACCCGGCTGAGCTGCAGCCCGACCACTCCGTGTCGCCGTTGTGCTCCGACGACCAGCAGGTCCGCGCTCGCGGACTCCTCGATGAGCGCCTGGTGCGCCGTGCCCTGGACGAGTCTCCGCCGTACGGTGACCTCCGGGACCTCGCGGGCGGTGACACCGAGAACCTGGTCCAGGCACTCGTCGGCCCGCTGCTGGTAGGCCCGCTTCTGCTCTCCGTCGACCAGCGGGTACGGCATGTTCTCGTACGGTGGACACCGCCAGGCGCGTACCGCGGTCAGTTCGGCCCCCCTCGACCGAGCCTGGTGGAAGGCGAAACGGGCAACGCTGGTGGATCCGGTTGTCTCCCCGACGCCCAGGACGACACGGCCGTACGTGGAACGTCTGCTGGGCTCGGCGCCGCGGGCCACGACCACCGGGCAGGACGCCCGGGCGGCGACGGTCAGGCTCACCGATCCCAGGAGCATGCCCCCGATCGGACCGTGTCCCCGTGGTCCGACGACGAGGAGTGCCGCCTCGGTCCCCTCTTCGAGAAGCGCGGCCACCGGATCGTCGGGCCGCACATCGGTGGAGATCTTCACGTCGGGGGTCTGCCGACGCACGCGTTCCTCGGCCGCCGCGACGAGATTCTCCGCGAAGACCTGCTCGGAGGGCCGGTCCTGCGAGAGCCTCGGCCGTATCCCCTCGTAGTGCTCCCACAGCGAGGCGTGCACCACTCTCAGGGGCCGGCCGGAGCGCTCCGCCTCGGCCGCCGCCCAGTCGACCGCCTGAAGACTGCCTTCCGAACCGTCCACCCCCACCACCACGGGAAGCTCCATCCTTCTCACCGCCTTTCCTTTCGGAGATGTGGGCTCTCGGAGTGCGTGACGGCCGGTGGTCAGTCCTCGACCACCAGCACGTGCGATACGGGGCGGCGGGGTGTCTTCGCCCCTGCCGGCCCGTAGCCCAGCCTGATCACCATCTGGACGTGCCCCCTGCCCGAGTCCGGGTCGCGCAGTATCCAGCGCAGTTCGGGCCATTCGAGTGCCTGGGTGGCGAAGGACGTGCTCAGGCCGTGGAGCGTGGCGATGAGCAGGACCCGTTCGAGGGCCTGTCCCGCGCGCAGCCAGTCGGCCGGTCCGTCTCCCGCGGTACGGAGCAGAGCCAGTTGGGGACGGTCCTCGAAGTCGGCCAGGGCACGGCCGTGAGCCGGCGTACGGCCGGCGAAGTCCCGGACGGGAGCCGATCCGCCTCGCTTGAGCGGCCCGAAGGCGTACTCCGGTATGCCGTCCACGGGTGCTTCCGCGGTGGTGTCCCGTGTCCACCGCTCCGTCTCCGCCTCCCGGCGGACGTCCATGTGGTCGTATCCCTCGGCGTCCCGGATCAGGTCGAGCACGGTCCGGAGGTGGGACCCGGCCGGAAAGGTCAGTTCGGCTTCCTCGCGCTGCGCGGCCTCGGTGAGCGCGTGCCGGACCTCGGCCGGGACGCGTCGGCCGGTGAAGGGGTATCTGCTCGTGTGACGGTCGTGGATCGCCGGGTGGAGCACGGTGAGTCCGTCGGCGGGGCCTTCGGGGGCGTCGAGCCGTACGGTCGCCAGCAGATCGGGGGCCGCGGCGTCGGGGAGCAGCCGGGTCACCGGCCGCAGACGGGCGTGGGCCGCGGCGACCCGCAGGTTGAACAGGGCCGCGCCGCAGCCGATGTGCAGCCCGCGGGTGGTGGGGTCGGCGTGCGGCATGGCGCGTGTCAGGTCCGCGAAGAGGCTGAAGGTCCGGCTGCCACGGGCGTAGCGGAAGCGCCAGGGCTGCGCGTTGTGCATGGACGGTGCGGTGGTCGCGTCGCGGACCAGATGGGCCACGGCCACCTTGTCCGGTGTGTGTACGGACACCAGGTCCTCCCGGGTCATGTCGTGTTCCTCGCCTCCAGCCTCCACCGGGGGGAGGAGCACGCGGCAGGGGCCGGTAGGCCCTGCTCCGAGCCTCATGGCCCCCATCGGACCATGACCCTCGGGGCTTCCCGGTCGTACGGAAGGGCCGGGTGGCTCCTGTCGCGGACGGGGGCAGGAGCCCACGCTTGAGGGGTGGCCGTCGCACGGCGGTCGCGGTGACAAGAGGGAGCCAGGACATGGATCACCGAAAGATCAGTGAGCTCATGACCCGCGGTGTCGTGAGCGTGCGGATCGATACACCGTTCAAGGAAATCGCCCGGACCCTCATGGAGCACAACGTGAGCGCCGTGCCCGTGCTCGACGGTGCGGGCCGCCCGGCCGGAATCGTTTCGGAGGCGGATCTGCTGCGCAAGGCGGCCGACCGCTCGGACCTGTCGGGCAGGACTCCGCTGCCGCACCTCGAGGCGTGGGAGCGGGCCAGGGCCGAGGGCCGTGACGCCGGAGAGATCATGTCCGCCCCGGCGCTGTGCGCGCATCCGGAGTGGACGGTCGTGGAGGCCGCGCGGCTCATGGCCGTGCAGAACGTCAAGCGGTTGCCGGTGGTCGACGAGGCTGACCGGCTGCTCGGCATCGTCAGCCGGGCTGACCTGCTCCGGGTGTTCCTGCGGCGGGACCCGGCGATCCGTGAGGAGATCACCCACGACGTGCTGGGCGCGACGCTGGGTCTGGCGCCGTCGGACGTCACCGTCGAGGTCACCGAGGGGCAGGTCTTCCTGCGCGGCACGGTGGACGACAGCAGGCTGATCCCCGTACTCATACGGCTGTGCACCAGCGTGGACGGTGTCGTCTCGGTCTCCGAAAGGCTCACGTACCGGGCGGATCACACAGGACGCGCCGTCCGTACCGGAGACGGAGCCATGCCATGAACGCGGGTGATGCCGTGAATCCGGTGGTCACCGTAGGGCTGGACGGCACCCCCGAGTCGCTCTCCGCCGCGCTCTGGGCAGCTCAGGAGGCGTCCGCGCGTGGCGCGACCCTGCGGCTGCTGCACGCCTGGGTGATGCTCGCCCCCGAACGGGGCGACCAGCCGCAGGAGAACGACCGGAACTACTGGCCCAAGCGGATCGTCGCCGAGGCGGCCAGAACGATCGAGGAGCGGTTCCCGGGTCTGCCGGTGTACCAGGACCTGGTCGCGGAGGAACCGGTGGAGGCACTGCTCGCCGTGGCGATGGAGTCGCAGTCGCTGGTGCTGGGCTCACGTGACGTGACCGGCCTGGCCGGTTACTTCCTCGGCGACATCGGCATGCACGTACTGGCACGGACCGAGGCCGTCACGGTCCTCGTACGCGCGAGGGAGGACCCGGCCTCGATCAAGGAGAACGGCGACGTGGTGCTCGGCCTGAGCCTGCACGGGACGTGCGACGCGCTCCTCGCCTACGGGTTCGGGACGGCGGCCCGGCGCGGGGCCGTCCTGCGGGTGGTGCACGGCAGGAATCTGCCGCCCCCGGCGTACAACCGTGGAGGCATCGACCCGTACCTCTCCCACGAGATGACCACCCGGGCACAACAGGACCTGACCCGGGCACTGCGCCCGTGGCGCGACCGGTTCCCGGACGTGAGCGTGGTGGAGAGCGTACGGATGGAGAGCCCGGGGCGTGCCGTCGTACGGGACATCGCGGGAACGGGACTGCTCGTCGTCGGACGCCGGATCAGGCGTCCCGTGCTCGCCCCCCGTATCGGTCACGTGCTGTCGGCGGCGGTGCATCACGCTCCCTGCCCGGTGGCCGTCGTGCCCCACGCGTGACCCGTCGCCGGGAATCCGGCACCGATGACCGTCCGGGGCGCCGGTTCGCCCGGCGTGGCGATCGGCCCACGCGCGGAGGACCGGTCGGCACTCACCAAGTGCGGGGCCGGGCCGGACCATGGGAGTGGAGAACAGCACCGGCTGGAATCAGAAGGAGGCCGACATGAGCGGGAAGATCGAACGCAGGGTGCGCCGGCCGTCCGGACTGCCCGATCTGCTGGGCTGGGCGGAGGAAGGCGCCCCCTGGCTCCACCAGGTACCGGGGCTCCACAGCATCCGTATCGAGGAATCCCTCACGGACGGCACGTACGCCCTCCGCGCGGAGCTGCCGGGAATCGACCCGGCCAAGGACCTCGAACTCACCGTGGCGGAGGGCATCCTGACACTGCGGGCCGAACGCAGCTCGGAGTCCCAGGAGAAGAACCGTACGGAATTCCACTACGGCACCTTCATGCGGTCCGTGCGGCTGCCTGCCGGGGCGCGGGGTGAGGAGGCCACCGCCGCGTACAAGGACGGCGTGCTCACCGTCACGGTTCCGGTTCCCGGCGCGGAGACCGCGACCCGGACCATCCCGGTTCAGCACGACTGAGCGCCCCGCCCCACGCTCTGTCACGGTCAGGAGGCGACGTCAATGAAGGCACTGGTCTTCCACGGGCCCGGAAAATCGTCCTGGGACGAGGTTCCGGATCCTGGCGTCAAGGACGCGGCGGACGCGATCGTACGGATCGGCGCCGTCACGATCTGCGGCACCGACCTCCATATCCTCCAAGGGGACGTACCGGAGGTCGTGCCGGGAACCGTCCTCGGCCACGAGGCCGTCGGCGAGGTCGTGGAGGTGGGCGCGGAGGTACGGTCCGTACGGCCCGGGGACCGGGTCCTGGTCTCCTGCATCTGCGCGTGCGGGCGCTGCCGCTACTGCCGGGAGTCCCGGTACGGCCAGTGCCTGGGCGGCGGGGGCTGGGTACTGGGGCATCTGATCGACGGGACCCAGGCCGAGTACACGCGCGTTCCCTTCGCCGATCTCTCCCTCCACCCGCTGCCCGCCCCTCTCGGCGACGACGACGCGGTGCTGCTGGCCGACATCTTCCCCACCGCCTACGAGGTGGGTGTCCTGAACGGACGTGTCCGCCCCGGAGACACCGTGGTCGTGGTGGGCGCGGGCCCCGTCGGGCTGGCCGCGATCGTCACGTCGGGACTGTTCGGTCCTGGCCGGATCATCGCCGTCGACCCGGACCCGTCCCGGCTGGCGGCGGCACGCGGGCTCGGGGCCGACGCCGTCGTGAGCGCGGAGGAGGATCCCGCGCGGCTGGTCGCCGATCTGACCGAGGGATACGGGGCGGACGTGGCCATCGAGGCCGTGGGCGTGCCGGAGAGCTTCGAGCTGTGCACCCGGGTGGTACGTCCCGGCGGCCATGTCGCCAATGTCGGGGTGCACGGCAAACCGGCGGTGCTGCACCTCGAAGAGCTGTGGATCAAGGATGTGACCATCACGACCGGGCTGGTCGACACCAGCTCGACCCCGATGCTGCTCCGGATGGCGGCGGCGGGCCGGCTGCCCACGGCGGCGCTGGTCACGCACCGCTTCGGACTCGACGCGATGGAGGAGGCGTACGGGGTGTTCTCGGAAGCCGCAGCCGAAGGCGCGCTGAAGGTGGTCCTGGAGCGGTCCACCGTGTGAGCGGATCCGTTCACGTTCACGGGTGGTCGGCCACGCGCTGCGATCGGCCGCGAGATGCCTGGACGCCGTGGACCGTTACCGTGGAGACGTGGAGTACTCCGCTCCGCTCGGCGGGGCCCGACGGAGGACACGGTGACCGAGGACGGCGGCAGGCGGGCGAGCGGCGAGTCTCCAGGGCGGGACGTGCTGCCCAGGGAGTTGCGCGCGCATCTGGCCGTGGTGGAGCGGAGTCCCGGCGAGTCGATGCGGAGCCTGCTCGAAGCGGTCCTCTCGGTCGGCCGGGAGCTGGAACTGCCTCAGGTGCTGCGGCACGTCGTCGAAGCGGCCACCGTGCTCGTGGACGCAGAGTACGGAGCCCTCGGCGTGGTCGGCGAGGACGCCGGTCTCTCACAGTTCCTGACCACCGGCGTGAGCGAGGAGCAGGCGCGGGCGATCGGCCCGCTCCCCTCCGGTCACGGCATCCTCGGCGAGCTGATCCGCCACCCCGGGCCCCTGCGCCTGCCGGAGCTGTCCGAGCACCCCGCCTCGTACGGATTCCCGCCGAACCACCCGCCGATGCACTCGTTCCTGGGGGTGCCGATCAAGGTGGGTGACAAGGTGTTCGGCAACCTGTACCTCACGCAGAAGCGGGGCACCGCCGCCTTCGGCGCCGAGGACGAGACCGTCCTCATGACACTGGCCATGGCCGCAGGGGCGGCCATCGAGAACGCGCGGCTGTACGCGACGTCGTGCGACCGGCAGCGCTGGCTGGAAGCCAACGCGGAGATCGTTTCCGGCCTGTTGTCGGGGCAGGACGAGGACCAGGTGCTGCGCCTGATCGTCGGCCACGCACGCCGGATCCTCACCGCCGATCTGGGCGCGCTGGCACTGCCGGTCGAGGGCGACAGCCTGCGGGTGGCGTACGCCACCGGCGTCGACGCGGACCTCCACGACGGGCTGGTCCTGCCCGGCGAGGGTTCCCTCGTCGGCGCGTCGTTCCGGGCCGGGACGACGCTCATCAGCCGGGACGTGCGGCACGATCCGCGCATCACCGCGGGCCCGCCGCGGTGGCACGGCCTGAGGTCCGCCGTCGCGGTTCCCCTGGCCGTCGGCGGTACGGCACGAGGCGTGCTGCTCCTGGCACGGAGTGCCGCACGGGAGCCGTTCACCGAGGCCGGAACGGCCCCGTTGCGTGCCTTCGCCGGGCAGGCGGCGCTCGCCATGGAGCTGGCCGATCGGCGCCGCGGCGCCGAACAGGTCGCCCTCCTGGAAGACCGCGACCGGATCGCCCGTGACCTGCACGATCTGGCCATCCAAAGGCTGTTCGCGACCGGCATGACCCTGCAGAGCGCTGTCCGGTTCGTGGATCACCCGGAGGCGCGCGAACGGCTGCTGCGCGCCGTGGACGATCTCGACGAGACGATCAAGATCATCCGTTCGACGATCTTCGGGCTGCGGTCCCGCGACACGGGACGTGCCCGGCAGGGGCTGCGGGCGCGGGCGACCACCGTGGTGGAGGAGGCCGTGGGAGCCCTCGGCTTCACCCCCGCCGTGAGGATGGAAGGCCTGATCGACACCGATGTGCCGGTGGAGACCGGGGACCATGTCGTGGCGGTCCTGGGCGAGGCGCTGAGCAATGTCGGGCGGCACGCCCACGCCGACGCCGCCGAGGTCTCCCTCGTGGTCCGCGACGGGCTGCTGACCCTGACCGTCTCCGACAACGGCACCGGCATCGCACCGGACGGGCACCGCAGCGGGCTCGACAACCTCGCCCGGCGGGCGGAGAGCCTCGGTGGCGGGCTGACCGTCGGAACACCCCGCCAAGGGGGTACCCGGCTGGTGTGGACGGTGCCCCTCGTCCGTACGTGAGCCGGCGTCCCGCGGATCGCGACCGGGCCCGGCGTCCTGCGGATCGCAGGGGTCAGCGGTGTCCGTGTTCGCCGGTGACGGGGCGCGCGGTGGACTGGGTGGCGAGAACGGCGGCCTGGATACGCCGCGCGACGCCGAGCTTCGCCAGCAGGCGCGAGATGTGGTTCTTGACGGTCTTCTCCGACAGGAAAAGGCGCTTGCCGATCTCCTGGTTGGTCAGCCCTTCCCCGATCAGCACGAGGATCTCCCGCTCACGCGGCGAGAGCTGGGACAGCGCGTCCGCCTCGGCACCGGTGCCGTCCTCCTCGCCCCGCAGACTGCTCATCAGCCGCGTCGTGGTCGCGGGGTCGAGCATGGACTGACCGGAGGCGACGGTCCGTACGGCCGCGACGAGATCCGCGCCCTTGATGTCCTTCAGCACGTAGCCCGCCGCCCCGGCCATGATCGCGTCCAGCAGCGCATCGTCGTCGTCGAACGACGTGAGCATCAGGCAGGCGAGGTCCGGCATCCGCGAACGCAGCTCCCGGCAGACCGTGATGCCGTCCCCGTCAGGCAGCCGTACGTCGAGCACGGCCACGTCCGGCCGCAGCGCGGGTCCACGGGCGAGAGCGTGGTCGACCGTGCCCGCGTCGCCCACGACGTCGAGGTCCGGTTCCGCGTCGAGCAGATCCCGCAGGCCACGCCGGACGAGTTCGTGGTCGTCGAGCAGGAAGACCCGGATCGGGTTCTGCGGTGAGACCTGCCGTTCCTCGCTCACACTCTCTCCTCCGACGCGCTCGTGGCTCAGGCCCCGTGCCCCCTCCATCGTGGCCCCGCTCCGCCGTGCGGGCCAGGGCCGAACGGGCCCCGGGTGACGCGCGGCGGAACCGATCACCCGGGTGGCGTGCCGCTGCCCTGCGGTCCGTACAGGTCCAGGAGACGGGTACGGCTGCCTCGTAGCCGGTCCGCCAGCACCTCGGCCACGGTCCGGTACACCACGCGGCCGAACACGGGGTCGGCCTCGCACAGGGCCCGCACGACCGTCGCGTCGAACTGTTCGGCCCGGACGGTACGGACGGCCTGCGCGCCCAGGTGCCACACGTACGGAGGGAACAGCCAGGACCAGCCGAGCAGTGCACCGGGACCCAGCGTCTCGACGACCGCCGCCTGTCGCCCGGGAACATGCACGTCCAGCGCCACCTGGCCGCTGCGTACGACCCAGAACCGGTCGGCACGCCGGCCCTCGTCGAAAATGCGTGTGCCATCGGGGAAGGTCACGTCCGTGACGACTTCCCGCAGTCGTTCGCGCCGGTCGGGGGGCAGCCCGTCGAACATGTTCCTTGTCGTGGTCATCTTCGTCGCACCTCATCGGGAAGCGTGTGCGCACCGGCCGGTCAGTTCGTTCACCACCGCGACCACCCCGTCGACGCGGGCCACCATCCCCGTCGCGACGGACGCGTCCACGTCACACCCCGGACGGCCGCGCAAGGTCACCACGCCGTCGACGACCGACACGGTGAGCAGGGCGGGATCGAGCCACAGGGCGCGGACCACGACCTCGTCGAGTATCTCGTCGCGGAGGTCGGAATCGGGGCGGACGAACACCCGCAGCAGGTCACGCCGGGTGAGGATGCCGACGAGGCGGGCCTCCTCGTCCACCACCGGCAGCCGGCCGACACGGCGGTCGGCCATGGTGCGACCGGTCAGTGCGAGGGAGTCGACCGCGTGGACGGTGACCGCCGGAGCTGACATCAGCTCACCGGCGGTGAGGCCCGCGGCATCCGGCCGGGCGGGCAGGGGGGCCTCGTCGGGGCGTGCGAAGCGCCCTGTCCCGTCCTGGTACGGGGCGAGATCGGAACGGGCGACGACTCCGATCACCTTGTCGTCGTCGTCCACGACCGGCAGACCGCCGATTCCGTGCTCCGCGATCCACCGGGCCACGTCGGCGATCGGCGTGGCGGCTTCCGCGCGAATGGCGTCCGCGGTCATCACGTCACCGGCCCTGCGGAATCTCATCGCGTGCCCTTCATCCGATCGGGGGAGACCGGCTTTCACGATCCGCCCCCGGGCGGGCGGCCCGCTGGGGCTGTCCGGTGCCGTCCTGCGGGCCGTTCGGCCCTCCGGCGGGGACCTGTCGGCGCATGGGCGGAGGCGGTCCGTAACAGGGACCGTGGAGTACGGACCGTGCAGGGGATCAGCCCAAGGCGTCCGCGAGACTTCGGAGGAAGCGATGCCCGAGACGAGTACGCCACCGTCGGCCCCGGTCCCCGACGAGGAACTGGCGGCCCTGATGGCCCACTGGCGCGCGGCCAACTACCTGGCGGCCGGCCAGATCTACCTCATGGGCAACCCGCTGCTCACCGAGCCACTGCGCCCGGTGCACATCAAGCCGCGGCTGCTCGGCCACTGGGGCACCTCGCCGGGTCTCAACCTGGTCCACACCCACCTCAACCGCGTGATCAGAGCCCGTGACCTGCCCGTCCTGTGCGTCTGGGGCCCCGGCCACGGCGGCCCGGCCGTGCTGGCCAATTCCTGGCTGGAGGGCAGCTACTCCGAGACGTATCCGGACATCGGCAGGGACGCGGACGGCATGGCCCGGCTCTTCCGGCAGTTCTCCTTTCCCGGCGGGGTCCCCAGCCATGTCGCGCCCGAGACGCCGGGCTCCGTCCACGAGGGCGGCGAGCTGGGCTACTCCCTCTCGCACGCCTACGGAGCCGCCTTCGACCACCCCGAGCTGCTGGTCGCCTGCGTGATCGGCGACGGGGAGGCGGAGACCGGACCGCTGGCGGCGTCCTGGCACTCCAACAAGTTCCTCGACCCGGTGCACGACGGCGCGGTGCTGCCGATCCTCCACCTCAACGGCTACAAGATCGCCAACCCGGCCGTCCTGGCCCGGATCCCCGAGGCGGAGCTGGACGAGCTGCTGCGGGGGTACGGGCACGAGGCGCTGCACGTCAGCGGCGACGATCCGGAGACCGTCCACCGGGCCATGGCCCGGGCGATGGACACCGCCCTGGACCGTATCGCGCTGATCCAGCGCACGGCCCGTGAACAAGGCGTCACGGAACGCGCCCGCTGGCCGGTGATCGTGCTGCGGACGCCGAAGGGCTGGACCGGCCCCGCCACCGTCGACGGCCTGCCCGTCGAGGGGACCTGGCGGGCGCACCAGGTGCCGCTCTCCGGCGTCCGCGAGAATCCCGAGCACCTGCGGCAGTTGGAGAGGTGGCTGCGCTCGTACCGGCCGGACGACCTCTTCGACCGGCACGGCGGCCCCCGCCCCCAGGTGCTCGCCTGCGTGCCCGAAGGCGAGCGCCGCCTCGGCGCGAGCCCGTACGCCAACGGCGGTCTCCTGCTGCGCGAACTGCCGGTACCCGCCCTGGAGCGGTACGCGGTACCCGTCGACCGGCCCGGGACGACCCAGCACGAGCCGACCCGTGTCCTCGGCGAGTTGCTGGAGGCGGTCATGGAAGCCACCGACGAGCGGCGTGACTTCCGTGTCATGGGTCCGGACGAGACCGCCTCCAACCGGCTCCAGGCCCTCTACAAGGCCACGGGAAAGGTCTGGCAGGCGGAGACGACGGCGGTGGACGAGGATCTGGACCGGCACGGCCGCGTGATGGAGATCCTCTCCGAACACACCTGCCAGGGCTGGCTGGAGGGCTATCTCCTCACCGGCCGCCACGGCCTGTTCTCCTGCTACGAAGCCTTCGTCCACATCGTCGACTCCATGGTCAACCAGCACATCAAGTGGCTGAAGGTCTCCCGCGCCCTGCCGTGGCGCCGCCCCATCGCCTCCCTCAACTACCTGCTCACCTCGCACGTGTGGCGCCAGGACCACAACGGCTTCTCCCACCAGGACCCCGGCTTCGTCGACCACGTACTCAACAAGGCCCCCGAGGTCGTACGGGTCTACCTGCCCCCGGACACCAACACGCTGCTCTCCGTCGCCGAACACGTCCTGCACAGCCGCGACTACGTCAATGTCGTCGTCGCCGGAAAACAGCCCTGCTACGACTGGCTCACCCTGGACGAGGCCCGCGCCCACTGCGCGCGCGGCGCGGGCGTCTGGCCCTGGGCGGGCACCGAACGGGACGGCGAGGCGCCCGATGTGGTGCTGGCCTGCGCCGGGGACGTACCGACCCAGGAGGTCCTGGCGGCTGCCCTGCTGATCCGCCGTCACCTGCCACAACTCGCCGTGCGGGTCGTCAACGTCGTCGACCTGGCCCGGCTGCTGCCCGAGAGCGAGCACCCGCACGGACTCTCCGACCGCCAGTACGACGCGCTGTTCACCCCCGACAGGCCGGTCATCTTCGCCTACCACGGATACCCCTGGCTGATCCACCGCCTCGCCTACCGCCACACCGGCCACCCGAACCTGCACGTACGCGGCTACAAGGAGTCGGGCACCACCACGACCCCCTTCGACATGGTCGTCCGCAACGACCTCGACCGCTACCGGCTCGTCATGGACGTCATCGACCGCGTCCCCGGACTCGCGGTACGCGCCACCGGCGTACGCCAGGCCATGGAGGACATCCGCCTCAGGCACCACGCCTGGATCCGCGAACACGGCACCGACCTCCCCGAGGTCACGGACTGGACCTGGCAACCGGTGCCCGTGGACACCGGGACACGCGCGCCATGACCCGCCCGGCGGCCACCCCGGCCGAGCACCTGGCGCCGTGCCTGCGCTCCGTGCGGGCCGTGGTCCTCGACACCGACGGTGTCATCACCGACTCCGCCGGAGCGCACGCCGCGGCGTGGAAGGGCGCGTTCGATGCCTGCCTCAGGGCGGCGGGAGCCGACCGCGTCTTCGACCCCGAGGACGACTACCGCCGCTACGTGGACGGCAGGTCCCGCCAGGACGGGGCAACCGCCTTCCTCCACGCGTGCGGGCTGTCGCTGCCCCTCGGTGACCCGGACGACGGGCCGGGCACGGCGACCGTCATGGCCGTCGCCGCCGAAAAGGAACGGCTGTTCCGCGCATGGCTGCGGGAACACCGCGTCGACGCCTGGCCGGGAACCGTACGCCTGCTCCGCGCGCTGCGCCGCGCGAACGTACCCCGCGCGGCCGTCTCGGCGTCCCGCCACGCCACCGAACTGCTCTCCTCTGCCGGGGTGCTCGACCTGCTCCCCACGGTCGTGGACGGAAACGAGGCCCGCCGCCTGGGGCTGGCGGGCAAGCCCGATCCCGCGCTCTTCCTGGAGGCCGCCGGGCGTCTCGGTGTCCCCGCGCGGGAGAGCGCCGTCGTCGAGGACGCGACAGCAGGCGTCGAAGCGGGCCGGCGCGGTGGTTTCGGCCTGGTGGTCGGGGTGGACCGTACGACGGGGGGTACCGGCGCCGCCCGGCTGCGCCGGTACGGCGCCGACGTGGTGGTGGCCGACCCGGGCGAACTGCTTCTCCCCGGGGAGGGCTGACCATGCACGCCTGGACCTAGACGTACGAGGGCTACGACCCCCGGTCGGAGCGGCTGCGCGAGACCCTGTGCACGCTGGGAAACGGCTACTTCGCCACGCGCGGCGCCGCGTCCGAGACCACCGCCGGTCCCGCGCACTACCCGGGTACCTACGCGGCCGGCTGCTACGACCGGCTGGTCTCCACGGTGGCGGGACACCGGACCGAGAACGAGGACCTGGCCAATCTGCCCAACTGGTTGCCCCTGCGTTACCGCGTACGCCCCGAAGGAGCGGATCCAGGGCCCTGGCTCTCCCCGGACAGCGGCCCGCTCGTGGCGTACCGGCAGACGCTGGACCTACGGCACGGCACGCTCACCCGGAGATCGGAGTACGCGCTCCACGAGGGCCCCGGGCGGCTGGGCGTGGAGCAGTGCCGTCTCGTCCACATGGGCGAGCCCCATCTGGCGGCCCAGCGCACCTCGTTCACCGCCCAGGGGTGGACCGGGGAAGTGCAAGTGGAATCAGGGCTGGACGGTGATGTGCGGAACGCCGGAGTCGAACGCTACCGCGGTCTGGCGAACCGGCATCTGACCCACTGGCTCACCGGAGCCGAGGAGAACGACACCGTGTGGCTGCGCTGCCGTACGGTGAACTCCGACATCCGGATCGCGCTGGCGACGCGCACCCGGTCGGCAGATCTCCCCACAGCCGCGTCCCGCGCCCGGCTCACCGAGCGGGCGGCGTTCCGGACGCTGGCCATCCCGGTCGTGGCAGGGGGGACGGTGTCCGTGGACCAGACGGTCGCCCTGTACACCTCGCGCACCCCGGCCATCGGCGGCCCCCGGCGGGCCGCTGTGGAAGCGGTGCGCGAAGCCCCGGACTTCCGCGCTCTGCTGGTCTCGCACCACCGTGCCTGGGAGAGACTGTGGCACAGGGCGGAGCTCGAGGTCCCGGGGGAGGCCGGGCGGATCCTGCGGTTGCACCTGTTCCACGTCCTCCAGACCCTCTCCCCGCACACGGCCGAGCTGGACGCCGGCGTCCCCGCCAGAGGGCTGCACGGCGAGGCGTACCGGGGGCATGTCTTCTGGGACGAGCTGTTCGTCCTGCCGTACCTGAACCTCCACTTCCCCGAGGTCTCCCGCGCCCTGCTCAGCTACCGACACCGGCGGCTGCCCGCGGCCTGCCGCGCGGCGCGGGAGGCCGGCCGGAAGGGGGCGATGTTTCCCTGGCAGAGCGGCAGCGACGGCCGCGAGGAGACCCAGGAACTCCACCTCAACCCCCGCTCGGGACGGTGGCTGCCCGACCACTCCCGGCTCCAGCACCACGTCGGCTCCGCCGTCGCCTACAACGTGTGGCAGTACTGGCGGGCCACCGGTGACACCGGCTTCCTGTACACGAAGGGCGCGGAGACGCTGATCCAGGTCGCCCGCTTCTGGGCGGACAGCGCCGTCTGGGACCCGTCCCTCGCCCGCTACCGGATTCGGGGCGTCGTCGGTCCCGACGAGTATCACGACGGGTACCCCGGCGCCGCCACGGCGGGACTGGACGACAACACCTATACGAACGTCACGGCCTCATGGGTGCTGATGAGGGCGCGCGACGTGTGCCACAGGCTCCCCGCCTCCCGGCGGAGTGAGCTGTACGAGCGACTCCAGCTCTCCGCCGACGATCCGGCGCACTGGGCGGACATCGCCCACCGTCTTCATGTGCCGTACCACCACGGGATCATCAGCCAGTTCGCCGGATACGGGGAGCTGGCGGAGCTGGACTGGGCGGGCTACCGGAAACGGTACGGCGACATCCGCAGGCTGGACCGGATCCTCGAGGCCGAGGGCGACACCGTCAACCGCTACCAGGCGTCCAAACAGGCCGATGTACTGATGCTGGGATACCTCTTCCCGCCCCGGGAACTCGCGGGCCTGTTCCGGTGGCTCGGCCACTCTCTCGACGACGACATGTGGCGGACCACCGTCGACTACTACCTGCGCCGCACCAGCCACGGTTCCACCCTCAGCGCGCTCGTCCACGCGTGGGTGCTGGCCCGGGTCCGCCGCGACGAGGCGTGGACGTACGCGGAGGAGGCCCTGACCGGGGACGTGGCGGACATCCAGGGCGGCACCACGCCGGAAGGAATCCACCTCGGTGCGATGGCCGGCACCCTGGACTTCGTGCAGCGCGGACTGACCGGCCTTGAGGCCGGTACCGACGGGCTGCGGCTGGATCCCTCACCGCTGCCGCAGTTGTCGAAGTTCGGATTCCGTATCCGCTATCGCGGTCACTGGGACGTGGACCTGAGGTTCCGCGCGGAGCGGGTGCGCGTCGCGGTCGCGGAGTCCGACGAGGACCCCGTGCGGGTGACGGTCCGTGGCCGGACGGCCGCCATCACTCCTGGCACGGCCCGCTGGCTCGATCTGCGAGGCCCGAAGGGCCCTGTCCCTCCGGTGGCGGCGCGGGGAGTTCGACGGTGAAGACCGTGTGCCCGGGGCGGCTCTCGACGTCGACCGTGCCGCCGTGCGCGGTCACCACCGCGTGGACGATGGCGAGGCCCAGGCCGGTGCTGCCCGCCGTACGCGAGCGGCTGTGGTCCGCGCGGACGAAGCGGCCGAACACCTCGGGCCGGAGCTCCGGGGGGATGCCGGGGCCGTTGTCCTCGACCGTGAGCCCGACCCGGGAGTGCCCGGCGGCGGCCTCGGTGCCGGACGTGAGTCGTACGGTGACCTCCGTGCCGGCCGGGGTGTGGGTACGGGCGTTGGCGAGGAGGTTCCCGACGGCCTGGTGCAGCCGGTGTTCGTCACCCGTGACCGTCACCGCTTCTTCGGGCAGGTCGAGCAGCCACCGGTGTCCGGGGCCGGCCGCCCGCGCGTCCTCCGTCGCGTCGAGGACGAGCCGGGTCAGATCCACCGGGGCCCGGTCAAGGGCGCGCCCCGCGTCGATCCGGGCGAGCAGCAGCAGGTCGTCTACGAGTCGGCTCATCCTCCGGGACTCGGCGTGGATCCGGTCCAGCGCACGCCGGACCTCGGGCGGTACGGGGCCGCGGTGCCGCAGCGCCAGTTCCGCGTGACCGCGGATGTTGGCCACGGGGGTACGCAGTTCGTGGCTGGCGTCCGCGGCGAAGTGACGCAGCCGTTCCTCGCTGGCCTGGCGCCGCTCCAGGGCGCTGCCGACATGGCCGAGCATGCGGTTGACCGCGGTGGCGACCTGCCCGACCTCGGTCCGGGGGTCGGCGACCGGGACCGGCTCCGGCATGGCGACGTCACCGCTGGCCAGAGGCCGTTCGGCCACACTCACCGCGGTGGTCGTGACCCGTCTCAGGGGCCGCAGGGAGAGCCGTACCCAGAGGGCTCCCACGACACCGGTGGCGGCGAGGGCGGCGCCGAAGACCGCCACCTCCACGCCTTCCAGCCGGTGCACGGTCTCCTCCACGGGCCGCAGCGGCAGCCCGGTGATCAGGACGTCCCGGTCGTCGCCCCGTACGGCGGTGAGCCGGTAGGCGCCGAGTGCGGACAGCCGCCGACTGTGGCCGTCCCCGTCGACGGGGACGCCGGCCAGGGCCCGCCGGTCCCCGACGGTGAGCGGCACCGGTGCGTCCGTCCGGTCTTGTACGACGGCCGCCCGGGTGGTCGTGCCGTGCAGCAGGCGGGCGCCGAACGTGCCCTCCGACTGGCCCCGGGTGTCGGGCCGGTTGTCGGAGTCCGGGGTGGCCTCGTGCTCCAGGCTCGCCGCGAAGCGCCCCCCGGACGCGGTGAGCTGCTGGTCCAGCCGGCGCACCAGGAAACCTTCGAGCGCCAGGACGGTCGTGACGCCCACGGCCAGACAGGCGAGGGCCAGCAGCACGACGAGCCCGGTGGTGAGCTGACCACGCAGGGTGCGGGGGCGCAGCCGCCGTGTCAGGGCGAGCGCGTGGGTACGGACCGCGGCGCACATCAGGGCGCCGGCTTGAGTACGTAGCCCACCCCGCGCACGGTGTGGATCATCGGTGTCCGGCCGGCGTCGACCTTCTTGCGCAGATAGCTGATGTAGAGCTCGACGACGTGTGCGCGGCCACCGAAGTCGTACGACCAGACGCGGTCGAGGATCTGCGCCTTGGACATCACACGGCGCGGGTTGCGCATGAGGAACCTGAGCAGTTCGAACTCCGTTCGTGACAGCTCCACGAGCGCGCCGCCCCGGGTCACCTCGCGCGCCTCCTCGTCCATGACCAGATCGCCGACCGTCAGCCGGACGCCGCCGTCCGGCCCGCCGGCGTCGGGTTCGCGCGCCATGCCCGCCCTGCGCAGCAGCCCGCGCAGCCGGGCCAGCACCTCCTCCAGGCTGAAGGGCTTGGTCACGTAGTCGTCGCCGCCCGCGGTGATCCCGGCGACGCGGTCCTGCACGGAGTCCCGCGCGGTGAGGAAGAGGACACACACATGTCCCAGCTCCCCGCTCGCCGCCCGCAGCTCCCGCAGCACCCGCAGACCGTCCATGTCGGGCAGCATCCAGTCCAGGACGACGGCGTGCGGCCGGAAGGCGCGGGCGACGGCGACGGCGGTGGCCCCGTCCGCGGCGGTACGGACCTGCCAGCCCTCGTCCGACAGCACGCCGGAGAGGACCTCGGTGAGGTCGGGCTCGTCGTCGACGACGAGCACCCGGACGGGGCCACCGTCATCGCCGTACAGGCGGGGCGGGGAGCTGTGGAGGTTCATGGTGGATCCAGCATCGCTCGTCAGCGGCGGTGCGGGGCCACGGCAGGCTCTGAGTTTCCTCTGAATACCGACAGCGGCACCGGCCCTGCCGCCGCGCTCAGAGGCTTCTCAGAGGTCGTGCTGTGACGCTGGCCCTCACCTTGAGGAGAGAGGGCCCCATGAGTACGGCGATCCACACCCGCCATCAGGCCGGCCGCGCGGTCCGTCCCCGCCGTCCGCGCTCGCTCGTTCCCCTTCTGACGCAGTGCGCCGTCTGGGTGGGCGCCGCCGGAGTGCTCGCCCTGTGGTGGAACGACACCACCTCCGTGGTGGGCGCGGCGGGGTGGCTGACCGACGCGGGCCGGATCACGGGGCTCCTTGCCGGATACGCCTGCGCCGTACTGGTGGCGCTGATGGCCCGCGTTCCCGTCCTGGACCACACCGTCGGCAGCGACCGGCTCGCGCGCTGGCACGCCACGGGCGGCCGGTACACGATCTCCCTGGTGCTCGCCCACACGCTGCTGATCATCTGGGGGTACGCGCTCACCTCGGACACCGGTGTGGTGCACCAGACGTCCACGCTCGTGCTGCGCTATCCGGACATGCTCAAGGCGACAGCCGCCTTCCTGCTGCTGGTCGCCACGGGGATCGTCTCGGCACGGGCCGCGCGCCGCAGGATGCGGTACGAGACCTGGCACTATCTCCACTTCGCGACCTACCTGGCGGTCTTCCTCGCCTTCTTCCACCAGCTCAGCAACGGCGCGGACTTCGTCGGCCACCCCGCCACCCGAGCGGTCTGGTACGCCCTTTACCTCGGGGTGGCCGCGCTGATCGGCTGGTACCGCTTCGCGGTCCCCGTACGGCGTAATCTGCGCCACCGGCTGCGCGTCGCCGGGCTGCGGTACGAGGCACCGGGGGTCGTCTCCGTCCATCTGACCGGCCGGCACCTGGAGGAACTGAACGCGCGCTCGGGGCAGTTCTTCCGCTGGCGCTTCCTGGCGCCGGGCCTGTGGTGGGCCGCCAACCCGTATTCGCTCTCCGCGCCGCCGCACCCGCGCGAACTGCGGATCACCGTCAAGGCGGCGGGCGGGCACAGCGCCGCCCTCGCAACCCTGCGGCCGGGGACCCGGGTGTGGGCCGAGGGCCCGTACGGTGCCTTCACCGCGGCACGGCGCCGGTCCCCCAAGGTGCTGCTGCTGGCGGGCGGCGTGGGGATCACCCCGCTTCGGGCGCTCTTCGAGACCCTGCCGGGCGAGGTCACACTGGTCTACCGGGCCCGTCGCCCCGAGGACCTGGCGCTGCGCGGCGAACTCGACGCGATCGCCGCCTCCCGGGGCGCAGTCGTGCACTACGTGGTCGATGAACCGGCCATGACCCCGGTGTCCAGGACCTCCCCCCGGACCTCACCGCTCACCGCCCGTGCCCTGACCCGCCTGGTGCCGGACCTCGCCGCGCACGAGGTGTATCTGTGCGGCCCGCCCGGGATGACCGACGCCGCACGCCGCGCCCTGCGTGGGGCCGGGGTGCCGCGCCGCCACATCCACCACGAGTCGTTCGCGTTCTGAGGAGCCCCGGCATGTCCGCACCCGTCCGTCGAGCCGTGCTGGCCGCCGCGTCGACCAGCGCCGTCGTCGTCCTGCTGCTCTCCCTGAAACCGCACCACACCGCCGTTCCCGCCGGTGGCGGCGCCCCGCCACCGGCGGGAACCTCCCAGCCCCAGGCCGCGGCCCCGTCCCGCGACGCGGCCTCACCCGCGCAGGGCGGCTCACACCCGGCCGGCGGCACCTACACCGGCGATGCCGTGTCCACCCCGTACGGCACGGTGCAGGTCTCCGCGACCGTCAGGAACGGGCGGCTGACCGCGGTCAAGGTCCTGCGGGTCCCTTCCGGGGACGGTCGCAGCCAGCAACTCGCCGGATACGCCGTGCCCCAACTGACACAGGAGGCACTGGGGGCGCACAGCGCCCACATCGATGCGGTCTCCGGGGCCAGTTACACCAGCCAGGGTTACATCCAGTCCCTGCAGAGCGCGCTGGACCAGGCCGGTGTCTGACGGCCCGAGCGGCCCGCGCCACGTCGAGCACGTGATGGGGACGGTCTTCTCCTTCGACGTACGCGACCCCCGCACCCCGGCGATCGGGGATGCCCTACGGGAGGCCGTGACCTGGCTGCACCATGTCGACGCCGAGTACTCCCCGTACCGGCCCGACAGCACGGTCAGCCGTCTGGCCCGCGGTGAGACCGAAACGGCCGGCTGCTCCCAGGAAGTACGGGACGTCCTCGCCCTCTGCGAAGGCGCCGCACGGGTCAGCGGCGGCTGGTTCAGCCATCGGCCGGCCGGCACGCTCGACCCTTCCGGCCTGGTCAAGGGATGGGCGATCGAGCACGCCTCACGCATCCTGTACGACGCCGGTGCCCGCAACACCTGTGTCAACGGCGGCGGAGACCTCCGGCTCAGGGGCGAGGCCGCACCCGGCACGCCGTGGCGAGTCGGCATCGCCCATCCGCTGCGGCCGGGCGCGCTGTGTGCGGTCGTCACCGGCCGGGACCTGGCCGTCGCCACCTCGGGCACGGCCGAACGGGGTGCCCACATCGTCGACCCGCACACCGGCGCGCCCGCCGTCGGTCCCGCCTCCGTCACGCTCACCGGCCCCGGTCTGACCCTGACCGACGCGTACGCCACCGCCGCCTTCGCCATGGGCGACGCGGCCCACGACTGGGTGGAGTCCCTCGACGGCTACGAGGCGTTCGCCGTCCTGCCCGACGGCCGCTCCTGGCGGACGAGGGGTTTCCCCGGGACCGTATCCGCACCACGATGCCGCCGGCCAGGACGTACGACTCCGACAGATGGTCGTGACGGTCAGAACTGAGGCCCCGCCGAAGGAGGTTCGGTCCGCCGGGCCGCAGGGCCGACGAGATCGCACTCGACGTCCACCACTCCTTCGACCGCCCGGGTGAGACGGGCGGCGATCGGCACGAGGGCGGTGTCGCGAATCGTGCCACTGAGGGTGACCACGCCATCCTCGACAGTGACCAGCACGCTCTCACGGGACACCAGGAAGAGGCGCTGCACCACCTCTTCGCGCACCTCCTGCGCGATGTCCTCGTCGGACCGCAGGAATACCTTCAACAGGTCGGAACGGCTGACGATCCCCCGGAGCATGCCCGCGGAATCCACCACCGGAAGCCGTTTCAGCCTTCGCAGTGCCATCGTCCGCGCGGCCTGCGCCAGGGTCGCGTCCTCGTCGACGGTGGTGGCCGGAGCACTCATCAGCTCCTCGGCGGTCACCGCCCCCGCCTTGCGCAGATCCGCGAGTCGGCGCATCTGCTCCGCCCGGCTCGGATCCGCGTCCCGGAACTCTTCCTTGGGCAGCAGGTCGGCCTCCGAGACCACCCCGGCCACCCGCCCGTCACCCACCAGAACCGGCAGTGCGCTCACCTTCCAGCGGCCCATGGTCTCGACCATCTCCTTGAACCCGGCGTCCGGTCCCACGGCCACCACGGGCCGCGTCATCACATCGCTCACATGGTGGGGAGCGTGATACATGATCCCTCCTGCGGCTGATCCCCCCTTGGGCCGGAAACCGCCCCCTCCACGAAGATTGTGAGCTCGCGGTGTACGGCGACCAAGGGGCCGACCGGCCCCGCCCCCGTCCCGGACGGGGTAATCGGTGCGGAGGACGTTCGGGTGCCTATTCGCATGTGAAAGTTGCAGGTCGGGGCGATGCCCGGTTCGAGCCGTGCTCCGTCGAGGGCGGCGAGGGCAGCCCGAGGCCCAAGAAGTCCCGCCGGACGGTCACCACCAGGACGTCCTGGCTGACGCGGGTGCCGCCGCCGACGGAACCGCGCCCCCGGTGAAGGCGGGACGCGGTTCCGTCGGCGGCGGCTGTGTCGTGGGACGTGGGGGCGACTACCAGGCGAGGGCGTCCGCCGGGTTGTCCTGCCAGTACGTGACCTGGGCGGAGCTGTTGAAGAAGACACCGCCGTTCGGCAGCGTCAGGGTCTTCTCGTTGCCGGTCGCGTTGCCCTTCCTGTCGGAGAAGAGCACCCCCAGGGTCTTCGCGGTGGCGCCCCCCTCGCCGTCGGGGGAGGACGTCGTGATGCCCGCGTACGCGGACTCGCCGGGTTCGAGCGTCACCACGGCCTGCGGCGTGGTCTCCTCGGCCCACCACAGCGGGGCCTGGGCGTCGGCGCCGGCCCTCAGGTAGGGGGCGGAGTAGGCGTAGCAGGGCTGGGTGCCGGTGTTGGTGGCCTTGAGCAGCAGGTGGTTGATCGGGCGGGACACGTCGCTGACGGTCAACTGGGTGTTCGCCGGGGTGCAGGTGACGACGGCCGCCTTCGTTGCGGCGGAGGCGGTCTGCCCGGCGGCCTGGACGCCGACGAAGGCGAGCGCCGCGGCGAGGACCATGGAGGAGGCGGCCGTGCGGGAGGCGGAACGAGTGGCGATACGCATGAACGGACTGCTTTCTCTGAACGACGGAAGGCGTTCTTCCGGTGGTGGACTGTGTCGGTCTGTCGGTCGGTCTGTCTGTCCTGGCCGGGCCGTGTGGCGTGCGGGTGGCGCGCCGGAAGTGCGGTCCGGGAAAGGGGGGTTCAGCGGGCCGATCGCTGGGTCGGCACCGTGCTTGGATGACCCGAGCCTGCGTCGTGGGGCGTCCCATCCGCCATTCCATCGGGGATTTCGGGACGCTGGGATGTGCCAACTGGGTCTGACCAGGCCAGACATGACCTTCCTGGGATGTCGAACGGAATGGAGGACCGGTGAGTCCGGCTGAGGAGATCGCTGATTTCGCCGCGCTGCTGCGCGAGTTGAAGCAGCGGTCCGGGCTGAGTTACGAGGCTGTGGCGAAGCGGGCGCACATGAGCACCTCGACGCTGCACCGGTACTGCAAGGGGGAAGGGGTACCGGCCGACAACGCGGCCGTCTCCCGCTTCGCCCGGGTGTGCGGGGCGACCCCCGAGGAACTGGTCGAGTTGCACCGGCGCTGGGTCCTGGCGGACGCGGCACGGGAACGCGCCCGGCGGGCCGCGGCGGACCCGGAACCGCCCTCCGCGCAGGTACGCACGGACCGACCGTCGCCGGAGGCGGCTGTCCCCGCTCGCCGGATGGCGACGTTTCTCCGCACCGCCCGCCGGCGGTGGGCCCTGGTCGCGGCGGGTACCGCTGTCGCCGTCGCCGTGTCCACCGCGCTCACGGTCGGCCCGGAGGACCGGGAGGCGGACCTGGCGAAGACCGGTCGGCCGGGCGGTACGGGGGCCTCCGCCACGCCTCCCCCATCGGCGTCCGCGTCCTCCTCCGTCTCCGTACGTCCCTCCGTACGTCCCTCCGCACGTACGAGCCTCTCCCCGTCCCCCACCTCGCCCCCGGCCCCCGAACCGTCCGGCGCCGAGCCGTCGGTACGCGGTACGGACACCTCGGCGCACAGCCCCGACCCGGGCCGCGTCCGGGACGGCGGGGCGGTCCCGCTGACGGTGTCCACCCGCACGTATGCCTGGGACGACCCGCAGTGCGAGGGGAAGTACCTGATCAACCGGCCTCCCGGTGAGGTCTCGCCGCCGGTGATGGGGCAGGACGTGCCGGGGTGGGTGGCGGCGCACGGCGCCGTCGCCGCCGACACACAGCGAGTGGCGCTGACCGTCCAGGGCACCGGGGACGCGACCGTCGTCATCGAGTCCCTGCACGTCCGGGTGGTCGACTCGACCGCGCCCCCGGCCTGGAACGCGTACCTGGGGGCGTCGGGCTGCGGCGGAGGCGTGGAGACGAGGTCGTTCGACACGGATCTCGACGCCGCCCACCCCGCCATCGCTCCGAAGGCAGGCCAGCGCGGTGTTCCCTACAAGGTGAGCCGGTCCGATCCCGAGGTGCTGTACATCACCGCCCATGCCCGTGCCCACGATGTGAAGTGGTACGTGGAGTTGCAGTGGTCCAGCGGCGGCCGTCAGGGAACCACGCGGATCGACGACCACGGACAACCGTTCCGCACCAGCGGCAGCCGGGGCCGTCCCGTCCACGAGTTCCTGCTCGGCGGCACCGAGTGGTTCACAGTGGCGGAGAACTGATGCTGAGCGCCGTCGGGCGGCCGGTGCCCACCGGGGGAGGTCAGGCGCGCTTGGCGGGCAGCAGCCCGAGGGCGGTCAGCCGCCTGTTCGAGCGCCGGGCGGCCCAGGCGACCACCAGGAGGGCGAGGGCGAGCAGCGGGAAGCCCATGGCGATCTTGGCGATGCCCAGCGAACCGACCTGGTCGGTCGCGTAGAAGTACTGCTGGACGGCGAACCGGGCACCGAAGACGGCGGCCAGGACCAGGGTGGCGATGTCGTAGTAGAGCCGCGAGCGCTTGTCCGAGCGCCAGACGGTGCCCTTGCCGGTGGCCGCGTTCCAGGCCACGCCGGCCAGCGGCCACCGCACCAGGACGGAGAGGACGAAGAGGATCGCGCCGGCCAGGCTCGCCCAGATACCGATGAGGAAGTAGTCCTTCGCGGAGCCGGTGAACCAGACGGCGCCGGCGGCGATCGCGACGCCGAACACGCCGCCGATCGCGGGCTGCACCGACTCCCCGCGCACCAGCCGCGCCCCGCCGATGGCCACCGCGACGGCGAAGGCGGCGACGATCGAAGCCGTGAGCTCGAGGAAGTTGTGGGCGATGACGAAGGCCAGCACGGGCAGCGCCGAGTAGACGACTCCCTTGGCGCCTCCCGCTTGGTCGAGCACCGAGGGCTGCCGCCGGGGTGCCGTCCGCTCCGTCTGTGTGTCGGGCTCTGTCTCCAGGAAGCTCTTGGTCTCCATGGTGGTCGGTCCTCCCGAGTTCGTCTGAGGGTGAGACGTCCTGCCGTTGTGTCGCTAGATGACATCTTGTCATCTAGCGACACGTGACGCCATCCCCCTCTTCGGGTGGCGCGAGTCGCGGGGCGGCCGCGGGCCTCGGTGGATCACTCTTGCAGCGTTTGTCATTAAGTGACGTTTTCATTAAGTGGCAGAAGGCCGATTGCCCTGCCGCCGCCCTGCCGCCGCCCGGCGTTGTCGCTCGCGACGGGCTCCTCGGCGCCACAGGAGGCAAGGTGGTCCGAAAGACCGTGAAGGCGCCGGACGGCGCCTTCACGGCCGCGGTGTGGCGCGCCCTGCCCGACAGCAAGCCCAAGGGCTGGCTCCAGTTCGTGCACAACAAGGCCCACACTGCCGAGACCCCCGTACGTGATCAGCTCGCCGCCGCAGGGGAGATCACCGTCAGACGCGGTCGGCCGCGATCAGGAGGTACTGGAAGGAGCCGTCCTTGTACGAGTTGATGAACGCTTCCTCGATACCGGTGACCAGTGAGGAGGTCGCCCGCAGTTCCCAGTAGGGCAGGGTCGCGGGAGTGAGGTCGACGACGGCCTGGGGGACGAGGCGGTTGTCGGCCATGGCGCGGAGGTACTCCCGGCGGGAGTGGATGTTGCACTCGAAGTGCGCGTTGATCTGGGAGACCCACTTCGACGGCTGGCCGTACCGCGGGTTCCAGCAGCCGGTGATGGTCACGTAGCGGCCGCCGGTCGCGAGGACGCGGGAGTGCTCGGCGAAGAGGTCGTCCAGGTCGACGTACATGGACGACTCGTTGTTCCACGAGGCCGCGGCCTGCCCGGTCTCGAAGGGGGTGCCGAGCATGTTGCAGACGCGGGCGCGGACATGGTCGTCGATGCCGAGTTCGCGGGCGCGCCGGTTGGCGAAGTCGGCCTGCTTGGCGGACAGGGTGACGCCCTCGACCGTGCAGCCGAAGCGCTGATGGGCCATCACCATCGAGCCGCCGCGGCCGCAGCCGGCGTCCACGAGGGTGGCGTCGCGGTCGAGGGGGCCGAGGTGGTCCAGGAGGAGTTCGGCCTGTGCCGATTCCAGGCGGTGGAGTTCGGCGATCAGCTTCTTCTCGTACGCGCTGCCCTCGGGGTCGCCAAGGGCGTCGTGGTCGACGTCCCCGATGCCGTAGTGGTGGTGGTAGAGGCCGTCGACATCGCCGAGCCGCAGGTTGACGGGCCTGGCCTCGCCGTCCCAGTAGCGGGCGATGTCCCCCTGATAGGGCGTCGCCGGGGAGGGGATGAAGACGGAGGAGCCGGCGGTGGTGAGTTCGGTGCTGGTCACAGGTGAATCCATTCTTCTTACCAGAAGTCGGGCAGGCTGTAGCGGTAGGTGTTGGTCTGGTGCCAGTGGTGGTTGCCGTCGACCCACGCGGCCACTCCCCGCAGGAAGCGCTGCACGCTCGGGACGGGGCAGGCGGCGGCGAAGGCCGCGGCGGCGGTCTCGAAGTCGCGCATCAGCTCGTTGTGGACCTCGACGGCCTTGAGGTAGGCATCGCGGTCGGAGGTGTTCTCGCGTTCGGCGATCACCACCGGCAGGTTGAGGTGGCGGCCGGGGGACGCGAGCTCCTTCGTGTACGAGTACAGGTCGTTCACGATGGTGGTGGCGTTCGAGGCCAGTGCGATGACCCGCTGCATGGCGGGCTGGGCGTGCAGGTCGGCGGGGAGTTCGTAGCCGCCGACGGTGTCCGTGATGGTGGGGCAGGGGCGGAAGTTGTTGAACTGGCGCATCGCCAGGTACTCCCAGACCTCCGGGACGTGGTCCTGCTCGGCCCAGGCGGCCTCGGCGAGGTAGCCCATGTGCAGCCGGGCCATGTCGTGCCGGTACCGGTCGGCCTGGGAGGGGCCGGCCTCCTGGAGGAAGTACTCCATGGCGGAGCGGTAGGCGCGTCGCGGCGCGTCCGAATGGAGCGACCGTGCCCACTGCGGCTGGTACTCCGCCGTCGTGTGCAGGGGGTCGAGGGTGGTGTGCGCCAGCAGAAGGCGTCCGCCGAGGCCGACGGGCGAGCCTCCGTGGTCCTCGCAGTAGCAGTCGTCCACCGCGTTCTCGGCGACCATCAGGCGTGTGGCGAGCATCAGGTGGTCGACGGTGGGGGCGTCCGGGTGGCAGGCGACCATGTAGCGCCCCACGGAGAAGCCGTCGAACTGGTCCTCCCAGTCCTCGGGGAACAGGTCGACCTCGTCCACGGCCCAGGTCTTGATCCTGCGGCTGACCTCTTCCACCCGTACGGGGTCGGGCGCCGCCACCGGGTGGTGGTAGAGGCCGGGGATCGGGGTGCCCTCCTCCGGTGAGGAGGTGGACGGGGGTGCGGGCGAAGGCGTCGGTGGCAGCGCCGGTGGCACCTCGCGCGGGGCGAAGCGCAGGCTCGCCGTACCGAGGCCGCTGGGGCCGCCCAGGATCCGTCGCAGGTCGGCGTCGGGGACGTCCACGGCGGGCGGGGCGGGTGCGGAGGACACCAGGGGCGGGGCGTCGGCCGCGGCCTGGAGGGCGCGGGCGGCGTCGCCGAGGACATGCGCCCCGAAGTGGGAAGCGGCCGTGGGCAGGCTCGATTGCACGGGGAAGAGCTCAGGGTCGGGCATCCATGGCTCCTTGCTGGCGGGCGTGTGGGGGGAGGGGCGTTCCGGCTTCCGGGCATGCTCGGCCGGCCCGTCCCGGAGGGGGCGGGTGGCGGGGCCGGGGAGGGAGACCCGAACGAGAGGCTCTAGTCGTGCTTGCCGGCGATCTGCACGTTCTCCAGTACGCCGAGCGCGTCGGGCACGAGGACGGCGGCGGAGTAGTAGGTGGTGACCAGGTAGGAGATGATCGACTTCTCGTCGATCCCCATGAACCGCACCGACAGGCCCGGCTCGTACTCCTCCTGAAGCCCCGTCTGGCGCAGACCGATGACGCCCTGGTTGTCCTCGCCGGTGCGCATGACGAGGATCGAGGTGGTCTTCTCCTTGGTGATGGGGATCTTGCCGCAGGGCAGGATCGGTACACCGCGCCAGGCCGGGACCTGCTGGCCGCCGAGGTCGACATGGGTCGGGTAGAGGCCGCGGCGGTTGAACTCGCGTCCGATCGCTGCGATCGCCCGCGGGTGGGCGAGGAAGAACTTGGAGCCGCGGCGGCGGCAGAGCAGTTCGTCGAGGTCGTCCGGGCTGGGCCGGCCGGCGTGGGTCTGGATGCGCTGCTTGAAGGCGGCGTTGTGGAGCAGACCGAACTCGCGGTTGTTGATCAGCTCGTACTCCTGGCGCTCGCGCAGCGCCTCGATGGTGAGCCTGAGCTGCTCCTCGGTCTGGTTCATCGGCCCGTTGTAGAGGTCGGCGACCCTCGTGTGGACCCGTAGAACGGTCTGGGCGAGGGAGAGTTCGTACTCGCGCGGGTTCAGTTCGTAGTCGACGAACGCGCCGGGCAGCGCGGGCTCCCCGGTGTGGCCGGCCGACATGGCGATCTCGGCCTCGCCGTGACGATTCTGCCGTTGCAGGGGGAGCGAGCTGAACCGCTCGACATGGGCCTGGAGGCCCGGCGCCGCGGACATCACGGCGGCGAAGTCGGCGCGGGACAGGGTGAGCAGGGTGCCGGCGGTCTCGGCGGTGGCGGTGGACTCCCACCGGGCGTCCGCGTCCAGCAGGGCGTGCTCGCCGAACCGCTCGCCGTCGGCGAGTACGGCGACGTCGACGTCCTCGCCGTACTTGCCGGGGGCGGTCTGGCTGACGCGGCCGTGGGCGATCAGATGGATCCGCTCGGCGGGCGTGCCGTGCTCGGCCAGCGTCTCGCCGGCCCGGAAGTCGCGCTGGACGCACCGGCCGGCGAGCGCGGTCAGCACCTCCAGGTCCTCGTAGCCCCGCAGCAGGGCCAGTTCGCCGAGTTCGCGGGGGATCACCCGGACGACGGCGCCGTCCTGGACGAACTCCACGCGCCCGTCGCCGACGGTGTAGCTCAGCCGGCGGTTCACCCGGTAGGCGCCGCCCTTGGTCTCCACCCACGGGAGCATCCGCAGCAGCCAGCGGGAGGAGATCTCCTGCATCTGCGGGGCGGACTTGGTGGTGGTGGCGAGGTTGCGGGCCGCCGCCGTGCCCAGGCTGGACTGCCGGGGCAGCTCCAGAGGTGCTTCCTGGCCGGTTTCAACAGTCATCGGGCGCGCTCTCCTTCGTGAAGGCGGTGGCCGACGGGGCTGCGCGGCACCGGGAAAGAGGGAAGGGGAAAGGGGGTGAACATCCGGGAATCCGTCGAGATGCCAGGGAACAGTAACGGCCGGTGCACCCGGTTGGTCCAGAGAAACCGGTGGCGTTAACTCGATGCGTTGATCATTCCGAGGAAAGGTTTAACCCGGATGGTTATCGGATTCGGGCGGGCGCATGGCTGGAAACAGACGGTCGCTCAGCACCCCGCGGACAACGATTCAGCAATGCCCCTGCCGTACCAGTGCCGCCTCTGCCCCTGACCGCCGGGTGACGTACGGCGTCCGCCCGTACCCCGGATCCATCGGACCGAACCGCCCGAACGCCCGAACACCCGAACGCCCACGAACGCCCGAACGCCCGACCCCGGGCGTTCCCTCACACGAGAGCGGAGCTCACGCGCGGTGGTGCACCAGGCGTACGGGCCCGAACAGGCCCGTACGCACCTGGCCCGCGGTGACGGCCCTCGTCGGGGACGCGTCGTCCAGGTAGCCCGCGAGGGTGGAGCGGACCGTGATCTCCAGGTCGTTCTCGCCGGGGCGCAGGGCGCCGGTGATCTCGGTGCGCCAGGGGCCCCAGACGAGTTGGTCGACCAGCACGCCGTTGACCACCACGTCGGCCGTGCCGCGCACCTCGCCCAGGTCGAGCACCACCCGCCCGCCGGGCGGTGCGTGGAAGACCGTACGGTGGCGGACCTCGCCGCCCAGGGCGCGCAGCCCGAGGTCCTCCCAGGCCACCAGCTCCGCCGGGGCCTCGGTGACCTCGGCCTCGATCGCCGCGTCCAGGAGGGCGCCGCCGCTGCGGCCGTCCGTCGCCGTGATCCGCAGCAGGACCTCCGTCCCGGCGGGCAGCGGGGCGGGGAAGCGGACCCGGCCGTCCGCCGCCGGGTGGTAGGTGCCGTCCGCGGCCGTCACCACCACGGCCAGGCCGGTCGGGATGCGCAGCGCGGTCGTCCCCAGCGGCGCGGGAAAGCGGAGCCATTCGGTCCGGGGGCGGTCCGACGCCGTGGCACGGGGCACCAGCGGCAGGACGACACCGTCCTGCGCCGCCCCCGGCTCCAGCCAGCTCGCGCCCGGCAGCGGATGCGGCCTGACCCGGGCGCAGAGGAAGCGCGGGTCGCGCGGGTGGTGCCGGCGTGGCGCCGCCGCGTCCCAGCCCGGACCGCTGAGCACGTCCAGGGAGCGGGAGTCCACCGTCGCCGCCCCGCCCTCGCCCAGCCGCAGCGTCAGCGTGTTCTCCCCCGGGCGCAGCACCGTACGCAGGTCGTAGGGGTGCACCCGGATCTCGCGGTGCCCCGGGTACGGGTTGAAGTCGCCCTGGCGGCCCACCTCGGCATCGTTGACCAGCACCGTGCAGGCGCCCTCGCAGGCGACCAGGATCTCCGCGTCGTCCGGCACCTCAGCCAGTTGGAAGGTACGGGTCGGTTCCGTGCCGGTCAGCCACTCCGGCCTGCGGTAGGCGGCGGGGTCGGTGACCACGGCGAAGGAGGCCCGCAGCGGCCCGTCGCGCTCGGCCGTGAACTCGATCTCCAGCTCGACCGTACGCCCCGCCGTGTGCGTGGGCAGGAGGCTGAAGGACTGGTACCCGGCGCCCTCGGCGGGCAGTTCGGCGCCGTCGACCCGTACCCGCCGCGCGGCCCCCGACCCCACGGCGAGATACCGCTGCGCCCCGTCCTCGGCGGATCCGGGCAGCCCGATCCGGGTGCGTACGGCGACGGTCCCGCCCCTGGGCACCTCGCGCCAGTCGAGGAACTCCTCCGGTACGTACCCCTTGGGGCCCAGCGGGCCCTGGTGCACCGGGTCCTTGTGGATGCCGCGCGACAGCGACCACCGGGCGGGCCGCCACGTGGAGTCGGGGTCGCGGACCTCGGCGAACGGGCCGTAACCGGCGACCACCGGCTGCCAGCCGGCCGCCACCGCGGCACCGTCCCCGGCGGTGTCCCCGTGCGGAGCGCCGTCGGCCCGGTGTTCCAGGCGCCAGACCTCCACGGGCAGGACGCCCGCCCGGTCGGCGGCGGCCAGATCGCCGTGCGTGTTGTCCAGCGTCGAGCGGGCCCGCGCCCGCCACGGCCCCTCGACCGGGGTGTGGCCCACGGGCTCGCCCAGCTCCTCCCGGGTGGCGTCGGGCAGCTCCGCGCCGAGCACGAGCAGGGTCACGGGACCGTCCGCGAAGTCCGTGTCCACCGTCCAGAAGGCCCCGTCGCCCTCGTCGGCCACCGTCAGCTCCGTACGCGCCCCCGTCCTCGGGTCCCAGCGCTGCGCCCGCAGCGGCGGCAGGCCCTCGACCGTGATCCGCGCGCGCCGGTCGCCCGGCGGCACGAAGACATAGCCGTCCTCCCGCAACTGGCGCCAGTACTCGTCCCAGGGGAAGCCCGCGTCCGCCCAGTCGTGCCGGTCCAGCCCCTCCAGACGCACCATCGGCGCCTTCGTACCGCTGATCTCGTCGTGCGCGGCGAGCATCACCACCCAGGTGTCCCCGAGCCGCCGCAGCAGATACGGCACATCCGTCCGCACCCGTACCGGTCCCGCCGCCAGCGCGCCCGGCACCTCCTGCGGGGAGCCGACCCGTACCGCGAGACCGGCCAGGGCCGGGCCCACCGGGCTGCGGCCGACCCGGACCACCCGGCCGCCCGCCCGCGCGAACTCCGCGAGGACCGACTCCGTCGCCCCGTCGACGAGCGCGGCGTCCGGGATCACCACGTTGCGGTACGTCTCCTGGCCGATCCGCAGCCCCCCGTCGGCGGTGACCGTGCCGCCCGCGACGGTCGCCTCGTCCAGCGTGTCGTGGTCGCGCCCGGCCCGCTCCAGCACCCCGCGGCGCTCCGCGAACCAGGCGCTCACCCCGTTCAGTTCGTGGTACGCGGCGACCGCGCGCCGGGCGGGCGGCAGCGGTCCCTCCAGCGTCAGATACGCCTGCGCGGTGCTCGTCGGGGCGAGCAGCACCGTGTCGCACACATGCGTCCCGGCCGACAGCACCGAGCAGAGCCGGGTCACCGCCCCGGCGAACTGGTGGTACGAGGGCCAGTACGGCTGACGCCAGCAGGTGGACGGCGGGGCCCACTCCCACCAGCCGCCGGCCGTCGAGTAGTACACGGCGTGCGGATCGTAGAGGTTGGCGCCCCGGCGCAGAAAGGGCGCGAGCCAGTCGTACGTCTCCTCCAGGGTGCCGCCCCAGCCGGAGGAGTGGAACGCCTCGATCCAGGTACGCGGACCGCCGTGCGCGTGCGCCAGCGAGCTGTGCGCCTTCGGGTCGCCCCAGTGGTCGCTGCCGGGCGCCCCGTACCCCTGGTGGGTGCCCAGATAGTCGCCGTAGAGCAGCACCCCGCCCACCGGGTCGCCCTCCCGCGCCGGGGACGCCTGGTCGAAGCCGCAGATCAGCCCCCGTTCGCCGAACCAGTCGTCCAGCGGGTCGAAGAACGCCCGGCGCGCCAGCGTCGCCCGGTGCGCGTGGTAGTCCCGGCGCACCCGCGCCGCGTCCCGGCTCGCGTCCCCGAGATACCGGGCGCCCCCGGCGCTCCGGTCGCCCGCGAACAGCGCGGAGCGCAGCGGCAGCAGGTCGTATCCGTACGCCTTCTCGAACGTGTCCGCGAAGTCCCGCCCCCAGGTCGGCATCGGCGGCAGCTCGTCCTGGAAGAACCCGGGGATGACCGTGCCGAACCAGTGCCCGACCTGGCGCTCCAGCTCGCCGTGCACCTGGTCGAGCAGCGCCGCGCACGCCTCGGTGCCGAAGTAGTCGAAGCCGCTGACACGCTCCTCGATCACCCCGTCGGCCCCCCGGTGCAGGGCGAGCCCGGCGAACTCGGGGCGTACGGCGGTCAGCCGGCCCTGGAAATTGGCGCCGGAGAAACCGATCTGGTCGTACATCCACAGGTGGAAGCCCAGCTCCCGCGCGTCCTCGCAGGCGCCGTCCAGCAGCTCGATCCACCGCGGGCTGAGGAAGGGCGGATCGTCGGCGAGCGAGCCGAACATCGGCCCCGTCGGCGCCAGACACATCACCACGGCCTGCCGCACGCCCTGCGAGACCAGCTCCGTCATCTGCCGCCGCAGCCCCCGCCGCGTGACCTTCGCGCCGCTCCACCACCAGATCGGCAGCGGGGTGTACTCCGGGCCGGGGTCGGTGAACCGGGCCAGGAGCTCGCCCGCACCGGCGCTCACGCCGGTGCGGGCGCCCTCGGGCCTGCTCCGTTCCTGGATCATGTCCGCATTCCTGCCCACGCTCATGCCGTGGCACGCTCCGCCTCGATCATCTCCAGCGTCTTGCCGGAGGTGTCGGGCATGAAGAAGTACCCGACCACCCCGCTGATCAGCAGGAACACCGAGAGCAGACCACCCACGACACCGAGTCCGACCTGCGCGAGCGTCGGTACGAAGAAGCTCCAGACGCCGAGGCACATACGCGCCACCCCGAAGGTGAAGCCCTGCGCCGTACCGCGCAGCATGGTCGGGAACAGCTCCTGGCTGAAGACCTTGTAGAACGCCTCGCCCGCCAGCGCGCCGCCCGCGCTGAACAGCACGATGTTGATGACGATCACCGGGATCGTGAAGGGCAGGAAGAGGAAGAGCGCGTACGCCACGATCTGCGCCACGGAGCCGATGGCCCACATCAGCCTGCGGGTCGCGTGCGACCCGTCGGCGTGCCGCATGAACACCAGCACCGTCACCGCGATGCTGATCACGAACCCCCCGCACGACAGCGCCACGCCCGCCGCCTGGCCCCCGGCGTGCAGCGTCTTGACGAAGTACGGCGTGAAGATGCCCGCCGTGCCGGCCGCCAGCCCCCAGAAGACGTAGATGCTCCCCGTCCACACCAGCGCCCGCAGATGGGCGCCGGAGAAAAGGTCCCGCAGGCCGTGGCGCGCCGTCGTCCCGGCCGCGGCGGCGGCGGCCGACGCGGCCTGCCAGCGCGGCGACTCGGTGAGCCCCTGGCGCAGCGCCCAGGTGACCAGGGCGACCACGAGCAGATGGAGGAAGACGATCCGGATGCCCAGCAGACCCAGCGGGGCGAGCGCGAGGGCGAGCACCAGGACCACCACGGGCCCCACCGACCACGCCACCTGGGTGAAACCGAGCAGCTTGCCGCGCGACCTCGGCGGCGAGAACTCGCCGACCAGCGCCAGCGAGGTGGGCACGTCCGCGCCGACCGCGACGCCGATGACGAAGACCCCGAGGAAGAGCATCACGGAGTCGAAGGACAGCGCGACACAGAGCACGCCCGCCGCGTACACCAGCAGGTCGTACTTGTAGATGCGCTTACGGCCCAGCCGGTCGCCCAGCCGGCCGCCGATGAACGCCCCGATCGCGCAGCCGATCGCGTTCGGACCGATCGCGGCGAGGGCGCCCACCACGGTGCTGTTCAGATGCAGATACGACTGGAACAGGGCGAGCCCGGCGCCGAGGGCCACGATGGATCCCGCGTCCAGATAGGACGCCATACCAGCAAGGACGGACCATCTCCACTGCTGGGAGCTGATCTCCTCGCGGCCGGTGGCCTCGCTCGTGGCAGCGCCGACGGTCCGCTGGGCCATGGCTGGTCCTCCTACACGCCGTTGTGCCGAGGGGTTGTGCTGTGCCGGGGGATTTCGGGGCCCGGTTGGACCGTACGAGTGGTGTTCATCCGAAGAACTGCGCAGCGGCGGCGTAGCTCCTCGGAATCTCAGGATGCGTACACATCATGAGGAAGGTATGTAGATCGACCCGACCGAAAGCGCAACTCGAAGCCCACCCGAATCGCCACCTGAATCCCCACCCGCATTCCCATCCGAAGCACTCATCCGAAAGTGAAAGTGAGGGGTCATGGCCGCCTTCAAGGTCAAGAAACTGTGGACCGTCTTCCTCACCGCGTTCTTCGCGGTGCTCGCCTCCCTGGGGCTCACCACCCCGGCCACCGTCACCGTCGCCGGCGCCGCGCAGCCCACCGACCGGGCCGCCGACCGCCCGGCGCCGGCGCCCGCCGCCGCGCACCGCGCCGCCGTGGCCCTGCCGGCGGCCAGGGCGACCCTGCCGAGGGCCCTGCCACGGGCCCGCTCCCTGCCGCCCACGATCAAGCAGCGCATCCGCGCCGAGGCGCACGGCTCGTCACCGTCGGTCCGTCACCTGCCCGCCCTCACCACCACCCTTCCGGGCGATGACGACGACGGCGCTCACGCCGCCGACGCGGCCCTCGTCGCGGCATGAGGCGCCGGCACGCTCCTCGCGGCCCTCACGGTTGCGGCTCCCACGGCTCGCACGGTTCCGGTGGTTCCGGCGGTCACGATTCCAGCTCCCGTGGCTCCGGCGGTCACGGTTGCGGCTCTCACGGTCAGGGGCGGTCGCCCCGGTTCCGGTCCCGCTCCGCCGCCTCGGCCTCCGCCTCGGCCTGCTTCGCCTGCACCTCGGGATCGAGCGGATCGACCACATGGCTACCGGTCAGAGGACTGCCGTCCACCGACGTCAGCGGAGCACGCTCCGAGACCTCCGTAGCGGCCGGCGGCTCCACCAGCCAGTCCGGATTCGCCTGCTTGTCCCACCACTTCCACGCGACGAAGGCTCCACCGGCCACCACACCCAGGACCGCGAGGCCCTTGGCGACCCGGCCGGCCCTGGCCCGCCGCTCGTGCTTGCGCACCAGCTTCTGGATCTCCTTCGCCGTGACCTGTCCGCGCAGGGCGGCCAGCGCCGCCGTCGAACGCGCCGCGGCCTGCTCCGCCACCGGCTGTGCCGTCGCCACCGCCTGCCCGACCCGCGGCACCGTGTAGTCCGCCGCCTGACGGGCGGCCCTGCGGGTGCGTACGGCGGCACGGTGAGCCGCGTCATCGATCTTTGGGGGTACACGAGGCGCCACATGGGCGCCGTACTGAACACGAGCCTGTTCGGCTGCCTTTGACATCGTCGGCGCGAGCCGTACCCGCGCCTCGCGGGCGTAGAGGGCCGCTTGCTCCTTGGCCAGAGTGGCCTGTTCCTTTGCCGTGTCGGCGTAGGGGGCCACCGCTTCCGCGGCGTGCTGCACGCTCTCCTTGGCCGAACCGGTAGCGGCGCGCACGCTGTCCATGCGGGTCACAGGATCATCCTCCTCGGTGGCGTTCCGTATTTCGCCTATCCACCCTTTTCGAAATCATGCCTGCCGGTGACGATCCCGGCATGCGTTACGGGCATCCGTGTCATCCCGGACGTCCGTCCTTCCGGCATGTCCGCCGCTCCTTCCTCCGGCCTCACCTCGCCCTGGCCGTGCGAGGATCGGGAGCGTCAGCGACGACTCACGGAAGGCACATCGTGGCCGAGCAGCTTTACGCCACCCTCAGGACCAGCCAGGGCGACATCGAGCTGCGGCTCCTGCCGTACCACGCGCCCAAGACGGTCAAGAACTTCGTCGAACTCGCCCGGGGCGAGCGCGAGTGGACCGACCCGGCGACCGGCGGGAAGAGGACGGACCCGCTGTACGACGGCACCGTCTTCCACCGGGTGATGAAGGGCTTCATGATCCAGGGCGGGGACCCGCTGGGCAACGGCACCGGCGGCCCCGGGTACGAGTTCGCCGACGAGTTCCACCCCGAACTGGCCTTCGACAAGCCGTACCTGCTGGCCATGGCCAACGCCGGACCGGGCACCAACGGCTCGCAGTTCTTCATCACCGTCTCGCCGACCGGCTGGCTGAACCGTAAGCACACCATCTTCGGCGAGGTCAGCAACGCCGCCGGCAAGAAGGTCGTCGACGCGATCATCACCGTCCCGACCAACCCGGGCACCGACCGCCCGCTCCAGGACGTCGTGATCGAGTCGGTCGTCGTCGAGACCCGCTGACCCTCGACCTCGGACACAGCCGTCGCCGACCGAGTTCCCGCCGTCCGGGAACCTTCCCGCCCCGCCCGTCCGTAGTCGTTACGACCAGGTCATGACCCACCGGACGGGCGGGGCGGCGCGCTGCGTACCGCCCGCCGCCACGAAGCCCGCCGCCACGAAGACCGAGGGGACCCGATGGACCACCCGCCAGGAGGCCACGGAGGCCAGGACCGGCCCGCCGTCACCCAGGGCCCGCCGAACTGCTACCGCCACCCCGGCCGGGAGACGGGCATAAGCTGCACGCGCTGCGAGCGGCCCATCTGCCCCGAGTGCATGATCAGCGCCTCCGTCGGATTCCAGTGCCCCGACTGCGTCAGACAGGGATCCGGTACGGGGCACGGCGCCACCGCCAACCAGCCGCGCACCCTCGCGGGCGGCACGATCGCCGCCGACCCCCGGCTGCTCACCAAGATCCTGCTCGGCATCAATGTCGCCGTCTTCGTCGCCGTCCTCGCCGTGGGCGACCACGACCGGCTCGCGATCGACCTCGGGCTCATCGGCACCGCCTACGACGACGGCCATTTCGTCGGCGTCGCGAACGGCGAGTGGTACCGGCTGGTCACCTCGATGTTCCTGCACGAGGAGGTGTGGCACATCGCCTTCAACATGCTGGGCCTGTGGTGGCTCGGCGGTCCGCTGGAAGCCGCGCTCGGCCGTGGCCGCTATCTGGCGCTCTACCTGCTCTCCGGACTGGCCGGCAGCGCCCTCACGTATCTGATCGCCGCGCCCAACCAGCTCTCGCTGGGCGCGTCCGGCGCCATCTTCGGGCTGCTCGGCGCCACCGCCGTACTGATGCGCCGGCTCAACTACGACATGCGGCCGGTCCTCGCCCTGCTGGCGCTGAACCTGCTCTTCACCTTCACCTGGAGCGGCATCGCCTGGCAGGCGCACGTCGGCGGCCTGGTGGCGGGCGTCGCGATCGCCATAGGCATGGTCCACGCGCCCCGGGCGCACCGGACGCTGGTGCAGTACGGGACGTGCGGGCTGGTGCTGCTGGTGACGATCGGGATCGTCGTGGCCAGGACGCTGCAGCTCACCTGAAGGGCGTCCGGGACGCCCCGGGGGGCGGACCTGTGGCCACGTTGTCCACAGAGTGTGCTGGATCTTGTGCATCCTGTGGGGAACATGCGTGCCCCTTGTCGCCGGTATGGGTTTGACCAGCGGAGACAAGGGGCGATCACATCATCGGAGGGACCGTGGCGGTCACACCGGCGTCAACCACCCGTGGGGTTATCCACAGATCTTCTGACCTTTTCCCCTGCCTGTGGATAACAATGTGGACAAGCATGGGGAGAGCTTGACGCGGAGCGGTCGGGGCCGCTACTTCCACTGGGTGGAGACACCGAAGCCGGCGGCGATGAAGCCGAACCCGACCACGATGTTCCAGTTCCCGAAGCTCTTCACCGGAAGATCGCCCTCGGTCACATAGAAGACGACGATCCACGCCAGCCCGATCAGGAACAGGGCCAGCATCACCGGAGCCACCCAGCTCCGGTTGGTGAGCCTTATGGCGGTCGCCTGCTTCGCCGCCGGGGGCGGCGTGAAGTCGGCCTTCTTGCGGATACGTGACTTCGGCACGAGGGACTCTCCTGTCGATGCGCTGCGTGACCGCGCAGGGGGACTGTAACGGGTCCCGGGGCGGAGAGCAGGGGGAACCACCGCCCCCGGGCGTCCGTTAGCGTAGTGCTTCCGCGGCGGCTAAGGAGATAAGGGTACGTTGAGCAATTCAGCCGACTCTCCCCCAGGGCCGGTCCCTCGGCCAGGACACACGCCGGACCGCGGGCCGGGAAGACGCCCCGTCCGGGTCCTCACAGCCGCCGTTTTCGCCCTCGCCGGGCTGATCTTCGTCACGAGTTTCAACACGGCCAAGGGCACCAACATCCGTACGGACACCTCGCTGCTCAAGCTCTCCGACCTGATCCACGAACGCGACCGGAAGAACGCCGAACTGGGCGACACCACCGCCGCGATACGGCAGGAGAACGACCGGCTCGTCAGCCGCGACCACGGCACCAGCGAGGCCGAGAACGCCGAGCTGCGCGCCCTGGAGACCTCGGCGGGCACCCGGAAGGTCACGGGCCCCGGCCTCACCGTCACCCTCGACGACGCCCCGCCCAACGCCACCGCCAACCCCGGCTACCCCGAGCCGCAACCCAATGACCTCGTCATCCACCAGCAGGACCTCCAAGCGGTGGTGAACGCGCTGTGGCAGGGCGGCGCCGAGGGCATCCGCGTCATGGACCAGCGGCTGATCTCCACCAGCGCCGTCCGGTGCGTGGGGAACACCCTGATCCTCCAGGGCCGCGTCTACTCGCCCCCGTACAAGATCACCGCGGTCGGCGACCGGACCGAACTCCGCAAGGCGCTCGACAACTCACCCGCGATCCAGAACTACGAGCTGTACGTGAAGGCGTACGGCCTCGGCTGGAAAGTCGATGAGCTGCGCAAAGAGACACTCCCCGGCTACTCGGGCACGGTGGACCTCCACTACGCGACCCCCGCCGAGTGACGAAGACCAAGTCCGAACCTGGGTGCAGCTCGCTCATGCACCGCCCACGCGCCCCCGTGGCCCTTTAGTCTGGTGCCGTACCGCCTGGTGCGGTACCGAACGGAAGGGACAGCATGTACGGCTGGATCTGGCGGCATCTGCCGGGCAACGCTTTGATTCGGGCGGCGATCTCGCTCGTGTTGGCGCTCGCCGTCGTCTATGTGCTGTTCCAGTACGTCTTCCCGTGGGCGGAGCCGCTGCTGCCGTTCAACGACGTGACGGTCGACGGAGCGGGGGCGGCCCGATGAGCGCGCGCATCCTCGTCGTGGACAACTACGACAGCTTCGTCTTCAACATCGTCCAGTACCTCTACCAGCTCGGCGCCGAGTGCGAGGTCCTGCGCAACGACGAGGTGGCCACCTCGCACGCCGACGACGGCTTCGACGGCGTCCTGCTCTCCCCCGGCCCCGGCACCCCCGAACAGGCCGGTGTCTGCGTCGAGATGGTGCGCCACTGCGCCGCGACCGGCCTGCCCGTCTTCGGCGTCTGCCTCGGCATGCAGTCGATGGCCGTGGCGTACGGAGGGGTCGTCGGCCGGGCCCCCGAGCTGCTGCACGGCAAGACGTCGCTCGTCACGCACGAGGGCAAGGGCGTCTTCGCCGGACTGCCCTCGCCGTTCACGGCGACCCGCTACCACTCGCTCGCGGCCGAGCCGTCCGAGCTGCCGGCCGAGCTGGAGGTCACGGCGCGGACGGAGGACGGGATCATCATGGGCGTACGCCACCGTGAACTGCCCGTCGAGGGCGTGCAGTTCCACCCGGAGTCGGTCCTCACCGAACACGGCCACCTGATGCTGGCCAACTGGCTGGCGCAGTGCGGTGATCCGGGCGCGGTGAACCGCTCGACGGGACTGGCGCCGGTGGTGGGCAAGGCGCTCGCGTGACCGCACTGCGCCCCGAACACGACGCCGGTTACGGGGGCGCGTACGGCCCGGACGGGTATGACGGGTTCCAGCCGGGCGTGTACGGGGACGCCCGCGCGTTCGAGGCGGCGGTGGACGGTCTCGCCGACCCGCTGAACGATCCGCTGCCGGGGCAGGAGGCCCCGTCTCCGGCCCCGTCTCCGGGCCCGTCTCCGTCCGGGCTCCGGCCGGAGAGACCGGAGCCGTCCCGCCCGCCGGCGCAGCGGCAGGGGCGGCACCGGGGGCCGCGGCGCGACGAACCGGCGGCGCCGGGCCCCGTACCGCCTCCTGCGAGCCCCGTACCGCCTCCTCCCGGTCCCGGGCCCGGCCCCGAGTGGTCAGGGGACCACTACCGGCAGTACGCGGCGGAGCCGCCGCAGGCGGTGCCGGCCCCCGCGGCGACGCCCATATCGACGGCCGCGGCGGCGGAGTTCGTGACGCAGCCCATGCCGGCGGTGGAACCGGGGCCCGCGCAGGGCCCGGGGCCGCTGCCGCCGGCCGTCACGGCACCGTCGGCGCCCGAGCCCCGTACGGGCGGCCGTGCGGAGCGCCGGAAGGCGGCGGCCAAGGGCGGCGGCAGGGGCCGTAGGCGCGCCGAGGCGCCGGAGGACGAGGACGGCCCCGGAAGCGGCGGGAACGAGGCGGAGCACGCGGCCTCGGGCCCCGCAGGGGCGGGGCTCTCCCGGCCGATCTCCGCGCCGCTCTCGCGGGTCGAGGCGCGGCGCGCGGCGCGCGCCCGCAAGGAGAGCCCCGCGGTGATCGCGAGCCGGGCGATCGGTGAGCTGTTCATCAGCTTCGGTGTGCTGATGCTGCTGTTCGTCGGGTACCAGCTCTGGTGGACGAACATCCAGGCCGGCCAGTACGCCGGCAAGGAGGCGGACAAGATCCAGAGTGGCTGGGCGGCCGGGCGGCAGCCCGGGGCCTTCGAGCCGGGGCAGGGCTTCGCCATCATGCACATCCCGAAGCTGGACGTCGTGGTGCCGATCGCGGAGGGCATCAGCAAGCCGAAGGTCCTGGACCGCGGCATGGTCGGTCACTACGCGGAGGGTTCGCTCAAGACGGCGATGCCCTCCGACAAGCAGGGCAACTTCGCGGTGGCCGGGCACCGCAACACCCATGGTGAGCCGTTCCGTTACATCAACCGGTTGCAGCCCGGTGACGAGATCATCGTCGAGACGCAGGACGCGTACTACACGTACGACATGGCCAGCATCCTGCCGCAGACGCCGCCGTCGAACGTCAGCGTGATCACTCCGGTGCCGCCGGGGTCCGGGTTCACGAAGCCCGGCCGCTACATCACCCTGACGACGTGCACCCCCGAGTTCACCAGTACCTACCGCATGATCGTGTGGGGCAAGATGGTGGACGAGCGGCCGCGCAGCAAGGGGAAGCCCGACGCGCTCGTCGGCTGAGGCCGGCGGCGCCCGCGGGGTTCCGAGCGGCCGGAATCACGACAGGGACGGGGACGGGCGCCGTGGCAGCGAGTACCGGGCACGAGGAACAGGCCGGCGCACCGTCGTCCCCGGACCCGGGCGAGGCGCCCGCCCCGGGGCGAGCGCCTCGGGACCGACGCCCCCGGGGCCGTATCGCCGCCGCCGTCAGCGTCTTCGGCGAACTGCTCATCACGGCAGGGGTGGTGCTGGGCCTCTTCGTCGTCTACTCGCTGTGGTGGACGAATGTGCTGGCCGACCGTGCGGCGGGAAAGCAGAGCGACGACGTACGGCACAACTGGGCGCGCGAGGCGACCGGTGGCGGCGGCCCCAAGAGCTTCGACCCGGCGGACGGCATCGGCTTTCTGCATGTCCCGGCGATGGACAGCGGCGAGGTGCTGGTGAAGAAGGGGACGAACACGTCCCTGCTGAACGACGGCGTCGCGGGGTACTACACGGACCCGGTCAAGTCGGCGCTGCCCTGGGACGAGCAGGGGAACTTCACGCTGGCGGCGCACCGGGACGGGCACGGGGCGCGGTTCCACAACATCCACAAGATCAGGACGGGTGACGCGGTCGTCTTCGAGACGCGGGACACCTGGTACGTCTACAAGGTCTACAAGGAGCTTCCGAAGACCTCGAAGTACAACGTGGAGGTGCTGATGCCGGTGCCGAAGGAGTCGGGGAAGACCAAGCCGGGCCGCTACCTGACGCTGACGACCTGCACGCCCGTCTACACGTCGGACTACCGCTACATCGTCTGGGCCGAGCTGGAGCGCACGGAAAAGGTCGACAAGGAGCGCACACCCCCGCCGGAGCTGCGCTGACGGCCGGATCCCTGGAGTCCCGGAAGGGCACGGTCACGGTCACGGGAATGCCCCGGCACCCATGTGGGTGCCGGGGCATTCCGTTGAGCTGATCCGAGTCGATCCGAGCCGAGTCCGGCCGGTGCGGGCCGGGGCTCGGGGCCGGGGGGTCAGGGGTTACGAGTTCTCGGGTCGGAAGGGGACGTTGGACGGGCTGCCGAAGCCGAAGAAGCCTCCGCCGTCCCCGTCGTCGTTGTTGTCGCCGTTGTTGCCGTTCCCATTCCCGTTGCCATTGCCGTTGTTCTGGCCGCCGAAGGTGGTCAGGGTGACCGTGTCGCCCTTGTTCACTTCCTGGCCGGGGCGTGGGTCGCTGCTGATGACGATGGCGTTGTCGTCGCCGGACGAGCCGTTCGCGAGCGCGACGTTCAGGCCCTGGCCCTGGAGGGTGCCCCTGACCTCGCCGAGCCGCTTGCCGGTGAGGATGTCCGCGGGGATGGTCACCTTCTCCTGCTGCGGCCCCTTGGAGACGTCCAGGGTGACGGTGGCGCCCTGGGCGGCCTTGGTGTCGCCCGCCGGGTTCTGCTTGACGACGGTGCCCGCCGGCTGGTCGGAGTCGACCGGGTTCCGTACGACCACGAATTCGAGCGTCTTGAGCTGCGCCTCCGCCGTGTCCACGGACTGGGTGGTCACGTCGGGGACGGGGATCAGGGTGTTCGTCGCGATCGTCAGGGTGACCGTGGAGTTCTTCTCGGCCTGGGAGTTGCCCGCGGGATCCTGGGAGAGCACGGTGCCGGAGTCCCGGTCGGACTCCTCCTCCTTGTAGTCGACCTTGAAGCCCTTGTTCTCCAGTTGGACGGTCGCCTTGTCCTTCTGCTTGTCGGTGACGTCCGGGACCTCGATCTGCGGCGCGCCCTCGGAGACGACGACCTGGATCGTCTCTCCCTTGTCCATCTGCTGCCCGCTCTCGGGCGTCTGACTGCAGATGGAGCCCTTGGGCTGCTCGCAGCGCTCCGCGCCCGACTGTGTGACCTTCACGGAGGTGTTCTCCGCGAGTTTCTCCGCCTCGGCGAGGGGCTTGCCGACGAGTTGCGGGGCCGAAACCTGGCCCTTCGACTCGCCGCCGTTGCCGTCGAAGATGTACTTGCCGATGAGGATCGCGCCGACCAGGACCAGGACGCCGGCGACGGCGAGCAGGATGGTCGACGTGTTCGACTTCTTCGGCTGCTGGCGGCGGCGCGCGGGTCGGTCGTCGTATCCGCCGAAGCCGCCGTCGTCCGGGTTGACCGGCGGGAGCATCGAGGTCTGGCCGGCCGGGTCGCCGGCGCGCATCGCCGTGGTCGGCTGGTCGGCGCCGTAACCGCCGCCGTAGCCGACCGCGCCCATGGCGGCCGTGGCGGCGACGGGCTGGCCGTCGAGGCATGCCTCGATGTCGGCGCGCATCTCGTCGGCGGACTGGTAGCGGTAGTCCGGGTCCTTGACGAGGGCCTTGAGCACGATCGCGTCCATCTCGGGCGTGATCTCGGGGTCGAAGACGCTGGGCGTCTGCGGCTCTTCCCGTACGTGCTGGTAGGCGACCGCGACCGGGGAGTCGCCGATGAACGGCGGCCGGACGGTGAGGAGCTCGTAGAGCAGGCAGCCGGTGGAGTAGAGGTCGGAGCGTGCGTCGACCTGTTCGCCCTTGGCCTGCTCGGGGGAGAGGTACTGGGCGGTGCCGATGACGGCGGAGGTCTGGGTCATCGTCATGCCGGAGTCGCCCATGGCGCGGGCGATGCCGAAGTCCATGACCTTGACCTGGCCGGTGCGCGTCAGCATGACGTTGGCCGGTTTGATGTCGCGGTGGACGATCCCGTTGCGGTGCGAGTACTCCAGCGCCTGGAGGATGCCGACGGTCATCTCCAGGGTGCGCTCGGGCAGCAGCCTGCGCCCGGAGTGCAGCAGCTCGCGGAGGGTGGAGCCGTCGACGTGCTCCATCACGATGTACGGGAGGGAGACGCCGTCGACGTAGTCCTCGCCGGTGTCGTAGACCGCGACGATCGCCGGGTGGTTCAGCGAGGCCGCGGACTGGGCCTCTCTGCGGAACCTGGCCTGGAAGGACGGGTCGCGGGCCAGGTCGGCCCGCAGGGTCTTGACGGCTACGGAACGGCCGAGCCGGGTGTCATGGGCGAGGTAGACCTCTGCCATGCCACCACGACCGAGCACCGAGCCCAGTTCGTACCGGCCGCCGAGGCGACGCGCCTCTTCCATAACGTTCCAGCCCTCTCCGTCAGTCCCGACCGCACCGGCGAGTGGTCCGGCGGTGTGCTGTTCGCGCCTACGCTACCGGGCACGCCGTATGAGGTTGGCCCGTAACGGTGAGCTGATATACGACCGGTATCGCATTGTGCGGGTATGGACGTGCGTCGTGACGGGCGTCACTTCTTGCTGTCGATGACCGCCTTCATCACGTCCTTGGCGATGGGGGCCGCGAGGCCACCACCGGAGATGTCGTCACGGCTGGCATCGCTGTCGGCGACGACGACCGCGACGGCAACCGGGGAGCCGTCACCCGACTTGGCGTACGAGATGAACCACGCGTACGGGTTCTTGCTGTTGTTCTCGCCGTGCTGGGCGGTGCCGGTCTTCCCGCCCACTGTGACGTTCGGGATCTTGGCATTGGTTCCCGTGCCCTCGTCGACGACGGTCTCCATGATGCTCTGGAGCTTCTGGGCGTTCTCCTGCGAGAGGGGCCGGCTCATCTCCTCGGGCTCGGTCTTCTCCAGCACGTCGACGCTGGGCGACTCCAGGCGGTCGATCATGTACGGCTTCATCAGCTTGCCGTCGTTGGCGACCGCGGCGGCGATCATGGCCATCTGGAGGGGCGTGGCGCGGGTGTCGAACTGGCCGATGGAGGAGAGCGCCGTCTGCGAGCTGTTGATGTCCTCGGGGAAGACGGAGGCCGCGGCGCGGACGGGGACGAACTGCTCCTCGTTGAAGCCGAACTTCTTCGCGGTCTCCAGCATCTTGTCCTTGCCGAGGTCCGAGCCCAGCTTGCCGAAGACGGTGTTGCAGGAGTAGCGCAGCGAGACCCGCAGGGTGGCGTTCTCGCAGGGGATGTTGCCCTCGTTCGGGAGCGGCCTGGTGGTCCCGGGCATGATCCAGGGGAGCGGGGTCTCGGTGGGGGCGTCGACGTCGGTGACCTTGCCGTGCTCCAGGGCGGCGGCGGCGGTCAGCACCTTGAAGGTGGAGCCGGGCGGGTAGGTCTCGCGCAGCGCCCGGTTGAGCATCGGGTCGTCGGGGTTCTTCTTCTTGTCGAGGGAGACCCATGCCTCGGAGTCCTTCTCCGTACGGCCGGCGAAGGTGGCCGGGTCGTAGCTGGGGGTGGAGGCCAGCGCGAGGATCTTGCCGGTCGCCGGGTCGATCGCGGCGACGGCGCCCTTCTTCTTGCCGAGGCCCTCGTAGGCGGCCTTCTGGGCGGCGCCGTTGAGCGTCGTGACGACGTTGCCGCCCTTCTTCTCCTCGCCCGTGAACATGCCCATGGTGCGGTCGAAGAAGAGCCGGTCGTCGTTGCCGGTGAGGACGCCGTCCTCGATGGACTCGATCTGGGTGGCGCCGAACGCCTGCGAGGCGTAGCCGGTGACGGGCGCCCACATGGGGCCGTCGGTGTAGGTGCGCTTGTACGTGTAGTACGTGTCGTCGGTCTCGGCGGAGCCGGTTATGGGCTTGCCGTCGACGATGATGTTGCCCCGTGCGTTGCTGTACCGCTCGATCTGTACGCGCTTGTTGTAGTCGTGGGTGCTGAGCTCGTTCGAGCGTACGAAGCCGAGCCAGTTCTCCCGGATCAGCAGGGCGAGCATGAGGAGCCCGCAGAAGATGGCGATACGGCGCAGGGGCTTGTTCACGGTCGGACCACCTGGGTCATCTCGGCGTCGGGGGACGGGGCGGGGGCCGGTGCGGGTCGGCGCGCGGTGTCGCTGATGCGGATGAGGATGCCGATCAGGGCCCAGTTGGCGAGGACGGAGGAGCCGCCGTACGCGACGAACGGCATGGTCATACCGGTCAGCGGGATGAGTCCCATGACGCCGCCGGCGACGACGAAGACCTGGATGGCGAAGGCGCTGGAGAGCCCGATGGCGAGGAGCTTGCCGAAGGGGTCGCGGGCGGCGAGGGCGGTGCGTACGCCGCGCTCCACGATCAGCGCGTAGATCATCAGGACGGCCATGGTGCCGGCCAGGCCCAGTTCCTCGCCGATGGTGGTGAGGATGAAGTCGGCGTTGGCGGCGAAGCCGATGAGGTCGGAGTTGCCCTGGCCGAGTCCGGTGCCGAGGGTGCCCCCGGAGCCGAAGGAGAGCAGGGCCTGCCCGATCTGCTCGCAGGCGCCACTGGTCTCGTAGCAGGCGAAGGGGTCGAGCCAGGCGTTGACGCGGGACTGGACGTGCGACTCGAACGAGGCGACGCCGACGGCCCCGCCGACCGACATCAGCAGGCCGAAGACGATCCAGCTCGTCCGCTCGGTGGCGACGTACAGCATCACCACGAAGAGGCCGAAGAAGAGCAGGGAGGTGCCGAGGTCGGTCTCGAAGACCAGGATGAGGATCGAGACGGCCCAGATGCCGAGGATCGGTCCCAGGTCGCGGCCCCGGGGCAGGTAGAGGCCCATGAAACGGCGGCTGGCGAGGGCCAGGGCGTCTCTTTTGACCATCAGGTAGCCGGAGAAGAAGACCGCGATGATGATCTTCGCGAACTCGCCGGGCTGGAGGGAGCCGAGGCCGGGGAGGGTGATCCAGATCTTGGCACCGTTCTTCGCGGGGAAGAACATCGGCAGGATCAGCAGGAAGAGCGCGACGGCCATCGAGATGTACGTGTAGCGCTGCAGGACGCGGTGGTCCTTGAGCAGGATCAGTACGGCGACGAAGAGCGCGACGCCGATCGCGGAGTTGAGGAGCTGCCCGGGGGCGGACGGGTTGAAGACGCCGGACTTGGTGGCGATCTTGGCGAGCTGGATCAGCCGGGGCGACTGGTCCAGGCGCCAGATCAGCACCAGCCCGAGGCCGTTGAGCAGCGTCGCCAGCGGCAGGAACAGCGGATCGGCGTACGGGGCGAACTTGCGCACCACGAGGTGCGCGACGCCCGCGAGCAGGCTGAGTCCGGCCCCGTATCCGAGCATCCCCGCGGGAATCTTGCCGTCGATGGCCAGCCCCACGTTCAGATACGCGAACACGGGGATGGCGACGGCGAAGGCGAGCAGGGCGAGCTCGGTGTTGCGGCGGCTCGGTGCTTCGATCGCGCCGATGGTGGTCGTGTTGGTGACAACGCTCATGGTGGTGAAGGGCCCCCTACGGCCGGCTACTGCTGCTTTCCGCAGTTCGAGGCCACTTTCTGCTCCTCTTCCGAGAGGCTGGGGCCTGGAGTGGGAGTCGCGGCTTTCGGGTGGACGGTGGTGGACAAGGCGACGGACGTACCGGTCGTACCGCCGGCCTGTCCCTCACCCGTGGCCACATTGGCCTCTTTGTCGGCCGTACGGCGCTGCTCTTCCTTCTTGCACGCCGAGACCTGGGTGGCGAGTTCCTTGATCTTCTTCTGGCCGTTGGCGAGGCTGGCCTCGGCGATGGTGTCCTCCACCTGCTTGCGCTGGTACGGAGGGAGGTACTTGAGTTCGATCTCGGGGTGTTCCTTCTCGACCTTCGAGAGGGAGAGCCAGGCGAGGTCCTGGCTGATGCCCCGGTAGAGGGCGACGTGCTGCTCGCTGGCGCCGACGTAGTACTGGGTCTGGGTCCAGCGGTAGCCGCCGTACAGACCGCCGCCGACGACGGCCAGCGCGAGCACGGAGTAGAGCGATCTCTTGATCCACCGGCGGCGCGGGCGCTCCTTGGTGTAGCCGTCCGCACCGTCGTCGTAGGCGCCGAAGCTGTCGGAGCCGTTGCCGGGCGGCACCGCGCCGTACCCGTACTCGGTGTCGTCGCCGCTGCCGGGCGGGCCGAAGCCGCCCGCGCCCTGCGGGGGTACGGAGCGGCCGAGGCCGGCGGCGCGGCCGGCCGGGGTCTGCATCGCCGCGGCGTTCTCGGCGGAGCTCAGCGGGAGCTGGTTCTCGGCGACGGCGCCGACGACGACCGGGGTGTCGCTGAGCTGGTTCGCCATGGTGTCGGTGGACTCGACGTCCAGGACGTCGGCGACGATGCAGGTGATGTTGTCGGGTCCGCCGCCGCGCAGGGCGAGCTGGATCAGGGCCTGGATGGTCTCCTGAGGGCCCTGGTAGCTGGCGAGGGTCTCTTCCATCGTCTGGTGCGAGACAACGCCGGAGAGGCCGTCCGAGCAGATCAAGTAGCGGTCGCCGGCGCGGACTTCCCGGATGGAGAGATCGGGCTCGACATGGTCGCCGCTGCCCAGCGCGCGCATCAGCAGGGAGCGCTGCGGATGGGTGGTGGCCTCTTCCTCGGTGATCCGGCCCTCGTCGACCAGCCGCTGCACCCAGGTGTGGTCCTGGGTGATCTGGGTCAGTACGCCGTCGCGCAGGAGGTAGGCGCGCGAGTCGCCGACGTGTACGAGGCCGAGCCGCTGGCCGGTCCACAGGAGGGCGGTGAGCGTGGTGCCCATGCCCTCCAGTTGCGGGTCCTCCTCGACCATGACGCGGAGCTGGTCGTTGGCGCGCTGCACCGCCGTACCGAGCGAGGTCAGGAGGTCGGAGCCCGGGACGTCGTCGTCGAGCTGCACGAGCGTGGAGATCACCTCGGACGAGGCGACCTCGCCGGCCGCCTGGCCGCCCATGCCGTCGGCGATGGCCAGCAACCGGGGGCCGGCATAGCCGGAGTCCTCGTTCCCCTCCCGGATCATTCCTTTGTGCGACCCGGCGGCGAAACGCAGAGACAGACTCATGCGCACCTCGCCCGTCGGCTCGCCGGTCGACTGTCGCGCCAGCCGGTCTCGAGCCACACTGCCCACCCTCCGGTCGGGAGCCTGCTGCGGTCCGCTGTGGGGACCGCCGTGGCTCGCTCGCTCCGCTCGCTCATTGTCGTACTACTTCCGCAGCTCGATGACGGTCTTTCCGATGCGGATCGGAGCGCCCAGTGCGATCGGCTGCGGGGTCGTGAGCCGGGTCCGGTCGAGATACGTGCCGTTGGTGGACCCGAGGTCCTCGACGATCCATTGACCGTCACGGTCCGGGTAGATCCTGGCATGCCTGCTGGACGCGTAGTCGTCGTCCAGCACGATGGTCGAGTCGTGGGCGCGGCCCAGCGTGATCGTCTGTCCCTGGAGAGCCACCGTGGTGCCGGTGAGGCTGCCCTCGGAAACGACCAGCTTGGTGGGGGCTCCCCTGCGCTGCCTGCCTCCCTGCTGTTGCTGCTGGCGCTGCTGGGGCGGCGCCGCGGACTGGCGGGCCTGCTGCGGACGGGCGTCTGCGTTGCGGCGTGAGCCGCGCTGCGTGACGCGTGTTCCGAACAAGTCGCTGCGGATGACCTGTACGGCCACGATCACGAACAGCCACAGAACGGCCAGAAAACCTAGCCGCATGACCGTCAGGGTCAGCTCTGACATTGCCCCCGCTTCACCCTTCGGCTTGCCTGAAAACGATGGTGGTATTGCCCACGACGATCCGCGAGCCGTCGCGGAGCGTAGCGCGGGTGGTGTGCTGTCCGTCTACCACGATGCCGTTGGTGGACCCGAGATCCTGGATCGTGGAGGGCGTTCCGGCCCGGATCTCGCAGTGCCTGCGCGAGACTCCGGGGTCGTCGATCCGTACGTCGGCGTCGGTGCTGCGGCCCATGACGAGGGTGCTGCGGGAGATCTGGTGGCGGGTGCCGTTGATCTCGATCCAGCGGCGCGTCTGGCCCTGCGGCAGCGCTCCGGGGCCCGGGCCCGCGGGCCTGCCACCGTGGCCGCCGGGGCTTCCGGGCGGCGAGGAGGCGGGCATCGGGGGCACGGCGGAGGGCGGGTAGCCGTAACCGCCGGGGGCACCCCGGGGAGGCGAGGAGGGGGCCGCGGGACCGGAGTGGCCGACGGGGCCCGCCGGGCCGCGGTCGGGGCCGTCCTGTGACGTACTCGACGCCAGGGTCCGGCTGCGCACCCGGTACAGACCGGTGTCGAGGTCCTCGGCCTTCTCCAGGTGGACCTTGATCGGCCCCATGAACGTGTACCGCTGCTGCTTCGCGTAGTCGCGCACCAGCCCGGACAGTTCGTCGCCGAGCTGGCCGGAGTACGGGCTGAGCCGCTCGTAGTCGGGCGTGCTCAGCTCCACGATGAAGTCGTTGGGGACGACCGTCCGCTCGCGGTTCCAGATCGTCGCGTTGTTGTCGCACTCGCGCTGGAGGGCACCCGCGATCTCGACCGGTTGGACCTCGGACTTGAACACCTTCGCGAAGGTGCCATTGACCAAACCTTCGAGACGCTGTTCGAAACGCTTCATGACTCCCATGGGGCACCTCCTCCGTCGTTGCCGTCCTGGTACTGCTTACTGATCGTATCCACGCGTCGGGAAATCGGCTGGTTCCCCTTGTCTGCCCCGTCGATGAGTGTCACCTCTCACACGGATCGTAGAGGCGGGCAGAGCCCAGTGTCCCGCACCCCGGGTGCACACAGGAGGAGTGGGTGGCGGCCGTCGTCCGTTCCCTGTTCCGAGGTCGGATCGTCGAAACAAACGGATGTGATTCCACCCCCTGCGGCGTGCTAATCTTCTCGATGTCGCCAGGAGCGCACACCAGCGGAACACAGCAGGTGAAGCACCGGACGGCACACCCAATGCGCGGGTGGCGGAATAGGCAGACGCGCTGGATTCAGGTTCCAGTGCCCGAAAGGGCGTGGGGGTTCAACTCCCCCCTCGCGCACAGCGGGTAGTCAGTGACTACCCACAGCGGATTGGTCGAACCCCCGCTCCGGAGATCTTCCGGAGCGGGGGTTCTTCTGTATGTCCGCTGCACGTTCGGTGCGTGTCCGGCCAGGGGGCTCCGGGGGTTCGGGGGCTTCGGAGCGCCCGGTCGGTGTGACGCAGGTTACGGGCGGGAGGCCGGCCCGGGGGGGCTCCGGAGGTGATCCGGGCGTGATCCGGGCGTGATCCAGGGTTTTCCACAGGGGCGGGCGCCTGTTCGGATCCGGCGGTACGGTCGTGAGCGGTTGATCTCGCACGACGAGTCGCACGATGAGTCGCACGAGGAGTCATGACTCACGACGAGTACGGGGGAGGCGGCGCGCCATGGGCGATGTCGGGTCGGGGACGGCAGCCGGATCGGTACGCATTCCGCCGGTGCCGGGGTTCGCGCCGCGCGCGGCCTCGGGCGGGGCGGACGGCGCGCGGACGCCGAAGGAGCGGGGGCGCGCGCTGCGGGAGCGGGTGCCGCGGTCCTGGCACGCCGCGTCGGGCCCCGTGGCGGGGCGGCCGGACGCGGTGCGGGCCGTGGAGGAGTCCAGCCGCGGCCGGGTGGCGCGGCTGACTCCGATACGGGTGGGGCGGATGGCCGCGACCCCCTTCGCCTTTCTGCGCGGCTCCGCCGGACTGATGGCCCATGACCTGACGGGCACGCCGGTCACCGGTGTCGGCGCGCAGATCTGCGGCGACGCGCACGCGGCCAACTTCGGCCTGTACGGGGACGCGCGCGGCCGGCTCGTCATCGATCTCAACGACTTCGACGAGACCGTCGTCGGCCCCTGGGAGTGGGACCTCAAGCGGCTCGCAGCCTCGCTGGTGCTGGCCGGGCGGGAGGCCGGCGCGGACGAGGACATCTGCCGCAGCGGGGCGTACGACGCGGTGGGGGCCTACCGGCGCACCATGCGGCTGCTGGCGAAGCTGCCGGTGCTCGACGCGTGGAACGCGATCGCCGACGAGGAACTGGTCTCCCACACGGACGCCCGCGACCTCGCCGGCACGCTGGAGCGCGTCTCGGAGAAGGCGCGCAACAACACGAGCGCGCGGTTCGCGGCCCGGTCGACCGAGGCGGTGGACGCCGAGGACGGCGAGAGCGGGCAGGGCGCCGCCGGGCGGCGCTTCGTGGACGCGCCGCCCGTGCTGCGCCGCGTGCCCGACGAGGAGGCCGCGGCCGTGGCCGCCTCGCTGGAGGAGTATCTGGCCACCCTCTCGGCGGACCGGCTGCCCCTGCTCGCGCGGTACGCGATCCACGACGTGGCATTCCGGGTCGTCGGCACCGGCAGTGTCGGGACTCGTTCGTACGTGGTGCTCCTCCTGGACCACCGGGGCGAGCCGCTCATACTCCAGGTGAAGGAGGCGCGGCCCTCCGCCCTGCTGCCGCATCTGCCGGCCGTCGGCTTCGAGCGGCCCGAGGTGGCGCACGAGGGGCGGCGCGTGGTGCTCGGCCAGAAGCGGATGCAGGTGGTGAGCGACAACCTGCTGGGCTGGACGACGGTCCTGGGCAGGCCCTACCAGGTGCGGCAGTTCCGGAACCGCAAGGGCAGCGTGGACCCGGCGGCGCTCCCCGCCGACCAGGTCGACGACTACGCGCGGATGACCGGAGCGCTGCTCGCCAGGGCCCACGCGCACAGCGTGGACCCGCGTCTGATCGCCGGGTACTGCGGTAAGAACGAGGAGCTGGACGAGGCCGTGGCGGAGTTCGCGGTGGCGTACGCGGACCGTACGGAGGCGGACCACTCGGAGCTGGTCGCGGCGGTGCGCGGCGGGCGGATCTCCGCCGAACTGGGGGTCTGAGCGGCTGGTACGGGCTCTCCGGGGCGTGGGAGGGGCGGGGCCCGCTCGATCCGCCCGTAGGCTGGACGAGTGATGCACGACGCCCCTGGGGAGCCGACGATCCGTAACGACGACGAGCAGGACGTACGAGCCGTGCCTGACGCCACCGAAGCGTCCGACACGCGGCCCGAGGCGCGCCTGGAGCGGGCCGTGCGCGCCGCAGAGCAGGCGCTGATCGAGTTCGAGATCGCCCTGGAGACGTTCCGGATCGAGGTCGACAACTTCTCCCGCCTGCACCATCAGCGGCTCGGCCCGATGTACGCCCGGCTCGACGAACTGGACGCGCTGATCGCGGAGGCCCGCGCCGCCCGCACGGGCGATCCGGAGGATCTGCGCAAGGCGCGGGAGGCCCGGGCGATGGTGCAGCCGATGCCGGGCGTGGAGGAGCTGTTCCACGATTGGCTCGATTCCGACGGTCTGTCGCCGGAGGCGTCGGCGATGCTGACCGATCGGCCCGTACGGCCGCCCAAGCGGGTCCGGCCGAGCGACGAGGCGCGCAAGCTCTACCGCGATCTGGTGCGCAAGTCGCACCCGGACCTCGCGCAGGACGACGAGGAGCGCGCGCGCCGTGAGGAATTCCTCACGCGGGTCAACTCCGCCTACGGGCGCGGGGACGAGGCGCTGCTGCTGGAGCTGGCCGCCGAGTGGGCGGCGGGGCCCGCGCCGCGGCCGGTGGAGCTGAGCGAGAGCGAGGAGCTGTACGCCCGGCTGGAGTGGCTGGCGCAGCGCAAGGAGGCGTTGACGCTGGTCGCCCATGAACTGGAGCAGGGCGCGATCGGCGCGATGCTCAGGATGGCGCCCGACGATCCGGACCGGCTGCTGGAGGAGATCGCGGAGCAGCTTCTCGCGGAGGTCTCGGGGCGTGAGGCGGAGCTCGCCAAACTGGTGGAGTAGATTTCCCGGGCCCGGGCCCGGGCCCGGGTCCGGGTCCGGCTATGACGGCCGGCCACGGCGCCCGGTCCCGTGCCGGTTCAAGTCCGGTTCCGTACGAGAGAAGGCAATCCCCATGAATTTCGCCCCGCTGCCCTCGGTCGACGCCGCGGCGGTACCGGCCGACGGTCTGGTGCTGGACGTCCGTGAGGCCGACGAGTGGGCGGCCGGTCATGTCGAGGGCGCGCTGCATGTCCCGATGAGCGACTTCGTGGCCCGCTTCGGCGAGGTCACGGAGGCGGTCGCCGACGGGCGCAAGGCGTTCGTGATGTGCCGGGTGGGCGGCCGTTCCGCACAGGTCACCCAGTATCTGGTGCAGCAGGGGATCGACGCGGTGAACGTGGACGGCGGCATGCTCGCCTGGGACGGCGCCGGGCGCCCGATGGTCGCCGACAACGGCACCCCGGCGTTCGTCCTCTGACCGACGCGGCGGCCCCGGCTCAGCGGTCGAAGTCCAGCTCCACCTCCGCGGTCGCCGGGTGGGACTGGCAGGCCAGCACGTACCCCGCGTCCGTCTCCTCCGGTTCGAGCGCGAAGTTGCGGTCCATGGTGACCTCGCCCGAGACCAGGAACGCCCGGCAGGTGCCGCAGACCCCGCCCTTGCACGCGTAGGGGGCGTCCGCGCGGCTGTGCAGCACCGTCTCCAGCAGGGACTCGCCCTCCCGTACCGGCCAGGTGCCCGAACGGCCGGCCAGGGTCGCGGTCAGGGTGCTGTCCGCGGCGGCCCTGGCGCCGCGCGCGGCCGGTGCCGCGGCGGCCGACGGCGACTCGTCGACGTGGAAGATCTCCTGGTGGATACGGCCGCGCTCCACCCCGAGGCCGCGCAGCGCCCGTTCCGCGCCGGAGACCAGGCCGAGCGGGCCGCAGAGGAACCAGCCGTCGATGTCGGCCACCGGGAGCAGCGCGGGCAGCAGTCCGGTCAGCCGCTCGCGGTCCAGCCGGCCGGACGGCAGCCCCGCCTGCCGCTCCTCCCGGGAGACGACCGTGACGAGTTGGAAGCGGTCGGGAAAGCGGTCCTTGAGGTCGGCGACCTCCTCCAGGAACATCGTGGACGCCACGGTGCGGTCGCTGCGCACCAGACAGAACCGGGCCGTGGGCTCCCGTATCAGCAGGGTGGCCGCGATGGAGAGCACCGGGGTGATGCCGCTGCCCCCGACGATCGCCGCGAAATACCCGGCGCGGGGCTCCAGGACGAAGCGGCCGGTCGGCTCCATGACCTCGACCGTGTCGCCCACGGCCAGCTCCTTGAGGGCGTACGTCGAGAACTCTCCGCCCTCGACCAGCCGGATGCCCACCCGCAGGGCGGGGTCCGGGCCGGCGGGGGCGCAGATCGAGTACGTACGTCTGATCTCCTCGCCGCGCTCGGTGCGGCGGCGCAGGGCGATGTGCTGGCCCGGGGTGTGCCGGAACGCCTCGTGGAGCTCGGGAGGGACGGCGAGGGTGACGGCCACCGCGTCGTCCGTGAGCGGTTCGACCTCGCTGACCCGGAGCGGATGGAACATCTACAACTCCTTGAAGTGGTCGAACGGTTCGCCGCAGGCCGTGCAGCGGCGCAGCGCCTTGCAGGCGGTGGAGGAGAACCGGCTGAGCAGTTCGGTGTCGGTCGAGCCGCAGTGCGGGCAGCGCAGGGCGAGCGTCAGCGGCACCGGACCGCCGGCGCGGCCCGGTGTGGCGCCCGGGCGGGGCGGGGCTATGCCGGACTCGGCGAGTTTGCGGCGGCCCTCGGCGCTGATGTCGTCCGTCGACCAGGCCGGGGAGAGGACCGTGACGACCGAGACGTCCGGCACCCCGTGGTCGTGCAGGACGCGCTCGATGTCCGAGGACATCGTTCCGATGGCCGGGCAGCCGGTGTAGGTGGGGGTCAGCTCCACGCGGACCCGTCCGGGGCCCGCGAGGTGGAGGCCGCGCAGCACGCCCAGCTCGGCCAGGGTGAGCACCGGCAGCTCGGGGTCGGGCACGGCGCCGGCGAGGGCGCGCAGCTCCTCCTCCAGCGCCGTCGTGCCCGCCGGTGCCGCCGGGGCGTGGTCGCTCACCATGACGCCCCCGGGTGGCTGCGGTGGAGGTGCTGCATCTCGGCGATCATCCGTCCGAACGGCTCCGTGTGCAGCCCCTGCCGGCCCGCGCCCGTCGTCCAGGCGCCGGAGCGGGGGCCGTCCGGTACGGAGAGGGTCGCCCGGTGCAGCACATCGGTGACGGACGCGAGCCAGCTCTCCTCCAGCGCCTGCCAGTCGACGTCGAGCCCCGCGAGGCCGCCGGATCCGTCAGGTCCGTCAGGTCCGTCGGATCCGTCAGGTCCGTCGGGTCCGTCGGCGGGCTGGAACATCTCGCCGGTGAACCGCCAGAGCGCCCGGCAGCCGCGCTCCATCCGCTCGTGGCTCTGCGGCGTGCCGTCCCCGAGCCGCAGGGTCCAGTGCTCGGCGTGGTCCTGGTGGTAGGCGACCTCCTTGACCGCCTTGGCCGCGAGCGGGGCGAACTCGCTTTCCCCGTCCGCGAGTTGCCGGTACAGGAAGAGCTGGTAGGTGGAGAAGTAGAGCTGGCGGGCGATGGTGTGCGCGAAGTCGCCGTTCGGCTGCTCGACCAGGTGCAGGTTGCGGAACGCGCGCTCCTCGCGCAGATAGGCGAGCTCGTCCTCGTCCCCGACGAGGGAGAGCAGGAACCGCGCCTGGCCCAGCAGGTCCAGCGCGATATTGGCGAGCGCGACGTCCTCTTCGAGGACGGGGGCGTGGCCCGCCCACTCCCCCAGCCGGTGCGAGAGCACCAGTGCGTCGTCGCCGAGCGCGAGAGCCGCCGCCGCGTTCACCGCCCCGGGGGCCCGCCGGGGCGCCGGGGCGCCGGTCGTCGCCGGTACGCCGGTCACAGGTGCTTCACCCCTTCAGGGATCTCGTAGAAGGTCGGGTGCCGGTAGGGCTTGTCGGCGGACGGGGCGAAGAACGGGTCCTTCTCGTCCGGCGAGGAGGCCGTGACCGCCGAGGACTCCACCACCCAGATCGAGACGCCCTCGCTGCGCCGGGTGTAGAGGTCCCGCGCGTTGCGCAGGGCCATCTCCGCGTCCGGCGCGTGCAGGCTGCCCGCGTGGGTGTGCGAGAGCCCGCGGCGGGAGCGCACGAAGACCTCCCACAGGGGCCAGTCGGCCGTGTCGCTCATGCCGTCGCCTCCATCCGTGCCGCCCCGGGGCGGTGCTTCGCCGCGTACGCCGCGGCGGCTTCCCGTACCCACGCGCCCTGCTCGTGGGCGCGGCGGCGCTGGGTGATCCGCTGCTCGTTGCACGGCCCGTTGCCCTTCAGCACCTCGTGGAACTCCGCCCAGTCGATCGCCCCGAAGTCGTGCCGTCCCCGCTCCTCGTTCCACCGGAGGTCCGGGTCGGGGAGGGTCAGGCCGAGGGCCTCGGCCTGCGGGACGCAGATGTCGACGAAGCGCTGCCGGAGCTCGTCGTTGGAGTGCCGCTTGATCTTCCAGGCCATGGACCGCGCCGAGTGGGCCGACTCGTCGTCCGGCGGGCCGAACATCATCAGCGACGGCCACCACCAGCGGTCCACCGCGTCCTGGGCCATGGCGTGCTGCGCGTCCGTCCCGTTGCTCAGGGCGAGCAGCAGCTCGTACCCCTGCCGCTGGTGGAAGGACTCCTCCTTGCAGATCCGGACCATCGCGCGGGCGTACGGGCCGTACGAGCAGCGGCACAGCGGGACCTGGTTCGTGATCGCCGCTCCGTCCACCAGCCAGCCGATCGCGCCGACGTCCGCCCAGGTCAGGGTGGGGTAGTTGAAGATCGACGAGTACTTCTGGCGGCCGCTGTGGAGCTTGTCGAGCAGCTCGTCACGGCCCGTGCCCAGCGTCTCGGCCGCGCTGTAGAGGTACAGGCCGTGTCCCGCCTCGTCCTGGACCTTGGCCATCAGGATCGCCTTGCGGCGCAGCGAGGGCGCACGGGTGATCCAGTTCGCCTCCGGCTGCATGCCGATGATTTCGGAGTGGGCGTGCTGGGCCATCTGGCGGACCAGCGACGCGCGGTACGCCTCGGGCATCCAGTCGCGCGGCTCGATGCGCTCGTCGGCGGCCACGGCCGCGTCGAACGCCGCCTCGAAGGACTCCGCCGTCCTTCCCATCGTCGCCTCCTCGGCTGTCCCCGCGGTCCCCGTGGTCACTGCCGTCATCCGGACCCCCTACCGACCGATCGTTCGGTTCATGGACTTCAATGGTGGGTCGGCGGCCCGTAGGGTGTCAACCCTGTGGATAACTGACCGGAGTACGACGGGGATCGGGGCGGGATGGATTCGTACGACGACCAGGGCGGGAAAGCCGGTCCGCCACCCGGGGCCGGGATATCCGGCCTCTCCTTCCGCTACCAGGTGGTGGCCGCCGTGTCACTCGCGGTCATCGGGCTGCTGGCCTGCGCGCATGTCGCGATGGTGTTCCTCCACGTCGCCCCGTCCAACACGCTCACCAAGCAGTACGGCAAGGCCGTCGACGGCTGGGTCTACCCCGAGTTCGAACAGAACTGGAAGCTCTTCGCGCCCAACCCCCTCCAGCAGAACATCGCCGTCGAGGTGCGCGCCGAGATCGAGTCCGACGGCCCCGCGCGCAGGACCAGCGAATGGATCGATCTCTCCGCGGAGGACGGCGCCGCCATCCACCGGAACGTGCTGCCCAGCCATGTCGACCAGAACGAGCTGCGCCGGGGCTGGGACTTCTTCGTCGGATCGCATGACAATCAGAACCGCCCGAACGGGCTGCGCGGCCAGCTCTCCGAGAGCTACATCCGCCGGATCGTGATGCTGCGGCTGGCCGACCACGATCTGGGCGGGCCGGTGGTACGCATCCAGGTCAGGTCGGCCACCACGGCCGTCCCCTCGCCGCCCTGGGGCACGGAGAAGATCAGCACGCGCCCGTCCTACCGGGTCTATCCCTGGTGGACGGTGAACGCCACGGATCTTCCCGGCGGCGTACGGAACGGCCGTGCGGAGGCGCACCGGTGAGTGAACAGCCCGAACAGCCCGAACAGCCGGAGCAGCGCGAGCAGCCGGAGCAGCGCGAGCAGCCCGGCCAGTCCCAGCAGCCGGAGCGGTCGCAGCGGTCCCTGGAGCCCGAACGGTCCGAACGGTCCGAGGAGCCCGTACCGCCGGAGCAGCCCGTACCGCCGCCCGCCGGCCAGCCGTCCGCGCCGCCCCGGGGCCCGCGCCCCGATCCCTGGCCCACCGTGCGTCCCGCCCCGCGCCCCGCCGCGCCCGCGCGCCCGGCGCGCCCTTTCGACCAGCGGGCGGCGGGCGCGCTCCAGCGCGTCACGGCCGCCGCACTCGGCCCCTACCAGAGCGCGGTCATACGGATCGGCTTCGCCGGCACCTGGCTGCTCTTCCTGCTGCGCGAGGTACCGCACCGCCGTGAGCTGTACGGCCCCGACGGGCCCTGGAGCTGGGACATGGCCCAGCAGCTCATCGCGAAGAACAGCGCCTTCTCCGCGCTGATGTGGTCGGACAGCGTGGTGTGGTTCGAGATCGTCTTCGCCGTCGCGGTCCTGTCCAGCGCGCTGCTGATGCTCGGCTGGCGGACCCGCACCATGTCCGTGCTCTTCATGTTCGGGGTGCTGTCGCTCCAGAACCGCAGCATCTTCATGGGGGACGGCGGCGACAACGTCATCCACCTCATGGCGATCTATCTCGTGCTGACGCGCTGCGGGCAGGTCTGGTCGCTCGACGCCCGGCGCGCCGCCCGCGTGGCGACTGCGGCGCGTGCGGCGAAGACGGCGGGCGCCGCCGCTCCGGCCGTACGGGACCGGGTCGGCCCCGTCCTCTGGACCGTCACCGGTACGGCCCTGCTCATCGGCACGCTCACCGACCGGATCCAGATCGAGAGCTGGCTGCTGGTCCTGTTCTGGGGGGCCTGGGCGGGTCAGGGGCTCTGGTGGGCCGTGAACCGCCGCGCGCCCCAGGGTGAGCCGCGCGCGCTGCTCGACGTGCTCGCCAATCTGCTCCACAACGCCACGCTCGCCGTGATCATGGCCGAGGTCTGTCTCGTCTACGCCACCGCCGGCTGGTACAAGATCCAGGGGTCGCGCTGGCAGGACGGCACCGCGCTGTACTACCCGCTCAAGCTGGACTACTTCGCGCCCTGGCCCGCGCTCTCCGACCTCTTCGCGTCCAGCGCGCTCATCGTGATGGTGCTGACGTACGGCACGGTCATCGTGCAGGTCGCCTTCCCGTTCACGCTCTTCAACCGGCGCGTCAAGAACGTCCTGCTGGTCGCGATGATCCTGGAGCACGCGGGGATCGCCGTACTGCTCGGGCTGCCGTTCTTCTCGCTCGCCATGATCGCCGCCGACGCCGTGTTCCTGCCGACGGTCTTCCTGCTGTGGCTCGGCGGCCGGGTCACCGGAGTGCGCGACCGGCTGCTCGGCCGGCTGCCGGGCCGGGCCCGCCCCCGCGCCGAGGCGGCCCCGCCCGGGCAGCGGCGGGAGAGCTCCGAGCAGCCACGTACCCTCGTGTAGGTGATCAGCGAGACATCGGACGAGGGCCTGGAGCCGGTCCAGTACGACGAAGGCTACGGACCCCCGGTCGGTGTCGGACCGCACCGCGAGCCCTGGCCCCAGGGCGAGCGGTACGACCCGGAGCTGCTGGCGGCCGGCGACCGGCGCAACGTGGCCGACCAGTACCGGTACTGGACCCGCGAGGCGATCGTCGCCGACCTCGACACCCGGCGCCACGACTTCCACGTGGCGGTGGAGAACTGGAGCCACGACTTCAACATCGGCTCCGTGGTCCGCACCGCCAACGCCTTTCTCGCCAAGGAGATCCACATCGTGGGCCGGCGGCGCTGGAACCGGCGCGGCGCCATGGTCACCGACCGGTACCAGCATGTGCGCCACCATCCCGGTACGGAGGAGCTGACGGCCTGGGCGGCGGCCGAGGGGCTGCCGATCATCGGGATCGACAATCTGCCGGGCGCCGTCGCGCTGGAGCGCACGGAGCTGCCGCGCCGCTGCGTGCTGCTCTTCGGCCAGGAGGGTCCCGGCCTGACCGAAGAGGCCCGTGAGCACGCCACGATGGTCTGCTCGATCGCCCAGTTCGGCTCGACGCGCTCGATCAACGCGGGAGCCGCCGCTGCCATCGCCATGCACGCCTGGATCCAGCGGTACGCGGACATCCCGGCGCCGCCCGCGCCCTGATCCGGCCCGACCCGAACGGAACGGCTCAGGACGGCCGGCGGACCTCCACCGTGCGGAAGCGGTTCGCCACGAACGCCGCGTCGCACAGCGCCGCGTTCGCCGCCGGGTTGCCGCCCGAGCCGTGGAAGTCCGAGAACGCCGCCGTCTGGTTCACGTACACCCCTCCCGTGAGGTTGAGCGAGAGCTGCGCGGACTCCTCCAGACAGACCTCCTCAAGCGCGTGCTCCGTCTCCGGGGACGTCGTGTACCCGCCGACCGTCATCGCGCCCTGATGGCGCACCGTGCGCCGCAGCAGCTCCAGCGCGTCCTGCGTCGAGTCCACGGCGACCGCGAAGGACACGGGGCCGAAGCACTCGGTGAGGTACGGCACCTCCTCGCCGCCCTCCCACGCCTTCTCCCAGACCTTGCGGGCGCCGTCCGCCTTCACGATCGCGGGCGTACGGACCACCGCGTCCGGGAAGTCCGGATGGGCGATCTCGCGTGAGGCGAGCGCGATGTCCCCGAGCCCGTCGGCCGCCTCCAGACGGGCCCTCACCCCGGGGTTGACCAGCGCGCCCAGCAGCGCGTTGGCCCGGGTGTCGTCGCCCAGCAGCCCGGCCACCGAGGCCGCCAGGTCGGCCACCACCTCGTCGTACGCCTTCTCGCCCGCGTCCGTCGTGATGCCGTCCCGGGGGATCAGCAGATTCTGCGGCGTCGTGCACATCTGGCCGCTGTAGAGCGACAGTGAGAAGGCGAGGTTGGAGAGCATCCCCTTGTAGTCGTCCGTGGAGTCCACGACGACCGTGTTGACGCCCGCCTTCTCCGTGTACACCTGCGCCTGGCGCGCATGGGCCTCCAGCCAGTCGCCGAAGGCGGTCGACCCCGTGTAGTCGATGATCCGGACCTCCGGGCGGACGGCCAGGGTCTTGGCGATCCCCTCGCCGGGCCGCTCCACCGCCAGCGCCACCAGATTCGGGTCGAAGCCCGCCTCGGCGAGCACCTCCCGGGCCACCCGTACGGTGAGCGCGAGCGGCAGCACCGCGCGCGGATGCGGCTTGACCAGCACCGGGTTGCCGGTGGCCAGGGAGGCGAACAGCCCCGGATAGCCGTTCCACGTGGGGAAGGTGTTGCAGCCGATCAGCAGCGCGACCCCGCGCGGCACGGCGGTGAAGGACTTCCGCAGCTCCAGCGGGTCCCGCTTGCCCTGCGGCTTGGACCACTCGGCCGACGCGGGCGTACGCGTCTGCTCCTGGTACGCGTACGCCACGGCCTCCAAGCCGCGGTCCTGGGCGTGCGGACCGCCCGCCTGGAACGCCATCGTGAACGCCTGGCCGCTCGTGTGCATCACCGCGTGCGCGAACTCGTGGGTCCGCGCGCTGATCCGCGCCAGGATCTCCAGACAGACCAGGGCGCGGGTCTCGGGGCCCGCCGCGCGCCACGCGCCCATGCCCGCGCGCAGGGCGGGCAGCAGGACGTCCGGGTCCGCGTGCGGGTACTCGATCTCCAGGGCCGGCCCGTAGGGCGAGACCTCGCCGCCGGTCCAGCCGTCCGTACCCGGCTGGTCCAGCTCGAAGCGGGTCCCGCGCAGCGCCTGGAAGGCGGCGAGCCCGTCGGCGGGCGCGCTCTCGCCGTACGCCTTGGGGTGCTCGGGGTGCGGGGACCAGTAGCCGCGGGACCCGACCGTCTCAAGGGCCCGGTCGAGCGTGGGCCGGTGCTTCTCGGCGAGCTGCTGGGGGCTGAGCTGGGCGGCCATCGTGGACCAACTCCTCATCGAGTTCATCGGACATGCGGGACATGCGAGGACGTGCGCGGGCGGAGAAACGGAGGCGGCGGACGGGGGCAGGGAACGGGGCGGGGGCATGGACCGGCGGACAGAGTTAGAGTAACCGAACGATCGGTCGGGATAAGGGGATCCGGGCGATCCTGTGGACAACCGACGACGAACCGGGCGGACAGCGGTCGCCTCCCCGGCACCGCGCGCCCCACCGATACGGGAGGATTGCGGCCATGACAGCAATCGAGCCGGGCCGCGTCGTCGCGGTCGCGGGCACCGGCACGATGGGCCAGGGCATAGCCCAGGTGGCGCTGGTCGCCGGCCACCCCGTACGGCTCTACGACGCCGTGCCGGGCCGTGCGGGACAGGCCGCCGCCACCATCGCGGGACGCCTGGACCGGCTGGTCGCCAAGGGCCGGCTCGACCCGGCGGCCCGCGACGCCGCGGTGGCCCGGCTGCTCCCCGCCGCGGACCTCGCCGAACTGGCCGACGCCGCGCTCGTGATCGAAGCCGTCCTGGAAGAGCTCTCCGCCAAACGGGAGCTGTTCGCCGCGCTGGAGGACGTCGTCGCCGACGACTGCCTGCTCGCCACCAACACCTCCTCCCTCTCCGTCACGGCCGTCGCGGGCGCGCTGCGCCTGCCGGGACGCCTCATGGGGACGCACTTCTTCAACCCGGCGCCCCTGCTGCCCCTCGTGGAGGTCGTCAGCGGCTTCGCGAGCGCCCCGGACGCCGTGACCCGCGCGTACGAGACCGTGCTGGCCTGGGGGAAGACCCCGGTGCGCTGCGCCGATACGCCGGGCTTCGTCGTCAACCGCGTCGCACGCCCCTTCTACGCGGAGGCGCTGCGGGTGTACGAGGAGGGCGCCGCCGACCCCGCCACCATCGACGCGGTCCTGCGTGAGAGCGGCGGCTTCCGGATGGGCCCCTTCGAGCTGACCGATCTGATCGGCCAGGACGTCAACGAGGCCGTCACCCGCTCCGTGTGGGAGTCCTTCTTCCACGACCCGAAGTTCACCCCCTCGCTCGCCCAGCGCAGGCTGGTGGAATCGGGCCGGCTCGGCCGTAAGACGGGCCAGGGGTGGTTCCCGTACACAGAGGGCGCCGCCACGCCCCTACCGCGCACCGAAGGGCCGTGCGAGGCCCCGGACGCGGTCGGCGTGCACGCGGATCTCGGGCCCGCCGCCGTCCTGCGCGAGATGATCGAGGAAGCGGGCGTCAAGGTCACCCGCGACCGCACCCCGCACGTCTCCGACGGCTTCCTCGCCCTGCCCGGTGGTACGGCGCTGCGCCTCACCGACGGATCGAGCGCCACGGGCGACCCCTCCGGGCCGTGCATCCACTTCGACCTCGCGCTGGACTACCGCTCCTGTACGCGCGTCGCCCTCGCGCCCGGGGCCGACGCCGACCCCGGGGACCTGCGGGCGGCCATCGGCCTCTTCCAGCGGCTCGGCAAGCGGGTCAGCGTCGTCGACGACGTCCCCGGCATGATCGTCGGCCGTACCGTCGCCCTGCTGATCGACCTCGCCTGCGACGCCGCCGCCCGCGGGGTGGCGAGCGCGCGGGACATCGACACGGCCATGAAACTCGGCGTGAACTACCCTGGCGGACCCGGCGAGTGGTGCGACCGGCTCACGGCGTGGTGGGCCAGGTCCTTCCTGTCGGCCCTGGACGGCGCGTATCCCGGCGGCCGTTACGCCCCGTCCACGGCGCTGACCCGCCGCGCCGACACCGAAGCGAAGCAGGGGCGTTCATGACCACCGCCAAGCGCGACACCTACACACCCGAGACCCTGCTGGCCGTGGCCGTCCGCGTCTTCAACGAACGCGGCTACGACGGCACCTCCATGGAGCACCTCTCCAAGGCGGCCGGGATCTCCAAGTCCTCCATATACCACCATGTCGTCGGCAAGGAGGAGCTGCTGCGCCGGGCCGTCAGCCGCGCCCTGGACGGCCTCTTCGGCATCCTGGAGGAGGACGGCGCGACACGTGGCCGGGCCGTCGTCCGGGTCGAGTACGTCACCCGGCGCACGGTCGAGGTGCTGATGGCCGAGCTGCCCTATGTGACGCTGCTGCTGCGGGTCAGGGGCAACACGGGGACCGAGCGCTGGGCGATGGAACGGCGCAGGGAGTTCGACCAGCGCGTCGCCGGCCTCCTCAAGGCCGCCGCCGCTGAGGGGGACCTGCGGGCCGACCTGGACACCAAGCTGGCGACCCGGCTGCTCTTCGGCATGGTCAACTCCCTGGTCGAGTGGTACCGGCCGCACGCGGCCGGCGGCTACGACCACGACCAGGTCGCGGACGCCGTCGTACGGCTGGCCTTCGACGGGCTGCGCGCCTCCTGACGGGCGGGCCGGCCACCTTCCGGCTGGGCACCTCCCGGTTGCGTACCTCCCGGCCGCGCGCCTCCTGAGGGACACGCCTCAGGGAGGCGGCGCGCTCCCCGGGTCCAGGTCCGTCTCCTCGAACACCAGCAGCGTGCGGGTCGAGAGCACCTCCGGAATCGACTGGAGCCTGGTCAGGACCAGTTCCCGCAGCGTCCTGTTGTCCGGGGTGTGCACCAGCAGCAGGACATCGAAATCGCCGCTGACCAGCGCGATGTGGGTGGCGCCCGGCAGCTCCTGAAGCTGCTCGCGCACCGTGCGCCAGGAGTTCTGGACGATCTTCAGCGTGATGTACGCGGAAGCCCCCTGACCGGCGCGTTCATGGTCGACCCTGGCGCTGAAACCGCGGATCACCCGGTCGTCGATCAGCCGGTTGATCCGCGCGTACGCGTTGGCCCGCGACACATGGACGCGCTCGGCGACCGACCGTATCGAGGCGCGGCCGTCCGTCTGGAGAATGCGCAGGATGTCCCGGTCGATGGCGTCCAGCGGGCGCGGCGGCTGCTCCTGCGCGGCGGACCGTTCCGTGCCGTCGGCCATTTGTTCAGCTCTCCTGTCTCCCGGACTCCCCGCCATGGACGGCCTGCGTCCATCCCAGGCTGTGGAGAACCGTTTGTCCACAGGCTGGAGGCGTGTGTAGCCAAAATGGCCCGACGACCGAACAATCGGTAGGGAGGCGGCGCCGCGATCCGGCGCTCCCGCCCGTTCGCCCCGACGAGGAGGTGCACGCGTGAAGAAGAGCAGCACGCCGGTCCAGGAACTGCCCGCCGCCGCGGCCCGTCCACCCGCCCCGCCGCCGGCCTGGCAGCCGCGGACCGATCCCGCACCGCTGCTCCCCGACCCCGAGCCGTACCGCGTACTGGGTACGGACGCCGCGGCCGGGGCCGACCCCGCGCTGCTGCTGCGGCTCTACGCCGAGCTGGTCCGCGGCCGCAGGTTCAACGCGCAGGCCACGGCCCTGACCAAGCAGGGCAGGCTCGCCGTCTACCCGTCGAGCACCGGTCAGGAGGCGTGCCAGGTCGCCGCCGCGCTCGCCCTGCGCGACCAGGACTGGCTCTTCCCCAGCTACCGCGACACCCTCGCAGCGGTGGCGCGCGGGCTCGACCCCGTCCAGGCGCTGACGCTGCTGCGCGGCGACTGGCACACCGGGTACGACCCGCACGAGCACCGGATCGCCCCGCTCTCCACGCCGCTCGCCACCCAGCTTCCGCACGCGGTGGGGCTGGCGCACGCGGCCCGTCTCCGGGGGGACGACGTCGTCGCGCTCGCCCTGGTCGGTGACGGCGGCACCAGCGAGGGCGACTTCCACGAGGCGCTGAACTTCGCCGCCGTATGGCGCGCTCCGGTCGTCTTCCTCGTCCAGAACAACGGCTTCGCGATCTCCGTGCCGCTCGCCAAGCAGTCCGCCGCGCCCTCCCTGGCCCACAAGGCCGTCGGGTACGGCATGCCGGGCCGCCTGGTCGACGGGAACGACGCGGTCGCGGTGCACCGGGTGCTCGACGAGGCGCTGGGCCGCGCCCGGCGCGGCGGGGGCCCCACGCTGGTCGAGGCCGTCACGTACCGCATCGACGCCCATACGAACGCCGACGACGCGACGCGCTACCGCGAGGGGGGCGAGGTGGAGACCTGGCGCGCGCACGACCCGGTGCGGCTGCTGGAGCGCGAGCTGACGGCGCGCGGGGTGCTCGACGAGGACGGCATCACGAAGGCCGCCGAGTCCGCCGAGACGATGGCGGCGCGGCTGCGCGACCGGATGAACGCGGATCCGGTGCTCGACCCCATGGACCTCTTCGCGCACGTCTACGCGGAGCGGACGCCGCAACTGCGGGAGCAGGAGGACCAGCTCAGGGCCGAGCTGGCCGCCTCCGCCGAGTCGACGGCCGCCGCCGAGTCGGCCGTCGAAGGGTCCGGTGATCCGCGATGACCGGCACAGGCACCGGCACCGTCGTGGAGAAGGCCGTCGCCGCGAAGCCCGCCACGATGGCGCTGGCGCTCCAGCGCGCGCTGCGCGACGCGATGGCCGAGGACCCGGCGGTCCATGTCCTCGGGGAGGACGTGGGCACGCTCGGCGGGGTCTTCCGGATCACCGACGGGCTCGCGGCCGAGTTCGGCGACGAGCGCTGCACGGACACCCCGCTCGCCGAGGCGGGCATCCTGGGGACGGCCGTCGGCATGGCGATGTACGGGCTGCGGCCGGTCGTGGAGATGCAGTTCGACGCCTTCGCCTATCCGTCGTTCGAACAGCTCATCAGCCATGTCTCGCGGATGCGCAACCGCACGCGCGGCGCGCTGCCGCTGCCGATCACGGTGCGGGTGCCGTACGGCGGCGGGATCGGCGGCGTCGAGCACCACAGCGACTCCTCCGAGGCGTACTACATGGCGACCCCCGGCCTCCATGTCGTCACGCCCGCGACGGTCGAGGACGCCTACGGGCTGCTGCGGGCCGCCATCGCCTCCGACGACCCGGTGGTCTTCCTGGAGCCGAAGCGGCTCTACTGGTCGAAGGCCGCGTGGTCGCCGGACGCGCCGGCCGCGGTCGGGCCGATCGGGCGCGCGGTCGTCCGCCGGCGGGGCTCCAGCGTCACGCTGCTCACGTACGGCCCCTCGCTTCCGGTCTGTCTCGACGCGGCGGAAGCGGCCCGCGCCGAGGGCTGGGACCTGGAGGTCGTCGACCTGCGCTCGCTGGTGCCGTTCGACGACGAGACGGTGGCGGAATCCGTGCGCCGTACGGGCCGGGCGGTCGTCGTCCATGAGTCCACGGGCTTCGGCGGGCCGGGCGGGGAGATCGCCGCGCGGGTCACCGAGCGCTGCTTCCACCACCTGGAGGCGCCGGTGCTGCGGGTGGCCGGATTCGACATTCCGTATCCGCCGCCCATGCTGGAGAGGCACCATCTTCCGGGAGTGGACCGGGTGCTGGACGCGGTTGCGCGGCTCCAGTGGGAGACGGAGAGCTGATGGCGCAGGTGCTGGAATTCAAACTGCCTGACCTCGGTGAAGGGCTGACCGAGGCGGAGATCGTCCACTGGCTGGTGTCGGTGGGGGATGTCGTCGCCGTCGATCAGCCGGTCGTCGAGGTCGAGACGGCCAAGGCGATGGTCGAGGTGCCCTGCCCCTACGGGGGTGTGGTGACGGCGCGCTACGGCGAGGAGGGCACGGAGCTGCCGGTCGGGGCGCCGCTGCTGACCGTCGCGGTGGGCGCGTCCGCCCCGGCCGACGGGCCGGAGCCCGACTCCACCGCGCCCCCGACCCCTGGCCCCGCTGCGGCTCCGGTGGCCGAACCCGCGCCGTCCCCGTCCCCGTCTCCGTCCCCGGCTCCGTCTCCGTCCAGGGACGGGGCGTCGGGCAATGTGCTCGTCGGGTACGGCACGGGCGCGCCGGTGGCCCGCAGGCGCCGGGTCCGGCCGCAGCGGAACGGGGACCGTACGGCCCCTCCCGCCGGTACCACCGCGAACGGGACGGCCGGGCCCGTCCCGGTGGTCTCGCCGCTGGTGCGCAGGCTCGCCCGCGAGCACGACCTCGATCTGCGCGCGCTCACGGGCACGGGCCGGGACGGACTGATCCTGCGCTGCGACGTCGAGCGGGCGATACGGGACGGCGCCACGGCGTCCCCGGCCGCGCCGCAGCGGCCCGCACCGCACGTGCCCGACCGCGCGCAGGCTTCTCCGCTGCCGTCCGGCGCCACGAGGGTGCCGCTGCGGGGCGTACGGGGCGCGGTCGCGGACAAGCTCGTCCGCAGTCGGCACGAGATCCCGGACGCCACCTGCTGGGTCGACGCGGACGCCACGGAGCTGCTGGCCGCCCGTACGGCGATGAACGCGGCGGGAGGGCCCAAGGTCTCGCTGATCGCGCTGTTCGCCCGGATCTGCACGGCGGCCCTCGCCCGGCACCCCGAGCTGAACTCCACCGTGGACACGGCGGCCCGGGAGGTCGTGCGGCTGCCCGCGGTGCATCTCGGTTTCGCCGCGCAGACCGACCGCGGGCTGGTCGTCCCCGTCGTACGGGACGCGCACACCCGCTCCGCGGAGTCGCTGAGCGCCGAGTTCGCCCGGCTCACGGAGGCGGGCCGGTCCGGCGCCCTGACGCCGAAGGATCTGTCCGGCGGCACCTTCACGCTCAACAACTACGGGGTGTTCGGCGTCGACGGCTCCACCCCGATCATCAACCACCCCGAGGCCGCGATGCTCGGCATCGGCCGGATCGTGCCCAAACCCTGGGTCCACCAGGGCGAGCTGGCGGTGCGTCAGGTCGTCCAGCTCTCGCTCACCTTCGACCACCGGGTCTGCGACGGCGGTACGGCGGGCGGCTTCCTGCGCCATGTGGCGGACTGCGTCGAACAGCCGGCGGTGCTGCTGCGCACGTTGTGACGGGGCCGCCTCCGAAGAAGGGGCGGCCTCGGGTGCTTCGAACCGGCGATCACGGCACATAATGCAGCCATGACCGCGTATGACGCCATCGTGCTCGCCGGAGGCGCCGCCAGACGGCTCGGCGGGGTCGACAAGCCCGGTGTGCGGGTCGGCGGCCGGGCGCTGCTCGACCGGGTGCTCGCCGCCAGCGACGGAGCCGCCGACACGGTGGTCGTGGGCGGCCGGCGCCCCACGGCCCGGCCGGTGCGCTGGACCCGCGAGGAGCCGCCCGGCGGCGGTCCGCTCGCCGCGCTCGACGCCGGGGTGCGGTCCATGAGGACCGACACGGAGACCGTGCTCGTCCTCTCCGCCGACCTGCCCTTCCTCTCCCGGTCGGCGGTGCGCCGACTGCTCGGGACGCTCGTCGGCAGCGGCGTGGAGGCGGCGCTGCTCACCGACGCCGACGGCCGGGACCAGCCGCTGGTCGCCGCCTACCGTGCCGAGCCGCTGCGCCGCGAGATCGCCCTGCTCCGTACCGAGTACGGCAGCCTCGCCGGGCTGCCCCTGCGGCTGCTCGTGGACGAACTCGAACTCGCCTGGGTCGAAGCGGAGCCCCTCGCCTCCTTCGACTGTGACACCTGGGAAGACATCTCCACGGCGCGAGCCCGGATCAGGGAGCATGGGACCGTGCTGGACGAATGGATCACCGCAGTCAAGGACGAACTCGGCATCGAGCTGGACGTCGACACGTCCGCCCTTCTCGACCTCGCCCGCGACGCCGCGCACGGCGTCGCCCGGCCCGCCGCGCCGCTGACGACCTTCCTGGTCGGGTACGCGGCGGGCAAGGCCGGGGGAGACGGGCCCGAAGCCGTCGCGGAAGCGGCCCGCAAGGCCGAGGCGCTGGCCCTGCGCTGGGCGGCCGAGGCGGAGGCGGAGGCCAAGGCCGAGGCGAAGGCCAAGGGGGCCGACGCAGGATGACCGCCCATGACCGCAAGGCCGACGGGACCACGGCGGGCAACGGGACCGGGACGGCCGGTGGGCGCGGTGGGCTGGAAGGGATCGACGGCATCGACGGCATCGACGACGTGCTGGCCCTCGTCGGCCGAAGCCCGGCCGGTCCGGGCGCGCGCCACGGCACCGGCCGGGGCGCGGGCACCGGCAGCGGTCCCGCCGCGTCCGGCCGGCACGGCGCCCTGGCGTGGTCCGACGCCCGCGCGCTCGCGGCCCGCTCCGGGCGGGCCACGGCACCGGACGGAACGCCGTCCGCGCGGGCCCGCCGGGTCCCCCTCGACCAGGCCCTCGGCCTGGCACTCGCCGAGCCGCTGGCCGCGCTGACCGACCTGCCGTCCTTCGACACCTCGGCCATGGACGGCTGGGCGGTCTCCGGGCCGGGCCCCTGGTCCGTACGGAACCGCGGCGACGGCGGCGACGGAGACGACGACGGCCCCGGCCCCGGTCTGCTCGCCGGGCACGCCACGGCCGCGCCGCTCCCCGACGGTTCGGCGGTACGGATCGCCACCGGCGCCCGTGTCCCGCCCGACGCGACCGCGGTGATCCGCAGCGAACACGCCCGTACCGACGGCGCCGGACATCTCCACTCCGAACGCCCGGTGATCCAGGGCCAGGACATCCGGCCGCGCGGCCAGGAGTGCCGCTCCGGCGAGCATCTGCTGCCGGCCGGCTATGTGATCACCCCCGCCGTGCTGGGGCTCGCGGCGGCGGCCGGGTACGACGAGCTGCCCACCGTCCCGCGCCCGCGCGTCGACGTGCTGGTCCTCGGCGACGAACTGCTCGCCGAAGGGCTCCCCCGCGACGGACTGATCCGGGACGCCCTCGGCCCGCTGATCGCCCCCTGGCTGTGCGCCCTCGGCGCGGAGGTCACCGCCACCCGCCGGCTCGGCGACGACGCCGAGGCGCTGTACCGCGCCGTCTCCGCGTCCACCGCGGATCTCGTCATCACCACGGGCGGTACGGCGGCGGGACCGGTCGACCATGTCCATACCGTGCTGCGGCGGACAGGCGCCGAACTGCTGGTGGACGGGGTCGCCGTACGCCCCGGTCACCCCATGGTGCTGGCCCGGCGAGCCCCCGGACGGCTGTTCATCGGGCTGCCCGGCAACCCCCTCGCCGCGGTCTCCGGGCTGCTGACGCTCGCCGAGCCCGTGCTCTGCGCGCTGGCGGGGCGGGCGCCCCGGACGCCGTACCACGTACCCGTACGGGACGCGGTGCACGGACATCCGTCCGACACCCGGCTCGTCCCCTTCGTCCACCGGGACGAAGGGCTCGTACCGTTGCGATTCAACGGTCCGGCCATGCTGCGCGGTATCGCCGCCGCGGACGGGCTCGCGGTGGTGAAGCCCGGTGGTGCGCGGCCGGGCGACGATCTGGAAGTTCTCGACCTGCCGTGGAACGCCATGGCAACGGTCGACGGAGGGTGTTTCACGTGAAACTTCCGGGCCAGGACGCGATGGCCAGACGCGCGGACGAGTATCTGGTCACCGCTCGGGTGAAGCTGCCGCGCCGCAAGACCGTACGGCCGCTGCGGCAGGTCAGCCGACGGCTGCTGATGGCGCTGTTCGTCCTCGCGCTGACGGTCTTCCTCGTCTACATCGACAACGAGGGCTACCACGACAACGCGGACGACTCGGTCGACTTCCTCGACTCCGTCTACTACGCGACCGTCACGCTCTCCACGACCGGGTACGGCGATATCGTCCCGTACAGCGACACCGCGCGGCTGGTGAACGTCCTGCTCGTGACCCCGCTGCGGGTCTGTTTTCTCATCATCCTGGTCGGAACCACTCTTGAGGTCCTCACGGAGCGCACCCGTGAGGAGTGGCGGCTGAACCGCTGGAGGTCCAACTTGCGTGATCACACCGTCATCGTCGGCTACGGCACCAAGGGGCGCTCGGCGATGCAGACCCTCTGCGCCACGGGTCTGAAGAAGGAACAGATCGTCATCGTCGACCCGTCGAACAAGGTGATCGAGGCGGCCAACGCGGAGGGGTTCGTGGGGGTCGTCGGCGACGCGACCCGCAGCGATGTGCTGCTGCGGGCCGAACTCCAGCGCGCCCGCCAGATCGTCATCGCCACCCAGCGCGACGACACGGCGGTCCTGGTGGCCCTGACCGCACGGCAGCTCAACCGGGGCGCGAAGATCGTCGCCGCGGTGCGCGAGGAGGAGAACGCGCCGCTGCTGCGCCAGTCCGGCGCGGACGCCGTGATCACCAGCGCGAGCGCGGCCGGCCGGCTGCTCGGGCTCTCCGTGCTCAGCCCCAGCGCGGGCACGGTGATGGAGGATCTGATCCAGCAGGGCAGCGGCCTCGACCTCATCGAACGCCCGGTGATAAAGGCCGAGGTGGGGCGGAGCGTACGGGAGACGGACGACCTGGTCGTGAGCGTGCTGCGCGGGCACCGGCTGCTCGGTTACGACGACCCCGCCGCGAGCCCGCTCCAGCTCACCGACCGGCTGATCACCATCGTCCGGGCCACCAGCCCCACGGAGTCCGGCCTCGCCAACTGACCTGGCCCGCAACCGACCTGGCCACCAACCGACCTGGCCCGCAAGGACCCGGCCACCAACCGACCTGGCCACCAACTCCACCGGCCGACCTCGCCGCTCCGCCCGGCGCTCAGGAGTAGCCTCGCGGCCATGCATGCGATCACGATTCCGGAACCCGGTGGCCCCGACGCGCTCGTATGGGCCGAGGTGCCCGATCCCGTAGCCGGTGAGGGCGAGGTGCTCGTCGAGGTGGTGGCGAGCGCCGTCAACCGCGCCGATCTGTTGCAGCGCCAGGGCTTCTACGATCCCCCGCCCGGCGCCTCCCCGTACCCGGGCCTGGAGTGCGCGGGCCGGATCACGGCGCTGGGGCCCGGTGTCGCCGGGTGGGCCGTCGGGGACGAGGTGTGCGCGCTGCTGGCCGGCGGCGGCTACGCGGAGCGGGTCGCCGTACCGTCGGGGCAGCTCCTGCCCGTACCGGAGGGGCTGGACCTGGCCACGGCCGCGGCGCTGCCCGAGGTCACCTCGACGGTGTGGTCCAACGTGTTCCTGATTTCCCACCTGCGGCCGGGCGAGACGCTGTTGGTGCACGGCGGCGCCAGCGGGATCGGCACGATGGCGATCCAGCTCGCCAAGGCGGTGGGCGCGCGGGTCGCGGTCACCGCGGGCGGCCCCGACAAGCTGGCGCGCTGCGCCGAGCTGGGCGCGGACATCCTGATCGACTACCGCGAGCAGGACTTCGTCGAGGAGATCCGCAAGGCCACCGAGGGCGCGGGAGCGGATGTCATCCTCGACATCGTCGGCGCCAAGTACCTGGAGCGGAACGTGAAGGCGCTGGCCGTCAACGGCCGGCTCGCGGTGATCGGTCTCCAGGGCGGGGCGAAGGGCGAACTCAATCTGGGCGCCCTGCTGGGCAAGCGCGCCGCCATTACCGCGACGTCGCTGCGTGCCCGTCCGCTGGCCGAGAAGGCGTCCATCGTCGCGGCCGTACGGGAGCATGTCTGGCCGCTGATCGCGGACGGGCGGGTCCGGCCGATCGTGGATCAGACGCTGCCGATGGAGCGGGCCGCCGACGCGCACCGCGCGCTGGAGAGCGGTACGCACATCGGCAAGGTGCTGCTCCTCGCCTCCTGAGCCGGAGGCTCCTGGGAACAGGGGCCCTGAGAGCAGGGGCCCTGAGAGCAGGGGCCCCTGAGAAACAGAGGCTCCTGAGAAACAGAAGCTTCTGAGAAAAGGGGCGCGGTCCGGCGCACCCTAGGTGGGCCGGACCGCGCCATCCCTGTCACATGATGCTTCGCGGAAGCCGTCGACGGTTCTACGGATCTACAGATACGGGCCCGAGCGGATCGCGCCATGGCCCTGGTCGCCCTCGTCCTCCGGGACGGAGCCCGGCGGCAGCGCGCGCCGCATCTGCTCCAACTGGGCCCTGGCCGCCATCTGCTGGGCGAACAGCGCCGTCTGGATCCCGTGGAACAGACCCTCCAGCCACCCCACCAACTGGGCCTGCGCGATCCGCAGTTCCGCCTCGGAGGGGATCGCCTCGTCGGTGAAGGGGAGCGAGAGCCGCTCCAGCTCCTCCACCAGCTCGGGGGCGAGCCCGTCCTCCAGCTCCTTCACCGAGCCGGCGTGGATCTCCTTGAGCCGTACCCGGCTCGCCTCGTCCAGAGGAGCCGCCCGCACCTCCTCCAGAAGCTGCTTGATCATGCTGCCGATGCGCATGACCTTCGCGGGCTGTTCCACCATCTCCGTCACCGGGATCTCACGCGCCTCGGCGTCGGCCCCGCCGCCGCCGAGCGCCATCCCGTCCTGTCCGACCACCAGGACATGGGGGCTCTCCTGCGACCGTTCGTTCCTCGGCATCTCCATGCGGCCCATTGTCTCGCACAAGTGCGTCACCACGAGGCGTGCCCCCGTACGAAGACGGATCGTCTTCGTACGGGGGCACGGTCCCGCGGGGCACGGTCCCGGCGGTCCCTGGGGCACGCTTCCGGGGCCGGGAGGCCCCACAACCGTGCCCCACGGGTGTTCCCGGCGGGCACCGGGCCGTTACGTGGCGGCCCTGCGGCCCAGCGTCCGGTGTGAACGGGTGACCAGCGCCGCCAGGAGCGCCGCGCCCAGCGGGACGGCGACCAGCAGGGCGGCCACCGTGGCCCACGGGACGACGATGGGCACGAACGGCGGCGAGGTCGAGCCGAGGCCCTGGTCCAGCGCGTCCTGGTACCAGGTCTCCTGCGCGCGGCGCTCGGTCAGCAGCAGCCCGATGGCGGGCAGCACCCCGGCCGCCGAGCCGAGGAGGACCCCCATCACCGCCACCACCCCGCACTGGAAGCCGCTGAGTGTCCTGCGGACCCGGGCAGGGGCTCCGACCGCCGCGAGCGTCTTCAGATCGGCCTCGGCGTCGGCCTGGGCGAGCCCGGTGGCGATACCGGCGGCGCCGATGGTGATCAGACCGGCGAAGACGGTCAGCGCCAGCAGCACGATGCCGGTCTCGGCGCTGTACCCCTTCTCGATCCGCAGGTTGACCTCGGTGCCGGTCTTGTCGATCTCACCGTCCAGCTTCTGCTGCTGGGCGCCGGTCGGCAGGGAGGTGGTCGAGTAGTACGCGCCGAACGGGACGGTGCCGAAGCCCGCTGCCTTCGCGGTGGCCGGGGTAATGATCATGGACAGGCCGTATGCGTTGGTGCCTTCGGGGGCCTGGTGCGCCGTGAACGACTTGATGTCGCCCGGCGGCTCCTCGTCCGCCTCCCGTGCCTTGTCCGCGGCCTTGACATCGGTGATCGCACGGATGTCGATCTTGCCGTCCTTGTTGACGTTCCGCTTGTCGAACGACACGGCCTTGCCCTCGGCGAGCGCCTTCCCGGCCTCCGGGTCCTTGATGCCGAGGACCTTCAGCACCTTGGCGTCGCCGACCAGCACGCCGTAGTCGGCATAGCTGTAGACCTCGTTGTCCTTGCAGCGCCAGTCCTTGCCGAGTTTGCGGCGTTCGGCCGTGGTGAGATCCTCGCCCCCGTCGCCCTCCTTCCACAGCGGGCACTGGTTGGCCTCGGGCACGATGACCTCGTACTGCCCGCAGCCCTCCTCGTCGCTGTACATCTCGCAACTGGGCTTGCCGACGTTGACGCGGTCCACATCGGCCCGGACGTCGACGGGGAGGGTCTGCTGGACCGCCTGCCGCACGGTGGGCACATCCCGGCCGCCGGCCTCGGTGATCATGACGGAGACCGCGCCGTGCGGCAGCTCGGGCACGTACTCGGCCCTCTGCTGGGCGTCGCTGCTCGCGGTGTACGTGGAGACCGCGACGGTGCCCGCGACGGCGGCCAGTACGGCGGCCACGGCGGGGGCCGTGCGTCCCCGGTTACGTACGGAGTCGCGCAGCGCCAGCCGCGGCGAGAGCGGCAGCCAGCGGCCGATCCGGCCGAACAGCCCCACCAGGGCCGGGGTCAGCGCGACCACGCCCAGTTCGGCGAGGGCGCTGCCGGCCGCGACGATGGCGAACTGGTCGGTCATCAGCGACCCGTACAGCGCGATCGCCGCGCCGATCGCGACCGCGACCAGCCCCACGATCGGCAGCACCCGGTTGGACCTGCGGACCCCACGGCGGCCGGTGAGCGAGGCCAGAACGGTCTGCCGGGAGGAGGTGATGGCCGGGACGATCGCGGCGAGCAGGCCGGTCAGTACGGCGAGCAGCGCGATACCGCCCAGTTCCAGCGGCCGGATGTCGAAGCTGCCGAACCGCTTGCCGAGGTAGTCCTCAAGGAGGGGTTGCAGGGCGAAGGTCAGGCCGATGGCGAGGACCGTACCGACGACCGCCGAGGCGACACCGATCACCAGACCGCCGCCGAGGACGATGGCCCTGACGTGGTGCCGGTCGCCGCCGTTGGCGCCGACCAGGCCGAGCTGGCGGCGCGAGCGCCGGGCGCCGACGGCGAAGGCGGGGCCCGCCAGCAGGCAGATCTCCAGCATCGCGAGGCCGACGACGGTGCCGATCGCGGCCAGCTCGGCGGTCTGGGCCATGTCGCTCTGCTCGTAGTCGCCCCAGCCGTCCTGCTGGTACAGGGCGACATCGGCGCGGGCCGGCGGGTCCAGGACCACGGCGCGCGAGACCACCAGGACACCCTTGGCGTTGATCTCCTGGACCATGTTCCACGTGAAACCACCGGAGCCGGACCCGGACCCGGAGCCGGACCCGGCCAGGTTGACCAGATACGTGCTGCGGCTGCTCGTACCGGGCAGGTCGTCGGCCTTCAGCGCCTTGTCGAGCGGGGCCAGCAGTGCACCGGGAAGCGCGTTGACCTGGTCCGCCTTGAGGTCGCTCGGCAGCTCGTACGAGCCGACGATCCGGTACTCGGCGTCGAACCCACGGGCGGTGAGCTTCGAACCGATCCGCAGACCGCTCGCCTCCAGGAAGTGGGTGGTCGCCGCGACCTCGCCGCCCTTCTCCGGGAACCGGCCCTCGCCGAGGCGCATGATGCCCCGCGCCATCGGGTCCGTGGCCTTCAGCTCACGGATCTCGGCGTGCAGCAGCCCGTGGGTGGTGCGGAGCTTCCCGGAGCCGACGGCGTCCTCCAGGACGGTGGCGCCCGCCGGGATGGCCTTCTTGACGTCGGTGGGGCCGTCGGGCCACGGCTCGTCGTCGAAGTCCCCCTTCGGCTGGTAACCGTCGGCCTTGGGGGTCTGCATGACGGGTACGCCGCCGTACTCGGGGTCGGAGAACCGGGCGTCGGCGCCGCCCAGATCCCGTTCCACGGCCTCCGCGGCGGAGAGTTCCGAGCTGCGGATGGTCAGGTCCAGGGCGCTCACGCCGAGGATGGGCAGCGCGATCATGGCCAGGACGAGGAAGCTGCGTCCCTTGTAGCGCCAGGCGTCGCGGCGGGCGATACGCAGTGCGGCCCGCCAGGAGTGGTACCAGGTCCTCACAGCTCGGCCGCCTGGCCGGAGAGGAGCGACTCCGCGTCGCTGCGCAGGGTCTGGTCGACGACGGCGCCGTCCCGCAGGAAGACCACGCGGTCCGCCCAGGCGGCGAAGCGCGGCTCGTGGGTGACCAGGATGCCGGCGGCGCCCGCGTCGCAGCGGGCGCGGAGCAGGCCGAGCACGGCTTCGCCGGTCTCGGAGTCGAGTGCGCCGGTCGGCTCGTCCGCGAGGACGAGGCGCCGGTCGCCGACGAGCGCGCGACCGAGGGCGACGCGCTGCTGCTGGCCGCCGGACATCTCGTCGGGGAAGCGGTCGGCGAGCTGTTCGAGGCCCATCTCCGCGAGGGCGGCGAGCGCCTCGACGCGTGCCTTGCGGGCGGAGACGCCGTCCAACTCGCGCGGCAGGGCGATGTTCTCGGCGGCCGTGAGGGCGGGGATCAGGTTGTAGTCCTGGAAGACATAGCCGACGCTGCGGCGGCGCAGGGCCGCGAGCTTCTTGCGGTCGACGGTGGTGATGTCGGTGCCCTCGACGATCACGCGGCCGGAGGTGGGTATGTCGAGGCCGCCCGCGATCGTCAGCAGGGTGGACTTGCCGGAGCCCGACGGGCCCATGACGGCGACGAGTTCGCCGGGGAAGACATCGAGGTTGATCCCGCGCAGGGCGTGCACCTCGGTGGCGCCGCTGCCGTGGACGCGGGTCAGATCCTGGAGCTGCAGAACGGGGCTCTGGGCGGAGCCGGACCGGGACGGGGGCGCCGGGGGTGTACTGAGTTGCTGCTGTGGCTTCTGTGACTGCTGATGCTCATGTGACTTGCGGGCCATGAGGGTCCCCCCTATGGGATGTACGTGGATGGAGGAGTGGTTCCGTGCGATGCGGGGGCGCGGTGAGCGCGCGCATGCGCTGGGCGCGGTACGTACGCGCGGGACGGGCGTGGTGCGGTGCCGCCGGGACCGTGAGCGCGATCGTTCGGTCCGGCCCGGCCGGATCCGGCGGGACGCGGGCGGGGGTGCGTCCCGCCGGATCCGGCCGGGAGGCGGAGCCGGCGGTCGGCCGCCGGGATCGGCGGCCGGCAGGCGGTGGTGTCAGCGACCGCCGGACCGGTGGGGCCCCTTCACGGGCGTCCGGCCGGAGGGCGCACCGGACGCGGCACCCGACGCGGCACCGGACACCGTGCCGGACGCGCCGTCCGGCGGATCGTCCGTGGGTGTGCCCGAGGGGGTGCCCGTGGCTCCCCCCGCAGTCAGGGCCTCGCGCACCGGCACCATCGAGAGCCGGATCAGCCGGGACTCGCAGTGGTCGAGCCAGCGCGCCTCGGCCTCCGTCTGGAAGATGAGCTGTTCCAGGACGAGCAGCCAGGCCACCTCGTCCCGGTCCGTCGGTACGGCGTCCAGCGCCTGCGCCTTGAGCCGGGTGTAGTCCTGCATCGCCTTGATGGTGTGGCGGCGCTGCGACTGGATGACCTCCCGGATGTCGACACCCGGCGCGCCCACCGCCATGGCGAGCTTGATCGCCAGCTCGTCGCGGGGCGGGCTGGCCCGGTCGACCGGCGTACGGAACCAGGACTTCAGCTCCGTACGGCCGGCGGGCGTGATCACGTAGAGCGCGTGCCCCGCCTCGTCCTCGCCGTCCTGGGAGACCATGCCGTCACGTTCCAGACGGCTGAGGGTGGTGTAGACCTGCCCGACGTTGAGCGGCCAGGTGGAACCCGTGCGTGACTCGAACTCCGTGCGGAGCTGAGAGCCGTAGCGCGGGCCACGTTCCAGGAGGGCGAGAAGCCCATGGCGAATCGACATACTCAGTATGTATACCGAGTATGTCGTGGCCCGCAAGCTACCTGAGGGGGACGCTATAAGTACGCCGTAAGGACTACACGGCTGTCAGGGGCGCGCCGGAGAAGCGCTCCGGAAGCGCCAGGAAAGAAAGAACGCGCAGGTGGCGAGGGGGTCAGTGGCGGCGGAGCCGCAGGCCGAGAAAACCGAGCCCCAGCCCGATCAGCGTGATCCCGGTGCCCAGGGTCAGTACGGAGACGGGCCGCCGTGACGCGTTCGTGACAAAGGCCGTGCCCCGCTCGCGGGCCGTGTCGGGGGCCGGGGACCGGGGCGCCGAGGATGTCTCGGGGATCGGCGCGACCGCCTCGGGGAGCGCCTCGTCCTCCCCTGCCGCCTCTTCCTCGTCGTCCTCCCGGGGGGTCCGCGCGGGCCGGTCCGGCCGCGCGCGTGAGGGCGACGCGGAGGGGGACGCCGGCGCCTTGCCGGAGGGGCGGGCGGCGTCGGCGGACGGTGCCGCGGAGGTGGCGGGGGCGGGCGTGGCCGGCGGCTCCTTGCCGGGGCGTGTGGCCGCCGCGCTCGCACCGGTCTGCGGATCGCGCCCCGTACCGCCCGTACCGCCCGTCCCGCTGCCCGCGTCGTTCCCGGGGTCGTTCTCGTGGTCGCTCCCGGAGTCCGTGCCCCCGTCGCTCTCGGCGCCGACCGCCGGCCCCGCCTCCTCGGGCCGTACGACCTGGCCTCCCGTCGGCCTGCCCGGCCGGGGGCGCCCCTCGCCCGCGGGACGTACCGCCGACGGCGCGGCGGGCTCCGGCTCCACCACGGACGTCCCGGGCGCCCCGGGCGGCCCGGACTCCTCGGCGTATGCGACGGGCGCGACGGGTGCCACCATCAGCAGCGCCGCGACGGCGACCGCGGCCACGCCCGGGAGGTGGAACGAGGGAGTCGAACTCACCGACTCAGCGTCACATGGGACACCGGAACCGGCATCTCGGACGTTTCGTACAAACCGTCGCGGAACGAGAGGGACCTACGTGACTAGCCCGCGTCCCCCGTGGAGATCGTCAGCTCGAACTGCTGCTCCTCGGGCAGGACCGCCGAGCCCGGTTCGGGGTACTGGCTGATCACGATGTCCTCGGCCTGCGCCCCGTCGTCCTTCTTCTTCGGCTCCGACCAGGTCCAGCCCGCCTTACGCAGGCAGTCCTTCACCGAGATGATGTCCTTGTACCGCAGGTCGGGGGCGAGCACCTTCGACGGGTCCAGGCTGTCCTCGGACGCGTCCGTGCACTTGTCGGAGTCGATCGTCCGGTTCCGCTCCGGGTCCCGGTGGTCCGCCGACACCGGTGCGCTGCTGGTACCGGCGACCGGGTCGGTCTTCTCGTCGTCCGAGCCGCCGTTCATCGAGAGGGCGGTGATCAGGCCGCCTATCGCCAGGATCGCGACCGCGATCGAGCCCACGACCACCGGGGTGTTCCGCTTGCCGCCCCCGCTGCCGCCACTGCCCGCACCGGAGCCGGAGGAGCCGTGCGGGGAGACGCTGTACCCCTGCGGCGCGGTCGGCGCGGGGGTCGAGTACGCCGGGGACGCCTGCGGATAGCCGTAGCCCGCGCTCTGCGCGTGGACCGGCGGCGGGGTCTGCACGGGGCCGTACGGGGAGGCAGGGGCGGGCGTCGGCGCGCCGTACGGGTTCGGCTGGTACGGCGTCTGTACGCCGCCCTGCGCGCCCTGCGCGGTCACCTGGCCCGACTGGTCCACCGGCGGGAAGACCGCCGCGCCCACGCCCGAGCCGCTGGTGTGCTGCGGGGCGCCCGGCACGATCGCGGGGGCGCCCGGCTGCCCGGCCGTCAGGACGCGCGCGCACTCGTCGCGCATCGCGTCCGCGCTCGGGAAGCGCTCGTTGGGGTTCTTCTTCAGCGCCCGCGCGACCAGCGCGTCCATCGCCGGTGTGACCGACCGGTTGATGCTGGAGGGCGCGACCGGCTCCTCCTGGACGTGTGCGTATGCGATCGCCAGCGGTGAGTCCGCGTCGAACGGCAGCCGGCCCGTCAAAAGCTGGAAGAGCATGATCCCGACCGAGTACAGGTCGGAGCGGGCGTCGACGCCGCGTCCCAGCGCCTGCTCGGGCGAGAGGTACTGCGGCGTACCGACGACCATGCCGGTCTGCGTCATCGACGTGACACCCGACTGCATGGCGCGCGCGATGCCGAAGTCCATCACCTTCACGACACCGCGCTTGGTGATCATCACATTGCCGGGCTTGATGTCCCGGTGGACCAGGCCCATCTCGTGGCTGGTCTCCAGCGCGGCCAGCACATCGGCCGTCACCTTGAGCGCCTTGTCGGCCGGCATCGCACCGTACTGCCCGATGTCCTGCTGGAGCACGGAGCCGAGCGGATGCCCCTCGACGTACTCCATGACGATGTACGGCATCACGGCGCCGTCGAGGGTGTCCTCGCCGGTGTCGAAGACGGAGACGATGTTGGTGTGCGACAGCTTGGCCACGGCCTGGGCCTCGCGGCGGAAGCGCTCGCGGAAGGACTGTTCGCGCCCCAGCTCGGTGTGGAGTGTCTTGATCGCGACCTGGCGGTCGAGCGCCGAGTCGTACGCGAGATATACGGACGCCATCCCGCCCTCGCCGAGCAGATCGCGGAGCTGGTACCGGCCGCCCGCGACCGAACCGCCCGCATAGCGGCCCCGTGCGCCGTCGTGGCTCATGACTGTGCTCCCCCTCGGCGCGCGTGGACGCGGTCGTGCTCGCGCGGCGTTCTCGCGGCGATACCGGCAGTACCCGCGACAACGGCGATACTGGCGCGGTGATCCCTTATTACTGGCCAAGTTTGCCGTAGGGCACTGACACGTCAAGCCGGGTGCCCGTTCCGTGACCGTAGACACAGCAAGCGTCTCGGAAGCGTTACAGGAACCGCACGTAATTTGCATGGGCAGCGCGGCAACGGGTTTCATGACCGGTCCATCCTGGACCGGCGTGTCACCGGGAGGCTGTAGCGTGAGGTGCCATAGCCACCCCTGAGCAACCCTCCCAGGTCCCCAACACGCAGACACACAAGCTTCACAGAGATCCTGAGACCCACAGACCACCCGCGGACCGCGCGCGCGGCCACCACGCGGACAGACACGACGGCGAGGACTGATGGCACCCGAACCCGAAGCAGGCGGCGGAGTGCCGGATGCGGCGGACTCCTGGGGCGACAACGGATTGGTCGGCGGGATGGTCGGCGACGGCCGCTACCGCATGACCCATCGCCTCGGCCGCGGCGGCATGGCCGAGGTGTTCGCGGCCGAGGACGTACGGCTCGGGCGCATCGTCGCCGTGAAGCTGCTCCGCGCCGATCTCGCCGAGGACCCGGTCTCCAAGGCCCGCTTCACGCGTGAGGCGCAGTCGGTCGCCGGCCTCAACCACCACGCGGTGGTGGCGGTGTACGACTCGGGCGAGGACACCGTCAACGGGCAGACCGTGCCGTACATCGTGATGGAGCTGGTCGAGGGCCGCACCATCCGCGATCTGCTCGTCAGCGCGGAGGCCCCGCCGCCCGAGCAGGCGCTGATCATCGTCTCCGGTGTGCTGGAGGCGCTCGCCTACTCGCACCAGCACGGCATCGTCCACCGCGACATCAAGCCGGCGAACGTGATCATCACCGACGCGGGCGCGGTCAAGGTGATGGACTTCGGCATCGCGCGCGCCCTGCACGGCGCGCAGTCGACGATGACCCAGACCGGCATGGTCATGGGCACGCCGCAGTACCTCTCGCCCGAGCAGGCCCTCGGCAAGGCGGTCGACCACCGCAGCGACCTGTACGCCACGGGCTGCCTGCTGTACGAACTGCTCGCCCTGCGGCCCCCGTTCACCGGTGAGACCCCGCTCTCCGTGGTCTACCAGCACGTCCAGGACATCCCCGTGCCGCCCTCCGAGGTCGCGGACGTGGCGCCGCCGGAGCTGGACGGTCTGGTCATGCGTTCGCTCGCGAAGGAGCCGGACGACCGGTTCCAGAGCGCCGAGGAGATGCGCGGGCTCGTCCAGTACGGCCTGCAGATGATCCAGCAGCAGGGCAGCCACACCGGAACGTGGAACACCGGCCCCGTCGACGCCCACATGATGGGCGGCAACACCCCGGCGATGGGGATGTCGGCGACGACGGCGATGGGCCACCCGCCGGGCGCCGAGACCGCGCAGGGTCCGATACTGCCGCCGATGAACCCGAACGACGGCGGTTACGACGGCGGCCACCACGGCAACGGCGGCGGTCGCGGCAAGCTCTGGCTCTTCGTCGCGCTCGCGGTGATCGCCGTCATCGCGGGGGTCGCGTTCGCGGTGAACAACATGGGCGACACGGACACCGGCAAGGACACCAAGAACCCGACGACGAACTCCCCGAGCCAGGAGGAGACGAGCCCGAGCCCGTCTCCCTCCGAGTCGGAGTCCTCGCAGGACAGCGATACGGAGACGTCCACGGGCGGCAACGAATACCCGAGCTACGAGGAGACCCGGAAGCCGTCCTGGTCGCCGAGCCCGTCGCTGGAGCCGTCGGACGACACACCGAGCTCCCCCGACCCGGGCACGGGGGACGCAGGGACGACCGAGGGCGGGGGCGGCACCGACCCGTCGAGCGACCCGTCCACCGGGCCGACCGGCAACGACGACACCGAGCTGCCCGGCGGTCCCGGGTCGGTCACGACCGGGGTGACCGGCGATACGGGCACCTCCACCGGCGCGGACGCGGGCGCCGACGCGGGCGGCCAGGGCTGAGACGGCGTGACGGGGCCGGCCGCCGATGCGGCCGGCCCCGTCGGCGTTCGGTCGCGGTGGCCGCTCCCGGGCCGGCCCGCGCGGCCGGTCCCTGCGGCGGTCAGTCCGTGAACGCGTCGCGGACCGCCTCGTACTCCCGCGTCCACCAGACCGCGAGGGCCGACACCGCGGCGAACAGCGGGTCGGCCCTCCGGTCGTCCAGCATGTAGCGCCACCGCAGTATCCAGAAGTCGTTGAGCCGCTCCCACCAGACCCGGTGGACCGCCGCGGCCAGCTCGCAGGCGTCCGCCCCGGCCGCCCGGCGGTAGGCCCGCGCGTACGCCCGTACCTTGGCCAGCTCCAGTTCCCCCGTCGGCCGGACGAAGAAGATCGCCGCCGCCCGTACGGCCTCCTCGGCGCGCGGCTGGACGCCGAGCCGGTCCCAGTCGACGATCGCGGCCGGCTCCGCCCCCCGGTAGAGCAGGTTCAGCGGATGGAAGTCGCCGTGCACCCACCCCGTCGCCGGCTCGGTGCCGGGCGGCGGGCGGCGGTGGGCATGGCGCTCCAGCAGCTCCCTGCGCTCCACGAGCCGGTGCTCGGCCAGCGAGTCGAAGACGTCGCGGTGGGCCCGGCCGCGCGCCAGGACGAGGAGTTCGTCGATGAGCGCGAAGGTGTCGGCGGGGTCCGGGCTGAGATACGCGAGCGCCGCAGGATCCGGCTCCATCACCCGCTCCAGGCAGGTGTGCACCAGCCCGAGCAGCCCGCCGAGGCGCCGCGACGCGCGGGCGGTGAGCTGCGCGCCGTCCCGGTGGCTGCCCTCGACCCAGGGGTGCAGCGCGTAGCAGCGCCCGCCGATGACGGCGACGGTGTCCCCGTCCGTGGACTCGACGGGCGGCGCGACGGGCACGCCGAGCGTCTGGAGCCGCTGCGTGGCGCGGTGCTGGTGGGCGATGGCCTCGTGGTCGCCGTCGAGGTGGTGCTTGAGGAAGTACGCGCCGCGGGTGGTGCGGAGCCGGTAGCCGCGGTTGAGGAGCCCTTGGGCGACGGGTTCGCACGACAACGGGTCGCCGGTGTTCCGGTAGCGGCGGAGCAGCAGCCGGACGGGCGGGGCCGGGAGGTGGGGGGTGGTACGAGGGGCGGGAACAGGGGTGGTGCGGGGGGCGGAAACGAGGGCGGTAACGGGCGGAGCTGTGTGGCTGGCACGAGCGGCGGCGGGCCGGGGGATGACGGCGGTCGCGGCAGGCGCAGCGAGTTCATATGAGCGCGGCACTTGTCAGATGTTAGATCACGCAGCGTGTTGACTCCGTCGCTCGTCGGCACAGTCGAGCGTGTGTACGGTTATGAACTGGGGTGTAAGCCGCATATAGACCGGATCGAACGGTTCGCCGTCCACATGGTGAGGTCCGGCGCCAAACATTTCGATTTCCGAGGGGGTCGGCTCGATGAGCTCGGCCGTTCCGGTGAACTGGACCGACCAGAGGTCGTCCCCGCCGCTGCCGTAGTTGTCCGCCCCGTACGCCACCACCCCGCCGCCGCACGCCTGGTGGTATCCGTGCCCCGCGTGCATTCTCAGGAGGACCGAGCCCTCCGTCACCACATGGCGGGCCGGAGCCACGAACGGCATGGCCCGCATGCTCGTCGCCACGCGTCCGTACGGCACGCGGCTGAGCAGGTCGATGGCGCGGAGTTCCTCGGTGGACATGCCGTCCACTCTCCGTCGTCGAGGCCGCCTCCACCAGGGGAGACGGCCCCTGAACCATGGGACGTTGGTCCCGATTAGGACCCGGTGCGCCGCGGTACGAGGGGACGACGGCGCGGCAGTACGGAGAGGCCGTGGCGCCGCGGCAGTACGGAGAGGTCGTGGCGCCGCGGTACGAAGAACCCCGTGCGCCAGGGAGCCGTGGGCCGGCGGCCCCGGGTCAGCGCTTCTCGGCCTGGAGCCGGGCCACGTACGCCGCAGCCTGCGAGCGCCGCTCCATCCCCAGCTTGGAGAGCAGGCTGGAGACATAGTTCTTGATCGTCTTCTCGGCGAGGTGGAGCCGCTCGCCGATCGCCCGGTTGGTCATCCCCTCACCGATCAGATCCAGGATCCTGCGCTCCTGGTCGGTGAGGCCGGACAGCTTGTCGTCCGCCTTCGGGCCGTTCCCCGTACGCAGCCGCTCCAGCACCCGCGCCGTCGCCACCGGGTCGAGCAGCGACCGGCCCGCCGCCACGTCCCGTACGGCCGTCAGCAGTTCGTTCCCCCGGATCGCCTTCAGTACGTAACCCGAGGCGCCGGCCATGATCGCGTCGAAGAGCGCCTCGTCGTCCGCGAACGACGTGAGCATCAGGCACTTGACGGACTCGTCCTTGGATCTGACCTCCCGGCAGACCTCGACGCCGCTGCCGTCGGGGAGCCGTACGTCCAGCACCGCAACGTCGGGGCGCGTCGCCGGAATGCGGGCGATCGCGTCGGCCGCCGTGCCCGCCTCGCCCACCACCTCGATGTCGTCCTCGACCGAGAGGAGTTCGAAGACTCCCCGGCGGACCACTTCATGGTCATCAAGCAGGAATACCCTGATTTTTCCTTCTTCGTGCACAGAATTCAGTCTCACACACTCACCCCTTCCCTGCCGCTGATCAGCGGGATAACGTGCCGTTGTTCCGGCGGCCTGCGAGGCTGTGACCAGTGGTTGTTCCAGACTTTGCCGATTTACTTGGAAATCCAAGCAAAATTGCAGGTCAGATGGGGTTTCGCAGTAATGCTGCCCACTGGGTAACGTGCCTGTGACAGGGCGCTCGCCGGGGCACCTGTCACGTCTGTCCCGACCTGGTCGCACCCACCCGCGTGCGCCTGGTGGTACAGGCGAGCCGCACTGGTTCCCGGCGGATCCCGGGGGCCGGACAGACGGAGGAGCACGCACGTGACCGTGGAAAGCACTGCCGCTCGCAAACCGCGACGGAGCAGCGGTACCGGTACCAAGCGCGCGAGCGCGAAGAAGACGGCCAAACCGCAGCCTTCCGGGCCGGATTCCCCGCCGCACGCCGGGCCGGGTTCCGAGCCGCAGCTCGTCCAGTTGCTCAGCCCCGAGGGCGAGCGCCTGGACCACCCCGAATACTCGGCCCTCATCGCCGACATCACCCCCGAATCCCTGCGCGGGCTCTACCGGGACATGGTCCTGACCCGCCGCTTCGACGCCGAGGCCACCGCCCTCCAGCGCCAGGGCGAGCTGGGACTCTGGGCGTCGCTGCTGGGCCAGGAGGCCGCGCAGATCGGCTCGGCGCGCGCGCTGCGCGACGACGACTACGTCTTCCCGACCTACCGCGAGCACGGCGTCGCCTGGTGCCGCGGGGTCGACCCGACCAAGCTGCTGGGCATGTTCCGCGGGGTGAACCACGGTGGCTGGGACCCCAGCACGAACAACTTCCACCTCTACACGATCGTCATCGGCTCGCAGACCCTGCACGCCACCGGCTACGCCATGGGCGTCGCCAAGGACGGCGCGGACTCCGCCGTGATCGCGTACTTCGGGGACGGCGCCTCCAGCCAGGGCGACGTGGCCGAGTCGTTCACCTTCTCCGCCGTCTACAACGCGCCGGTCGTCTTCTTCTGCCAGAACAACCAGTGGGCGATCTCCGAGCCCACCGAGAAGCAGACCCGGGTGCCGCTCTACCAGCGCGCACAGGGGTACGGCTTCCCCGGCATCCGCGTCGACGGCAACGACGTCCTGGCGTGCCTGGCCGTGACCCGGTCCGCGCTGGAGCGGGCGCGCCGGGGCGAGGGGCCGACGCTGGTCGAGGCGTTCACGTACCGGATGGGCGCGCACACCACCTCCGACGACCCGACGAAGTACCGCGCGGACGAGGAGACGGAGGCGTGGGAGGCCAAGGACCCGATCCTGCGGCTGCGCCGGTACCTGGAGCGTGAGGGCCAGGCGGACGAGGCGTTCTTCGCGGAGCTGGACGAGGAGAGCGAGACCCTCGGAAAGCGGGTACGTGACGTGGTACGGGCGATGCCGCAGCCGGACTCCATGGCGATCTTCGACCATGTCTACGCCGACGGGAACGCGCTCGTGGACGAGGAGCGGGCGCAGTTCGCGGCGTACCAGGCGTCGTTCGCGGATTCCGGGCCCGCGGGTTCCGCCGAGGGGGACAACTGATCATGTCGGCATCCGTACAGACCGCGGCGCCGAACGGCGTGCAGAAGCTCCCGGTCAAGAAGCTCCCGATCGCGAAGGCGATCAACGAGTCGCTGCGCACAGCGCTCGAAACCGACCCCAAGGTCCTGATCATGGGTGAGGACGTCGGCAAGCTCGGCGGCGTCTTCCGCGTCACGGACGGCCTCCAGAAGGACTTCGGCGAGGGCCGGGTCATCGACACCCCGCTCGCCGAGTCGGGCATCATCGGCACGGCCATCGGACTGGCCCTGCGCGGCTACCGCCCGGTGGCGGAGATCCAGTTCGACGGGTTCGTCTTCCCGGCGTACGACCAGATCGTCACGCAGCTCGCGAAGTTGCACGCCCGCTCGCTCGGCAAGATCAAGATGCCGGTCGTGATCCGTATCCCCTACGGCGGCGGCATCGGCGCGGTCGAGCACCACAGCGAGTCGCCGGAGGCGCTGTTCGCGCATGTGGCGGGGCTGAAGATCGTCTCGCCGTCCACGGCGTCGGACGCGTACTGGATGATGCAGCAGGCCATCCAGAGCGACGACCCGGTGATCTTCTTCGAGCCGAAGCGCCGCTACTGGGACAAGGGCGAGGTCAACACGGAGGCCATCCCCGGCCCCCTCCATGGGGCAACGGTCGCCCGGGACGGCACGGACCTCACCCTGGTGGCGTACGGCCCGATGGTGAAGGTCTGTCTGGAGGCCGCGTCGGCCGCGGCCGAGGAGGGCAAGTCGCTGGAGGTCGTCGATCTCCGGTCGATGTCGCCGATCGACTTCGACACGGTCCAGGCGTCGGTGGAGAAGACCCGCCGGCTGGTCGTCGTGCACGAGGCGCCCGTCTTCTTCGGTTCGGGCGCGGAGATCGCCGCCCGCATCACGGAGCGGTGCTTCTACCACCTGGAGGCGCCCGTCCTGCGCGTCGGCGGCTACCACGCGCCGTATCCGCCGGCCCGGCTGGAGGACGAGTACCTCCCGGGCCTGGACCGGGTGCTCGACGCCGTCGACCGCTCGCTCGCGTACTGAGGAGTGCCGTGACCATGACTGCTGAAACCTCCGCCCGGTACCGGGAGTTCAAGATGCCCGACGTGGGCGAGGGGCTCACGGAGGCGGAGATCCTCAAGTGGTACGTACAGCCGGGCGACTCCGTGACGGACGGCCAGGTCGTGTGCGAGGTGGAGACGGCGAAGGCGGCCGTCGAGCTGCCCATCCCGTACGACGGGGTGGTGCGCGAGCTGCGCTTCGAGGAGGGCACCACGGTGGACGTGGGCGCGTCCATCATCACGGTGGACGTGGCGCCGGGGAGCGACGGGGAACCGCCCGCGTCGGCCCCACCGGCTTCTTCAGCTCCTGAGAAGGCGCAGAAGGAGCCGGAGGCCCCGGACGCGGCCCCCGCGGGCAGCGGCCGTACGCCGGTGCTGGTCGGCTACGGGGTGGCCGAGGCGTCGACGAAGCGCCGCCCGCGCAAGGGCGGCATTCCGACGGCCGCCCAGCCCGCCCAGTCCGCCCCGGTGCCTCCGGTGGCTTCGGTGCCCTCGGTGCCGGAGCAGGTGAACGGCCACGCGAGCGCGGCGGCCTCCGCCCGCCCGCTGGCCAAGCCGCCCGTACGGAAGCTCGCCAAGGACCTCGGCGTGGATCTGGCGACGGTGACGCCGTCGGGCCCGGACGGGATCATCACCCGCGAGGACGTCCACGCGGCCACGGCCCCGGTACGGGAACGCCCCGAGGCCCCGGCTCCGTCCGTGCCGGTCTCCGCCCCGGCCCCGGTCCTCACCCAGGAGCCCGCGCCCGCGCAGCCCTCCGGCACGGCCAGGGAGACCCGTATCCCCGTCAAGGGCGTACGGAAGGCCACGGCCGCCGCGATGGTGGGCAGCGCCTTCACCGCGCCGCATGTCACGGAGTTCCTTACCGTCGACGTGACCCGCACGATGAAGCTGGTCGAGGAGCTGAAGTCCGACAAGGACATGGAGGGTGTGCGGGTCAGCCCGCTGCTCCTCGTCGCCAAGGCGCTTCTGGTCGCCCTCAAGCGCAACCCTGACGTCAACGCCGCGTGGGACGAGGCCCGTCAGGAGATCGTGCTCAAGCACTACGTCAACCTGGGCATCGCGGCGGCGACCCCGCGCGGTCTGATCGTCCCGAACATCAAGGACGCGCACGACAAGACGCTCCCCCAACTGGCCGAGTCACTGGGCGAGCTGATCGCCACGGCCCGCGAGGGCAGGACGACCCCGGCGGCGATGCAGGGCGGCACGGTGACCATCACCAACGTCGGCGTCTTCGGGGTCGACACCGGTACCCCGATCCTGAACCCGGGCGAGTCCGCGATCCTCGCGGTCGGCTCGATCAAGCCCCAGCCCTGGGTCCACAAGGGAAAGGTCAAGCCACGCCAGGTCACGACCCTGGCGCTCTCCTTCGACCACCGGCTCATCGACGGGGCGCTCGGCTCGATGTTCCTCGCCGACGTGGGGGCGGTCCTGGAGCAGCCGAAGCGCCTGATCACCTGGGCGTAGCGGGACGAGGAAAGGACGGCCGGACCTGGTGGTCCGGCCGTCCTCTCGTTGTCTGTGCCGTGTGCCGCCTTACCGCGTCGCTTCTAGTCGCGCTGCGCGTTCGACGGGAGCGTACGGAGCTTCATCGTCTTCGCGGTCGAGGCGCCGAAGCCGTGGTCGAGCATCTTCGCCGCGTCCTTGTAGCGGTCGGTGCCGTTCAGGACGACGCCGACGAGCGTCTTGCTGCCGCGCGTCGCGGCGAACACCAGGCAGGGCCCGGCGGCGGTGCCCGTACCGGTCTTGATGCCGATGGCGCCGCTGTAGGAGCCGAGGAGCTGGTTGGTGTTGTACCAGGTGTACGTGCGCGTGCCGCCGTTCGCGGCCGGGGCCGCGGCCTTGTACGACGTGGCCTTGACGACCGCGCGGAAGTTCGCGTTCTTCATGGCGTACTGCGCGATCTTCGCCAGGTCGCGCGGCGTCGTGTAGTTGTTGCCGCCGCCGGAGATCCCGTCGAAGGAGTCGAACTTGGTGTTGGTGAGCTTCAGTTCCTTGGCCTTCGCGTTCATCTTCGCGATGAACGACTTCGTACGGGCCGCGTTGGTGGAGCCGGTGCCGTACGTGTCCGCGAGGGCGTACGCCGCGTCGCAGCCGGAGGGCAGCATCGTCCCGTACAGCAACTGACGGACGGTGAGCTTGTCCCCGGTACGCAGGTCGGCGGTGCTCGCGCCCTCCTTGGCGACGTAGTCGCGGTACGCCTGCTTGACGGTCACCTTGCGGTTGAGGTCCACGCCCTTGGTGCTGAGCACCACGGCGGCCGTCATGATCTTCGTCGTGCTCGCCATCTGGCGCCGCGTGTCGGCGGCCTTGCTGTAGACCGTGGCGCTGGACGCGTTGTTCAGGACGAACGCGCCCTTCGCGGAGACGGTCGGGGCCGCCGCGGCGGCGGGGGCGGTGGTCGCCGCCTGCGCGGGCGCCGACAGGGCGGAGACGGAGAGCAGGGCGCCGGCGCTGAGGGCGATCACGGCGGATCTGCGCACGCCCGGGTGGGTGGATATCAAGGAAACACTCCGAGTTCGCGGATGCGGTGAAATGCAGTGAGTGCTGTGAAGTGCGGTCAGGTGCGGTCAAGTGCGTCTGGAAGGCGACGAAATGGGGCCGCTCTGGGCTCCGATCAAGGAAGGGGTCCGTAGAGGAGACCTGTGAAGGCGCCGGAAAGATGCACGGATCCAGGTAATCATTTCGGAAAAGATGATCAGCGCCCGCGTCCCGCAGTGATCGCCCCGTCGTGATCACCTCGCAGCAGTGATCGCCTCAGAGGCGGGATGTGAGGCGGGCCGCCGAGGCGATCGTGGCGCGCGCCTCGTGCTCGTTCAGGCCCGTGCGGACGGCAGCGTCGACCAGCGCCTCCGCGAGCGCGTCGCCGAAGCCGTGCTCGTACGCCCGGCAAGCGGCCCAGAACAGCCGGGTGTTGCGCTGCCCCTCGTGCGCGGCGAGCACGAACTGCACCAGGCCGTGGCCGCGCGCGGGCCGGTCCTGCGCGTGGCGGGGCCCGGCCGGGGGTGTGAGCAGCCGTAGCAGGGCGCGCGGGCAGGGCGCGGGCGCGAGTCCCGCCGTCCCCGGGGCGAGCCGGTAGGCGCCGCGCGCGGTGACCGAGCCGGGGCCCACGAGGTAGCCGCCCGCGCCGCGCACGTCGATACCGGGCGCGAGCCGGCCGGCGGAGTTGGGCACGACGACGTTCGGCGGGCCGGTCAGCCAGATGTGCCGGCCGCCGCTGGGCGTCAGAACGACCACCGTCTCCGGCAGCGTGAAGAGGTGCTGGAAGGCGAGGTGCTGGAGCGCGGCCACGGAGTCCGGCGCGGGACCGCGCAGCGGATCCCGTACGGGGCCCCGTAGGGGATCGGAGGCGGCGGCCCCGGCGGCGGCCCCGTGCGCCGGGCCGATGTCGAGGTCGATGCCGATGAGCTGGTGCGGCGGCCGCCCGCAGGCGATGCCGTACCCCGTGGCCCAGGGCGCGGCGGCGAACAGCGCGCGCACCTCCGCCGGGTCGGTGGTGGCGTCGTGCACGCCGTGGCCGGGACGCCCGCACTCACCGCGGCAGAGGCTCGGCTCGGGCCCGCCCCGGTGCGGTGAGCGCAGGGCGGGGAGCTTGGTGGGGGACAGGGGGATGACGGGGAGCCCGCGCTCGGCAGCGGACAGCGCGTGCGCGAGGGCCAGGGTGGCGGTGTGCCGGACGGTGGTGGCCATGGATCCATGTTCGTACAAGCGTTCGAAGAAAGGAAGGGGGGAGTGGGAGAGGGTGGCCGGGGGACGGGACGTAACGGTTGATTTCGATGCCGGGGCGAAGGGTCTCCGGGAGGTCCGCCGAAAACGCTTCACCCCTTGCGACGGAAGGTGCGTGGGCCCGCGCCCTCCCGGATCGGCCCTGCGTGCGCGGGGTGGGATGGGGCTTTGGGGGCGCATTGGGGGTTTATCGACTTGTCCTCACGCTTGCGGGGGAATCGATTCCTCCGGGGTGGTTCCGGGGGGATTCGGTGGGCAATTCTGAGGTCGCGACGTCGCCAGCACCACCGGGTCGGTCGGCCAACCGCCCGGGTTCGAAATGCACTTCCCGCCGTACTTCTGGTTCCTGGAGGAAATGACATGGCAAGCTTCCGTACCGCTCGTGCCTTCGCCGCTGTCGCCGCGCTGCCCCTGGCCGCCGCGCTCTTCACCGGGGTGGCAAGCGCCGACAACGGCGCCCTCGCCAACGACGGATCGAACGCCAGCGCGGCGTCGATCAGCGGCAGCGGGGTGGGCGGTCACAACTTCGGCAACTCGACGACCACACAGCAGGTGGCGTCGGGTGCCGGGGCGTCCAACCAGAACAACACCGCGAGTGTGGTGGGCTCGGGCTTCACCTCGATCGATCAGTCGAACGAGAACATCTCGGTAAATTTCACCCACCTCTGGTGGTGAACGCGGCCCGACGGGGGGCGTGACTGAGGGGTGAACGACGTCCTGCGCGGCGGTGCTTCGGCACCGTCGCGCAGCCGTATGTCCGGCGCCATGTCCGGCGCCATGCCTGGCGTCGTGTCGGGCGTCATGTCGGGCCCCGTACCCGGGCCGTGCGAGGCGGCGCGCGGGGGCGGCCCCTACAGTCCGCGCGCGCCGTTCTCCACCTTCAGGAGGTGGAGTGGCCCCCACCCCTACACCCTGAGGCGGACATGGCTTCGGGACCTGGGGCCGATCCCCCGGGCAGGCCCCGCTCCTAGCGTGGAGCCATGACCACGACTGTCTGCCCGAGCGCTTCCACAGCCGCCAAGCCGGCCGCCAAGCCGGCCGCCAAGTCGGCCGCGCAGTACTCGCCGTACGTCACCCACGCGCCGTATCCGCCCTACACGTCGTTCTCGTCGTACGTACGGGCGCGGGGGCCCGTGCTGCTGCGTACGGCACGCTCGCTCACCGCCAACCCCTCCGACGCGGAGGACCTGCTCCAGACGGCGCTCACCAAGACCTATGTCGCCTGGGACCGGATCGAGGACCACCGGGCCCTGGACGGCTACGTCCGCCGGGCCCTGCTGAACACCCGCACCTCGCAGTGGCGCAAGCGCAAGGTCGACGAGTTCGCCTGCGAGGAGCTGCCCGAACCCGCGGGCGTGCCGGAGCCCGACCCCGCCGATCGTCAGGTGCTGCACGACGCCATGTGGCGCGCGGTGATGAGACTCCCCGACCGTCAGCGGGCCATGGTGGTCCTGCGGTACTACGAGGACCTCAGCGAGGCCCAGACCGCCGAGGTCCTCGGCGTCTCGGTCGGCACGGTCAAGAGCGCCGTGTCCCGCGCGCTCGGCAAACTCCGTGAGGACCCGGAACTCTCCCCCGCACGCTGACGATCCGGACAGATCCCCCTCAGGGGATGGTCGGGGGGTGGTCAGGGGAAGGTCCGGGGGAGGACCGGGGCGATCCGCCGGTAGGCCGGGCGGTCCGGGGTAGTGACATACCAAGCGGTACGCGCGCAGAATCTCGGCAGCGAAACATCGCCGCGACGAGTCGTCACGCGACGAGACACGCGCCGCGACGCCAACGCCCACCGGGAGGACGCCGTGCTGAGCACCATGCAGGACGTACCGCTGACTGTGACCCGCATCCTGCACCACGGGATGACCATCCATGGAGCGTCACAGGTCATCACCTGGACCGGTGGGAGCGAACCGCAGCGCCGCAGCTTCGCCGAGGTCGGCGGGCGCGCGACCCAGCTCGCCGGCGCCCTGCGCGACGCACTCGGCGTCACCGGCGACGAACGGGTCGCGACCCTCCTGTGGAACAACTCGGAGCACGTCGAGGCGTACTTCGCGATCCCCGCCATGGGCGCGGTCCTCCACACGCTCAACCTCCGCCTCCCGCCCCAGCAGCTCGTCTGGATCGTCAACCACGCCGCCGACCGCGTGGTGATCGTCAACGGCTCGCTCCTCCCGCTGCTCGCCCCGCTCCTCCCGCACCTGCCCACCGTCGAACACGTCGTCGTCGCGGGACCCGGCGACCGCACCGCGCTGGACGAGGCCGTGGCGGCGCGCACGGCGACCGGGGCGCCCGTACAGGTGCACGCGTACGAGGAGCTGATCGCCGGCCGTCCCACCGCCTTCGAGGCGTTCGACTGGCCCGAGCTGGACGAACGGTCCGCCGCGGCCATGTGCTACACCTCGGGCACCACCGGCGACCCCAAGGGCGTCGCCTTCTCCCACCGCTCCATCTACCTGCACTCGATGCAGGTCAACATGGCCGAGTCGATGGGGCTGACGGACAAGGACACCACGCTGATCGTGGTGCCCCAGTTCCATGTGAACGCCTGGGGACTGCCGCACGCGACGTTCATGACCGGCGTCAACATGCTGATGCCCGACCGTTTCCTCCAGCCCGCCCCGCTCGCCGAGATGATCGAGCGCGAACGGCCCACCCACGCCGCCGCCGTCCCCACCATCTGGCAGGGACTGCTCGCCGAGGTCGCCGACCGCCCCCGCGACCTGACCTCGATGGCCCGCGTCACCATCGGCGGCTCCGCCTGTCCGCCGGCCCTGATGGAGGCGTACGACAAGCTCGGCGTACGGCTCTGCCAGGCATGGGGCATGACGGAGACCTCACCCCTCGGCACGATGTCCAACCCGCCCGCGGGCCTCACCGCCGAGGAGGAGTGGCCGTACCGCATCACGCAGGGCCGCTTCCCGGCCGGTGTGGAGGCACGGATCGCCGGGCCAGGCGGCGGCTTCCTGCCCTGGGACGGTGAGTCGGCCGGTGAGCTGGAGGTCCGCGGACCGTGGGTCGCGGGGGCGTACTACGGGGGCGCGGGCGGCGAGCCGGTCACGCCGGCGGACAAGTTCAGCGAGGACGGCTGGCTGCGGACCGGCGACGTCGGCGTCATCAGCCCCGACGGCTATCTCACCCTCACCGACCGCGCGAAGGACGTCATCAAGTCGGGCGGCGAGTGGATCTCCAGCGTGGAGCTGGAGAACGCGCTGATGGCGCACCCGGACGTGGCGGAGGCGGCGGTCGTCGCCGTACCGGACGAGAAGTGGGGCGAGCGGCCGCTCGCGACGGTCGTCCTCAAGGAGGGCGCGAGCGCGGACTACGCGGAGCTGAAGGAGTTCCTCGCCGGGAGGATCGCGAAGTGGCAGGTGCCGGAGCGGTGGTCGGTGGTGGACGCGGTGCCGAAGACGAGCGTCGGCAAGTTCGACAAGAAGGTGATCCGCAAGCAGTACGCGGACGGCGAGCTGGACGTGACGAGCGTGTAGGCGGCTGTACGTACGCCGCCCGCGGCCTGTGACGACCGGGCGGAGATCAGTTGGTGCCGATCTTGGCGAGGAGGTCGACGATCCGGTCCTGCACCTCGGCGCTCGTGGAGCGCTCGGCGAGGAACAGCACGGTCTCGCCGGAGCTGAGCCGCGGCAGCTCCGCCTCGTCGATGCCGGCCGAGGTGTATATGACCAGCGGGGTCCGGTTCAACTGGCCGTTCGCGCGCAGCCAGTCGATGATCCCCGCGCGCCGACGCCGTACCTGCATCAGGTCCATGACCACCAGGTTCGGCCGCGTCTGGGCGGCGAGATTGACGGCGTCGTTGTCGTTCGCGGCCCGCGCGACCTGGAGGCCACGCCGCTCCAGCGTCTCCGTCAGCGCGAGCGCGATCTCCTCGTGCTCCTCGATCACCAGCACGCGCGAGGGGTGCTGCTCGCTGTCGCGCGGCGCCAGGGCCTTGAGGAGTACGGCGGGGTCGGCACCGTACGCTGCCTCCCTGGTCGCCTGGCCGAGGCCCGCCGTCACCAGCACGGGGACCTCGGCGGCGACCGCGGCCTGGCGCAGCGACTGGAGCGCCGTACGGGTGATGGGGCCGGTCAGCGGGTCGACGAACAGGGCGGCGGGGAACGCGGCGATCTGGGCGGCGACCTCCTCGCGCGAGTGCACGACGACGGGCCGGTAGCCGCGGTCGCTCAGCGCCTGCTGCGTCAGGACGTCCGGCGCGGGCCAGACCAGCAGCCGGCGCGGGTTGTCGAGGGGCTCCGGGGGCAGTTCGTCGTCGACGGGCTGCGGCTGGGGGCGGTTGGCGACCTCGACCGCGCCACCGGGTCCGTCCAGCGGCTCGGGGCCCTCGGCGCCCTCGTCGGGCGCCCCTATGGCGTACGAGCGGCCCGCGGCCGGGGCGGTCGGGAGGCGAAGGCCGCCGCCCTGGGTGTGGTTCTGGACCTGCGCCTGGGCCTGTGGCTGGGGTTGCGGCTGGGGGGAGGCGGCCGTCGTCAGGTCGGGGTGCTCGGTACCGGCGGGCGGGGTGCCCAGCTTGCGGCGCCGCCCGGAGGGTGAGGGCGCCGCCGACTGCCCCTGCGGTTGCTGGCCCTGCTGCTGTTGCCCCTGCTGGGGGAGTTGCTGGGGAAGTTGCTGAGTGAAGGGCACGCCCTGGCCGAGCGTGCGCACGCTGAACGCCCGGCCCTGGGTGGAGTCCGGCGGCACCGGCGCCTCCTCCGGCAGGGGCTGCGCGGGCGGCAGCGGCTGATGCGCGCCACGCCGGGGGTGCGGTACGGAGGACTCGGCGGACGGCTCCGAGGCGGCGACCGACGCGGTGGGCGACGTCGGGGGCGTGGGAGCGGGCGCCGGAGCGGGCTGGGCTGCGACGGGCGCCGGTTCGGGGGCCTCCGGCGCGGCTTCGGGCGCGGGCTCCTCGGGCCAGCCCGGCGGCGGGGACATGAACCCGAAGCCGGAAGTCGTCGGCATCCCCTGCCCGTTGGTCGCCCCGTCTGCCGTACGCCCCGCACTCTGCCGGGGGAAGGCGCTGACCGGAGCGGCCGGTACGGGGCTGCCCCAGCCGTTCGGATCGGGCGCCACGGCCGCCTCGGCGGGGGCGGCGGGCATGGCGGCGGGACCCGGCTGTGCGCGGCGCCGTCCCGCGGCGGGCAGGGGGTGCGGCTGGGGCGGCGTGTGGTCCTCGTCCGGAACCGTACGTACGGCGTCGTGGCGGCCCGGCGCCGCGGCGTCAGGGACGGGCGACGGAACCCTGCGGTCCGCTTCGGCGGGCGGCAGCGCGAACGCGCTGCGGGGGCCCTCCGCCTCGGCGGGGGGCGGGACGCGGCGGTCCTGCGCGGGCGCGAGCGCCCGGCGCGCACGGCGCCCGGCGGGCTGCTGCGGCGCGGGGCCGGCGGCGGGAGAAGCGGCGGCGGGAGAGGCGGCCTGAGGCGTGGCCTGAGGCGCCTGAGCGGCAGTCTCGGGGGCCGAAGGCCCGGACGGCAGCGCGGGAAGCGCCCGCTGCCCGGTGTTCCGGGCACGGCGCCCGGTGCCCGGCTCGACCGGTACGCCCTGCGGCGGCACGGCCTGGCCGAGCGCCGCACGCCCGGTCGGATGCGCCCCCTCGGAAGCGGTCACGACCGCCCCCTCCGAGGGAGCTGGCGCGCCGCTCGTCAGCGCGACGGCGGAACCGGGCCCGGTCGCGCTCGCGCTCGCGTGAGCCGCGTCCTCGGCGGGACTGGGCCGCCCGCGCCGCCGCCCCGTACCCCCTCCGGCACCCTCGACGCCGCCCCCACTCGTGCCACCCGCGACACCGACCCCATGGGTCCCCTCGGTCGCTTCGGCCCCATGGGTCCCCTCGGTCCCGCCGGCCCCGGACGCGATCGCGCGCGCCCTGCGCCGTCCCGTGGGCTCCTGCTCGCCCGTGTCCTCCGTCGCCGGGGACTCCAGGAACGCGTCCGTCGTCGCCCGGCGCGCGCGCCGCCTGCCGCCGCCCGAGGTCCCAGGGCCCTGGCCGGGCTCCGGATGCGGCGAAGGCGCCTGGTGCTGCGGCTCGTCCCCACCGGGGTTCGCGGTGGGCGGCGGAACCGCCCCCGAGCCCTCCCCCAGCGGCAGCTCCAGCACGAACGCGCTGCCGTTCATCCCGGGCACCTCGTGCGTCTGCAGAACGCCGCTGTGCGCCCGTACGATCCCGCGCACGATCGGCTCGTGCACCGGGTCGCCCCCGGCGAACGGCCCGCGCACCTCGATCCGTACGACGTCACCGCGCTGCGCGGCGGCCACCACGATGGTCGAGTCGACGTAACCGCCGCCCGGCATCGGCTTCGTACGGCCCGTCGAGTCGACCCCGGCCACATCCGCGACGAGATGCGCCAGCGCCGTCGCCAGCCGGACGCCGTCCACCTCGGCCTCGATCGGCGGGGCGTGCACCGCGAACTGCGCCCGGCCGGGACCGATCAGCTCCACCGCGCCCTCGACACCGGCCGCCACGACCCCGTCGAGCAGGGTCTTCGACTTGGTGAGCTGTTCCGTACCGGCGTCGAGCCGCTGATAGCCGAGGACGTTGTCGACGAGCGTCGTCATCCGGGCGTACCCGGCGGCGAGGTGGTGCAGGATCTGGTTGGCCTCGGGCCAGAGGTGGCCCGCCGGGTCGGCGGCGAGGGTGGTCAGTTCGCCCCGCAGCTCCTCCAGCGGCCCGCGCAGCGCCTCGCCGAGCACGGCGGTGAGCTGGGTGTGCCGGCCCGCGACATCGCCGTACCGCTCCGTCAGCCCCTCGATCTCGGCCGCGTACCGGTCACTGCGGTCGGCCAGCTCCGCCGCGTGCCGCTCCTCGGCGGCGGCCAGTTCGGCGGTGAGCCGGTCGGTCGTCTCCGTCAGTTCGGCGGTGAGCCGCTCGTCGGTCTCGGCCACCTCCGCGGTACGCCGCTCCTCGGCGGCGGCCAGCTCGGCGGCGTGCTGCTCGGTGAGTTCGTCGTACGGGCGCCGGTCGGTGAAGGTCATCACGGCGCCGACGAGCTGATCGCCGTCCCGCACCGGAGCGGTCGTCAGATCGACCGGCACCTTCTTGCCGCCCTTCGCCCACAGCACCTGCCCGCGCACCCGGTGCTTGCGGCCGGAACGGAGCGTGTCCGCGAGCGGGGACTCCTCGTACGCGAACGGCTCGCCGTCCGCGCGCGAGTGCAGGATCAGCGGGTGCAGCTCCTGGCCGCCGAGATCGCTGGCGCGGTGGCCGAGGATCTGCGCGGCGGCGGGGTTGACGAGCACGACCCGCCCGTCGGTGTCCGTACCGACGACGCCCTCGGAGGCGGCCCGCAGGATCATCTCCGTCTGCCGCTGCGAGCGCGCCAGCTCGGCCTCGGTGTCCATCGTCCCCGACAGGTCCCGTACGACGATCATGAGCAGCTCGTCGCCGGTGTAGCTGTGCGAGTCGTTGTACGCGTCCCGGCCGTCCTCCAGGCTCGCGCTGGTCACCTCGGCCGGGAACTCGCCGCCGTCCGTACGCCGCGCCATCATCCGCGTGGGCTTCGTACGGCCGCGGGCGTCGGCCGAGGCGGGGCGCCGCATCGAACCGGGGATCAGCTTCGAGTCGAACTCGGGCAGCAGATCGAGCAGCCCGCGGCCGACCAGCGCGGTGCCCGGGGTCTCGAACATCTCCAGGGCGATGGTGTTGGCGTTGACGACCGTGCCGTTGGCGTTGACGAGCACCAGGCCGTCGGGGAGTGCGTCGAGTATCGCCGCGAGGCGAGCAGCGCCTCGGGATGGCCTGCTGCTCACGACGACGCTTCCTCCCTGAACCACTGCACCTTGCGGACGGCCGCACCCATCTTGCCTCTCGGCTCCCGGCCTGTCACTGATGGGAGTCTAAGGGCTGGGACGGGGACAGCGGCGGCGGATGAGGGGTACCTCTCGCCGAGACCATGGCCGGGGCGTGTGCGCGCGGCCCATGCCACGGTCACGCCCCGCCCCTGTGGGGCCACCCGGGGCCGGGTGTCCCTCCCTCGTTTCTACGCGCCGTTCCCGGGAAGAACGGGCTCCAGCGCCCGCCAGCGGGAGATCTCGCAGCCGTTCTTCTTGTCGAAGGAGGCGTCGACGGAGCGGCCCCGCCAGGTCCCGTGGACCCGGGCGGTGGCGTCACCGCCGTACTGCATGGTGCACGCGGCATTCCGGCTCACCGGCGCGAACGGGTCCTGGCTCCCCCCGGCCAGCTCCGCCAGCCGGTCACAGGCGGCCCGCGCCCGCTGATGCGTCCCGCCGACGGGCCGGCAGGTCAGCCGGTACGTACCGTCCGACCCCGCGACCCCGGACTTCGCGACGGTCACGGTGAGCTGATCACCGGGCGCCGCCGCGCTCTGCGGCCACGCCTCCTCGGAGAGGGGCAGCGGTACGGGGGCGAGCGGGGCGCCGGTGGCGGCGACGGGCGTACCGGCAAGGACGGCGGACGCGGCGACACCGAGAACAAGGAGACGCAGACGCGGCATGGGGGCTCCTGACAGTGACCTGACCTGACGGACAACACCGGGTCCGACACCCGGCCCCCTGCTTAACGCGCGCCGGCCCCCGGCGTTGCGCACGGGTATGTGCTTTGCCCTGCGGCCCACCTGCCTAGTACCGTGAGGAGCGATTGGTGACACCCCACCTGGCTGTGTCATCATCTGCACGCACCGTTTCGCGCCCGCGCGATCCGGAGCTGGAGGCGTCGCCTAGTCCGGTCTATGGCGCCGCACTGCTAATGCGGTTTGGGTCTTAAAGCCCATCGAGGGTTCAAATCCCTCCGCCTCCGCGTGTCGATCACCGAAGCCCCGGCCCCACGGCCGGGGCTTCGGTCGTTCCCTCGGGATTTCGGCATCTGTGCAGCTCAGAGGGGGTGCGGGGAATGGATTTCACGTGACGCCGCAGGTCATGTAATGTTGTTCCCGCAACGCCGACCGGGAAGAAAAGCCCGGAACGCCAAGCACTCGTAGCTTAACGGATAGAGCATCTGACTACGGATCAGAAGGTTGCAGGTTCGAATCCTGCCGAGTGCACAGCAGTGCAGAGGCCCCCGGAGAAATCCGGGGGCCTCTCGCGTGGGGCGGGTCCCGATTACTTCTGCTTGTCAGGTCGCGGGCAGGCGGTAGTTGAGGACGTACGCGTCAGCGGCCATGACTGTGTCGCACACCTCCACGGCGCGGCCCTTGGTGTCGAACGCGGTACGGATCAGATGGATCACCGGCACGCCCGAGGCGAGCCGCAGCATCTTGACCTCCTGCGGGGAGGGCATGCGGGCCCGGATCTCTTCCTCGAAGTGGTCGAGGTGGTGGCCGAGTTCTTCGAGGCGGGCGTAGATGCCGCCGGGGCCGGGGTTGGGCTGGGCGATCGGGGTGTCGCGGACCAGGTCGAGCGGGAGGTAGGACACGGCGAACTCGACCGGCCGCCCGTCGAGCAGATACCGGCGCCGCCGCGCCAGCACCCGCCGGGGAGCACCCAGCCGAGCGGACACATCCGGGGTCGGCCGCTCCTCCTTGACCTCCAGGTTGTCCACCTCCGGGCGGCTGCCGGCCGCGTCGGCCTCCACGATGAACGCCGACTTCCCCTGCTCGCGATGGCGCCGCGCGAACCGGTCCGAGGCCAGCCGCCGCACCGGCGGACGCGCCCGGACGAAGACACCCTTGCCGTGCTCGGAGTTGACCAGTCCTTCGCTCTGGAGCATGGAGAGCGCGTTGCGGACGGTCATCCGGGAGACGCCGAAGTGCTCGACCAGTTCGGATTCCGAGGGAAGCTTGGCCCCCTCGGCGAAGCGCCCCTTGTCGATGGCTTCCCTCAGGTGATCGGCGATCTGCCGGAAGACGGCCCGGTCACTGGTCGGGTCCAGCGAGCCGAGCATGCCGGAAGGAAGAGCGGCCACGCGTACTCCTTTAGATATCTAGACAAGCACCTGAGGTGCGTTGCTACGGTGAAGAGCCTAGCCAGCCACCTGCGACGGGGAACACCGAACGTGACCACAGCCGAACGCCCCCATTCCGTGAGCGTCGCGGGAGTGATCGTGGACGACCACGGTCGCGCCCTGTTGATCAAGCGACGCGACAACGGGCACTGGGAGCCGCCGGGCGGTGTGGTCGAGGCCGGCGAAACCCTGCCCGACGCGTTGCAGCGGGAAGTCCTGGAAGAGACCGGCATCAAGATCGCCCTCCCGGCGACGCTGACCGGTGTCTACAAGAACATGACGGGCCTGATCGTCTCGCTCGTCTTCCGCTGCCAGGCGATCGAGGGACAGCCCACCACCGGCGACGAGACGAAAGCCCTGCGCTGGGTCACCCGCGACGAGGTGGCGGAGCTGGCCGACGAGGCGTACGCGATCCGCGTGCAGGACGCCCTTGACGCGGTGTCCCCGCCCGCCGTCCGTGCCCACGACGGCGTGAAACTCGTCTAGCACCACCCAATGGTCCATGGCCGCCTACCAGCGTAAAGGAACTTGTATGCACGAGTATACGAGCAGGGTGCGGGTCTGGGGGCTGACTTGCCCAGGTTTCCGGGAAGAGGTCAGCAGAGCGCGGCGATGGACCCGCGACATCCTCAGCGGCCACCCCCACGCCGACGACATCGCCCTCATCGTCAGCGAGCTGGGCACGAACGCCCTCCTCTACACGACCAGCGGCACCGAGACCGGCGTCTTCCACATCGCGCTCGCCCTCTCCGACCACGTGACCGCCGTCTCCGTCACCGACGCCGGAGGAAGCGACACCACCCCGAAGGCCACCTACGCCGACGACGACGCCCTACGCGGCCGGGGCCTGGACATGGTCAACACCCTCGCCCACCACGTCTCCATCCACGCCAACGCCCAGGGCCACACCGTCACCGCGGAACTCCTCACGCTCCACCCCGGAGCCCACCCGTGGTGACGACCACCCAGACGCGGCCCTCAACGGCACGCGCATCAAGGGCCGGCTACTGGTGCGAGGCCAGCGCCCACACACCCGGAGCCCGCACCATCTGGCTCAACTCCCACCCGGCCAACAGCCCCCGCACCGCCCTGCGCTGGCTCCGCAGCCGCGTCCAGGACATCACCGACCAACTCGACCAGCCATACGCGCAGGGCCACCACTGGCTCACCGACGAACCCGAACACGAACGAGCCCGCACCACCCTGGCCCACGGCGAGACCTACGTACTCACCCTCCACGACGACACCACCCGCTACGTACTCTCCGCCCGCCCCACAGGAAGTGCCCGATGACCGAACCGGTACCGATACGCACCCACGCCTTCCAGTGCACATGCTGGATACGCCGCCCAGCAACCACCGGGGCCCCGACCCTCATCGACTCCATCGACATCGAGACCGCCACGCAGGCCATCCGATGGATCAGAGTCGCCCTCCGCACCATCGCCCCATCCCTCGAACCCAACGCCCGCGAACAAGCTTGGGAGTGGCTGTCAGCCGACCACCGCAACGACCTCCACACCCTCACCAGCGGCCAGCCGTGCACCCTCACCCTCCACGACAGCCGCACCACCATCCAATGGACCGCCCGCCCCGTGACCTACCTCAAACTCGCCACCCGCCAGAGCCTCCCAGCCTGTGCAGAGCAGTACATGCAGCCCCAACAACAGCGCGAGTAACAACTTTCTCTACGGTTTCAAGGCGCCGCGCAAGCGCGTCGCCCCCGGCCCGGCCTGTGCTCCTGCCTCCGTCCCACTCCAGCCCGTCCGGCGCCCGTGCCGCGCACACAGCAATCAGCCGCCTGGCGACAGAGAAGGGGGACGTCGCGCTTGGGGCGGCCGACTCAACGGATTACAGGGTCACGATCACTTGCGCCAAAGCCGCTCCACCGACCTCAAGCGTCCTCACTTCCGCTTGTACCCTTCATTGGTCGCCGCATTAGAAATCTGAGTGCGCACATCTTTCAGGATGACCAATACGCGATCTCTGATATCAATCCAATCCGCAAGCGAGACATATTCCTCCCTCCCGTGGGCAATGTCGTTGCGATGGCGCAACAATCGTTTGTCGATAATGGATCTGTAGATCTCATGCCTACTCGCATCGCAACCAATGGAATGCATAATGTCGGCAAATGTGTCGAAATGTAGATTCGACCTCGTTCGAATCGTAGCCGAGGTGTATGGAATTTTAGCGGGTAGCGCATCGGCGCTCCTGAGTAGCTCGACAATCTCAGTATGTGTCGAGGAACTTTTTGAAGCCTCGCCGCGACCCAGTTTCGACCTAAGGGCCACCGCGGCTATCTCAGACCTCAATTGGCCGACCTTGAGGCCTTTCCTGCTCACATACTCAAGATATGCACGAGTGCCCTCTTTTACGTACCCTTCCCAATGTGCATAAACAAGCGCTATGCCGCCGCGGAGGATCCCTGGCAATTGGTGGGATCTGCACGAGGATGCAACTTGCTCCCAGAGTTGCATCTCATGTGTACGCCATTTCAAGTCCTCAGTCAGAACGGATTCAAGATTCTCGATCGTCCGAATCGAGGCCATTTCTAATCCACGCTGAAAATTCGATTGCCTACGGGTGGCATCATTGGTACGCGAGACGTGGCGCGAACTCCTGCCCCCGAATATTTTCTGAACTGATAATCTTTCCAGAGTTCAGAAACTTTACGCCTCAGGCGATCAGCCTGTTCATCGACTCGAAGATTCTTCCAATCATCGAGGTGACCCGCCACTCCGAGGGTAATAGCCTCGAACGCCGACACACTGAAAGCGCCAGACGGCTTTTCGCGACGGATGTCGTACCGCCGGAAGACGTCTGCCCCCAGTGACGAAAGAACGCCGAATACGCCCTCGAAGATCACTTGTTGCTGTGCTGTGTCGAAGTCGCCGGACATGGACATGTCCAATATTTGATCTGACAGAAATGTATCCATGTCGGAAAATCTGTTAAGCTCGGATGGTGTTGCATTCCTGAGGACGAAGAATCGCGTCGCAAGCTCTAGATCATACTGTTCAGAAATCTGCCTATTCGTCAAAGGCACGCAGTCAGCAAACGGCCCCTCGGTACGGAGCCGATCTAGCCAAACATAAAATTCGGCGTTAGTCATCAGTAGCTGAGCAGTTCGAACCTCCTGCGGTGAGGTCGGAACACCGCCACTATTCAACCTGTCGAACAATTCATACTTTACTCGTTCGTCAGATTCGCGCAGCAGAATCCGGAAATCCAGGCGAGCCCGCTTAAAATGGATCTTAAGCTCGGGAGAAAACCTGAGTTCCCCTCCTGAGTAGCTCATTTTCTCCAGCGAAGGCAAATACTTGGTCCGGGTGAGCTCGCTCGGCGGAAGGATCACGCCTGTCGCCTCGTCGCGCAATTCCCCCATAAAGGATAGGATCGTGGACAGTCGCTGCAGGCCATCAACAACCTCCCACACGCCATCCTCGCGCTGGGCGACGAAAATAGTGGGGAGCGGGATGTCGAGCAGAATGGACTCGATCAGTCGCGATTGCTTCTCAATAGGCCAGCGGAACAGGCGCTGGTACTCTGGCCTGATTTGAATTTCTTTGTCTCGGTAGAGATTTACCACCTCTCCGATCGACATTGTGTATCCATCAGATCGGATATTTTGACGGCTACTCTCGACTTCCTCAAGAATTCCCACAGGCTATCCTTTTCATTCACATTTCTTGCGATGCAGGAGCCAGACTATCCTCTCTTCTCAGACGATGATGGAGCAACCGTCAACGGAACGGTGGCGAGCTACGGCAACCATCACGACCGCGGCCAAGGTCCAGCTGCCGAACGGGACGAAAGAGTGCCAGATACATGCCAGATCGCGCGGGGAACCACGGGAACATCGGACACCAAGTCGGCCATGGCTGTGGCGAATGGAGCGAAGGTCTCCTGTACGGCGGCCGGCCAGTCGGCGACAGGGCGGACCGGGCCGCCGGGGTCGGGGCAGGGCCGGTCGGTGAAGTCCTTCAGATGGATACGGGTGCCGCGTGGGGAGCTGGTCTCGGGGCCGAGCGGGCGTACGACGCGGGCGTTGACCGCGTCGTGTGCGGCGGCGAGCTTCGCGGCCAGTTCGGCTGCTTCCTGGACGATGCTGTCGCGGTGCCCGTAGGCGAAGACCTTGACAGTGCCGCGTCCACGCCGGGTCAGCGTGGGGATGAGAGTCTGCTCGGGCTGGTGCACCACGTCGCCGCGGAGAACTGTCTCGGCTTTCTTCCCACCCCAGCGCCGGTCCTTGTCGTAGGGCAGGAAGTCCCCGGTGTCGGCCGCTCGCAGGGTGTCCTCGAAGACGTCGACGGTCAGGGCATCGGGATGGACGGGGCCGAGGGTCGGCACGATTGGCGCGGTCAGTACGGGCCGGAGCCAGTCCCAGCGGAAGAACATGTGCGGCACCCTAACGGCCGGACGGTCAGGGCTCAGGCCCCGACGCGAACGCGTCAGGGCCTGAACGGAACCGACCGGATCTGTCGGTCAGTGGGGGGTGTCGTCACCGGCGTCGCAGGAGCACCCCGCGCTCTCCACGATGTCGTCCAGGTCCAGGACGGCGGTCACCGAGGGCGGCGACGGGCGGGGCATGAGGCGTTCTCGGTCACCGCGACGTTGATGCGCAGCGGCAGGCCCGCCTCGCGTGCGGCGTCCATGCCGCGCCGGAACGTCCTCCATATCGCCGGCGCTGGGTGAGCGTGTCGAAGGACTCCGCGCTCGCCCCATACATGCTGACGACCAGCCGGTTGGGCGGGCAGTTCCGGAAGAGCTTGAGGAGGTCGGGCCGCCAGAGCAGTGAGCCGTTGGTGGAGATGGTGAGCATCATCCCGGCCTGCCAGGCGTATCGGTAGGCGCCCTGGAAGTGGGGGGCCATGGTGGGTTCGCCGCCGGTGATCCGGAGCCAGAGAGGGCGCCGGCCTCGCGTGACCCACACCGTGATCTCGGAGGCCACACCCAATTCGGCCGGATCAGCACCGGCGATCCGGACCCGGCCTGGGTCGCCTACTTCGGCGAGCCGAAGCTGATCGTGGACACCGGCGTCGCGTACGGCCGCCTGGGCGAAGCCGCCCTCGCTGAACCCCTCATCTCGGAGCGGGTCGCCGGCCGCATTCGGGAGTTTTGCGAGCAGTTGGAGCCCCTCCGCCGGGAACCGGCAGTGGTGGCCTTCGAGTCCCGGCTCCGGGACGCGCTGCCCCGGTCAGGTCAGCGGATCGCCTCGTCCATGAGCACGTAGAGCAGCCCGACGAGGGAGCCACTGCTGACGATCTCGCGCCGGTCGATCATGCCCCGCACGTCGGCCAGCGGGATCCACTCGATCCGGTCCGACTCGTTCTTCTCGGTCGGCGGACCCTCGTACGTCGCCCCGTCGGCCCGGAAGACGTGGTGCTGGGAATCGGTGATCCCGTTCGCAGGCTCGGCGTAGATCAGCGGTTTGATCGGGCCGGGCCGCCAGCCGGTCTCCTCCAAGACCTCGCGGGCTGCCGCTTCGGCCGGCGTCTCTCCTTCCTCGACCAGACCCATGGGCAGCTCCCATGCCCAGGCGTTCGTGATGAAGCGGTGCCGCCACATCATCAGGACCTCGCGCCGCCCGTTGACGACAGCGGCCACGGCCAGGTGGCGGAGCTTGACGACGTGGTGCTCCCAGCGGTTCCCGTCCGGCGTCTCGACGTCGGTGAGCCACAGGTTCACCCAACTGTTTTCGTAGATCGGACGTTCACCGTGGATCTTCCACTGCATCGCTGCGGCCCCTCTCGATCGGCCCTCAGCATCCCAGAACGAACCTCGAAGGCAGCAGAGTTCGGTCACTTGGTGGTCGGCTCCGGAAGTCCTTCGGGGGTTGATCAAGCTGCCGGCGCGACGGAGGATTCTTCTGGGTGATCAGCGGTGTGCCGGTCGAGTCTGGCCAGCAGATCGTCCAGGTCGGAGTGGGGGAACTTCCACTGGAACGGCTGTGCCGTCCCGACTTGGGCAAGGTCGGTGAAGTCATGGGGCGCCACGACCTTGCGCTGCACGACGGAGAAGAAGATCTCCACCTGGTTCAGCCAGGAGGCGTGCACCGGGGTGTGGACCAGCACCGTGTTCGGGAACGCCGCGGTCAGCCGGTCTGCGGCCTTCTTGCCGCGGTGGGAGGAGCCGTTGTCGACGACCCGGAACACGCGTTTTGCGCTCGTGTACGGTTCCTGGCTCATGACCTGAGCGACGAGAGCCATGAACGGGTCGATGCCGGTGCGTGCTTCGGTGCGGCCGAACACGCGGGCGTGGTGGACGTCGTAGGCGGCCAAGTAGGTCAGCGCTCCGCCGCGGCCGTAGGTGTTGGTTCACTCGCATCGCCCTCGCCTGCCCTGCTGCGAGGGTGGGGTGACAGCGGCAGCGGGCCTGGGTGGAGGTCTTCTCATCCGTGCTTATGACGTACGCGTCCGCACCGAGCGGCCTGCCGTTGAAGGTGCGGGCGTAGAGGTCCAGCACGCGCTCGGCCCTGGGGCGGAAGGCAGGGTCGGTGATGAAGATCCAGGATCGGTGCTGCCAGGGCTTGAGGGTGTCCTGGGTGAGCCGGCGACGCACGGTGGAGGCCGACACGAACGTGGCGATCTCTCGCGCCATGGCCTCGCGGGCCGGCTCCGGGCACGACCAACGCGACAGTGGCGCGCCGGCGTCGAAGGGGAAGCCGACAGGCCAGGGCCTTGACCTGGGCGACCTGCAAGGCGGTGAAGCGGGGCGGACGGCCGGAGCGCTTGCGGTCGGCTAGCCCAGTGAGTCCCAGCGCAGCGAATCGGTTCCGCCAGGTCCGCACGGTGTCCAGGTGTAATCCGGTCTCACGGGCGATGCGCGCGTTGGAGCGCCTACGCGCCGCGTGCAGGACCACCTGAGCCCGCATACGCAGCGGTGCTCGGTCTTTTGACCGTAGGCCATCCTCTTCAGCCGCTCGCGCTCGGCGGGGGTCGAGGCTGTCGCACGGGCCTGGGCAACAGACAAGACAGGCAGGCCAATCTGTAGAAGTGGTTTTTCGCCGCCCGCATTCTGGGAAGCCCTGCCTGTCGCACCCCGGCACCCCGCCGGATCGTCCGTCAGCGGTTGACCTTGAGGTTGATCAGGAGGAGCAGGGCGCGCCGTGGCTGGTGCGCACGTGGGCACAGACCCCGGTCACAGCCCCGCCCGGGAGGACATGCCGCCGCTGCTCGCCGCCGCATGCCCGGGACCGCCGAACTTGGTGTACGGGCTGTCAGTCCGTGCGGAAGCCAGCCATGATCGAGGCCGGGTAGCGGCTGCCTGCGGAACCCTGGGGAAGGATCTCCCGGATACGGGCCAGGTCGGCCTCGGTGAGTTCTACGTCGGTGGCGCCGACGTTCTCCTCCAGACGTGTGGCGCTGCGGGTGCCCGGGATCGGGATTACGTCCTCGCCCTGGGTGAGTAGCCAGGCCAGGGCAAGCTGGGCGGGGGTGATGCCCTTGGTGGCGGCGAGCTTTCGGAGCTGCTCGGCGGCGTTCAGGTTGTAGGCGTAGTTCTCGCCCTGCCAGCGCTCGTCCCAGCGGCGCATGTCGCCCTCGGGATACTCGTCAGCGGGCTTGACCACGCCGGAGAGGAAGCCGCGGCCGAGCGGCGAGTACGGTACCAGGCCGATCCCCAGCTCTCGCAGGACCGGCAGGATCTCGTCCTCTACTTCGCGTTCGAAGACCGAGTACTCGTACTGAAGGGCTGTGACCGGGGTGACGGTGTGGGCGCGGCGGATGTACTGCGGGCCGACGTTACTCAGGCCGAAGTACTGCACCTTGCCCTCGGCGATCAGGTCACCGACAGTGCCGGCGACCTCCTCGGCCGGTACGTCGGGGTCGGAGATGTGCTGGTAGAAGAGGTCGATGCGGTCGGTCTGGAGGTAGCGCAGGCTGTTCTCGGCGACCTTGCGGATGTTCTCCGGGCGGCTGTTGACGCCGCTCCCCAGCGTCTTGCTGGTCATGTCGAAGCCGAACTTGGTGGCCAGGATGACCTCGTCGCGGAAGTCCTTGACTGCGCTGCCGAGCAGCGTCTCGTTGCTGCCGGTGCCTTGGCCGTACAGCTCGGCGGTGTCGAAGAAGCCGACTCCGAGTTCGTGGGCGCGGCGGATGGTGGAGATGCCGTCCTCGTCGTTCGAGGGGCCGTAGGCCAGGGACATCCCCATCAGGCCCAGTCCGAGCGCGGAGACGCGCAGTCCCTGCTGTCCCAGGGTGCGGTGCTGCATGAGATCGCTCCTCGTGTCATGTCGGCAGCCCATAGCTGACCAAACCAAACTGTTCGGTGTGACTCTACGCTTGTCTGGAGTGCAACGCAAAACCGAACGGTTCGGTCGCTTATCCTGGGCTCATGCCTCGCTCCACCAATCCTGGCCGGACCTCGGACACCGCCATCGCGGGCGAGTCCGCCGACTCCACGCGCCAGCGGATCGTCGCCGCAGCCAAGGAGGAGTTCGCCCGGCACGGGATCGCCGGCGCCCGCGTGGACCGCATCGCCAAGCAGGCCAGGACGAGCAAGGAACGTGTCTACGCCTACTTCCGCAGCAAGGAAGCCCTTTACGCGTACGTCGCCGAACGCGAGACGACCGCACTCGTCGAGGCCACTCGGCTGGACCCGGCCGACCTGCCCGGTTATGCCGGCATCCTCTTCGACCACTTCACGGCACGTCCGGACCACTACCGCCTGATCGTGTGGGGCCGCCTGGAGCTGGCCGAGCCCGCAGACAACCCCACCAGCCCCCTCCAGGCCACGATCGCCGGCAAGCTCGACCAACTCCGCGACGCGCAGCGCATCGGGCTGCTCGACCCGGCCTGGGACCCCGTCGACGTCCTCGCCCTGATCAACCAGATCGCCATGACCTGGGCAGGCCAGCCCGAAATCGCCGCCGCTGCCGCAGACCAGGCCGTGGACCCCTCCATCGCCGCCCGCCGCGCCGCACTGGTGACCGCCGTCGAGCGCATGTTCCCTCGCGCGGACTGAGAACAACGCCCAAACCGTTTGGTCTGACGCACCTCCGGGTGTGTCCGTTGAAGATGACCTGGTGGACGAACGCGCGATCCGCTGGCGCGGGAGTGATGACATCGAGCCCGCGGCCGGCCAGGCGGTCGGTGATGGCCGTGGCCATCCGGACTGGCGGTAGCAGCCATCGTCAACGGCTGTGCCGGCCAGGAGTTCGGCGACACCCGACAGACGCCCCGTCCCGGGGTCAACCCCCGAAGGACTTCCGGAGCCGACCACTTAGCGTCGATCTGACCAATAGTGGAGGCGGTACCTGTCCTCCGCAATGCTCCGTGGCGAGGGTCCGTCGTGCGCTGCTTGTGCCTGCACGGCCACGGCGGCCGGGTGACCATGGCACGGACCGAGTACTACAACGCCCCAGAAGCACCTGAGCCGAACAGCTTGGTGGTCGCCGCGTCCGCCGTGGTTACCGACGACGAAGGGCGCATGCTCCTTCAGCGCCGACGGCACAACGATCTCTGGGCGCTTCCTGGTGGCGGCATGGAGATGGCCGACTCGCTCCCGGGAACGGCCGTCCATGAGGTGAAGGAGGAAACGGACCTGGACGTGGAGATCACCGGGCTTGTGGGCGTGAGCGGCCGTATCTCGGCTGACCCCGTAGGGGCAGATAGGGGTAGATCTGACGCTCGCTGTGCCTCCCGGCTCGCCGTTGGGCACGGTTCCGACGGAGACCTCAGCCCTGTTCGCGAGTTCCTCTTGCAGGAACCCTTGCCTTTCGCGTTCGGCGCGGATCGCGGCTACAAGGCGCGCCCAGGCTTCAGAGACAAGGTTTCGGACGTCGGGTTCAGCGTGAGCGCAACGTTCGTCGTACCGCACTGATGAGGTTCTGTGCGTCAACGCCGTACACGGCGGACTCCTGGAGTGTGGCCCAGACCCGCAGGTAGGTGGCCACGCTGTCGGCGTCGTCGAGCCAGAGCTCCGCATGCCAGTCCTCGGCGATCACGAGCCTGTCGTCCAGGATCCAGAAGCCGTTGGCCGTCGGGATCTTGAGGGAGGCGCCGAGCGGGATGATCCCCAGCTCCACGGTGTCCATGCCGATGGTGCCCGCGAGTCGGTCGAGTTGGGCGGCGAGGACGGGCGGAGGACAGATCAGGGCGTGGAGGGCCGCCTCCCACACCAAGGCGTGGAACTTCCTGCCTGCTTCGTACAGCCACTCCTGGCGCCTCATGCGGGCGCGGACCGCGGCATCTGTGTCGCGGACCGAACCTTGAAGGTCCGCGTATCGCAGGAAGATGTGCCACGCGTAGTCGGCCGTCTGGAGCATGCCAGGAACGACAGACTCCTCCCAGGCGTGGATGGCCTGGGACCGCCCGACCTCAAGGTTCCAACTGTCCTGCACGGGCCGGTGCCCGGCGGCCAGTTGTCGGCGCCAGGAGCGGATGTGGGACTCGAAGCCCTTCAGCCGGGCGTCCAGTTCATCGAAGACGTCCGGCCGGCCGACACCTCCGGCCCAGGCCCTCAGGTCTTCGCTGGTAGCGGTCTGCCGGCCGTTCTCCAGCTTGTAGATCTTGGAGTGTGGCCAGCCGAGTCGCTGAGCCAGTTGCGTACCGGTGAGCCGTCCTTCCGGGGCCGACAGCCGGAGTTCCCTCAAGCGCAGCCCGAGGGCCTCCCTGGCCTGCTGGAAGTCTGTGCTCACTGGTTCCGCTCGCTAGCAGTCGGCGCTGAGTTGCGCCGCGAACTCGTCGTACGGCAGGGAGCCGTGCACTGCGGCGTCGCGGACCTGGCAGTACCGCAGGACCTCGGCCGGCTCCGTGATGACCTCGACGTCGTGGAAGGCGTCCTCGTCGTCGAAGCGCAGCACGGCCACCAATCGACTGTCGAAGATCCAGACGTCTTCAGCGGGCAGCCGGAGCCGCTCCGCGTCCTCGCGCCACAGGTTCCGCACGTCCTCGCCCGTGGCCGCGTTGCACTTGGCGTAGTCGAGCAGGAACAACTGTCCCTCGGTCGGCGGGTCGTCGACGACGCGGACCCGCCCCACGTACGTGCCGCCGGACGTCTGCCGGCGGATGTTCGCACACCACTCGCTGTCGAGGTCGCAGGGGGCCGTACCGGTCGCAAGGAACTCCGCGTAGCCGGGGTCCTCCCGGTCCGATGCGTAGCTCCGCCGTGTCTCCAGGTGCCAAGCCGAGTGCGCGAACGTCTCGAAGAGCCGCCCGAACTCCTCCGGGTCGATCAGTCTGGGCACGCGGGTGACCTCCTTGGGCCCGTGATTGACGAGGAGTTCACGCGGCACGACCACTGCCACATCCCCGGGGCCGAAATGCTGGAGCTGGGCGATGTCCTCGGGGTCGGTGAGAGGTGTTCCTTGGACGAGGATCTCACCAGAGTCGAGATCCTCGTGAACGGCGGGGCAGCCACCGTTTTTGCTGTCGGTGCCGTTGAAGCGGAGTCGTCGTGCCACGGTCGCCTCCCATGGTGTGTGGCCTGGTCACCATCAGCATCACCGGGGCTGATGTGTCCGCACTACAGCGTGCACCCTCTCGTGTGAGACCAGACAGGAACATTCGGTCGGACTGGGAGAACATTCGAGAACATCGCATCGCGGCCAGTAACTCCGAGTCCTTACAGTCCTGTCCATGGTCACAGCACGTGACGATGTTGATCCCTTCACGGCCATGGAGGCCCTGCGGGCGGCCCTCGCTGTCGCTCTCCGCCCCGATGACGAGGACCTCCACGCGGAGTGCCGCCAGGCGGAGGACATTTCTCTGCCCTGGGGCACCGGCCTCCTGCCCGTGCCCCGCTGTACCTGCCCGTGCCACGGCTACAACCGCCAGGCCCCACCCAGGACGCCGGTCCGGCCAGGTCACGTATGAGCCCTCGCTGGAACGGGATCCGCAAGGCGTCCGCGCCGCGCGTCCAGGCATGGACAGGCCGGCAGACGGGGCGGGCTCGAATCGGTACGACACGACCTCTCTCCGAAGGAGTAGTCCATGACCGTCACGCTCGACCGACCCACGATCACCCGCACACGGGACCCGAAGGAACTCCTCAACGCCGTCCAGCCCCACATCAAGCACCTGACGATCAACGTCCTGGACAGTGACATGACCCTCTGGGATCGCGAGGTCGCCCTGCTGCTGCGTGACCACATGATGGTCCGCGACATGGCCGAACGCGTCCTCGGCAACGCCGTCATGTACACCATCGGTTGCATGGAGCACCCTGAGGTCCACCTGGGCGTCGGCAGGCTCGTCGACATCGGCGTTCACCAGCTCATCCTCGACACGCCGGTGTGGTGGGCCCTCTGCGACGTGTACAACGAGGGCCGCTACAAGCACCACGCCCCGTTCATCGAGCGCCGCCGCGACGGCCTGTGCCTGCGCACGGCGGACTTCCTGAAGTCCATCGGCTTCGGCGTCGACGAGGAGCTGTGGACGGTCGACGGCACGGACTGCTCGCCGTGCGACAACAAGGTCCCCGACAGCCACTGAACGGTCCTGCGCCGGCCCCTGTCCTCGGCCCACCGGAGGACAGGGGCACAGCCCTTTCGAAGAGGAATCGCCGTGCCCGCACAACACGACATCGTCGCCGAGACGGAGCTGTGGGACACCTACGCCGCTTCGGCCTTCAAGGACGACGCCGAGCCGAACTTCTGCTGGACCCAGTACGCCGGTCACGGACCTGGCCCAGAGCTGCTCGGCAACCCGCTGTCCGTCCTGGAGATCGGCTGCGGCACCGGCCGTGCGCTCGCCTGCCTCGCTCAACGCGGCATCGCTGCCACGGGCGTTGACCTGTCGCCTGTCATGGTCAAGAAGACCACCACAAAGTGGGCCGACGTCGGCGCGGAGTTTGTGTGCTCCGAGGTCCTGGAGTACCTGAGCGAGCACGAGGACGCGTACGACGCCGTCTACTCGATCTTCGGAGCCGCCTGGTTCACCGACCCGAGCCGCCTCTTCCCGCTTGTCCGCCAGCGGCTCAACCCCGGTGGCGTCTTCGTCTTCTCGCAGCCTCCGGCCATCCCCGGCGCTTACGGGCCACAGGGCATGTACAAGGGAGGTTTCGCCGGCAAAGCGATGTACACCTACCGCTACAGCTACCGCCCTGCTGTCTGGGAGCGCCTGCTCACCCGGGCCGGGTTCGTCACGGCCGACGTGGAAGTCCTCGACGCGCCTCATCCTGGACACATCGGAACGCTCCTGGCCCGCGCCGTTGCTCCATGACCGGGTCCCCGGACGCCGGCTCCTCCGTAGCCTTCTTGACCTCAGTCGTCGATGGCTTCTTGCCGGTTCGGAGCGTGAGGTGACGAAGTGCCGTACGGGTAGGGAAGTTGGCGCTCGCCGAGCGCACCTGGACGAGATCGTGGGACCATGTACGGCATGACGACGAACCGAAAGGTCCATGCCGCGTAGACGGCCGCGACATATCCGGGTCGGTGCTTCTCGACGCCCGATTCCCGCTGCGACGCCAGTTGTCGACGGCCTGTCTTCGCGGGCTCTGTCCGAGATCTTCCGTCTTGAGTGCAGCCGCAATTACCTGCGGCCCGGGGACGTCAGCGCGGCCGTGCGCCTGTGGAAGGAGTACGTTCGCCGTCCCGAGCGCCATCTTTGGCACGACGACGAGTGGGGCGGCGTGCACTGGTACTGCTGCGGCGATCCTCTTGAGGCCCGCGCTCTTCTCGACACGGTGATGCAGGCCCTTTCGCCTCGGAGCGCCGGAGAACTCCGTCGGATCGTCTGTCGGTTCGACGCCGTATGAGTCGAACGTGGGTTGACCTGTAAGTCGTCGGAACACTTGGTGGTACCGGGTACTTGGAGCCTACGTACTCGCGGGTTATGTCGATCACGTCTCCGACCGGCCCGATGGGCGCCTTCAACATGGCGGGCTGGCAGCCACTTCAGAATTCTGGTGGCGTGACGCTGAAGTTCTCGCCGCCATAAAGGGATTCGTAACGAATCTCGATCACCAGGCGCCGGGTGATGAGTTCCCAGAACCAGCCATGCTGGTCATCACTGAACTCGTCCAGAGACAACAGGACAACGGTCTGTCCGGCCAACACCACGGCGCCCGGGCGCAACGAGTATGCCTTGGGGCGCGTCGGGAATGAGCTCAATACGCGTTGCTGCGTGTTGTAGTCCCACTGTCCAATGGGCTCCCCGTCCAACCGCACCACCGAGCTCGTCACGATGGCCGGCCCAAGACCGGCATTGACGACCCTTAGTTCTGCTTCAGTGCTTTCGTACTCCTTCACACGGCGTATCTGGAGCAGAGGCTTCACCGACTGGCGGCTGTGTCGTCTGCTGTCCTTGGTCTGTGTGTAGCTGATCCAAAGAGAGCCGAGCGCTATGACCGTCGCTGCAACAGCGGTGACCGTGTCCGCGTCCATATGGCTCCCCCTTGCAACGCGGCGGGTGGTGTTTGAATCTTCCCCCGGTGACCACCGTTCCAGTCCGCAACCGGAGAGCAAGCTGGGCGCGGAGGCGCCCGTGTTCCTGTCGTGCCCGACCGTTCGAGAACCAACGGGGGAGGACTCTCAGGGGCGTTCACCCGAGGTGAGGGGCGAGGGTTGAGCGTACGGAGATATCGCTGCATCAACTGCGGCCGGAACGTCTCGTGGTTACTCCGCCCGACGAGACCCACTTCCGTACCGTGCCTGTGACGATCAACGTTCCCGCCGTCGGCGACTCGGGCCTGGCCATCAGCGTGGACCCCGCCGGCGCGGGGAAGCAGTCGCCGTTCCGGCAGCGGGACGTCGGGTCACCCCGGCGGGCACTCCTGGATGGGGATCGGGCCGTACGGGACCACCACCACCTGGTACGCGTCCTCGTAGATCACTCGGCCCGGGTCCGTGGAGTGCAGTTCGTGACAGGGGACGCCGTGGGCCGTGAGGAGTTCCAGGTAGCCGTCCACGCGTGCGATCAACTCCGCTGCCTCGGCGGACGACTTGAACCAGGCGACCGCCCCCGGGTGCAGTTCGGCGTCGTAGACCAGTGGGTCGACGGTTGACGGGTCGGGGTAGTTCGCGTCGTACCAGTCGTTGCCCGACCGCCAGAAGCGCCACTGCTCGTCGGTGAGGGCGCCGCTTCTGGCGAGGCCGTTGGCCAGGGCGAAGATGCCGGGGAAGTGGCAGCGTGGGCTGCGGGTCGGGCTCTGGAAGCGGATGAATGGGCCCGGCGGGGCGCCGTTCTTGGTTCCGGTGGTTGTCGTCATGCGGTCGCCTTCGCTGTCTGGCTGCGGCAGTGCCGATGCGGAAACCGGCATTCTGTCAGTCGGAGCGGACGCGAGGAGGTGTGCGGATGGCGTGGGAGTGTGACGGGCTGCGGTGGGTCGGCGGGGCGCCCGTGCTGCGGTGGCGGCGGGGTGGGGAGCGGCGTGAGAGTGGTCTGGTGTACGGGCGTGACCTGGGGTTTCGTGCTGTCGGGGCGCGTCGGTGTGCCGGAGCGCGGGGGAATGTGTGTCCCCTGGGGGCGCTGATCCCCGGGCGCAGTACGGGCGGCCGGTGCGCCGAGTGCGCGCGGCTGGAGCGGGCGCACTCCGTGGCCGCCGACACGCTGGCCGACGATCCGCGTACGTACCGCGTCTATCTGGCGTGGTTCGGGCCCGGCATGGTGAAGGTCGGGATCACCGCCGAGCAGCGCGGGTCCGCGCGGCTGCTGGAGCAGGGCGCCGTGGCGTTCTCCTGGCTGGGGCGGGGGCCGCTGATGGCCGCGCGGCGGACGGAGGAACTGGTGCGCCGGGGGCTCGGGGTGCCGGACCGGGTCCCGTACGCGGCGAAGCGGGCCGTACGGTACGCGCTGCCGGGGCCGGCCGAGCGGGCGGGCCAGGTCGGGCGGCTGTATGCGCGGGCGGTGGCGCTGGAGGGGTGGCCGCAGTCGCTGGAACGGGTGGAGTGCGCCGTTGTCGATCACGCCGGAGTGTTCGGGCTGGGGGATGGGGAAGCGGGTACGTCGGTCGTCGCCGGGGTAGTGGGCGAACTGGTCGACGGCGGGCGCGTCGCGGGCCGGCTGGTCGCCGCCGCCGGGCCCGATCTGCATCTCGCCCCCACAGGTGACGAGATGGAGAGGACGGAGGTGACGGAGGTGGTTGTGGTGGATACGCGGCTCATGAGTGGCTGGGAACTGGTGGCGAGCGCGGGTGCTGTCACTGTGCCTGTCGTGGATATTCGTGGTGACGGTGGTGACGGTGGTGATGTGCAGGATGGGCTTTTCTGATGGGGGCGATGGGGGCGAACTGGTCGACGAGGCGGGCGCCGTACGGCGGTTCCGGGAGCGGGTCGGTGTGCCCGCCCTGGTCGATGTCCACACCCACTTCATGCCCGAACGCGTCCTCACGAAGGTGTGGGCCTACTTCGACTCCGCCGGGCCCCTCGTCGGCCGGGAATGGCCCATCACCTACCGCCACGACGAGGCCGAACGCCTCGCCCTGCTCCGCGCGTTCGGCGTGCGCGCCTTCACCTCGATGGTCTACCCGCACAAGCCGGGCATGGCCCGCTGGCTGAACACCTGGGCCGCCGACTTCGCCGACCGTACGCCCGACTGTCTGCGGACCGCCACGCTCTTCCCGGAGGAGGGCGTCGAGGCGTACGTACGGGAAGCGGTCGAGGGCGGCGCGCGGATCTTCAAGGCGCACGTCCAGGTGGGGGCGTACGACCCGAACGACCCGCTCCTCGGACCCGCCTGGGGGCTGCTCGCCGAGGCCGGTGTCCCGGTGGTGATGCACTGCGGGTCCGGTCCCGTGCCAGGGAAGCACACCGGGCCCGAGCCGGTGGGGCGGCTGCTGGCGGCGCATCCGCGGCTGAGGCTGGTCGTCGCGCATCTGGGGATGCCGGAGTACACCGACTTCCTGGATCTCGCCGATCGGTACGGTGAGGTACGGCTCGACACCACGATGGCCTGTACGGACTTCAGCGAGCGGCTCGCGCCCTTCCCGGTCGCGGCGCGGGCGCGGCTCGCGGATCTCGGCGACCGGATCCTGCTGGGGACGGACTTCCCGAACCTGCCCTACCCGTACGTCCACCAGCTCGAAGCCCTGGAACGGCTCGGTCTCGGCGACGAGTGGCTGCGCGCGGTCTGTCACGGGAACGGGGTGCGGCTCTTCGGGCTGCGAGGGGCGCAGGGACCCGATGTCGGCCTCGGGTTCGATGTCGGACTCGGGCCCGACGTCGGCCTCGGACCCGACGTCGCGGGCACGGATGCCTGAGCGCGCGTCCGCGCATTCTCAGGGAATTCACAGGAAGCGGAAAGCCCTCTCTCAGAGCGCCTCCCCAAGGTGAGCACCATGACCCTCACCTCGCCCCGCGGGCGTACCGAAATGCTCAGGCCGGACGGGAGCCCCGTCCGCGTCCTCGTCGTCGACGACGAGACGTCGCTCACCGAGCTGCTCTCCATGGCCCTGCGGTACGAGGGCTGGGAGGTGCGCAGCGCCGGGGACGGGGCGGGCGCCGTGCGCGGCGCGCGTGAGTTCCGGCCCGACGCCGTGGTCCTGGACGTGATGCTGCCGGACATGGACGGCCTCGCCGTCCTCGGCCGGCTGCGCCGTGAGCTGCCGCAGGTGCCGGTGCTCTTCCTCACGGCGAAGGACTCCGTCGAGGACCGTATCGCCGGGCTGACCGCGGGCGGCGACGACTACGTGACCAAGCCGTTCAGCCTGGAGGAGGTCGTGGCCCGGTTGCGCGGGCTGATCCGGCGCTCCGGGGCGGCGGCGATACGGAGCGAGTCGCTGCTGGTCGTCGGGGATCTGACGCTCGACGAGGACAGCCACGACGTCACCCGCGACGGTCACTCCATCCACCTCACGGCGACCGAGTTCGAGCTGCTGCGCTACCTGATGCGCAACCCGCGCCGGGTGCTGAGCAAGGCGCAGATCCTCGACCGGGTGTGGTCGTACGACTTCGGCGGCCAGGCCAACGTCGTCGAGCTGTACATCTCCTACCTGCGCCGGAAGATCGACGCCGGTCGCCCGCCGATGATCCACACCCGGCGCGGCGCCGGCTATCTGATCAAGCCCGGCGAACCGGGTGACGCCCCCCGATGAGCGGTCCGGACAAGGCGAAGGGCCCGCGGGGCATGAAGGGGCGGCGCTGGTCGCTGCGGACCCGGCTCGTGGTGTCGGCGGTCGCGCTGATCGCCGTGGTCGCCTCGGTGATAGGGGCGGTCACGACGATCGCCTTCCGCTCCTATCTGTACGGCCAGTTGGACCAGCAGGTGCAGGCCGTCGCGGGACGCGCGGCGGGGGTCAAACCCGGGTCCGGCAACGGCAGTCCACCGCCCGGCGCGATGCCCGGTGTCGACATGGACCCGCTGGAGGTGGTCACCGGCGGTGGCGCGCCGCTCGGGACGGTCGGCGCGGTGGTGTCGGCCGACGGTACGGTCGGCCGCGGGCTGGTCAGCGACGAGCAGAAGAGCTCGACCTCGTGGCCTCCCGTGTCGAACAAGGACCTCACCTCGGCGCAGAGCGCCGGCCTCGCCACCGTCGCGCGGGACAGCAAGCCGCACACGGTCACGCTGCCCGGACTCGGTGACTACCGGGTCACGTACATCGAGGGCCCCAAGGGCGACTTCCTCGTCGGCGTCCCCCTCAAGGACGTCCAGGACAACCTCAACATCCTGGTCCTCGTGGAGGTCTGCGTCACCCTGGCGGGCCTCGTCGCCGCCGGGATCGCCGGTGGCGCTCTCGTCGGGGTCGCCCTGCGCCCGCTGCGGCGCGTCGCCACCACCGCCACCCAGGTCTCCGAACTGCCGCTGCACAGCGGTGAGGTGGCCCCGCTGGTACGGGTCCCCGCCGCCGAGGCCGATCCCCGTACCGAGGTCGGGCAGGTCGGCGCCGCGCTCAACCGGATGCTGGGGCACGTCGGTTCGGCGCTCGCCGCCCGGCAGGAGAGCGAGACGCGCGTACGGCAGTTCGTCGCCGACGCGGGCCACGAGCTGCGTACGCCGCTGGCCTCCATCCGCGGCTACGCCGAACTGACCCGGCGCGGCCGGGAGGAGACCGGCCCCGACACCCGGTACGCGCTCGGCCGGATCGAGGCCGAGGCGGAACGGATGACCGGGCTGGTCGAGGACCTGCTGCTGCTCGCGCGGCTCGACGCGGGACGCCCGCTCTCGTACGAGACCACCGACCTCTCCCCGCTGGTCGTGGACGCGCTGAGCGACGCGCACGCCGCCGGGCAGGACCACCACTGGCGCCTGGAGCTGCCGGGGCCGGAGGAACCGCCCGCCACCGTGCACGGCGACGGCTCCCGGCTCCATCAGGTCCTCGTCAACCTTCTCGCCAACGCCCGTACGCACACCCCGCCCGGCACCACCGTCGTCGCTCGTGTACGCAGATGTGGCGAGGGGCGGCCGGGGCGGCCGGGGCAGGGCTCCTTCGTCGTTCTCGAAGTGCAGGACGACGGGCCCGGGATCCCCGCCACGCTGCTTCCCCATGTCTTCGAACGCTTCGCGCGCGGCGACGCCTCACGCTCCCGCGCGGCCGGGTCCACCGGGCTCGGTCTCGCGATCGTCCAGGCGGTCGTCACCGCGCACGGCGGGACCGTGACGGTCGACAGCGTGCCCGGCAGGACCGTCTTCTCCGTACGGCTCCCGCATGTGCCGCCGCAGGGGTCGTCGTACGCGCAGCCGTACGCAGCCGTACGCGAGTGACTCCGTGTACGACTCACAGACAGGGCACAGGCTCACCACACGGCCGTGACAGCCCGCCTCGCGAGTGTTCTCACCATGCGAACCGACACTTCATGGGGCACCCTCCCGGCCCGGGAGCATCTCCCGGTCGAGGTGACCGAAGCCCCCGTACTCGACGTGACCATTCCCGTCTACAACGAGGAGCAGGACCTCGAACCATGTGTGCGGCGCCTGCACGACCACCTCGCCCGTACCTTCCCGTACAGCTTCCGCATCACGATCGCGGACAACGCGAGCACCGACCGGACCCCCGAGGTCTCGGCCCGGCTGGACGCGGAGCTGCCGGAGGTACGGGCGTACCGCCTGGAGCAGAAGGGGCGCGGGAGGGCGCTCCGTACCGTCTGGTCGCACTCCGACTCGCCCGTCCTCGCCTACATGGACGTGGACCTCTCCACCGACCTCAACGCGCTGCTGCCGCTGGTCGCCCCCCTGATCTCCGGGCACTCCGATCTGGCGATCGGGTCCCGGCTCTCCCGGTCCTCGCGGGTCGTGCGCGGGCCCAAGCGCGAGTTCATCTCGCGGGCCTACAACCTCATCCTCAAGTCCTCGCTGTCGGCCCGGTTCAGTGACGCCCAGTGCGGGTTCAAGGCGATACGGCGCGATGTCGCCCAGCGGCTGCTGCCGATGGTCGAGGACACCGGCTGGTTCTTCGACACGGAGATGCTGGTGCTCGCCGAGCGCGCCGGGCTGCGGATCCATGAGGTGCCGGTCGACTGGATCGACGACCCCGACAGCACGGTGAACATCATCAGCACCGCGACCGAGGACCTGAAGGGCGTCTGGCGCGTGGGGCGTGCGCTCGCGGTGGGCGCGCTGCCCCTGGACCGGCTGGCGCGGCCCTTCGGGGACGACCCGAGGGACCGCCGGCTGCCCGGGGTGCCCGGCGGTCTCGCCCGGCAACTGGTCGGCTTCTGTGTCGTGGGCGCCCTGTCCACGCTCTTCTACCTCCTCCTCTACTCCCTCTTCCGCGCCATGGCGGGTCCGCAACTCGCCAATGCCGCCGCGCTGCTGGTCTCGGCGATCGCCAACACCGCCGCCAACCGGAGGCTCACCTTCGGGGTACGCGGCCGGGACGGCGCCGTCCGCCACCAGGCGCAGGGCCTGGTCGTCTTCGCCATCGGTCTCGCGCTGACCAGCGGTTCGCTGGCGGCCCTGGACGCGGCCACCGGCAACCCCGCGCACTCCACCGAGCTGGCCGTGCTGATCGCCGCCAACCTCGCCGCGACGGTGCTGCGCTTCCTGCTCCTGCGCGCCTGGGTCTTCCCGGACCGGCGCGCCGACGACCAGCTCCGTATCGACGACCAGCTCCGTACCGACGACCAGCTCCGTACCGACGACCAGCTCCGTACCGACGATCACCTTCGTGCCGACGGCCCTGCTGACGGCTCCATCGACAGCCACGCCGACTCCGCCGCCCTCTACTCAAGGAACGCCCGATGACCACGACCCTTCAGCCCGACGGGCTCGCGCCGGCGGCGGACGGCCCCGTCCACCGCGCCGGCGCCGGCCGCGCCGCCCGCATCTGGCGGGGCAGGCAGGAGGACCCGGCCTGGGTGCGCCCGGCCCTGTTCGCCCTCCTGCTGGCCACCGCGCTCCTCCAGCTCTGGAACCTGAGCGCCTCCGGGTACGCCAACTCCTTCTACTCCGCGGCGGTCCAGGCGGGCAGCGAGAGCTGGAAGGCGTTCTTCTTCGGCTCCTCCGACGCCGCGAACTCGATCACCGTCGACAAGCCGCCGGCCGCGCTCTGGCCGATGGCCCTGTCCGTACGGCTCTTCGGTCTCGGCTCGTGGCAGATCCTGGTGCCCGAGGTGCTGATGGGCGTCGGGACGATCGCGGTGCTGTACGCCGCCGTACGCCGCCGCTTCAGCCCGGTCGCCGGGCTCACCGCGGGCGTCGTGCTGGCGCTGACGCCGGTCGCCGCGCTGATGTTCCGCTTCAACAACCCGGACGCGCTGCTCGCGCTGCTGATGACCGTCACGGTCTACTGCGTGCTGCGCGCGCTGGAGGCCGGCCGGACGAAGTGGCTGGTGTGGGCGGGTGTCGCGGTCGGCTTCGCCTTCCTGACGAAGACGCTCCAGGCGTTCCTGATCCTGCCGCCGCTGGCGCTGGTGTACGGGGTCTGCGCGCCCACGTCCGTACGGCGCAGGCTCGGCCAGCTCGCCCTGGCTGCGGGCGCGATGGTGGTGGCCGGCGGCTGGTGGGTCGCGATCGTGGAGCTGTGGCCCGCGTCCTCCCGCCCGTACATCGGCGGCTCGCAGAACAACTCCTTCCTTGAACTGACCTTCGGCTACAACGGCCTCGGCCGCATCAGCGGCAACGAGACCGGCAGCGTCGGCGGTGGAGGAGGCGGCGCCGGTGGCGGCATGTGGGGCGAGACCGGCCTCGGCCGGATGTTCAACTCCGAGGTCGGCGGCCAGATCTCCTGGCTGCTGCCCGCCGCGCTGATCCTGCTCGTCGCCGGACTCGTCATCACCCGCAGGAGCCCGCGTACGGACACGGCGCGTTCGGCGTTCCTCGTGTGGGGCAGCGCGCTGCTGATGACGATGGGCGTCTTCAGCTTCATGGCCGGCATCTTCCACCAGTACTACACGGTCGCCCTGGCCCCGTACATCGCCGCCGTCATCGGCATGGGCGTCTCGGTGCTGTGGGAGGAGCGGACGCACATCCTGGCGTCGGTGACGCTGGCGGTGACGGCCGCGGGGACCGCGGTCTGGGCGTTCGTCCTGCTCGGCAGGGCCTCGGACTACCTGCCGTGGCTGCGCTGGGCGGTGCTGGTCGGCGGTCTGGTGGCCGCGTTGGGGCTGCTGTGCGCGGCGAAGCTGGGGCGGCGGTTCGCGCTCGCCGCGGCCGGTCTCGCGGTCGCGGCCTCGCTGGCGGGACCGTTCGCGTACACCCTGAACACGGTCAACAGCGCGCACACCGGCTCGATCGTCACGGCGGGCCCGGCCTCGATGGGCGGCTTCGGCGGGGGCGGCGGTCGCGGTGGCCCCGGGGGCGGTCCCGGCGGTGCCGACGGCGGCGGCATGGGGATGCCCGGCCAGCAGGGCACGGGCCAGGGCGCGGGTCAGGGCGCGGGCACCGGTACGGGTACGGGCAACGGCGGCGGCATGGGCCAGCCCCCGACCGGTGGCGGCGGCCAGGGGATGGGCCAGCCCCCCACCCAGAACGGCCAGACGGGCCAGCAGCAGAACGGCCAGAACAACCAGAACAACCAGACCGGCCAGAACGGCCGGCAGCAGGCAGGCGGCATGCCCGGTGGCGCCATGGGCGGCGAGCGCGGCGGCATGGGAGGCGGCGGCATGGGCGGCCTCCTCAACGGCCAGAACGTCTCCACCAAGGTCGAGGCGGCCCTCAAGAAGAACGCCTCCGACTACACCTGGGTCGCCGCGGCCATCGGCTCCCAGAACGCCGCCAGCTACCAGCTCGCCACGGAGAAGCCCGTCATGGCGATCGGCGGCTTCAACGGCAGCGACCCGTCCCCGACCCTCGCCCAGTTCAAGAAGTACGTGGCCGACGGGAAGATCCACTACTTCCTCTCGGGCAGCGGCGGCGGCCCCGGCGGCAACGGCAGCTCCTCCATCACCACGTGGGTGGAGGACACCTTCAAGAAGGTCACCGTGGACGGCACGACGCTCTACGACCTGACGCAGAAGGCGTGACCGCGTGACCCCGGGGATCACCCGCTGGAGGGACGGCCGAAGAACTCTCTGTACAGCGTAAGAGAGTCCCTTGTACGGTGTATGGCGACGCGAGTCCCATACACCGTACAAGGCGTTCTAGGAGTCCCCATGCCGGCGACGACCGCCGAGAACCAGACCACCCCCGCCCGTCATCCCCAGCGCTGGCTGATCCTCGGTGTCATCTGCCTCGCCCAGATCACCGTGCTGCTGGACAACACCATCCTCAGCGTCGCGATCCCCTCCCTCACCCGCGAGCTGGGCGCCTCCACCTCCGACATCCAGTGGATGGTCAACGCCTACTCCCTCGTCCAGTCGGGCCTGCTGCTCACCGCGGGCAACGCCGCCGACCGCTACGGCCGCAAGAAGCTCCTGATCGCGGGGCTCGCGCTGTTCGGGATCGGCTCCCTGGCCGCCGGACTCTCGCAGAGCAGCGCGCAGTTGATCGCCGCCCGCGCCGGGATGGGCGTCGGCGGCGCGCTGCTGATCACCACCACGCTCGCCGTCGTCGTCCAGATCTTCGACGACACCGAGCGCGTCAAGGCGATCGGCCTCTGGTCGACGGTCAACTCCCTCGGGTTCGCGGCCGGTCCGCTGCTCGGCGGGGTCATGCTCGAACACTTCTGGTGGGGCGCGATCTTCCTGATCAACATCCCCGTCGCCGTACTCGGCCTGGTCGCGGTCGTCGCGCTCGTACCCGAGTCGAGGACCAAGGAGGGCGACCGCCCCGACCTGCTCGGCGCGCTGCTCTCCACCATCGGGATGACCGCCGTCGTGTACGCGATCATCTCGGGCCCCGACCACGGCTGGGCGTCCGGGCAGGTGCTGCTCGCCGCCGCCGTCGGGGTGGTCGTCCTCGGCGCGTTCGTCCGCTGGGAGCTGCGCGTCCCGTATCCGATGCTGGACATGCGCTTCTTCCGTAACCAGCGCTTCATCGGCGCGGTCGGCGGCGCCGTCCTGGTCGCCTTCGGGATGACCGGCTCGCTCTTCCTGCTGACCCAGCACCTCCAGTTCGTCCTGGGGTACGGGCCGCTCGACGCCGGTCTGCGGACGGCGCCGCTCGCGCTCACCGTCATCGTCCTCAACCTCCTCGGCGTCGCGGCGCGGCTGCTGCCGAGGATCGGCACCCCGGGGCTCATCGCCACCGGAATGTCGCTGGTGGCCGCCGGACTCGCCTCGATCGCGCTGCTCGGCGCCCACGGGTACGGCGGGATGCTGCTGGGCCTGGTCGTGATGGGCGCGGGCGTGGCGCTCTCCATGCCGGCCATGGCCAACGCCATCATGAGCGCGATCCCGCCGGAGAAGGCCGGGGTCGGCGCGGGCATCAACGGCACGCTGGCCGAGTTCGGCAACGGCCTCGGCGTCGCCGTCCTGGGCGCGGTCCTCAACGCCCGCTTCGCCGCCCTCGTACCGGCGGCCGTGGGCGCCGCGTCGCTGCCGGCGGCGCTCGCGGCGGCGGACGGCGCGGCGGAGCGGCTGCGGATCTCGGACGCGTTCGCCAGGGGGCTGGAGACCAGCCAGCTCGTCGGCGCCGTGGCCGTCCTCGCGGGCGGGCTGCTGGCGGCGCTGCTGCTGCGCAGGGCGGAGCGCACGGACCGGGGGAGGGACGGGCGTACGGACGCTCCGTCAGGGGCTCCGTCGGGCGCCCCGCCCGAGGCGGCCTAGCATGAGGAAACGAGGAGGCTCACCCATGGTGTCGGAAGCCGACAGCGCCCAGCGCCCCGTCCGTACCAGCGTGTGGCTGGAGGGGAAGCCGGCGGGCCGTGGCCGCAGGAACGCGAGTACGGGCACGGGTACCGGCGCGCACACGGGCACGGGTACCAGCACGGGTACCGGCGCGCGTACGGGCACGGACCACCCCCACGGCCTCGACCGCGACCACATCACCGCCGTCTCCGTGCGGCTGCTCGACGCGGAGGGCCCGGCGAAGTTCTCCATGCGCCGGCTCGCCGCCGAGCTGGGGGTGACCGCGATGTCCCTCTACTGGTACGTGGACACCAAGGACGACCTCCTCGAACTCGCCCTGGACGCGGTCTTCGGCGACGTCCGCGTCCCCGACCTGACGGACGAGGACGCCGACTGGCGCGACCAGCTCCGCGAACTCGCCGCCAGCTACCGGGCGGTGCTGGTCCGCCACCACTGGGTCTCGCCGCTCGTCGGCAAGTTCCTGAACATCGGCCCGCGTTCGATGGAGTTCTCCGCGGCGGTCCAGGCGGTCCTGGGCCGTACGGGACTGGCGCGCCAGGACCAGATGGGCGGGCTGGCCGCGGTCTTCCAGTTCGTGTACGGATTCGGCACCATCGAGGGCCACTTCGTCCAGCGCTGCGCGGACGCCGGGCTGTCGCAGGACGCGTACTTCCGGCAGGCGATGGGGGCCATCGAGGACCAGCCGGGGTACGAGGGGTCGTTCGACAACGCGGGCGAGATGATGGCGGCGCGCGGCGGCGACACGGTCGAGGAGATGCGCCATCGGGACTTCACCTTCGCGCTGGATCTCCTGGTGGCGGGCATCGAGGCGATGCGGGACCGCGCCGCCGCCCGGGACCGGGACGGGCGCGGGGACTGACGTACGACTGACGTACGGCCCCCCAGGACCCAGGCCCCCGGACCCAGGACCCCGACCCCCGGAACCGTACGGCCCCGGAAATGCACCGACCCGGAGACCTACGGCGCCAGGTGCGCCGGGAAGCCGCCCGTCGCGAGCGGGCTCCAGCGCTCCGGGGTGACGCGGATGATCGACTTGCCCTGCTTCACCATCGCCGCGCGGTACTCGTCCCAGTCCGGGTGCTCCCCCGCGATGTTCCGGTAGTACTCCACCAGCGGCTCGACCGACTCGGGGGAGTCGATGACCTCGGCCGTACCGTCGACCTGCACCCACGGGCCGTTCCAGTCGTCCGACAGGACGATCACGCTCACGCGCTCGTCGCGCTTGGCGTTGCGCGTCTTCGCGCGCTCGGGGTACGTGGAGACGACGATCCGCCCCGAGTCGTCCACCCCGCAGGAGAGCGGGGAGCCCTGGGGACGGCCGTCGGCGCGGGTGGTCAGCAGGATCGCGCGGTGCCGGGGCCGTACGAACTCCAGCAGTCCGGCGAGATCCACGGTCGTGTTCGTTGCGATGTTCGGTGCCATGGTCCGCACCCTATGACGCCGACGGCCCCGGAGGCGGACCTCCGGGGCCGCGTTCCGGTGCCCTCATACGCCCGGCAGGTTCTCCCCCCGCACCGCCTGGACCTCCAGCTCGATGCGGAGCGTGGTCCCGATCGCGGCGATCCCCGCCTGTACGACCTGGTTGTAGTTCATGGCGAAGTCCGCGCGGTGCAGCTCCGTCGTCGCGTGGAACGCCGCCCGTACGCCGCCCCACGGATCGGGGCCCGTACCCAGGTAGCTCAGGTCCAGGTCCAGGTCGCGTACGACGCCGTGCAGCGCCAGCCGGCCGTGCACCTTCCAGCGGTCCGGGCCCGCCGGGGTCAGTCCCGTACTGCTGTACGTGATCTGCGGGAAGCGCTCCACGTCGAGGAAGTCCGGTGACTTGAGGTGCTTGTCGCGCAGCCCGTTGCCGGTGTCGATGGTCGCCGCGTTGATGACCGCCTCGACGCGCGCCTGCTCGGGGCCGCCGCCGGTGTCGAGGATCTCGATCCGGCCGCCGAAGTCGGTGAACCGCCCGCGCACGCTGGAGATCCCGAGGTGCTGGGCCACCGCGCCCACCGACGAGTGCGCCGGGTCGATGCTCCATGTCCCGGGCGGCGGCAGTTCGACACCGCCCTGCCTGGCCAGTGTCACCGTGCCGAGGTCCGCCCGCCCGGTCCTGGTGACCAGCGCAGTGGAGGCGACCGGCGCGTAGCCGACGGCCGTGACGACCACGGTGTACGGGCCCGGCACGAGCGGCGAGTCGTCCCGTACGGCCCCTTCCTCGTCCGCCCCGGCCCGCAGCACCTGCGTGCCCGTCATGTCGGTCATGGTCACGATCGCGTGCTGGACCGCCCAGCCGTCGCGCGTCCGTACCTGTCCCCGAAGTCCCATCCCTGTTCTCTCCTCGATCATGCCGATCCCGATGCCACCCTCAACAGGGCCCCGGCGTACGGGTGTCGGGCAGGGTAGCGCCCGACACCCGTACGCCGGGGGGAGTAACTACGCTCCGGGGTGCGCGAGTTCGATGTCGTGGCCGTCGATGCCACGCCCCGCGACCGTCAACGCACCGGCCACCGGAGGGTATCCGGTCGCGATCACCGTGTACTCGCCCGAGTCCAGGTCGGCGAAGGCGTACGCCCCGTCGTCCCCGGTCGTCGCCGTGGCGACCACGTTCCCGGCCGCGTCGACCAGCGTCACCCGCGCGTCCTGCGCGGGCCGCCGGTCGGCGCCCGCCCGTACCGTGCCCTGGATCAGGGCGCCGGCCTGGAGCGCGACATCGATACGGGTGACGCCCTGGCCGCCGATCTCCACGGGCAGCGCCTGCGGACGGAAGCCCGCCGCGTTCACCGCGACCGTCACCGCGCCGGGGATCAGCTCGCCGAACGCGAACTCGCCCCGCTCGGTGGACTTCCCCGTGGCCAGCACGTCGCCGCGCACATCGGTGACGATGACCATCGCGCCCTCGACGGCCGCGCCGCCGTCCGCGGCGCGCACGGACCCGGTGAGGCCGCTCGTACCGGAGAGCAGGATGTCGTACGCGAGCGGCTCGTCCCCGACGACCACCGTGGACGCCTGCGGCTGGAAGCCGTCGGCGGAGGCGATCAGGACGTACGAGCCGGCGCCCGGCGCGTCCAGGGAGTAGCCGCCGTCGGCCTGCGCGACCGCACGGGCCAACTGGCGCCCGGCCAGGGAGATCAGGGTGACGGCGGCGCGGGGCACCGGGGCGCCCTCGGAGCCGAGCACCGCGCCGCGGACGGCGGAGCCGGGGATTCCGGCCGACGCGGTGATCAGCGGCGCCGTGACGGTCGGCGTGGTCGGCGCCACGGGTATCGCCGCCGCCGCGGTGGCTCCGGCGCTCGCCGCGACCGGCTCGGGCGCGATCCCGGCGGTGGCCGTCACGCTCTCCGCGCTCTCGGTGCTGTTGGCGCTCTCGGCGCTCTCGGTGCTGTCGTCACCGGACCGGGTCTTCAAAGCGACCTCCTTGATGAACAGCGTCAGGATGAACGCGACCAGCGCCGCCGGAGCCGCGTACAGGAAGACGTTCGCGACACCGTGGCCGTACGCCGCCTCGATGACCGGACGCAGCGGCGCGGGCAGCGCGGCGAGGTCCGGGATGCCGCCGCCGCCCGTACCGGCATGGCCCAGGGCCGCGCCCTGCGGACCGAGGTCGGCCAGGCCCTCCTTCACGTAGTGCGTGATCCGGTTGCCGAGCACCGCGCCCAGCACCGAGACGCCGACCGCACCGCCCAGCGAGCGGAAGAAGGTGACGGTGGAGCTGGCGGAGCCGAGGTCCTGCGGGGCGACCTGGTTCTGGGTGGCGAGGACCAGGTTCTGCATCATCATGCCGACGCCGAGCCCCATCACCGCCATGTAGACGGCCACGTGCCAGTACGCGGTGTCGTACCGGATCGTGCCGAGCAGCGCCAGCCCAGCCGTGGTGAGCGCGCCCCCGCTGACCAGCCAGATCTTCCAGCGGCCCGTCTTGGTGATGACCTGGCCGGAGATCGTGGACGAGAGGAAGAGCCCGGCGATCATCGGGATGGTCATGACGCCGGACATCGTCGGTGACTTGCCCCGGGCGAGCTGGAAGTACTGGCTGAAGAAGATGGTGCCCGCGAACATCGCGACCCCGACGAAGAGCGAGGCGAGCGAGGCGAGGGTGATGGTGCGGTTACGGAACAGCCGCAGCGGGATGATCGGTTCCTTGGCCTTCGACTCGACGAGCACGAAGAGCAGGCCGAGCACCACCGAGCCGCCGACCATGGCGTACGTCTGCCACGAGATCCAGTCGTACTTGTCGCCCGCGAAGGTCACCCAGAGGAGCAGCAGGGAGACGGCCGCGCTGATGAAGAAGGCGCCGCCCCAGTCGACCTTGACCTCGCGCTTGACGACGGGGAGCTTCAGGGTCTTCTGCAGGACGATCAGCGCGATGACCGCGAACGGCACGCCGACGTAGAAGCACCAGCGCCAGCCCAGCCACGAGGTGTCGGTGATGACACCGCCGAGGAGCGGGCCGCCGACGGTCGCGACGGCGAAGGTCGCGCCGAGGTAGCCGCTGTACCGGCCGCGCTCGCGCGGGGCGATCATCGCGGCCATGACGATCTGGGCGAGGGCGGAGAGCCCGCCGACCCCGATGCCCTGGAAGACCCGGCAGGTGATCAGCATCGCGGCGTTCTGCGAGAGGCCGGCCACCACGGAGCCCAGGACATAGATGACCAGGGCTATCTGGACCAGCAGCTTCTTGCTGAAGATGTCGGAGAGCTTGCCCCACAGCGGGGTGGACGCGGTCATCGCCAGCAGCGAGGCGGTCACCACCCAGGTGTAGGCGCTCTGGCCGCCGCCGAGGTCGGAGATGATCTCCGGGAGGGCGTTGGAGACGATCGTCGACGAGAGGATCGCGACGAACATCCCCAGCAGCAGCCCGGAGAGCGCCTCCATGATCTGACGGTGTGTCATCGGCGCACCGCTCGCGGGAGCGGGGTCGCCGCCGCGCTTGGCGTGGCCGCCCCGCACACCCGTTGGTGTGGTCGTAGCCATGTGATTCCTTGTCTTACGTCTCTTGCCGCATGGGTGTACGGGCGTGTGTGTCTTCTGTGTCGTACGGGCCGTCGGGCCGGCCGTCGGGCCGGCTGTCGTACCGGCCTTCGTGGCGGTCGCGGCAGTCGCCGAAGCTGCTGCGCAACCTGCCGAGCAGCGCGTTGAGCTGTCCGACCTCGTCGTCCGTCCAGTCGTCGAGCGTCCGGGCGAACATCTCGGTCACCCGCCGGTCCAGCTCGCCGAGCAGTTCCCGCCCCAGGGGCGTGAGCCGCAGGATCCGCGAGCGCTTGTCGGCGGGGTCGGGCAACCGCTCGATCCAGCCACGTTCCGCGGCGTGCGCGACATGTCTGCTGGTCACCGACATGTCGACGGCCAGCAGCTCGGCGAGCCTGCTCATGCGCATCTCGCCGTGCCGTTCCAGCAGGGTCAGTACGGCGGCGGAGCCCCCCGGGCACTCGGCGGGCAGGATCCGCGCGAGGCTGCGTTTGACGGCCCCGACGGCACTGATCTGCCGGGAAAGTTCCGCGTACTGACTGTGTGCGGCCGCCATGGCCCCTCCCGACATCTTGTTGCTTAGGGCAACCATAAGACCATAGGATCAGTTGGTTGCTGAAGGCAAACTAAATCGGGCTCTTCGCGGTAAAGGAACCCAAAAGGCTTCGCATGGGGAGGGTCATGGAGGAGGCCATGGAGAAGGCCATGGGGAGGACCATGGGCGCGGTCGCGGGGGCGGCGCGGAGAGGATCCGGGAAGATCACGGCTTCCGGCGGGGGAGATCAGGGATACGGAACGGCCTCGGTCGGCCATCCGTCCCGGGCCCGGGGTTGGGCGGGGCCCACGGGTTCGCTAGGGTCCTGCCGTATGGCACACAACCCCCAAGCCCCGCAGGGACCCGAGGGAACTCCTGACCCGGCGGGCAGCACCCAGATGTTCCGCGCGTTTGTCGACGACGGGGAGCCGCAGCGCCGGCAGGCTCCTCCGCAGCAGAGCGGGCCGAAGGCCGGAGTGATCATCGGTGTGGTCGCGGCCGTCGTGGTCCTGGCCGTGGTGGCCTGGCTGGCCTTCGCCTGACACCGAGGTCTCTTCTGACACCGAGGTCTCTCCCGACACCAGGGCCTCTCCTGACACCGAGGTCTCTCCTGATATCGAGGCCCTTCCCGATACCGGGGCCTCTGGCGCCGAGGGTCGTGCGGGATTCCGCGGACCCGGCGGGCTCGTCATGTCGGAACCCCGCCCGCGTCGTCGTCCGGCGTCTTCTCCGGAAAGCTCGGCTCTCCCGACTTTCCCGAAGACCGGACGGTGGGCGGGGTCCACGTGCCTCAGTCCGAGATCAGCCCTTCCCGCAACTGCGCGAGCGTACGGGTCAGCAGCCGCGAGACATGCATCTGCGAGATGCCGACCTCCTCGCCGATCTGCGACTGGGTCATGTTCGCGAAGAACCGCAGCATGATGATCTGCCGCTCACGGGGCGGGAGTTTGGCGAGCAGCGGCTTCAGCGACTCACGGTACTCGACGCCTTCCAGCGCCATGTCCTCGTAACCGAGCCGGTCCGCGAGCGAGCCCTCCCCGCCGTCGTCCTCCGGCGAGGGCGAGTCCAGCGAGGACGCCGTGTACGCGTTGCCGACCGCCAGGCCGTCGACCACGTCCTCCTCGGACACGCCCAGTACGGCGGCGAGTTCGGGCACGGTCGGGGAGCGGTCCAGCTTCTGCGCCAGCTCGTCGCTGGCCTTGGTCAGCGCGAGACGCAGCTCCTGGAGCCGCCGCGGCACCCGTACCGACCAGGACGTGTCCCGGAAGAACCGCTTGATCTCGCCGACGACGGTCGGCATCGCGAACGTCGGGAATTCCACGCCCCGTTCGCAGTCGAACCGGTCGATCGCCTTGATCAGGCCGATCGTGCCGACCTGGACGATGTCCTCCATCGGCTCGTTGCGGCTGCGGAAGCGGGCCGCCGCGTACCGCACCAGCGGCAGGTTCAGTTCGATGAGGGTGTCGCGTACGTAGGTGCGCTCCGGGCTGTCCTGGTCGAGCACGGCGAGCCGCAGGAACAGGGAGCGGGACAGAGTACGGGTGTCGATGGCTTCCGGCTGGGACACCCGTGGCTGGACCACGTGGTTCTGGTCCACATGGTCGAGAGCATCAGGCGCGGGAGCGCTCTTCGTGAGCGTGAGCACCTTCGAGCTGCCCTGTTCTACGGACATGCCACCCCCTTGAGGTCGCGGACGGTCGCGTCGGCCGCTCCCGTCGGAGGAACGCAGCCTCCACCTGAATACCGGTGAGGAGGCCGCGGCAAACGCGGTTCCAGCAGAATGTCACATGTCGGCAACACGCTGTAGTGACATGTCGACATCGAGGTGCTGGATACGTCCAAGAAGAAGGCGGTATGGGGTATTTCGCACCAGGCGAGGAACGTCCGGGGTTCTACCCCTGGGGGTTACGCCTCGATCCGATTTGCGGATCGCAACCTGGCGAAGCTGCGCGCGAGAAGCCGTGACACATGCATCTGGGATACGCCCAGCTCCTGACTGATCTGTGACTGCGTCAGGTTGTTGTAGTACCGGAGCATCAGGATCCGCTGCTCGCGTTCGGGCAGTTGCACCAGCAGATGCCGGACCAGGTCGCGGTGCTCCACACCGGCCAGCGCGGGGTCCTCGTAGCCGAGCCGGTCCAGCAGCCCGGGGAGCCCGTCGCCCTCCTGTGCGGCCTCCAGGGAGGTCGCGTGGTACGACCGGCCGGCCTCGATGCAGGCGAGCACCTCCTCCTCGGAGATCTTCAGCCGCTCGGCGATCTCGGCGGTCGTGGGGGAGCGGCCGTGGGCGGTCGTCAGGTCCTCGGTGGCGCCGGTGACCTGGACCCACAGCTCGTGGAGCCGGCGCGGCACATGGACCGTCCGGACATTGTCCCGAAAGTAGCGTTTGATCTCGCCGACGACGGTCGGCATCGCGAACGTGGGGAACTGGACGCCGCGTTCCGGATCGAATCGATCGATGGCGTTGATCAGCCCGATCGTGCCGACCTGGACGACGTCCTCCATCGGCTCGTTACGGCTGCGGAAGCGGGCGGCGGCGTAGCGCACGAGCGGCAGGTTCGCCTCGATGAGGGCCCCGCGCACCCGGGCGTGCTCCCTGGTGCCCGGCTCCAGTCCTTTCAGCTCGCCGAAGAGGACCTGGGTGAGCGCCCGGGTGTCCGCGCCGCGGCTCTGCGCCGAGGTCCGCTGCTCGGGCTCGGTCCGGCGTTCGGTTTCGATCTGGGGCGGCACTTGAGGCGTAGTACTGGCCGGCACGGTGACGCCACCCCTTTGCGGTCGACTACGTCAACTCATCCGTCAAAAGCGGTCATAGCATCACAAGACATGTCCACTGTGTGCAAGCACCCGAAAAAACCGTGTTGACGGTGAGATGGGGTAATAAACCCAAAAACCCCACACCGAGGAGGTGTGGGGTGAGGGGAGCGAACGGCTCAGAACTCGTAGTCGGCGATCACCCAGGTGGCGAATTCGCGCCACTGTGCGACGACCGCCTGGTGGGCCGGGTGGTCGAGGTAGCGCTGGAGCGCATCACGGTCGGGGACCGCCGAGTTGACGGCGAAGTCGTAGGCGATCGGGCGGTCGGTGATGTTCCAGGCGCACTCCCAGAACTCCACCTCCGGGACCTGCCCGCCCAGCTCCGTGAGGGCCTGGGCGGCGGCGGTCACCCGCGGCTCGTCGCGCGAGACGCCCTCGTCGAGCTTGAAGAGGACCAGGTGGCGGATCAAGGGGCACTCCTTGGGGCGAAATGGCGCGATGTCCGGGGCTCGTCTAGTTGATGAGCGCCGACATGAAGTCCCCGACGCCCTGCGCGGCGCTCGAAATGCCCTCGAACCCTACCTGGACGAGGTCCGCGGCCCGGTCGGGGGAGGTGATGATCGTGTACAGCACGAACACGGTGAGTCCGTACAGCACGATCTTCTTCGCTTGCCCCATCGGCCGCTTCCTTCCCGGTCTCCCCACGTGCGGTCGCGAGAGTCTAACCGTATGAACGGCAATGCCCTGAGGCTGCTTTTCCCTTGATGCGGCATTTATGGACCAAGGACCCGGAAGTCCGGGCCCTTCGCCTGGTAGCGCGTGCCACGGAGGGCCGCACGATGGAGGGGCGCCCCGCGGATCCGGCAAGAGTCCGCGGGCGACGAACCGGCCTCCCTCTGCGGGGTCCGTGCCGCGCACTCCCCCCTGACGCGGTGCGGACCCACGGGGCCGGTTCCCCAGGGGGAGCGGCTTCATCCCCCCCGATGCCGCTCCCCCTGCCAGGCCCCTCCGGGCCCGGGCACGGGCCCGTGCTCGGGCCCGCTCCCCCGCCCTCGCTCTCGCTCTCCGTCCCAGCAGCCTCAGCGGCTTCAGCAGCCTCAGCGGCAGAGCGCGCCGTCGACGGCGTTCTCCATCTGCTCCAGGTCGGCCAGCTCGGACGGCAGGACGGTCACCGCGAAGTTGACGGCCCGGCCCTTCTCCGTGACGCCGCCGCGGGTCTCGTACCCCGGGATGTCCCCGCCGTGCCCCCAGTAGACGCCGCCGCAGGACAGCGGCTTGCTCATCAGGCCGAGCCCGTAGCGGGCGCCGGGCGACGGGTCCCCGGTGGCCGGGACGGTGGTGCGCATCGCGTCGAGCTGCGCCGGCTTCAGCAGCCTGCCGTCGAGCAGCGCGGTGAAGAACCGGTTCAGGTCGCGGTTGGTGGAGACCATCGCCCCCGCCGCCCAGGCCCCGCTGGGGTCGGACACCGAGACGTCGCGCAGCGGCCCGCCGGGCTGGTCCGCGTGGTAGCCTTTGGGGTGCTTCTCGCGGATCCTCATCTCCCCGGCCTGCGGGAAGTACGTGTGCTGGAGTCCGATCCGCCGGACGACCCGCTGGGTGATCTCCTCGCCGAGCGGCCGGCCGGTGACCTTCTGCACGATCAGCCCGGCGACGACGTAGTTGGTGTTGCTGTACCCCCACTGCTCGCCGGGCTGGAAGGCGGCCTTCCCCTTCAGGGCCAGGTCGATCAGGTCGCGCGGCTCCATGTAGCGGTGCTGGAAGTCGGCGTAGTCGCCCGCGATGCCCTCGGTGTACTCCGGCAGCCCGCTGGTGTGCTGGAGGAGCTGGCGTACGGTGACCCGGCGCCCGTCGACCCCGTCACCGCGGAGCAGGCCCGGCAGATACGTCTCGACCGGCTCGTCGAGGCCGATCTTTCCCTCGCCGACCAGTTGCAGCACCACCACCGAGGTGAACGTCTTGGTGTTGCTGGCGATCCGTATCTGCCCGTCGGCCGGGACCGGGGTCCGGGTCGCGAGGTCGCCGACCCCGGCGGCGTACGTCCGCGTACGGCCGTCCCGTTCCTGTGTGGCGGCCAGGGCGCCGGGGCGTGCGCCGTCGCGCACCAGGTCGTCCACCAGGCCCCGCATCACGTCCGCGCCCTGCCGGTCCCGCTTCTCCTGGTGGGCGCCGCGGCCCGTGTCGGCCGCCGCGTACGCGGTCGGCAGCCCCAGGCCGGCCAGCAGCGTGAGGGCGACCAGCGCGGTGACCTTACGGGAACCGCGGCGGCGGACGGGAACGGCGGTGGGGACGTGCTCGGACATGCGGAAACTCCTCCGGGACGGGCGGCCGGGTCGGTGGTGACCGGGTCGGCCCTCAGCATGTCCGCGCACCCGGTACGGCCGTAATCCCGCTCGCTGGCGTATGGAGGGTGGTGCTGACTACACCCCCGGCCCGCGCCTCGGGCCGCCCACCGCGCTCTCAGGCCCCGCCGGCCGCCGTCAGGTCCGCTACGCCCTCAGATAGGCGAGCACGGCCAGCACCCGCCGGTGGCCGGCGTCCGTCGTGGGCAGCCCCAGCTTGGTGAAGATGTTGCCGATGTGTTTGTGCACCGCGCCCGCCGAGACGGTCAGCAGACCGGCGATCGTCGCGTTCGAGTGGCCCTCCGCCATCAGCCCCAGCACCTCCCGCTCGCGCGGGGTCAGGCTGTGCAGCGGGTCGTCGGCCCGGCGGCGTACCAGCAACTGGGCGACGACCTCCGGGTCCATCGCCGTACCGCCGTCGGCCACCCGCTGGAGCGCTTCGAGGAAGTCGCCGACCTTCCCCACCCGCTCCTTGAGCAGATAGCCCACCCCGCCGCTGCCGTCGGCCAGCAGCTCGGTGGCGTAACTGTCCTCCACGTGCGCCGACAGGACGAGCACCGCGAGCCCCGGCTGCCGGCGCCGCGCCTCCACGGCGGCGCGCAGCCCCTCGTCGCGGTAGGTCGGCGGCATCCGTACGTCCACGAGCGCGACGTCGGGCCGGTCGGCGGCGACGGCGGCCAGCAGGTCGGTGCCGTTGTCGACGGCGGAGCTGACCTCGATGCCCTCGGCGCGCAGCAGGTGGGTGAGGCCCGCCCGCAGCAGGGCGTCGTCCTCGGCGATCACGATGCGCACGGGCTCACACTCCTAGGGGGATGACGGCGCGCAGCACGGTGGGGCCGCCGCGCGGGCTGGTGAGCCTGGTCGTACCGTCGAACGCGGCGACGCGGCGCTCGATCCCGACGAGCCCGGTGCCGAGGGCGTCGTCGGCGCCGCCGCGGCCGTCGTCCGTGACCTCGACCGTGAGCAGGTCGCCCTCGGCGTGGAGCGATACGGCGATCCGCATTGCCCCGCTGTGCTTGACGGCGTTGGTGAGCGCCTCGGCCACCACGAAGTAGGCGGCGGCCTCGACGGCGGCGGGCGCGCGCGGCAGCTCCCCCGCGTCGAGGGTGCAGTCGATCGCGCAGTGCGCGACCAGCGCCGCCACCGCGCCGGAGAGCCCGCGGTCGGTCAGTACGGGCGGATAGATGGAGCGGACCACCTCGCGCAGTTCGCCGAGCGCCTCGGTGGCCGCGTTCTGGGCGGTGAGCACCATGGGCAGGGCGGACGCCGGGTCGCGGTGCAGGGCGCGTTCGACCATGCCGAGGTGCATGACGACGGCGACGAGACGGTTCTGCGTCCCGTCGTGGAGGTTGCGTTCGATGCGCCGCAGTTCGGTGCCGTGCGCTTCGAGCGCGGCGGCCCGGGTGGCGGTGACCTCGGCCAGGCGCTCCACGAGCGAGGTCTTCGGGGGCGCGAGCCGTGCGGCGCTGATCCGCGCGTACCAGCGGGCCAGCGGCGGGACGAGGAGCACGCCGAGCGCGCCGTACCCGGCGGCGGTGGCCAGCGCGAGTCCGGCGCCGCCCCAGGACGTGACGGGGGCGTCCAGCGTGGTCACGGCGCCGGGGATGACCGGCCAGAGCGTGGCGATCACCACGTTCTGCACCACGCCGGCGGGCGCCCCGACGCCCACCAGACCGGTCAGCGTGCCGAGCGTGGCCTGAAGGGTCAGCCAGCCGGTGTCGCGGCGGGTGCCGGGGCTGGTCAGTACGGCGGCGAAGTCGGCGTGGTCGTCGGCGGGCTCCCGCGCGGGCGAGGGGATCGGCGTACCGAGGAAGGCGGCGGTGCGGCGCCGTTCGAACGCGGCGAGCCGGCGGACGGCCCTGGCGGTACGGGGCAGCAGCGGCAGCGTGACGACCGGCGCCACGCTCAGGACGAGCGCGATGAGGGCGAACCAGGAGGCGATGCCGGAACCGACGCCGATCGCGAGGAACTTCACCTGCCGGGGTGTCTCCCGCGCCCAGGTCCGAAGCCGGAGCCGCTGTCGGCCCGGGGCGGGGTCGCTCACGTCGGAAATGCTCCCTGGCACGCGCGTGGTGGAGTGGGCTCTACCTTCGATCATGGCACGCGCGGGATGGTTCGTGTCAATGGCTCCGACCTACCGTCAGGACGTCGACGCGGTCTGGCGGTCGACTCCACTGTCGAACGCACGGACGAAGGGTCGGGTCATGGCGCTGAAGGGGTGGCTCAAGGAGTCGGGAGGGGCGCGTCCGCCGGTGGCGCCGTCGCACTTCGCCGTACGGCTGGAGGCGGCGACGGCGGTGTACGGGGCGGGCGGTACGGGCGGTTCGGGGCGCGCGGGCGGCTCCGGCGGGTCGAATGGCGGGTCGGACGGCGCGGGCACCGTCACCGCGCTGCGCGAGGTGACGGCCGGGATCAACCGCGGCGCGTTCACCGCCGTCATGGGCCCCTCCGGCTCCGGCAAGAGCACGTTCCTGCACCTGGCGGCCGGCCTGGAACGGCCCGCGTCAGGCCGGGTGCTGCTCGGCGACACCGACCTCTCCACGCTGAAGGAGACCGCGCTGACCGAGCTGCGGCGCGACCGGATCGGCTTCGTCTTCCAGGCGTACAACCTGATCCCCGCCCTCGGCGTCACCGACAACATCACCCTGCCGCTGCGCTTCGCGGGACGCAGGACCGACCCCGCCTGGCTGGCCGAGATCGTCTCCGCGGTCGGGCTCGACGGCCTGCTGGACCGGCGGCCGAACGAACTCTCCGGCGGACAGCAGCAGCGCGTGGCCATCGCCCGCGCGCTGGTGACCCGCCCCGACGTCGTCTTCGCCGACGAGCCGACCGGCGCGCTCGACACCAACACCGGCGCGCAGGTGCTGCGGCTGCTGCGCGGGCTGGTCGACACGCTCGGCCAGACGGTGGTGATGGTCACCCACGACCCGGTCGCCGCCTCGTACGCGCACCATGTCGTCTTCCTCGCTGACGGCCGGATCGTCGGCGAACTCGACGCGCCCACAGCGGAGTCGGTGGCGGCGCGGATGACCCACCTGGGGGAGCGGTGAAGAACGTCAGGAGTTCCACGCTCTCCTTCGCCTGGCGGTCGATCCGCGCCCGCCGCACCGAGTTCGTCGCGTCGTTCCTCGCGGTGCTCGGCGGCGCGATCCTCGTCACGGCCTGCGGGGTGCTGCTCCAGTCGGGCCTGTTCGCCGGGATCGCCCCGCAGCGGTACGCGGCGGCCCCGGTCGTGGCCGGTGCCGCCCAGTCGGTCACGGCGGACGTGCCGGAAGGCCCGGACCTCGTGGAGACGCTGCCCGAGCGGGCCCTGCTGCCCGCGAAGCTGGTGGAGACGGTCGCGGCGGTTCCGGGCGTCCGCCGGGCGATCGGCGAACTCAGCTTCCCCGTCACGCTGATGACCGCAGGACAGGGCGGCGACGGTACGACGCTCGGCCACGGCTGGGGCTCGGCTGCGCTCACCCCGTACACGCTGCGCGCCGGCGCGCCCCCGCGCGGCCCCGGCGAGGTGGTGCTGGACGCGGGGACCGCCGGGCGCGCGGGCGCCGGCGTCGGGTCGACGGTACGGATCGCCACGGCGGACGGCGCCGTACCGTACCGGGTCGCCGGGGTGGCGGCGCCGCCGGGCGCCGACGCGCTGCCGCGCCAGTCGGCCCTGTTCTTCACCGACGAGCGGGCGCGTGAACTGTCGGGACACCCGCGGGAGGTCGTGGCGATCGGGGTCCTCGCGGATCCGGGCGTACGGACCGACGCGCCGGCCGGACTGGCCGGACTGTTCGACGGGGCCACCGGCGACACGCTCACGCACCGCGTCGAACAGGCCCTGGCCGCGCAGGGATACGGCGCCGAGCGGGCGGTGGTGCGGTCGGGCGTGGAGCGCGGCGAGGTCGAGTTCCTGGGGGCCGCGCAGTCGCGCTCCGTACTGACCCTGGTGTCGGGATCGTTCGGCGGCTTCGTCCTGATGATCGTCCTTCTCGTCGTGGCGGGCACGCTCTCGCTGGTGGTGCACCAGCGGCGGCGCGAGGTCGCCCTGCTGCGCGCGGTGGCGGCCACCCCGCGGCAGATCCACCGGATGCTCGCGACCGAGGTGCTGCTGGTGTCGGGCGCGGCGGCGCTGCTCGGTATCGCGCCGGGGTATCTCGCCGCGCAGGCGCTGCGCGACGGGTTCGCCCGGATCGGCGTGATCGAGGAGGGCTTCGCCCTCTCGATCGGCCCGGTGCCCGCGGCGGCCGCCGTACTGCTGTGCCTGGGTACGGCGCGGCTCGCGGTGTGGGCGGCGGCCCGTAAGCAGGTACGGATCGGTCCGGTGGCGGCGCTGCGGGAGTCCGTGGTGGAGCGCCCGGACATCGGGCGCGGCCGGATCATCGGCGGGTACGTCGTGCTGGGGATGGCGGTCGTGTCGCTGGGCGCGGTGGTGGCCGTACCGCAGAAGCTGGCCGGCGTGCCCGCGGTGCTCTGCTCGATGCTCGCCCTGACCGGTATCGCGCTGCTCGGCCCGCGTCTGACGGCCGCGCTCGCCCGGATCGCCGGCACGGGGCTGCTGCGGCGCTTCGGCGTGGCCGGCTACCTCGCGGCGGCCAACAGCGCGGCGGGCTCGCGGCGGCTGGCGGCGGCGGTGACGCCGCTGGCGCTGACGATCGGCTTCGCGAGCAGCCAGTTCTACAGCCAGACCACGCTGTCGGAGGCGACGCAGTACCAGGCGCGGGCGGCGACGGTCGCGCCGTACGTGGTGACGGGCGCGGGCGGCGTCGCCCCGGACGTCGCGGCGGCGGTACGGCGGGTACCGGGCGTGACGGCGGTGACCCCGCTGGTCTCGACCGAGGTGGTGGCGGTCGAACGGACCCTGTTCGACGAGTCGTTGTCCCGCTCGACGGCGTACGGCATCGACGGCCCGGGCGTCCGGGGCACGCTGGACCTGCCGGTCGCCTCGGGGACCCTGGACGACCTGCGCGGCGACACCGTCGCGCTGAGCGACACGGAGGCGCGCTGGCTGGGCAAGGCCGTCGGCGACCGGGTGGCGCTCGTCCTCGGCGACGGCACGCGGGTGAAGCCCCGGGTGGTCGCCGTGTACCGCGCCAACCTGGGCTTCGGCGATGTCCTGCTGCCGTCCGCCACCGTCCTCCCGCACACGACGGACCGGCTCGCGGACGCGGTCCTCGTCGCCACGGCGTCCGGCACGGACGGGCCCGCGCTGACCGACGCCCTGCTCCCCCTGTCGAAGGACCGTCCGGGCCTGGCGGTGAGCGACCGTACGTCCCTCCAGGCGGCCCAGGACGCGCAGACCCGCTCCCAGGACTGGCTGAACCGCCTGCTGCTCGCGGTGATCCTCGGATACGTGGCCCTCTCGTCGGCGACGACGCTGGTCACGACCACGACGGCCCGGACCCGCGAACTCGCCCTGCTCCGCCTCTCGGGCGGCACCCGCGCCCAGATCGCCCGCATGCTGACGGCGGAGACCACGCTCCTGGCGGCGACGGCGGTCCTCCTGGGCACGGCCACGGCGGCCGTCCCCCTGGCCGCCCTCTCCCTGCGCCTCACCACGAACCCCGTCCCGGCGGGCCCGCCCTGGGTCTTCGCGGCGATCGTGACGATCACGGTCCTGACGGCGCTCCTGGCCATCCGCATCCCGGCGGGCCGCGTCCTGCGGGCCCACCCCCTGGAGGCGATGCGCACCCCGAGCTGACGGCTGTGGGTGACGGCTGGGGGTGGCGGCGTCCGTACGGGCCAAAAGTTGGCGTGTTCACGGCGATATGGGCGGGGTGCCAGCGCCCATACTGCTGTCCGGCACATGACAGCGGCGCGGCGCGCCCAGCCGTCGCGCCCACGAATTCCGAGGAGACTCGTATGAGGCTATTACGGATGACCGGACGTCTGAGATCGCTGGCCCACGCCCTGGTCGCAGGCGCGTTCATCGTCGCCGGCCTGTCCGGTACGGCGGCGTACGCGACGGAAGCGGCCCCGCTCAGCGCCGCCGCCCCGCAGCTCGGCATCCAGTTCAACGCCGACGGCGACGCGGGCCAGTGCGGCGGGAGGACCGGGGAGCAGTGGGCCGCCTCGCCGGAGTGGACGCAGGCCATCCGCTTCGACACCGACAGCCGTGCCGGCGGCTGCCAGTTGGCGTTCGGCGTCTACGACCCGGACAGCACCCTCGCGGGCGCCTCCATCAGCTACGCACTCCAGCCCAGCACCGGCGGTGACGCCGGTCAGTGCGGGAACTACCAGAGCGCCTACCCGATGCCGATCCTGCCGATCCCGGTGTTCGGACAGGCCGTCAGGCTCGACACCGACGGCCGGCCGGGCTGGTGCAACCTCACCTTCACCGTGACGGGCAACATCGTCCTCGACGTCCAGTTCTACGCCGACGGCGACGCGGGCCAGTGCCCGAACGCCCTGCCGGCGGGCCAGTACCGCTCGGCCTTCGTCGGCACCCCGGTCACGGTGGCGATCGACGCCGACGGCCGCTCCGGCGGCTGCCAGTTCCTGCTGCGGCTGCGGCACTTCTAGGGCCCCGGAGGGGCGCCGCACAGCGGAGGCGGCGCGGAACCGGGTGTACGGAGATTCGGGGGGACGTGAACACGGCCTTCGCCTGATCCTGTGCTCCGACCCAAGAGGCACTTGACCAGTACGAAGGCCGTGGCGGGTCATCCCCCGGCGGCGCCGTCCCATCCGGTGGTGGTCAACCAGTCGCCGAAGGTGGCGAGTTCGGGGTGTAGAGCGCGCACCACCCGGGACCCCATGGCCCCGGTGCCTCCCACCACGAGTGCGGTCGTCGACGTCATCGCGCCACCTCCAGTACGAGCTTGCCCGCGGGTGCGGTTGGTCTCGCCCAGCCGGTGCGCCTCGGCGGCCTCCTCCAGTGCGAACGTACATTCGACTTCGACGCGGACCGCGCCGGAGTCGACCAGACCGGCGAGGGCCGTCAGAGCCGCGGCGTCCGGTTCGACCAGCAGCGGGCTGGTACGTACACCCGCCTGCCCGGCCGCGGCGGCCAGGCCGTCCGAGACACCGCCGGGGACGGAGATGACCGGACGCGGCCCGGGTCTTCAACGAGGCCCTCGACCCGGCCGGGGAACGGCTCCACTCCGTGACGACCTGCTCGCCCGGCGGCCGCCCGGTCCGTACGAACGACGGCTTCCGGATCGTCGTCGACCACGACGAATCGCTCCTGGAGCGCGCGGACACCGTGGTGATCGCCACCCAGGAGCCCGACGAACATCTGCTCACCACCGGCGAACTGCCCGCCGAAGTCGCCGCGGCCTTCGCCCGGTTCGGGCCCGAGACCCGCATCGTCAGCCTGTGCACCTCGGCGTTCCTGCTGGCGGCGGCCGGCCTGCTGGACGGGCTGCGGGCCACCACCCATTGGGCGCTGTGCGGCCGGTTCGCCCAGTTGTTCCCCGAGGTCGAGGTCGATCAGGACGTGCTGTTCGTCGACAACGGACGCATCCTGACGGCCGCCGGCGCGGCGGCCGGTATCGACCTGTTCCTCCATCTGGTCCGCAGGGACCACGGCGCGACCGTGGCCGGCTCAGCCCACTGGCCTACCGCCGCGCCCACTGCGCCCCCGAACCGGCGGGGAACGCGTGGGGCGAACCGTCACTCTGACCGTTCGCCCGTGCCCGTGTCCGTGCCCGTGTCCGTGCTGGGGCTGGGGCCGGGTCCGGCCTGCCGCAGGCAGCGTTCCAGGCGTCGCAGGAACCCGTCGAACGACTCTTCCACAGGCCAGGTCTCGTAAGCGGTGAGCGTGGCGGCCACCGCGAGGTTCAGCCGGAGGACGGGGGTCAGTTCGTCGGCGCCGGTGGTGCGGGAGTCCACCCAGCGCCTCAGGTCGCTGAAGAACTGCTCGCCGAAGCGCTGGGCCGACTGCGCGAAGGCGGGTGACTGCGCCTTGAGGTGGCGCTGCACCGGCATGCGGTCGCGCAGGCTCTCGCAGAACCCCGTCAGGATCGCGGTGAGCGAGTCCCAGAGCGGTTCGTCCGCGGGACGCCCGTCCATCAGGGTCTGCCAGTTGAGCCGCTCCTCGGGATCCTGGTCCAGGACCGCGGCGTCCTTGCCGGCGAAGTAGTTGAAGAAGGTGGCGCGCGAGACGTTCGCCGCCTCCGCGATCTGCTCGACCGTCGTGGCCTCGTACCCCTGCTCGTCGAAGAGCCGCAGCGCGGCGCTCTGGATGGCGCGCCAGGTGGCCAGTTTTTTGCGCTCGCGCAAGTTCATGTGGTTCCTCCCATGTGTCCATCCTACGTGCGATTTCTGGACGGATGCATTTCTGGATGAGGCTATTTTTGTACGGGTCTAACTTTCTGGGGTACGGTGAAGCTGTCGCCCGGGGCAGCCCCGGGCGACCGTCCAGGGCCATCCCCCAAGGAGGAGTCATGAGCAAGGTCTGGTTCATCACCGGTACGTCCCGCGGCATCGGCCGTGCCTTCGCCGAGTCCGCGCTGGAGCGCGGGGACAAGGTCGCCGCGACCGCGAGGAACGCGGCGACGCTGGCGGACCTGGTCACCGAGTACGGCGACGACGCGGTGCTGCCCCTGGCACTCGACGTCACCGACAAGGCCGCCGTCGCCGCCACGGTGGCCGCGGCGCACGAGAAGTTCGGCCGCCTCGATGTCGTGGTCAACAACGCCGGCTACGGACTGTTCGGCATGGTCGAAGAGGTCACCGAGCAGCAGGTGCGCGACCAGATGGAGACGAACTTCTTCGGCGCGTTCTGGGTGACCCAGGCGGTGCTGCCGATCCTGCGCGCGCAGGGCAGCGGCCACATCGTGCAGATCTCGTCCGTCGGCGGCATCGCCGCCTTCCCGTCGCTCGGCGCGTACCAGGCGTCCAAGTGGGCGCTGGAGGGCTTCAGCGACTCCCTCTCCCAGGAGGTCGCCGGCGCGGGGATCAAGGTCACCATCGTCGAGCCGGGCGGCTTCAGCACCGACTGGGCCGGTTCCTCGGCCACGCACGCCGAGCTGAACCCCGCCTACGACGCGGTCCGCGAGGCCATGGCGGCCCGCATGAGCGAGGCCCGCCACAGCGAAAAGGCCAACGCCGGCGCCGCCCTGCTGCGGATCGTCGACGCGGAGAACCCGCCGCTGCGCGTGCTGTTCGGGACCGAGCCCATCGAGATCATCGAGCCGCTCTACGCCGAGCGGCTCAAGACCTGGGCCGACTGGGAGCACGTCTCCCGGCTCGCGCAGGGCTGACCGGCCCGTCAGCCCCGACGGCGCACCTCACCACCGTCGAATTCATCCGACAGTGACCACGCATGACCCGCGCATGACGTGGTCCTCGGCACCGCACAGATCACCGCACCCATCACCGCACCCATCAGGAGACACAGCTCATGTCCGCACCTAGCACTCCCCACACCTTCAGTGCGACCACCACTGCCGCCGAAGTCATCGACGGCGTCGACCTGCACGGCCGGCGCGCCGTGGTCACCGGAGCCAGTTCCGGGATCGGCGTGGAGACCGTCCGCGCACTCGCCGCCGCGGGCGCCGATGTCACCCTGGCCGTCCGGAACACCGACGCGGGCGCGCGGGTGGCGGCCCGCCTGGAGGCGGAACTTCCCTCCGGCTCGGGAAAGTTGTCGGTCGGCCGGCTCGATCTGTCCGACCGGTCGACGGTGGCCGCGTTCGTGGCGGCCTGGGACGGCCCTCTGGACATCCTCGTCAACAACGCCGGAGTGATGGCGCCACGCCAGATCGCCCGCACCACTGACGGCCGGGAATGGCAGTTCAGCGTCAACCACCTGGGCCACTTCGCCCTCACCACCGGCCTCCACCCGGCGCTCGCGGCGGCGGACGGCGCCCGGGTCGTCGCGGTCAGCTCCATCGGGCACCTCTTCTCCCCGGTCGTCTTCGACGACCTCGACTACCGCTACCGCCCCTACGACCCGTGGACCTCCTACGGCCAGTCCAAGACGGCTGTCATCCACTTCGCCGTGGCCGCCGCCGAACGCTGGGCCGACGACGGGATCGCCGTCAACGCCCTGATGCCGGGCAACATCAGCGACACCCTCCTGTCCCGCAACGCCGACATGGAGGCGGTGGCCGGGATGCTGGCCGCCGGCGAACTCGCCCTGCCGCCGGGCAAGACCGTCCAGCAGGGTGCCGCGACCTCCGTCCTGATGGCCGCCTCCCCGTCCGTGGCCGGCGTCACCGGCCGCTACTACGAGGACTGCGCCGAGGCCGAACCCGTCACCGAGCGCGCCGGAGCCGCCATCGGTGTCGCCCCCTACGCCCTCGACCGCGACAACGCCGCACGTCTCTGGGCCGTATCCGCGTCCCTGACCCGGTGAGACTCCCGGACGGCAGGATCATCCGCGTCAGTGAGTCAGCCGGACCAGAGCCGTGTCGCGGTCCGGATGAGGTCGGCGACGGCTCTGGACCGGCTGTGCGGTGGCCAGGCGATCAGGGTGGTGACCGTTGGCGCGTCCAGTACGGGCACGGCGGCGAGGTCATCGTGCAGTTGGGTTCGGCACGACTCCGGTGAGACCGCGCACGCCCGGCCGAGCGCGACGAGCTGCAACAACTGCGCGTGGTCGCGGACCTGAGGGCCGGGGCCGGGCGCGTAGGTGCCGTCGGGGTCGGGCCAGCGTGGCAGGGGCAGGCCCGGCAACCCCGTGATGTCGGCCATGTGCACATGGTCCCGGGCGGTGAGCGGATGCCCGGCCGGCAGGACCACGACCTGGCGCTCCGTCCTCAGCTCCTCGGTGTGGAACCCGGCCGTCGAGTCGAACGGCCGGTGCAGCAGCGCCACATCGGCCCGGCCCTCGCGCAGGAGTCCCCCCTGCTCGGCCGGGCCGCACAGGATGACGTCGACGGGGACCGCGCCCGGTTCGGCGGCGTACACGTCGAGCAGCTCCGCCAGCAGTTCGCTGGAGGCGCTGGCTTTCGTGACCAGGACCAGGCCGGGACTGCCGGTCGGCGAAAGGGCGGCGCGGCGGGTCCGGCGCTCGGCGGCTTCGACCGCCTCCAGGGCCGCCCGGCCCTCGACCAGCAGGACCGAGCCGGCCTCGGTCAGCGTGACGGTGCGGCTGGTCCGATGCAGCAGCGCTGCCCCGAGGCGGCGTTCGAGCTGCCGGATCGCCCGTGACAGCGGCGGTTGCGCGATCCCGAGGCGCTGCGCGGCGCGCCCGAAGTGCAGCTCCTCGGCGACGGCGACGAAATACCGCAGCTCCCGGGTCTCCATGCTGCCACGCTACCCCGGGTCAATACCCGAACGGTATCGGTGTCCACCCGATCGGTCTTGGACCTCCGCCGGGCGCCGGGGGAAGCATGGTTCCCATGAGCGAACGAACGATTGCGCTGGTCACCGGCGCGAACAAGGGAATCGGCTACGAGATCGCGAAGGGCCTGGGCGCCCTGGGCTGGAGTGTCGGTGTCGGTGCCCGCGACGATCAGCGCCGTACCGCCGCGGTGGAACGACTGCGCGCGGCCGGCGTCGACGCGTTCGGCGTACCGCTGGACCTGACCGACGACGCGAGCGTGACCGCCGCCGCACACCTGATCGAGGAACAGGCCGGGCGCCTCGACGTCCTCGTCAACAACGCCGGCATCACCGGCGGCATGCCACAGGAACCCACCCAGGTCGACCCCGCCACCATCCGGACGGTCGTGGAGACCAACGTGATCGGCGTCATCCGCGTCACCAACGCGATGCTGCCGCTGCTCCGCCGCTCCGCCTCGCCCCGGATCGTGAACATGTCGAGCAGCGTCGGCTCCCTCACCCGGCAGTCGGGAACCGACGCCGAGCGGACGGTGGGCCCGGTGCTCGCGGCGTACTCGCCGTCGAAGACGTTCCTGAACGCCGTCACGCTCCAGTACGTCCGGGAGCTGAGCGGCACGAACATCCTGATCAACGTCTGCTGTCCCGGCTATGTCGCGACGGACCTCAACGGCTTCCAGGGGGTGCGCACCCCCGAACAGGGCGCGGCGATCGCCGTCAAACTCGCGACCCTGCCCGACGGCGGCCCGACCGGCAGGTTCTTCGAGGACGCGGGCGAAGTGCCCTGGTGACGCACACGACAACCCGCTTGCGTGACCGGTCTCACCTGGGGTTTTCCTGAGAGTGGGCTCGGTCGGCACTTCCAACCAGCCTGCTCAGCGGTTGATCCGGGCACCGAGCAACACGAAGGCGGCTCCTCCGCCCCCGCGCAGGGGGTGGAGGAGCCGCCTTCGTCCGTCACGTCGACGGAACGTCCGGTGCGGGTGCGGCGTCCGGTTCTCCGATGTGCGCGCAGCCAAGGAGACCGTGGCCTCGGTGGAGAGGGCCGGAGGTGACCCGCCCGGTGACTCAGCCCCGGTAGAAGACGAACATGCTGCCCGGGTTCTGGGGGTCGCGTTCGCAGTGGACGATCGTGACGTGGCGGCCCGCTCCCTGGTCCATCTGCCGCTGGGTCTCCTGGGTGAAGCAGTCCGTCGCGGCGTCGCCCTGCGTTTCGACGAAGGGGAGGTCGGCGGCCTGGGCGGCTCCGATGGCCAGGCCGGAGAAGGCCAGGACGCCGGCGGCGGCGACTGCTGCGCGCTGGAACTTGCGCATGTTTTCTCTCCTTTACGTGCCTACGTGCAGCGGTGTGCGCCTCTGCGGCGCACGGGCCCGCTACTCGCGGAGCGCGGCTGGATCGGACCGGCCCCGCAGTCGGCCGGAGTCGTGTCCGGCCGCGACGAAGCGCCGCGCTCCAAGATCTTTTCGGACATCTGAACCCCACCACACGCTCGGATGACGCTTCAAGGGCTCAAGATCCTTCGTTACGGGGTTATCACAAGCCGGCCGGAGCCCTTGCTTTGCCCGACCCCTCCCACTGGCACGACCCCGACCCCTACTGAGGAACTGACACGCCCCTGAGACGGCACCTCAGCGACACGACCTGAGACCACCAGAAGAACCGCAGGTCACGGCGCTGACACCGCCTTCCGACCAGCGACGTCCCTGAGAGATGGCCACTTCGGCACTGTTTCGGCAAAGGGGTGCGCGTCGTGATGGCGGACGGGATCGCCGGTTACGTGGCCGGGCTGTGGGGATGCCCTCGGAGGGACCGCAGGGGCAGATCCCTCCGTGGGAAGGCACAACGCGCCGCCCGGACGGCGCCAGTTGTGCTCCTGTCGCCTTCTCGTGCCGTGCGGCACGTGCCGCACGCAAAACACCCCCCTGGCCGCGTTTCCGCAGGTCAGGAGGGTGTGAGAGCGGTAGCGGAGGGATTTGAACCCTCGGTGAGTTTCCCCACACTCGCTTTCGAGGCGAGCTCCTTCGGCCGCTCGGACACGCTACCGAGAGAGAGCTTAGCCCACGGTGGGCCGTGCTTTGAAATCGATAGGCCGTCGGGGGTCAGCGGGATCGGAAGAAGGCGGTCAGGAGCGTGGCGCACTCCTCGGCCAGGACGTCGTGGATGACTTCCGGGCGGTGGTTCAGGCGGCGGTCGCGTACGACGTCCCAGAGGGAGCCCGTCGCGCCCGCCTTCTCGTCGAGCGCGCCGAAGACCACCCGGTCCAGCCGGGACTGGACGATGGCGCCCGCGCACATCGTGCAGGGTTCCAGCGTCACCACCAGCGTGCAGCCCGTCAGGCGCCACGCGCCGAGCTTTTCGGCGGCCCTGCGGATCGCCAGGACCTCCGCGTGGGCCGTCGGGTCGCCCGTCGCCTCGCGTTCGTTGTGGGCCGTGGCGAGCGTCGTGCCGTCCGGGGACAGCACGACGGCGCCGACCGGTACGTCACCGGACCCGCCCGCCCGTACGGCCTCGTCCAGTGCGAGGCGCATGGGCGCGAGCCACGGTGCGCGTACCGGGTCGGGCGCCGGGTCGGACTCGCCCATCTAGCGCACGGTCTCCAGTACTTCCGCCGCGCCCAGCGCCTCCGCGATCTCGGCCATCGCGTCGGTCTCCAGCGCCAGCAGATCGGCCTCGGAGAGGCCCAGGTCGGTCAGGATCTCGCGGTCGCCGACGGCGCCCGTGGGCACGGTGTCGGCGGCCGTGGCGGGGGGGTCGGTGTCGGTGTCGGTATCGGTTCCTTCGTACTCGTCGTCCGGTTCGCCGTCCTCCGTACCGTCGAGGTCCAGCGCGTCGAGGTCGTCGGCCGGGTCGTCGTCGTCCCTGCCGAGCAGTTCATCAATGAGGATCTCCCCGTACGAGGAGCGTGCGGCCGCGGCCGCGTCGGAGACGTAGATACGAGGATCTTCCTCGCCCTCCACGCGGAGGATGCCGAACCAGGCGTCCTCCTGCTCGATGAAGACGAGCACTGTGTCCTCGTCCACCGAGGCTTCGCGGGCCAGGTCGGTGAGATCCGACAAGGTCTCCACATCGTCGAGCTCTGTATCGCTCGCTTCCCACCCGTCTTCGGTGCGCGCGAGCAGTGCGGCGAAGTACACCGTGACTCTCCCACTGGTCAGAGGTGTGACGGTCCGGCGGTGCGCTGCTCGGCGCCGCCTACTCGGAATCGTGGCAGAAACCGGCGCTTCGCGAGAGGTCTTCCGCCGTTGCGTCGTGGCGCCATTTTATTGGCCCCCTGTTCGGACCCGGTCGCAGGATGGCTTCCTCCGGGTCCGGGGGCGGGCAGGAGGCCGCCGGGATCCGGTCTCGTGGCCGGGCGTGGCTCCGCGTGGCTACCAGCGGAACGTACGCATCCGCATCTGCTGGCGCATCCGTGCCGCGCGCGCCTGCCGGGGCTTCACGCGCTCGCGGAGCGCCTTGGCCTCGTTCAGCTCCCGCAGGAACTGCGCACGGCGCCGGCGGCGGGCCGCCTCGGGCTCGCTCTCGCCGTCAGCGTTGCCGTCGCCCGTGGGCTCCGGACCCGAGGGCTCCGGACCCGAGGGTGACTGGGGACTCATCGACGCCTCACCACCTCAAGGCTGTGTCCTGGGCCCTTCTACCTTCCCTCGCCCACGGGGGTTGATGCCAGCCGGTTCCCGCCCGTTCCCGGCATTCCGTACGTTCCTGGCAGCGCGTAATGCCTTGGCCCCCGGTTACTGTGGACGCCATGCGGATTCACGTCGTCGACCACCCGCTGGTCGCGCACAAACTCACCACCCTGCGCGACCGGCGCACCGACTCCCCGACCTTCCGGCGGCTCGCCGACGAACTGGTCACCCTGCTGGCGTACGAGGCCACCCGGGACGTACGGACCGAACAGGTCGACATCGAGACCCCGGTGACGGGGACGACGGGGGTGAAGCTCTCGTACCCGCGTCCGCTGGTCGTCCCGATCCTCCGGGCCGGTCTCGGCATGCTGGACGGCATGGTGCGGCTGCTCCCGACCGCCGAGGTGGGCTTCCTCGGCATGATCCGCAACGAGCAGACGCTCCAGGCGTCCACGTACGCGACCCGGATGCCCGAGGACCTCTCCGGCCGCCAGGTGTACGTACTGGACCCGATGCTCGCGACCGGCGGCACGCTCGTCGCGGCGATCCGGGAGCTGATCAAGCGCGGCGCCGACGACGTGACGGCCGTGGTGCTGCTCGCGGCGCCCGAGGGCGTCGAGGTGATGGAGCGCGAGCTGGCGGGCACGCCGGTGACGGTCGTGACGGCGGCGGTCGACGAGCGGCTCAACGAGAACGGCTACATCGTTCCCGGGCTGGGCGACGCGGGCGACCGGATGTACGGCACGGTCGACTAGGGCCCGGTCCGGTAGGGCTTGGTGCGAAGGGGCGTTCCCTCCCCGCGGGGAGGGAACGCCCCTTCGGCCGGTTCAGCAGGACGGCGTCACCGGGGCGCTCAGCGTGGCCAGTGCCTGGTCCGCGTCCTTCTGGACGTTCAGTGTCTTGAAGGCCGAGCCGATGATCAGGTCGACGTCCTTCGTCGTACGGGTGTCGGCCTTCGGCGTGGCGCCCTTGAGCTGGGTCCCGAGGACGGTGAGGGCGCTGTCCGAGACGGTCGTCGCCCCGAGGAGCATCCCGGTGCCCGGGACCTTCTTGTCGTACGTCTCGGGGGCGTTGCCCACCTTGCCGATGACGAAGCCGCGTTTCCTCAGCTCGTCGGCGGTGGTCTTGGCGAGCCCGCCCCGCGAGGTCGCGTTGTAGACGTTGACCGTGATCTGCTCCGGCTTGGGGAGCGCCTTCGCGGGCGTCGTGGGGGAGGGGGACGGCTTGCAGTCGGGCGTGGTCCGGCCGCTGGCGGTCGTGGTCTTCGTGCTGTCGCCGGAGAAGACGTCGATGAGCTGGAGCGTTCCCCAGCCGGCCAGGCCGAGGGCGACGACGGCGGCGACGGCCGCGAGCACGATCCTGCGGCGGTGACGGGGGCGGCGCATACGCGGGTACTTGGACCCCGTGATGCGGTACTTTCCGCCCATGCCGGGGGGAGTGAGCATGCTCATGGGCGCAGCGTAGTGCGCGCCGTGTGTGTTTCCTACTAAATGATCAACCGTTTGGGCGATCGGGGGTGGTTAAAGAGCCCGAAAGGCTCAGTGAGAGCCACTCCGGGTTGCGGAACCCGGCCCCGTCAGCCCATGTCCAGCTCCAGCACGCGCGCGTGCAGCACCTGACGCTGCTGGAGCGCGGCGCGTACGGCGCGGTGCAGCCCGTCCTCCAGGTAGAGGTCGCCCTGCCACTTCACGACGTGTGCGAACAGGTCCCCGTAGAAGGTGGAGTCCTCGGCGAGCAGCGTCTCCAGGTCGAGCTGACCCTTCGTCGTGACGAGCTGATCGAGGCGGACCGGGCGCGGCGCGACATCCGCCCACTGCCGGGTGCTTTCCCGGCCGTGGTCGGGATACGGCCTCCCGTTACCGATGCGCTTGAAGATCACACGGAAAGCCTACCGGGCAAGCGGCTCCGGGCGCAGCCATGGCGCAGGAGCGCAAAGGTCGCATTCGGTGTCAAAGGGGGAGCGAAGCGAGAGTGGAGCGGGTGGGAAGGGCTGTGGAGGGGCGGCGGAATCAGGCCCTCCGCCTTGCGGCGCGCCGGCCCGTCGCCGGCCCGCCGGACGTCCTAGACCGGCGGCGTGCCCGGCGGGGACTGGCGGTGCGGGTGGGGTGGGGCGTGCGGGCCCGGGTGTGGGGAGAGCGGCGGGCGGCCCGGGTGGCCGTGTCCGCTGTCGCGCGCGGGCACTTTCACTCTTACCCGGCGCGGCATGAGCCCGTAGATTCCCAGCGGTGGAAAGAGGTCGACCCGTCTCGGATAGTTTCCCTGCGCGCATTCGAGGCAGAGAAGATCTCGTGTGCCGTCCGGTGTGGTGCGTACCGCCTCGACGCTGTTTTTCCAGCACGCCTCGCAGTACCAGCAATCCATTTTCGACAGCAGCACGGTCGCCCTGGGCAAGGGGTCCCCTTTCCTCGGCGGAGTTCGTCCCGTTTCCGCAGAAACGGTCATTCGTAAAGCGGCCCGAACGGTCCGAACGGTCAGAGAGGGGCGGTGCGCGCGATGGGGACGGTGAGAGCCGTGGGGGCGGCGGGGGCGCCCGGGGAGGTGCCGGGGACATGAAGGGACGGGAGAGGTGCGAGCGGCTTCGCCACGACGGGGCCCAATTCCGGTGTGGGGATAGGGATTGAGTTCGAATCACTGCGCATTGTCGTCCTCGGGGCGATACAACTACATTGCGTGGGACCAGCGTTGCCCTGCGCCAGGCGGGTGCGCAACGCCGTGTGCGTGCCAGACAGGATCTGTCACCTGAGGAAGGAAGACCAAATGGGGCGGCGCAATGCGGAAGGCGGGGAGAAGACAGCCGGTACGGCGGCCGTATTCGGTGAAGTGCTGAAGCATTCACGGGACTCCGTCGGCCTCACCCAGGCGGGACTCGCGGAGAGAGTTCCGTGTGACCGGTCGTTCGTAGCACGTGTGGAGGCGGGGACGCGCGTTCCCGACGACAAGTTCACCGACACGTGCGACACGGTTCTGCGGACCGGCGGGATCCTGCGCAAGCTCTGGGACCGGATCGACTGGTATCCGGAGGTGGAGCACCCCGACTGGTTCAAGCGCCGCGCCGCCATGGATGCCCAGGCGGTGGCCCTGCGGGAGTACCAGAACCAGGTGATGCCCGGACTGCTGCAGAACGAGGAGTACGCGCGCGCCCTTTTCGCCCAGGTCTACACGGGCGACGAATTGGAGGACATGGTCCGCGCGCGCCTCAGCCGGCAGCACCGGTTCCTTTCGACCGGAGGGCCGCTGCTCATCGCCGTTCTGGACGAAAGCTGTATCCGGAACATCGTCTTCAGTAATGCCGTCATGCGGAATCAGTGTGCGCATCTTCTCCGGGTGGGGAAGCTGCCCAACATTCGTGTGCAAGTCGTCCCGGCCGGCTCCCCGAGCGTGGTGCGCCCCAGTACGTCCATGTCGCTCATCACCATGCCCGACGGCCAGTTCTGGGTGTACTCGGAATCGCTCGACCGCGGGCACTTCAGCGACGATCCGGCGGTTACCGCCCGTCATGCCCAGTCCTATGATGTGCTCAGGGCGGATGCCCTGTCCGCTTCCGAGTCGGCCGCGCTGCTCCGTGACGCGATGGAAGGGTATGACCACCATGAGGAACCGCGATGTGACATCGGCGGCGTGGGTCAAGAGCAGCTACAGCAGCAACAGCGGCGGAAACTGCGTGGAAATAGGACTCGGTATCCCCGGATCCGTTCCTCTTCGTGACAGCAAGAGCATCGAGGGGCCCGTGCTCGTTTTCCGTACCGGCGCCTTCGGCACCTTCCTTTCGGGTGTCAAGAGACCCCTCCTCTGATCCACCTCCGGTCCCTCCTGTTCCCCCGTACCGGGCCTCCTGGCGTTTCGGCGGCATCTTTCCGGTCAATTCCGCCGTAATCTCTGGCCGCATGGCCACGGAATACAGGAATGCAGGAAAGGCAGGGTGTACGACGTGCTCACCACCGAATTCGTGACCGGCTCCCCCAACTGGCTCGATGTCGCCAGCCCCGACATCGCCACCTCGGCCGCCTTCTACACCGCCGTCTTCGGCTGGACCTTTCAGTCGGCCGGCCCGGACGCGGGGGGCTACGGCTTCTTCCAGCAGGACGGCAGGACGGTCGCGGCCCTCGGGCCTCTCACCGAGAACGGCGCCGACGCCGCCTGGACCGTGTACTTCAAGAGCCAGGACGCCGACGCCACCGCCCACTCCGTCACGCGGCACGGCGGCGCCGTACGGGTCGACCCCATGGATGTGATGGACGCCGGGCGCATGGCGTGCTTCACCGACCCCCAGGGCGCGGACTTCGCGGTCTGGCAGCCCGTCTCCGTACGCGGGCTCGAATCCACCTCCGAGCGCGGCACCCTCTGCTGGGCCGAACTGCACACGGACGACGGCGCGGGCGCGCTCGCCTTCTACCGGGCCGTCTTCGGCTGGCGCTTCCAGGAGTTTCCGATGCCCGGCATGACGTACACCGTGCTCTCCACCGGCGAGGGCGAGCAGGAGGACGCCACGTTCGGCGGGGTCGCCCCGGTCCAGGGGGACGAACGGTCGCGCTGGCTGCCGTACTTCGCCGTCGACGACGCCGACACGCTGGTCTCCGCGGTGCGGGACAACGGCGGCTCCGTCGTCATGCCCGCCACGGACGTGCCGGACGTCGGCCGCATGGCGCACCTCGCCGACCCCTTCGGCGCACGGTTCGCCGTCCTCAGGCCCGCCCCGCCGCAGGGGTAGGGGCTCCCGGGGACGGGTGGGGCACGCCGCGTTTTTCCTTGCGGCGTGCCCTGGCCCTGTTGTTTTTCGAGCGGCTACGAGGCCGGTGTGTGGCCCTTGTCGCGTGCCGGAGCCGCCTTCTTGGCGGACTGCGCCGACTGCGCCGACTGTGCCGACTGCGCCGTCGCCGGCTTCTTCAGCGAGCTGACGTCATGGGCGTACGTGCCCACGGCGTTCGCGATCACGTCGACGTTGATGTCGAAGGCCCGCATGCTGATGTTGGAGAGGTCGTCGCAGGCCGCGTGGTAGCACGGGTCGTACGCCACGCCCGCCTCGCCCCCGTACCGATTCGCCTGCTCCTGCGACTTGATGCCCTCCGCGCCCGTGAACGTGCCGCCCGAGGCGATGCCCGCGTCCATGAAGGGGCCGTAGTCGGAGCGGCCGTCGAAGTCCGTTCCCTCGTGCGGAACGTTTCTGCTGTCGAGGAAGTCGGTGATGCCCTTCTCGATCTGTGCCGAGCCCTCCGGTCCCGCGCCCGCGCCCTCGCCGTCCGAGTCGTCGCCGTCGTAGACGAACTGGGCGTGGTTCGGCGAGGCGATCATGTCGAAGTTGAGGTAGAGCGAGAGGTCCGCGCGCTGCTGGGCGGTGAGCTTTCCGACGTACGACTCGGCGCCCAGCAGGCCCAGTTCCTCCGCCGACCACCAGGCGAAGCGCACCTTGTTCGCCGGCTTGTCATGCGTCCTGGCGAGCTTGAGCGCGACCTCCAGCAGGCCCGCGGAGCCCGAGCCGTTGTCGTTGATGCCGGGGCCCTCGGTGACCGAGTCGAGGTGGGCGCCGAGCATCACCGTACGGTCGGACCTGCCGCCCCTGGTCTCGGCGATCACGTTGCGGGTGGTGCGCTCCTCCTGGAGCTGGCGTACGTCCAGGGAGACCGTCACGGGGCCGGCCGCCACGTCGGCGGCGAGCGCCTCGCCCGCCTCCTTGGTGACGCCCCCGGTGGGGATCACTCCGGCGTCAGGGCCGCCGAGCGTGCCGCTGAGGGAGCCCTCGGTGTTGTTGTAGATGACCGCGGCGATCGCCCCCGCGGCGCCCGCCTCCCGCTGCTTGTCGGCGAAGGCGCAGCCGCCGCGCTGGATGAGCGCGATCTTGCCGGTGTAGTCGGCGGAGGCGTAGTCGCCCGCCTCGCACCCGGTCGTCGCGTCGAGCGGTACGGCGGCCAACTCGGCCTCCACACCGCCCTCCGGGGTGGACCTGGTGTACGACATGGCGGTGATCGTGACGTCGCGGGGCGTCGGCGCGGTGACCGTCAGCTTCTCGGCGAGGGTCTCGATGTAGGTGATGTCGAAGGTGTCGTACGAGACTTTGTAACCGGCCTTCTTGAGCTGGCCGTACACATAGGCGGCCGACTTGTCGTGGCCGGTCGTGCCCGCCGCGCGGTTGCCGTTCGACTCCTCGGCGATCTGCTGGAACTTCTCCAGATGCCGGTACGCGTCCTTCGCGGAGGCCGAACGCACCAGCTTCTTCGAGAGTTTCGCGGCGTTCCGCGCGGCTTCCCTCGCCGGGTCGTGCGCTCGCGCGGCTGCGGGGGAGGAGGCGGAGAGCAGAAGCGGGGCGGCGAGCGCGGTGGCGGTCGCTACGGCCATGAGTCTGCGGGACGTTGCGTTCACAAGGGTCCTTCCGGTGCGAACGAATGTGAGCGAATGTCGGAGAAAAGTAGCGAGCGCCGCGTCTTCTGGGAACAGATGTGGCGCAGGTCACGGAACGTTCCGGTCGATCCCGTACTCCGCGTGGATCAGCGCCCCTTGGTCGACTTCTCCGTTTTCGCCGACTTCGCCGTTTTGGCCGCGCGCTTGGCCTCCTGCTTGAACGCCCGTACCTTCGCGAGCGATTCGGGGCCCGTGATGTCCGCCGCCGAGCGGTAGGCGCCCTGGTCGCCGTACGCGCCCGCCGCCGCGCGCCAGCCTTCGGGCCGTACCCCGAACTGCTTGCCCAGCAGCGCCAGGAAGATCTGTGCCTTCTGCTTCCCGAAGCCGGGCAGCTCGTTCAGCCGGTCCCGTAGCTCCGTACCGGTGGCGACATCGCGCCAGACCGCCGTGGGGTCGCCGTCGTAGTGCTCGACCAGGTACTGGCAGAGCTGCTGGACGCGCCGGGCCATCGACCCCGGGTAGCGGTGCACGGCGGGTTTGTCGGAGAGCAGGGCGGCGAAGGCGTCGGGGTCGTACGCGGCGATCGCCTGGGCGTCGAGGTCGTCGCCGCCCATGCGGACGGCGATGGTGTACGGGCCGGAGAAGGCCCACTCCATCGGGACCTGCTGGTCGAGCAGCATGCCGACCAGGGCGGCCAGGGGGCTGCGGCCGAGCAGTTCGTCGGCCTCGGGCTGCTGTGCGAGCCGGATTGTGGTGCTCATGGGCCGATGATCACCCGGGGCCGCGGGGACGCGCGGACAACACGCGCTGGTGATGTGCTCATATGACTATTTTGTGGTCCGTATGGGCGAGCAGGGGCACGGGTAGATCGCGGTGCAGGCTGAGACCGCCCGTATCGCCGGGCGGTCTGCATCGCTCATGTTTCGTGAAAGGCCGCTCACCCGTGACGCACCCCTTTGAACTGCCGGATTTCTACCTGGCGTATCCGGCCCGACTCAATCCGCACCTGGAGGAGGCCAGGGAGCACTCCAAGAAGTGGGCCAGGGACATGGGCATGCTGGAGGGCTCGGGCGTCTGGGAGGAGCACGACCTCGACTCCCATGACTACGCGCTGCTCTGCTCGTACACCCATCCCGACTGCGACGGACCGGCGTTGTCGCTGGTCACCGACTGGTATGTGTGGGTCTTCTTCTTCGACGACCACTTCCTGGAGGTCTACAAACGGCCACAGGACCGCGAGGGCGGCAAGGCGTATCTCGAACGGCTCGCGGCCTTCATGCCGATGGACCTGTCGGCCGGGTTCCCCGAGCCGACCAACCCCGTCGAGGCGGGGCTCGCCGACCTCTGGGCGCGTACGGTCCCGAGCATGTCCCTGGCCTGGCGCGAGCGGTTCGCCGAGTCGACGGAGAACCTGCTCAACGAGTCCGACTGGGAACTGGCGAACATCAACGCGGAGCGCGTCGCGAACCCCGTCGAGTACATCGAGATGCGCCGCAAGGTGGGCGGGGCGCCCTGGTCCGCGGGGCTCGTCGAGTACGCGGCGAACGCCGAAGTCCCCGCCGCCGTCGCGGACTCCCGGCCGCTGCGGGTGCTGAAGGAGACGTTCTCGGACGCGGTGCATCTGCGCAACGACCTCTTCTCGTACGAGCGGGAGATCGAGGAGGAGGGCGAGCTGAGCAACGGCGTGCTCGTCCTGGAGACCTTCCTCGGCTGTACGACGCAGGAGGCGGCGTACGCGGTCAACGACCTGCTGACCTCCCGTGTCCAGCAGTTCGAGAACACGGCGCTGACCGAGCTGGGGCCGCTCTTCGCGGAGCGCGGGCTCGGCCCGCAGGAGTGCGCCGACACGCTCGCGTACGTGAAGGGGCTCCAGGACTGGCAGTCGGGCGGCCACGAGTGGCACATGCGCTCCAGCCGCTACATGAACGGGGTGGGCGAGGGCGGAGGCGCCGGGGTGGTTGCTGCCGGGGCCGGTGCCGGAGCTGGGTGGCCCGGGTTCTCCATGACCCCCGTCGGGCTCGGGACGACCGCCGCCGACATCGCGCGCGCCATGGGGCTGGGGACGATCACCCCCCGGAGCATCGCCGCGGGCGCGCAGGCGCGGGTGCGCAGCCACAGCCATGTCCCCTACCAGCGCGTCGGGCCCTCCGTGCTGCCCGACTTCGACATGCCGTTCGCGCTCTCGCTGAGCCCGCATCTCGCCCACTCGCGCGAGCACGTGGCCGAGTGGGCCCACCGGATGGGCATCCTGGAGGCGCAGCCGGGGGTGCCCGGTTCCGATGTCTGGGACGAGGAACGGCTGCGCAGAATCGATCTGCCACTCTGCTCAGCCGGTATCCATCCGGACGCCACCCCGGAGGAGCTGGACCTGACGTCGGACTGGCTGGCGTGGGGGACGTACGGGGACGACTACTTCCCCGTCGTGTACGGCAACGCGCGGGATCTCGCGGGCGCGAAGGCGTGCAACGAACGGCTGGCCCTCTTCATGCCGGTCGACCTGTCCCCGACCCCGCCACCGGCCACCGGGCTGGAGCGCGGGCTGGCCGATCTGTGGGTCCGTACGGCGGGCCCCATGGAGGAGTCCGCGCGGCGCACGTTCCGCACGTCGGTCGAGGACATGACGGCGTCGTGGGTGTGGGAGCTGGCCAACCAGGTGCAGAACCGTATCCCTGACCCGGTCGACTACATGGAGATGCGCCGCGCGACCTTCGGCTCGGACATGACGATGTCCCTGTCCCGGCTGAGCCACGGCCGTCAGGTGCCGCCGGCGGTCTACCGCACGGGGCCGATGAAGTCCCTGGAGAACGCGGCGCAGGACTACGCGTGTCTGCTCAACGACGTCTTCTCGTACCAGAAGGAGATCGAGTTCGAGGGCGAGGTGCACAACAGCGTGCTCGTCGTGCAGAACTTCTTCAACTGCGACTACCCGACCGCGCTCGCCATCGTGGACGACCTGATGAAGTCGCGGATGCGTCAGTTCCAGCACGTGGTGGCCAACGAACTGCCCGTGCTGTACGACGACTTCGCGCTGGACGACGACGCGCGGCGGGTGCTCGACGGCTATGTGAAGGAGCTGGAGAACTGGCTCTCCGGAATCCTCAACTGGCATCACGGGTGCAAGCGTTACAAGGAGCACGAACTGCTGGAGGAGCGGGCCGGGACCACGCGCTGGGTTCCTCCGGTCCCGACCGGTCTCGGTGTCTCGGCGACGCGCGTCCGGTTCCCGGGGTGGTCCCCGACCGTCGGTGCCGTGCGTCCCGCGCCCGCGTCGGCTGTCCCCCAAATGGCGCAGTAACCCCCCTGCCCGGCAGGGAGTTTGACATCCGGTCGACGTGGTCGACGGCGAACGTGAACCGGATGGGGGGCCCTTGAGTGGCGAGCGGGCAGGTCCGGGGAGCCCGGGGTGCGCGGACGGCGGTGCTGGAGGCCGTCGCCGGATGGGTCCCGGGCGAGCCGGTCCGTAACGACGCGCTGCCCGCCGCGTGGGGTGTGGACGACGCGTGGGTCCGCAGGCGAACGGGCATCGGGGCCCGCCACCGCGCCGGGCCGGGGACCGCGACGGGGGACCTCGCGTACGAGGCGGCGCGCCTGCTGATCGGCGACGGGGGCGTGGGTGGGGGCGTGAGTGGGGGCGTGGCCCAGGGGGGTTCCGGGGCGCGTGAGGGCTCCGGGGCACACCGTGGTTATGGGGCGTACGGAGGTCTCGCGGGCTCCGGGTTCCACGGGGGCCTCGGGGGCTCGGGGTTCCACAGGGGCCCCAGGGACTCCGGGGGTGCCAGGGGTTCTGAGGGCTCCGGGGGCGCCAGGGGGTCCGGGGGCCCCGGAGGCGCCGGGGGCCTCGGGGTCGGCTGTGTACGCGCGGCGTGTGGTGCGGCGGTGGACCGGGCCGTGGACGGTGTCGATGTCGTGGACGCCGTCGTACTGGCCACCGCCACCCCCGACCACCCCTGCCCCGCGACGGCGCCCGAACTGGCGGCGCGGCTGGGGCTCGGCGCCGTGCCCGCCTTCGATCTGGGCGCCGTGTGCAGCGGCTTCGTCTACGGCCTCGCGGTCTGCCACGGCCTGGTGGTGTCCGGGCTCTACGACCGGGTGCTGCTGGTGGGCGCGGACACATACTCGACCTGGCTGGACCCACGGGACCGCGCGGCGGGCGTGGTGTTCGGGGACGGCGCGGGGGCGGCCCTGATCGGCGCCGGCAGAACCGGTTCCCCTGGCGAGTTGCTCGGGTTCGACCTGGGCAGCGACGGCTCGGGACGGGAGCTGATCACCGTGGCCGGAGGCGGTTCACGGGCCCGCGCCCAGGCCCGGCCCCCGGACCCGTCGCCCCCGGCGGCCGAGCGGGCCGGCTCCCCGGACCGGGCGGGGCCGGCCGACCCGGCCGCCGGAAGCGACACGGCGGGTCCGGCCGCCGGGGGCGACGCGTACTTCCGGATGCGCGGCCGGGCCGTCTACCAGCACGCGGTCGAGCGGATGACCGCCTCCTGCCGCACCCTGCTGGGCACCGTGGGCTGGGACCCGGCCCAGGTGGACCACTTCGTACCGCACCAGGCCAACGCCCGCATCCTGCGGGCCGTCGCCGACCGGGTGGGGATCGGCGCTGACCGCTGCGTCACCCACCTCGACCGCGTCGGCAACACCGGCGCGGCCTCCATCCCCCTGGCCCTCGCGGACGCGGCGGCGCGGGGGCGTCTGCGCGCGGGCGACCGCGTGCTGCTCACCGCTTTCGGCGGCGGCCTCACCTGGGGGACGGCGGCCCTGACCTGGCCCGGAACCGTACGGGCCGCGCCTCTCGACGGAAGGTACGCACCATGGGAAGGAACGCATCATGACGGGGACGGCTGAGCGGGTGGCGCGGGCCGGGGTGGCGGTGACCGGGCTGGGGGTGGTGACGCCCGCGGGCATCGGCGAACCGGCCTTCTGGGCCGGGCTGTGCGCGGGACGGTCCGTCGCCCGGCGGCGGCCCGAACTGGCGGGCATGCCGGTCGACTTCGTGTGCGCGATCGGCGACCCGTCGGATCCGGAGGTGGATCCGGGGGCGGACCCGGAGATGGATCCGGGGGCGGGCGGGGCGCCGTACGACACAGCGCCCGGCACCCCGTACGCCGCACACGTCCCGCACACCCCGCACGCCCCGCACGCCCCGTCGTACAGCGTGCTCGACGTGGACACGGCGGTGGGCGGGCGCTCCGTGTGGCGCATGGCGCGGTTCGTGAAGCTGGCGCTGATCGCCGCGCGGCAGGCGGTCGCTGACGCCGGTCTCGACCCGGCCACCTGGGACGGCGGCCGGGTGGGGGTGGTCCTCGGGGTGGGCGTCGGCGGGGTCTCCGTACTCGCCGACAACGCGCTCAAGCTCCAGGCGCACGGGCCGCAGTCCGTCTCGCCGCTGCTGGTGCCGATGATGATCCCGAACGCGGCGGCCGGCGAGGTCGCCATCGCGCTCAAGGCCCGGGGGCCCAGCCTGGCCCCGGTGACCGCCTGCGCTTCCGGGGCGACCGCGCTGATCCTCGCCCGCGACCTGCTGGTCGGCGGGCAGTGCGACGTGGTGGTCGCCGGGGGCGCCGAGTCCGTGCTGACCCCGCTGGTGGTGACGGCGTTCGCGCGGATGGGCGCGCTGTCGACGCGTACGGACGACCCGGCCGGGGCGTCGCGGCCGTTCGCCGCCGACCGGGACGGGTTCGTCATCGGGGAGGGCGCCGGGATGCTCGTACTGGAACGGGAGGCGGACGCCCGCGCCCGGGGCCGGGTGCCGCGCGCGCTGCTGGCCGGCGCGGGCGCGAGCACGGACGCGCACCATCCGACGGCGCCCGCGCCGGACGGCCGGATCGCGCAGGTGGCGGTGGAGACGGCGCTGCGGGAGGCGGGGTGGAGCGCGCACGACGTCGAGCACGTCAACGCGCACGGCACCTCCACGCCGCTCAACGACGCCATGGAGGCGTCGCTGATCGAGCGGGTCTTCCCGCACGGGCCGCCGGTCACCGCGGCGAAGGGCGTGGTGGGGCACACGCTGGCGGCGGCGGGGGCGATCGAGGCGGTGGCGACCGTACTGACGCTGGAGCACGGGCTGATCCCGCCGATCGCCAACCTGGACGCGCCCGCGGTGGAGTTCGACCTCGACTGTGTGACGAAGCAGGCGCGCCGGCAGCGGGTGCGGAGCGCGGTCAGCCACAGCTTCGGCTTCGGCGGGCACAACGTCGCGCTGGCGTTCGAGAGGGCCTGACGGGGTACGGGGCGTGCGGAACGTGAGGAACGCGCTGGTGACGGGCGCGCGGAGCGGATCGGCCGAACGAATGTCTTGTGGCCCGGAGTGCGGCAAAGTCGTTTCTTCATCAACCGTCGCTCGTTCTTCTCAGGTGAGCGTAATGATCAACAGCGGTGCCGTGGACGCGGGAAAGGCGACGGCGAGGCGGCTGACGCGCGTGCTGTACGGAGACGGTTTCGAGCGGGAGCACGGACCATGGCGGCGGTTCGCCGCCGACGGCCTCTTCCGCAGCCGCCCGGACGCGACACCCCCGGAGCGGCTGTCCCTGGCGTACGAACGGCTGCGGGCCGTGAACGGGGCGATCGACAGCCCGGCGGAGCTGGCCGCCGACCCGCGCGGGGTCGCGGCGCTGCACGAGTGGCTGGGGCCGATCGACCCGTCCTTCACGACCGTGGCGGGGATCCACTACAACCTCTTCCTCGGCAGCCTGCTCGACCACGACCACGCCGCAGACGGGGACCCCGGCGCCGCCGAGCGCGATCTGGCCGACTTCCTGACGCTGCGCCGGATCGGCACCTTCCTCTGTACGGAGGTGGCCCACGGCAACGACGCGGTCGCCCTGGAGACGACGGCCACGTACGACCGGGTCAGGGACGGCTTCGTCCTGCACACGCCGCACGCGGGCGCGCAGAAGTTCATGCCCAACACCAGCACCACGGGCGGCGCGAAGAGCGGGGTGGTGGCCGCCCGGCTGCTGGTGGACGGGGCCGACCACGGCGTCTTCCTCTTCCTGACGCCCCTGACGGACGGCTCCCGCACGCTCCCCGGGGTGCGGGTGCGGCTGCTGCCCGAGCGGTTCGGCAGCCCGCTGGACCACTGCGTGACCTCCTTCGACCGGGTCTTCGTCGGGCGGGACGCGCTGCTGGGCGGCGTACGGGGGCAGCTCGGCCGGGTCACCGGGGACGGCGCGTTCAGCAGCGCGGAGGCCAACCGGAGGCGGCGTTTCCTGGCCTCGATCGGCCGGGTCACCGCCGGGAAGCTCTCGATGAGCGCGGGCGCCCTCGGCGGGGCGCGCGTCGCGCTGGCGCTCGCCGTACGGTACGGCGGCCACCGGCTGATCTCGGGGCCCCGGGCGGTGGAGCGGGTGCCCGTCTTCGCGCACCGCAGCCACCACGGGCCGCTGACCGGGGGCCTGGCGACGGTCTTCGCGATGACACTGCTGCACCGTACGGTCGTCGACGCGTGGGAGACGCGTACGGAGGCCAACCGGGGCGAGACCGAGCGGCTGGTGGCGGTCGCCAAGGGGTGGATCACCTGGCGGGCCCGCGAGATCATCGTGGAGTGCCGTGAACGGTGCGGCGCCCAGGGGCTGTTGGAACACAACGGCATGACCGAGATGCTGGCGAACATCGAGGGCGCGATCACGGCGGAGGGCGACAACACCGCGATCTACGCGAAGGCGGCGGCGGAGCTGCTGTTCTCGGCGAGGACCCCGGAGCGGAAGCCGGGGGCGGGGGCGGCGGCGGGGGCGGCGCAGGATCCCACGGCGGATCGGGACGCGGATCCGCGCCCGGATCGGGACGCGGGGCAGGACGCGGATCGGAACGCCGGGCAGGACGCGGCGGGGACCCCCGATCCGGGCGCGGATCCGGTGGAATGTGACGCGAATTACGTCTCCCTGGAGCTGTCCGACACGGGCCATCTGGGTGATCTCCTGCTGGCGGTCGAGCAGTTGTGGCTGGACCGGGCCCGCCGCCGGATGGGCCGCGCGCCGCAGGGCGACCCCCTCGCCCGATGGAACGCGGCGTCCGGCGCCGCGCTGCGCGCCGTGGAGGCGCACGCGTACCGGCGGGCGGCCGAGGCGTACACGGCGGCGGAACGGAAGCTGTGGGAACGGGAGCTGAGGGATACGGAGCCGGGCGTGGAGGCCGGGTCCGTATCCGTCTCCGCGCCCGGCTCGGCGCCCGCCCTGCTCCGCTCGCTGCACCGGCTCTTCGTGCTCCAGTGGATCGACCGGAACAGCGGTGACCTGCTGGCCCATGGTCTGCTGACGGCCCGTCAGCTCGACGAACTCCCCGAGATGATCGAGCGACTCATCGCGGAACTCGCCACGTACGCGACCACCCTGGTCGAATCCTTCGCACTGCCCGAGGAGATGCTCGCCGACCGGCCCATCTCCGGCGCCGGGTACGCCGACGCGTACGACGATCCGGAGGGCGCGTGGACCGTACCGGAGGCGTTGTCGCGGTGCGCGGCCTGCCGGCAGTCGCCGCCGCCTGCCATGCCCGTATCAGATCGATTTCGTATTGTCCATCGGCTTTTGAGGTTTATCAACAATTTGAGAAACTTGCCGCACTGAGCCCCTTGGGCCCCTTGAGTGCCTTGAGTACCTTTTGAAAGGACATGCCATGAATGCGACCCGTCAGGCGATCCATCCGAAGATCACGGAGGTCCTTGCCGAGACCTTCAAGGTGCCGGCCGTCGAGATCCACCCCGAAGCCACCATGGACAGCCTGGAGATGGACTCCCTCGCGGTCGCCGAGTTCGCCGTCATCATCAAGGAGAAGCTGGGCGTCGACGCCGACTCGGAGACGCTGCTCAAGGGCGCCACCCTCGCCGAGATCACCGCGTTCCTCGACATGGCGGCCGTGGGCGTCGGCCGATGACCGGTGGAGCCAGGCCCGCCGTCGCCGTCACCGGACTGGGGATGATGACCCCGGCCGGGAACGACACGGAGTCCACCTGGAACGGGGTGTGCGCGGGCGTGTCCCCCGCGCGTACGGTGCCCGAACTGCGGGGCTGCGTCGTCGACTTCGCCTGTACGGTCGGCGGCGTCGACCTGGACGAGGCGATCGGCGGGCGGACGGCGTTCCGGATGGGCCGCCATGTGAAGTTCGCGCTGCTCGCCGCGCGCGAGGCCGTCGCCGACGCCGGGCTCGACCCGCAGAGCTGGGACGGGACCCGGGTCGCCGTCATCGTCGGGACGAGCAGCGGGGGTTCGGCGAGCGTCACGGAACAGGCCGTCGCGCTCGACCGGCGCGGCGCCGAGGCCATCTCGGCCACGGGCACCCTGCTGACCATCCCCAACATGGCGGCGGCCGAGATCGCCATCAAGATGCGGGCCACCGGGCCCAGCATGGCGCCGTGCACCGCCTGTTCCTCGGGGGTGACGGCGCTGTCCGTCGCCCGCGACCTGCTCGCCACCGGACAGTGCGACATCGCGGTGGCGGGGGCCACGGAGGCCACCGTCTTCCCGCTCGCCATGACCGGGTTCGCCCGCTCGGGCGCCACCGCGATCGCGGGACCCGGCGACGACCCCGCGCTGCTCTGCCGCCCCTTCGCGGCCGACCGCGCCGGGCTGGTCATGGGCGAGGGCGCCGCGATCATGGTGCTGGAGCGGGAGCAGGACGCGCGGGCGCGTGGCGCGCGCCCGCGCGCGCTGATCGCGGGCGCCGGCGCCACGACCGACGCCCACCACCCGACGAGCCCGCACCCCTCGGGCGCCGTCGCCCAGCGGGCCGTCGAGGTGGCGCTGCGCGACGCGGGCTGGCGGTCCGGCGACGTCGAGCACGTCAACGCGCACGGCACGTCGACCCCGCTCGGCGACGCGACCGAGGCCGCGCTGATCAGCCGCGTCTACCCGCACCGGCCGCCGGTCACCGCGCCCAAGGGCGTGCTGGGGCACTGCATGGGGGCGGCCGGGGCGATGGAGGCGGCGCTGACCGTGCTCACCCTCCAGCACGGCGTCGTACCGCCGATCGCCAACCTGGACGCGCCCGCCGTCGAGTTCGACCTCGACTGCGTGACGAAGCAGCCACTGCGGCAGCGGATCGACCGGGCGGTCAGCCACTCGTTCGGCTTCGGCGGCCACAACGCGGTACTGGCACTGGAACGCGCCTGAGCCCCCGCCCCGACCCGACCCGTGCGCCTCGTACGCCTCGTGAGGCACGACGAGGCGTACGGCACCACATTCACCCCCCCGTCCTCATCCCACCCCCTGTTCGCCCTGTTCGGAGGCCCACCCATGCGCAGGCGCCCGCCCCTCCGGGGCCGTACCGTCGTCATCACCGGCGCCGCGCGCGGTGTCGGCGCCCAGCTCGCCCGTACCCTCTCCGCACGCGGTGCCAGGGTCGCCCTCGTCGGCCTGGAGGAGCGCGAACTGGCCTATATCGCGACGGAGTTGGTCGGCGAGACCGCGTACTGGCACGTCGATGTCACCGACGCGGACGCCCTGCTCCGTACGGCACGGTCCGTCGAGGCGCTCTTCGGTACGGTCGACGCCGTCGTCGCCAACGCGGGTGTCGCGACGGGCGGCCTCTTCCGCCACTCCGATCCCGAGGCGTGGCGGCGCGTCGTCGAGGTCAACCTCTTCGGCAGCGTCAACACCGCCCGCGCCTTCCTCCCCGCGCTGATCCGGTCACGCGGCTACTACCTCCAGATCGCCTCGCTCGCCGCCCTCGCGCCCACGCCGCTCATGACGGCCTACTGCGCCTCGAAGGCGGCCGTGGAAGCCTTCGCGCACTCCCTGGAGGCCGAGACCGCCCACCACGGCGTACGCACCGGGGTCGCCTACCTGAGCTGGACGGACACGGACATGGTGCGCGCCCCGGAACAGCGGGCCGCGCTCGGCCGCCTCCGCGCCGACCTGCCCTGGCCCACCGGCCGCACCTACCCGCTGGCCCCGGCGGTGGACCGCATCGCCACCGGCATCGAACGCCGCGCCCGCCACGTCTACGCCCAACCCTGGCTCAGAGCCGCCCAGTTCCTCCGCGCCACCCTCCCCACCCTGGCCACCCGCAACGCCCGCCACGCCGTGGCCGAACTGGAATCCCGGCCGGGGGCGCCGGTACCGGCCCCGGCGGTCGCCGGTCCTGTGGTGTGACGCCGGGGTGCGAGCAGGAGGGTAGCGCCGTGTCACCGGTTCACTCCAAAGCGCCATCGAGCCGCCGACCAGGCGTGGGCCGAGGCGCAGCGCCTGCTCGACGGCTTCGACGCGGACGCGATCAAGGCCGTACAGACGGGCCTGGCACGCAGCGAGTCGGAGGGCCAGCAGCGCATGCCGGCCCTGCACGGCGGCTCCACGGACGGGCTGGAGATCTCACCGAACCTGTGGGCGCACCCGGCTGCGGGCGGCGGCACGGCCGTGGCTCCGGCGGCGGTGCCGTTCGCGACGGAGGTACGGCGCTGACGCGGCCCTGGGGAGCGAGGGCCGCGCTCACCTCGCCCTAGTGGCGATGCGTCCGCTCGGCGTTGTCGGCCTGGAGGGCGGTGTGGAAGGTGCGCCAGGCGGTGGGGGTGATGTGGAGGATGGGGCCGGACCGTCTCTTGGAGTCACGTATGGCGACGGTGGTGGGTATGTTGCGGGCGACCTCGACGCACGAGTTCTCGGGCGCGCCCCCGCTGTAGCTGGACTTGACAAACTCATAACCGGGCACGCGATTACAGCTCCTCGACGATTCCGTTGATCAGTGCAACTGAGTCCTGCTCGGACAGCCCCATCTGAGCGAGATGCGCGAAGAGCTGACCATGTCGCTTCGCATCAGTCTCTCCTTCCAGCCAGACACCCGACGAAGCGGTGTCCATATGCACGACATCGAGGGCGCCCGCTTCGGCGAACGACAGGATGCTGAACGCAATGCCCATGGTCGGATGAGCGCCTACGGAGTAGGGCACTACCTGCACCTTCACGTTCGGACGCTTGGCCATGTCCAGCAGGTGCCCGAGCTGGTCCTTCATCACAGTGTGACCACCGACGAGCTGACGCAGAACTCCCTCATGGAGAACTACCCACAGTTCGAACGATTGCTCTCCCAGTAGCCGTGCTTTTCGGGCCATCCGGGCCTCGACGAACGGCTCGATCTTCTCCGGGTCTGACCAAGCGCCACTGCCCACGGCAAGCGCTCTCGCGTAGTCCGGTGTTTGCAGTATCCCGGGCAGGACGGCGACTTCCCAGGAACGGATGTGTGTGGCGATGTCTTCAAGCGCCACCAGTTCAACCAGAGAGCGTAGATCGGTGTAGTGGTCCCACCAACCCTTCGCCTTGCGGCGGTTACGGTCGGCCTCTGCCAGCTCCAAGAGCAGGTCTATGGCACCTTCATCGCCTTCACCGTAGAGATGACACAGCGCGCGGATGTCCGGATCGCGCATGGGGACCAGACCGCGTTCCATCTTCGCGACCTTGGTGACGGAAGCCGTCAGTGCCTTGGCCGCAGCCGCCTGCCCCAAGTTGCACCGCAAGCGCATGCGCAGCAACTCGCTCCCAAGCCTTCGGCCGAGAACGGTTGAGACCGTCTTTCCGCGATCCGGGTTGCTACCGGCCACCTTGTGTCTTCCTCTCGTAGGTCGCCTCATCTTGGGGCCTCGACTGCGTCGAACTCAAACAGGGCAGCCAATTAGCTGCCCGCCATCTTGCTGCGCAGTGGACTTGCCCGCTACGGTGAGTGCGCAGCCGCTCGCGCAGCGGAGTCTCTGGCGGAAGTGCACCGCCCTGCCCTGCCTAACGGCAGCCGCAGGCCCTGGTATCGCCACCGCCGCGCTTCCGCCTGTACGGGCAACGTCCCCGACCGCACGTGGAGGTGCGCGTCCATGTCCTCACCCTTTGAAAGCCCTGACCGGGAGCCGGTGTTGTACGAGGACCGGTTGAACTACACCCCCGTGGCCGGCAGCGTGAGCCTGGCGCGGCATCGGACGTCGCGGCTCATTGCCGAGTGGGGGCACCCCGAACTCGCCTGGGTCACTGGCCTGGTCGTGAGCGAGCTGGGGACCAACGCCCTGCTCCATGGATGTCTGCGGGACCGGCTCTTCCAGGTCGCCGTCGTTCTGCGGTCCACGCTCTTCCGTATCGAGGTCAGCGACCCGCGTGGAGAGCGGCTGCCGATGCTGCGGAACGCCGACGAGGACGAGTGCTTCGGGCGCGGGCTGCCGCTGGTCGTCCAGGTCACCGACCGGTGGGGAACCGAGCCCCGGGTCGTCGGCAAGACGGTCTTCGCGGAGATCGACCTGAAGCCCGTACGGCCCGACTCGCTGCCCCGGCGGTGACCGCCGCCGTGGTCGACGAGACGTTCTGGGGAGTCGTCGCGCTCTCCATCAGCCTGACCGCGCTGGTGTTCGGCGTGCTGTACGCGGCCCATGGGCGACCCGGGGCGGAAGAGGGTGTCCCGGATCCGCCGTTCGTCGCGGCGGAGGAGACGTACTCGTACACCTGCCACTGCCATCGCGAACCGGTGCACATCACCATCCGCGCCCGCCAGATCCCCCGCATGGTCGGGCGGGGGCGATGGCTGCTGTGACGGTGTCGGGTGCGGGTTCGGGCCGGCCTGTGGGGGTGGGCCGGGTGTGTTTTATGGCGGACCGCCCGTCATGAGGCACCGCCGGACCGCCCCGGCAGGCCGGCCTGAACCCGCACATGCTCGGCCTCAGGGTGACGTCTGAATGCCGCCGGACTCCTTGCCTGCGGCGCGGAAGCATCGTCATGTACGTGAACCCCTACCTAGCGAAGAGATGGGCGAAATGACTGCGGTGACTGCCGTGCTTGACGGCAAAGTGGCATTCGTGACCGGCGGCAGCCGGGGTATCGGCGCGGCGGTGGCGCTTCGGCTTGCCGAGGACGGTGCCGATGTCGCGCTGACCTACCAGCAGAGTGAGGTGCGCGCTGCGGAGGTGGTCGACCGGATCAAGGCGCTGGGGCGCCGGGGCTGGGCCGTGCGGGCCGACAGTGTGGATCCGGCGGCGATGCGGGCGGCCGTGGACCGGGCCGCCGAGGAGTTCGGGCGGCTCGACATCGTGGTCAACAACGCGGGGCTCGGGGTGCTCGGCCCGGTCGAGGACCTGGCGCTGGAGGATGTCGACCGGGTGCTGGGCATCAATGTGCGGGCGCCGTTCGTCGTGTCCCAGGCGGCGCTGCGGCACATGGGCGCGGGCGGCCGGATCATCAACATCGGCAGTTGCATGGCCGAGCGGGCCGCGTTCGCAGGCGGCTCCCTGTACGCGACGAGCAAGACCGCGCTCGCCGGGCTGACCAAGTCGCTCGCCCGTGAGCTGGGCCCCCGGGAGATCACCGTCAACCTGATCCACCCCGGGCCGGTGGAGACGGACATGAACCCCGTCGGCGGCCCGGGGTACGAGTTGCAGAAGGGCCTTACCGCGCTCGGCCGTTACGGGCAGCCCTCGGACATCGCCGCGACCGTGGCCCACCTCGCGGGGGAATCCGGCCGGTATGTCACCGGGGCCGCCATCGCGGTGGACGGCGGCTTCGCGGCCTGAGGTGGCCCGAGACGGCCTGAGGCTGCCTGAGGCGGGGGCGTGCCCCCGCTTCAGGCGGCTCTGTCCGGGCCCGCGCTGCCGTGCGAGGCGTTGGAGCGGGCCTGGCGGTCGAGGCGGTGGCGGGCGTCGTCCCAGGTGGAGCGCGTCCCGGGTCTCCCAGGCGGACAGCAGGTCACCGGCTCGGTGTCGGCTCGGCACCGGCTCGTGAAGCGGAATGGGCGGGCCGGAAATATGATGAATGCGGTGATTCGTGCGGGCTGTGCTGACGGCTGTCCGCGCGGGTCGCCGTACGTACGCCGCCGCGCGGAGACCCCGGGGCGGTCCATGACAGACGGTCCATGACGGACGTACCTCGGAGCGGTGGATGAGCCGGCGTCGTCCCACACGGTCCACCCCCGCCACGAGCGCCGACGACCTGCTGACCACCCTCGGCCGGCTCACCGCCCAGGCGCGGCGGGGCGCGGAGCTCCAGCATGCCCGGGTGGAGCTGGCCGAGGCGTTGCAGCGCGAGATGCTGCCCGCCGTCCTGCCCGCGCTCCCCGGGCTGCGGACGGCCGCCCGGTACGCACCCGCGCGGGACGGGCTCGACATCGGCGGGGACTGGTACGACGGCTTCACGCTGCCCGACGGCACGCTCGCCCTCTGTGTCGGGGACGTACAGGGCCATGATGTCGAGGCCGCCGCGATCATGGGGCAGGTACGGATCGGGCTGCGGGCGGTGGCCGCGACGGCGACCGACCCGGGCGAGGTGCTGAGCCGCGCCAACGACCTGCTGCTCTCGGTGGGCTCCAGCCTCTTCGCGACCTGCTCCTTCCTCCGCTTCGACCCGGCCACCTGGGAGCTGCGGAGCGCCCGGGCGGGCCATGTCGCCTCCGTATGGGCCACGGCCGACGGGCGGTCGGGGGTCGCGGAGGACGCGGGCGGGCTGCCGCTGGGCATCCAGCCGGGCGAGGCGTACCCGGTGACCCGGCGCAGGCTGACCGAGGCGGGCGTCTTCGTGCTGCTGACGGACGGGGTGGTGGAGGGCCCCTCGTTCCCGATCGAGGAGGGGCTGGCGACGGTGGCGGGGGTGCTGGCCCAGGGCCTGCGCGAGGGTACGGATCCGGGGGAGCTGGCGGCCGAGGTGATGAAGGTGGCCGAGCTGACGGGCCACTCGGACGACGCCGCCGTCCTCGTCCTGTGCCACGACGCGGGACCCCCGGACGGCTAGGCCCTGTCCGGCGGAACTTGGCTGATGGTCGACAGCAGGCGTGGGACCAGGGGATTACGGTCGTGTGTGAACCCTGCTGCGGTGCACAGGCCGATGATCTGGTCGTGCAGTGGCGGGCCGGCCGTGCGGGGCAGCAGTACGAAGGGTGAGTCCGCCAACTGCGCAAGCCGTACGGTCCGTTGGGCGGCCAGAGGATGGGTGGACGGCAGCACGGCCACGAAGGGCTCGCTGAGTACCGTCCCGAAGCGAGCTCTCTCTCGCCGGTGGGGGGAGGGGGCATGGGGTTGCACCTTCCGTAGCGGCATGTGGTCCGGTGGACTTACGTCCTGGTCCCTTGAGAAAAGGTCCCTGCTCATGCATTCGTCCTTCATCCCACCGCGCCAGGTCAAGATCGGTGACGCGGCGGCCTTCGTCGGCACCACACCGCGGGCGATCCGTCACTACCACGAGATCGGCCTGCTCCCCGAGCCCGTGCGGGGTGGCGACGACCGACGCCGCTACGGGTACGAGGACATGATCCGGCTGCTGTGGATCCGCAGGATGGCCGACGCGGGGATCGCCCTGGACGACATCCGTGACGCCTTCGCCGACACCGCTTCCGCCGGAACGGACGCCGGTACGGACATCGGTACGGACGGTGGAGACGGTATCGCGGGCATCCTGGAGCGGGTGGAGGAATCCCTCGCCGAGCAGGAGGCGGAATTGCGGCGGCAACGGACCGCCGTGCAGCGGATGCGCACCGAAGGCAGCCGGATGGGCCTGCTCTCCGACCTGGTCACCGACCGCCTCAAGAGCCTGCCCGAGGGGTCCCTGCGCCAGGCGGACCTGGACAGTCTGCTGGTCACCGAGCGGATCTTCGGCCCGCTCGGCGCGGCTGTCCAGGCCACCCGCTTCATCGTCCTGGCCACGCATCCCACTCTGCGGGAGGACTCCGACCGTATCGATGACGCCGAGGAGGCGCTCGATGACAGCGTCGCCGTCGATGATCCACGGGTGGCTCACGTGGCCGTCGAGCGGCACGCCTTCGAAAGCGCCTTGCATGCCGTCATCGAGGAGTCCGGCCTGGACAAGGACGACGACGCCCTCTGCGACGCCTGGGAAACCCTGCACCCTGCCACCGCCGATGACGGCGAGGACGAGGCCGGCCTCGGCTCCGGCGGGCGGGAGGCCGGCTCCATGAGCGCGTTCGAAGCCATCGGCAAGATGCCCTACGACTTCTCCCCGGCCCGCCTGCGCTGTATGGAACTGGCCGAAGAACTCTCCGCCCAGGACTCACCCGGTACCTGAGAACACGGCCCGGTGCCGGGAGGGGCACGGGACCGGGCCTGGGGGCTTTCGTTGGCGTGTCACGGCCGACCTGGGCGGAGCGCGGCGGCGGACATTGTCTGATGGCCGGTGTGGTGCGTACCGAGCAACTCCGCCGTCTCACCGTCCGCGCTCTCCCGGCCCTCGGCGTCGCCGTCGCCTATTACGCGGTCGGGCAGCTCGGGCTGGTGAGACAGGTAAGGGTCGAAGGTGCGATCGTCACACCGCTGTGGCCGCCGACCGGCGTCGCCCTGGGCTGTCTGCTCCATCTGGGCCTCGGCGTCTGGCCGGGGATCTCGCTCGGCGCCCTGCTGAGCATCGTCACGATCAGCGTCTTCCACCCCACGGACATCGTGATCATCGCGGGGAACACCCTCGCCCCGGTCTGCGCGTATCTGATGCTCCGCCGGGCCGGCTTCCGCCGTGAGGTGGACCGGCTGCGCGACGGGGTGGCGCTGGTGTTCCTCGGTGCGCTGGGCGGGATGCTGATCAGCGCCACCGTCGGTACGGGCGTACTCGTGCTCAGCGACCGGCTGCCGCGCCACGGGTTCTGGCCGACCTGGACCGCGTGGTGGACGGGCGACGCCATGGGGGTCCTGGTGATCACCCCGCTGCTGCTCCTGCTGCGCCGGGTCCGGCTGCCCGGGACGGGCGACCCGGAGCGCGCCGGGCAGGACCGGGGAGAGGGCCACGGTCACGGGCGGCGCGGGCGGCGCTGGGGGGAGGCGGCGGCCCTGCTGGTCACGGCCGTCGTCGTCACCCCGGTCGCCGCCAGGAGCCCGCTCTGCCTGCTCTTCCTCGTCTTCCCGCTGCTGATCTGGGCCGCTCTGCGCTTCCAACTGGTGGGCAGCGCGCTGTGCGTCCTGCTGGTCTCCGTCGTGGTGATCTGGGCGGCGACCGACCATGTCGGCCCGTTCACCCACCACGACCTCACGGAGACGATGATCAGCCTCCAGGCCCTGAACGGCTCGGCCGCGCTGACCGGGCTGCTGCTGGCGGCGATCGTCACCGAGCAGCGGAACATCCGGCGGAAGGTGGAGCAGGCATGCATGGAACTGGCGGAGGTGGTCGGCCGCCTCGCCCCGGACCCGCCGGGGCGGCGCCCCGGCCCCGGCGGATCCGGCCCCGGTGTCTCCGGCAGAGCGGCCGAAGGAAGTGCCGACGACTAGTTCGTGGCGGTACGGGCTCGTGGAGCTACGCCGCGCGACCACAGGCCGTCCACGAAGAGCGTCGCGGCCAGCAGATGCGCGCTCCCCCTGGGGCGCAGCCCCGCCGCGCGCAGCCGGGTGTCGAAGGCGTCCAGCGCGGACCGGCCCGCCGGGGTGGCCGTACCGCCCGCGTCGAGGACGTCGCGGGCGCCGTTCTGCACCAGGCGCAGCCCGTGCGGGCCCGCCGTGTGGAGCAGGCCGGTGTCCTGGAGGGTGGACATCACCGTGAGCAGGGCGTCCAGCCGGGCCCTGGGCTCCCGCGCCCCGGCGTCCCGCGCGCTCCGCAGGGCCGCCAACGCCTTGCGTACGTGCGGGAATCCGGCCCGTGCCTCGCCGCGCGCGCCCGCCGCGCCGTACCGGGAGGCCACCGCGGAGCCGGGGGTGGGGCGGCGCGGGGCCGCTCCGTCGGTGAAGGTGACGATCCGCCGGGCGACGGCGAGCAGTTCGTCCGGGGCCTTCGCCGGTTCCAGCGCGGCGGCGGCCACCAGCAGGCCCAGCGGCCAGAGCGCGCCGTGGTGCAGCGCCGTACCGGCGTTGGCGCGCGCCATGGAGCGTTCGGTGGAGCGGCCGATCGAGCCCAGCTCCGCCCGTAGCTGACGGCTCGGTCCCTCTGCTGTACGGCGGGCAGCGGCGGCCATCGCCGCGAGGCCGGGCACCAGTGACCCGGCCGACCAGCGCAGGGCGCCGAAGTCGGCCTCGCGGGTGTCGGGGAGACCGGGCTTGGGGGTCAGTTCCGCCTCGGCCAGCAGGGCGTCCGACGCGGCCCGTGCCAGCGCCTCGTCCTCGCGCCGCACGGCTACGAGGTGGCGGACGAGGACGAGGACGAGGAGGACGCGGAGGATGCGGAGGATGCGGAAGCGGAGGCGGGCGCCGTGTCCCCCGCCGGGTCCGCCGCGAACGCGCTGTATCCGGCCGCGACCGCTCCCGCGCCCGCGACGACGCCCCCGCCGATGGCCAGTGCGCGCCGCCTGCTCACCTTGGTGTCCGCGTGTTTCGCTGTCATGCACGGGACCTTAGGGAGCGATGCTGGGAGTGGGGTGGCCCCAGGCTGTCAGCTTCCTGTGAGCCAGCTTCCTGTGAGCCAGTTCTCTGTGAGCCAGTTCTCTGTGAGTCAGTCCCCGTGAGCCAGTCCCTGTGAGTCGGCTTCCTACGGGCCCGCGTGGGCCCGTTTCCCCCCTCGCCTGATGTCCGTATCGTCCCGAACGTGTGGCCTGTGGGGCGGAGTTGTGTTCCTGGGGTCTGTTGACACGGGGGAGGCCCTCTCGCTTTACTCCTCGAAACGCCGGAGCTGAGCACCTAGAGCGCTGAGTCTGCGGTACCAGAGGTACGCCTAGCCGGTGAGCGCCAGGGCCCCCACGGCCCCGCAAGCCCGGACAGAGTCGCCAGGATCACTCCAGGGTCCGAGGCGGGGACGTGCCCCCCACTCCTTCTGGAGCTCGACAGTGAGCATCAACCGTGCCCGTACCCGCCGGATCTCCGCCGCGGTCGCGGCCATCACGGCAGCGCTGGTCGCCCCTCTCCTCTCCGCCTCGCCCGCGGGCGCGGCGGCGGCCGCCGTCACCCTTCCCCCGGCACACGCCGGGTTCGACTACCAGATCGGCGGCGCGTACACCCCGCCGGCCGGGGTGACCGTGGTCAGCCGTGACCGCGAGGCGTCGCCCGCCCCGGGCCTGTACAACATCTGTTACGTCAACGCCTTCCAGGTGCAGCCGAACGAGCTGGACGAGTGGGACGCCGACCTCCTCCTGCGGGACTCCGCGGGCAACGTCATCATCGACGAGGAGTGGGACGAGGCCATCCTCGACGTGAGCACGGCCGCCAAGCGCGACCGGATCGCGGCCAAGGTGAACGGCTGGATCGACGGCTGCGCCGCCAAGGGGTTCCAGGCGATCGAGCCCGACAACTACGACAGCTACGACCGCAGCCGGGGCAAGTTCGGCACCGACGCCGCCATGGCGTACATCGCCAAGCTCTCCGCCCACGCGCACACGAAGGGTCTGGCGATCGCGCAGAAGAACACCGCCGACCTCGCCGAGTACCGCGCCACCACCGGGCTCGACTTCGCCATCGCGGAGGAGTGCGGGGAGTGGAACGAGTGCGACTCCTTCACCGACCACTTCGGTGACAACGTCATCGTCATCGAGTACAGCTCCAAGGGCATGACGACCGCCTGCAACGGGTGGAAGGACAAGCTGTCCATCGTCCGCCGTGACATGGACGTCTCCCCGATCGGCAGCAGCGGCTACCTCCGCCAGACCTGCTGACCCCACACCCTCCCCGTCCGGAACCCCGGCTCGCCGGCCTTCTTGGAGGAAGGCCGGCGGCCCTCCGTGAACAGGGCCCTCGCTGAACTTTGCTGAACTTCGCCGAGCTTCGCCGAAATCCGGTGAACTTCGCCGGAATCCGGCGAACTTCGGTGAACAAGGGCCTTCGGCGATACGGCACGGCGTGCCCCGCACGCCTTCCAGGGAGGTAGACATGGCCGCGGACTCCCGCATGCCCAGCTCGTCCCCGTCCCAACCGCCTCATCGGCTTCACCCGTCCCTCCCGTCCCGGCGCGGGATGCTGCGCACGGGCACCGGACTCGCGCTCGGCGCCGCCGCGTCGGCCGCGCTCTCCGGGTGCGGCGCGGGCGCGGCGGACGAGGTCGGCGCCGACGGCCGGGTCACGGTGGAGCTGTGGCACGGCCAGACCGACTCCGGCCGCGCCACGATCGAGGCGCTGGTACGGGAGTTCAACCGCGGCCACCCCGGGATCCGGGTCAGGCCCGGCGGCGGTGTCCTCGCCGACGCGATGCTCCAGAAGATCACCGCGGCGCTCGCGTCCGGTTCCTTCCCCGACATCGCGTACGTCTTCGGCTCGGACCTCGCCAGCGTCTCCCGCAGCCCCTCGGTGGTCGACCTGAGCGGTACCGTCCGCTCGGGACCCGTCCCGTGGGACGACTACTGGAAGCCCGCGCGGGACGCCGTCACCGTCAACGGGCGGGTACGGGCGGCCCCCGCCCTGATCGACTCGCTCGCCGTCGTCTGCAACAAGAAGCTCTTCCGCGACGCCGGCCTGCCCCTGCCCCAACCCGGGTGGACCTGGCAGGAGTTCACCGACACGGCGGCGCGCCTCACCGACCGGCGGCGCTCCGTCTTCGGCACCGGCTGGCCGGGCGTGGGGGACGAGGACACGGTGTGGCGGCTGTGGCCCATGGTGTGGGACCTGGGCGGTGAGGTCATCGCGCCGGACGGGAAGTCGATCGGCTTCGCGAAGACCGGCGTACGGGCGCTGGAGACGGTGGACACGCTGGCCCGGGCGCGGAGTGTGTACGTCGACCCCAAGCCCGGCAGCGAGCAGATGTACCAGGTCTTCCTCTCCGGGCGGATGGGCATGGTCGTCACCGGGCCGTGGCAGCTCCCCGACATCCGCGAGGCGGAGATCGAGTATCACGTCGTCCCGCTCCCGAGCTACAGCCGTCGTCCGATGACCATCTCAGGGCCCGACACCTGGACGGTCTTCGACAACGGCTCAGCCCGGGTGCGGGCCGCCCGGACCTTCCTGACCTGGCTGATGCAGCCGGACCAGGACGTGCGCTGGGACATCCAGGCGGGCAGCCTGCCGCTGAGCCGGCCGACCGCGGCGCTGCCCGCCTGGCGGAAACAGGACGCGGAGACCGAAGGGCTCTCGGTGTTCACCCGGGCGCTGGACTCCGCCCGGGTGCGCCCCGCGCACCCCGCGTATCCGCAGATATCGCAGGCGCTCGGGCAGGCGATCGCCGCCGTACTCCTCGGCAGGAGCACTCCGGCCGAGGCGCTGCGCCGGTGCGCGCGGGAGGCCGACGCCGCGCTCCTCATCCCGCGCTGACCGGTACCGCAGCCCGTACCCCGGCACGGGACATGTGACCGGGGCGGCCCGCCCGCACCCCGCGCTGCCCGTACCCCGCGCCGGTCGGGTGAACAGCGCTGCCCGTGCCCGGCGTTGACCCGTGTAGTCCGCGTACACCGCGCTCAGGAGAACCGTCATGCCGCGACTGCCCGCCCCGCTCACGCTCCCCGACGCCGCCCGAGACCGCCGTACGGGCGGACAGGACCCCGGCGACCCTGCCGACCCGGCCGCCGGAGGCCGTTCCCGCCTGCCCGGCTTCCTCCGCCGCCCCGGTGGCTCGCCGCTGCGCCGTGGTGAGTCCGTCACCGCCTGGGCGTTCATCGCGCCCGCCGTCCTGATCATCCTCGGGCTGAGCATCGTCCCCGTCGGCTGGTCGTTCCTGCTCTCCTTCCAGGCGGACGACCTGGTCACCCCCAGCCGCTGGGTCGGCCTCGACAATTACCGGGCGCTGCGCCTGGATCCGCACTTCGGCCAGGCCGTACGGAACACCCTGCTCTACACGGCGCTGTACGTGCCGCTGTCCATCGGCCTCGGGCTGGCGCTCGCGCTCGTACTGAACCGCCGCATCCGGTTCGTGGGGCTCTACCGGACCCTGATCTTCGTGCCGTTCGTCGTCTCGGCCACCGCGCAGGGCGTGCTGTTCTCCTTCATCCTCGACCCGGAGTTCGGCGCCGCCAACTCCGTACTGCACACGCTCGGCATCTCCCCCCAGGGCTTTCTCTCCGACCCGGGACAGGCCCTGCTGGTGCTGGTGGCGATCTCGCTCTGGAGCGGCACCGGCTTCTGCGTCGTCGTCCACCTCGCCGCCCTCCAGGACGTCGAGCCGTCCCTGATCGAGGCGGCGCGGCTGGACGGCGCCGGGCGGTGGCACCTCCTGCGGCACGTCAAGCTCCCCGCGCTGACACCGGTGAGCGTGTTCCTGCTGGTGTGGCAGACCCTCAACGCCCTTCAGGTCTTCGACCTGGTGTACGTGACGACCAAGGGCGGCCCGCTCGGCTCCACCACCGTGATCGTCTACTTCATCTGGGAGCAGGCGTTCAAGAACTTCACGGCCGGTTACGGCGCGGCGGCGGCCTATGTGCTCGCCGTGGCGCTGGGCGTGGTCACCGTGGGGATGCGGCTGGTACGGCGCCGTTCCGCACGCTCCGTACGACCCGCACCCGTCGAAGGAGCCGCCACATGACGGTCACCACCCCCTCCGCGCCGCGCCCCCGGGGCCGGTCGTGGCTGCCCTTCAGCGCCTGGCACCTGCTGCTCGCCCCGCTCGCCCTGGTCTTCGCGGTCCCGCTGATCTGGCTGGTGCTCAGCTCCGTGATGAGCAACGCCGAGATCAACCGCTTCCCGCCGGCCCTGTGGCCCTCGGGGATCGACCTCGGCGGCTACCGCTATGTGCTCGGCAACGCGATGTTCCCCCGCTGGTTCGCCAACTCGCTGATCGTCTCGTCGGTCGCGGTCACGTCCAACCTGGTCTTCGGCGCGCTCGGCGGGTACGCGTTCGCCCGGATGCGGTTCGCCGGGTCCCGGGTGCTGATGGGGCTGATGCTGGCGACGATGGCGATCCCGTTCCAGCTCACGATGATCCCCACCTTCCTGGTCATGAAGCGCCTCGGGCTGATCGACACCCTCGGCGCGCTGATCGTGCCGTCGCTGGTCACCCCGTTCGCGGTGTTCCTGCTGCGGCAGTTCTTCCTCGCGCTGCCCAGGGAGCTGGAGGAGGCCGCCTGGATGGACGGCTGCTCGCGGCTGCGCGTGCTGTTCCTCATCGTGCTGCCGATGTCGCGGCCCGCGCTGAGCACCGTGGCGGTGCTGACCTTCCTGACCACCTGGAACGACCTCACCTGGCCGCTGATCGCCATCAACCACGACACGCAGTACACGCTGCAACTCGGGCTGACGACCTTCCAGGGCCTGCACCACACGCAGTGGGCGGCGGTCATGGCGGGCAACGTGATCACCGTGCTGCCGGTGCTGCTCGCCTTCCTCCTCGCGCAGAAGTCGTTCGTCCAGTCCATCACCTCCTCGGGGCTCAAGGGATGAGACGGCGCTGAGCCGGACCACCGCCCCGCCCACCCCTCCGTACTCAGGGAAGCCGGATGCCGCAGCACGCCACGCCGCACACGCCGCACACGCCGCACGCCTCGCACGCCTCGCACATCTCTCACTCCTCTCATACCTTCGATCTGCTGGTCATCGGGGACGCCAACCCCGACATCGTCCTCGGACCGCTCGACGCGCCCCTCGCCTTCGGCCAGCGCGAACAGCTCGTGGACACCGGCCTGCTGACCCTCGGCGGCTCCGCCGCGATCATGGCGTGCGGCGCCGCCAGGCTCGGGCTCAAGGTCGCCCTCGCGGGGCGCGTCGGGGACGACGAGGCGGGCCGGTTCGTCGTGGCGGCGCTCGCCGCGCGGGGCGTCGACACCGGCGCCGTACGGCTCGACCCCGCCCTGTCGACCCCGCTGACGGTCGTGGTGACGCGCGGCGACGGCGACCGTACGATCCTCACCGCGCCCGGCACCCTCACCGCCACCGGCGCCGACGACGTACCCGAGGCGCTGCTCCGCGACAGCCGGCATGTGCACGCCGCCTCGTACTTCCTGCTGCCGAATCTCGCCGGGGCGCTGCCCGCGCTCTTCCGTACGGCCCGCGCGCACGGGGCCACCACCTCGCTGGACACCAACGACGACCCGGCCGGGGCGTGGGACGCGGGCGGTTCCGGCGGGCTCGGGGCGGTGCTCGCCGTCACCGACTTCCTGCTGCCGAACGCCCGTGAGGCCCGCGCGCTGGCCGGGCTGCCCGAGGACGCGCCGGTGGCGGAGGCGGCCCGTCAACTCGCCGCCCGTGGACCGCTGGTGGCGATCAAGGACGGCGCGGACGGTGCCCTCCTGCACGACGGCCGCACCCTGTTCCGTACCCCCGGCATCCCCGCCGAGCCGCTGGACACGGTCGGCGCGGGCGACAGCTTCGACGCGGGCTTCGTCGCCGCCATGCTGGCCGCCCGGCCCGTCCCCGAGGCCCTCGAACTCGCCGCCGTCTGCGGGGCCCTGTCCACCCGGGCGTACGGCGGCACCCCCGCCCAGGCCACCTGGGACGAGGCGTGCGCCGCGCTCCCCGCCGATTCCTCTCCCTCTCCCTCTCCGACTTCTGACCTCTGACCTCTGTCTCCACCGTCTCCTCTGTCTCCACCGTCTCCACCCGCAACGGAAAGAACGTGTCATGACCACCACGAAGATCGCCTTCATCGGCGCCGGAAGCGTCGTCTTCACCCAGGGGCTCCTGACGGACCTCTTCGCCTTCCCCGAACTCCGCGACCTCCACATCGCCCTGCACGACATCGACCCGGAACGGCTGGAGACCGCCGAGGGCGCGGCCCGCCACATCGCCGACCGGGCCGGGATCACCCCGTACGTCACCGTCAGCGCGCACGCCGACCGCCGCGAGGCCCTGGCCGGCGCCGACTTCGTCATCAACATCGTCCAGGTCGGCATGGGCGGGTCGACCCGTACCGACTTCGACGTACCGGCCGCCTTCGGCGTGCGCCAGACCATCGGCGACACCCTCGGTGTCGGTGGCATCTTCCGCGCGCTGCGCACCTTCCCCGTACTGAAGGCGCTCGGCGCGGACATCGCGGAGCTGTGCCCCGACGCCTGGCTGCTCAACTACACCAACCCCATGGCGATGAACGTCCAGTACCTCACCGCCGCCACCGGGCTGACCCGCGTCGTGGGCCTGTGCCACTCCGTCTACTGGACGCTGCGCGACCTGTCCGCGCTGCTCGACGTCCCGTACCAGGAGGTCACGTACCGCGCCGCCGGGGTCAACCACCAGGCGTGGATGCTGCGGTTCGAGCACAACGGAGTGGACCTCTACCCCCGGTTGGACGAACTCATCGCCTCCGACCCGCAGTTGCGGCGCCGCGTACGCGTCGACATGTACCGGCGGCTCGGCTACTACCCGACCGAGACGAGCGAGCACTCCGCCGAGTACGTGCCCTGGTACCTCCACCACGACAGCGAGATCGAGCGGCTGCGGCTGCCCGTCGGCGCGTACCTGGAGATCGTCGAGGAGAACGTCGCCCTGTACGGGAAGACCCGCGACGCGCTCGCCGCCGGGACCCCGCTCGACGTCGAGGCCACGATGGAGTACGCGCCCCAGATCATCCACAGCGTCACCACGGGCACCCCGCGCACCGTCTACGGCAACGTCCCCAACCACGGGCTGATCTCGAACCTCCCCGCGACCGGCACCGTCGAAGTGCCGTGCCTGGTCGACGCGTCGGGCGTGCAGCCCACCAGGATCGGCGCGCTGCCCGCCCAGTGCGCGGCGCTCAACCGCACCTACCTGAGCATGAACGACCTGGTGGTCAAGGCCGCGCTGGAGGACGACCCGCGCGCGGTACGGCAGGCCGCCATGGCCGACCCGGCGACCGCCGCCGCGCTGCCCGTGGAGCGCATCTGGGAGCTGTGCGACGCCATGGTGGTGGCCCACGGCGACCTCCTCCAGCCGTCGCTGAGGGCCACGGGCCTGCTCTGACAAGCAAGAACAGAACCAGTAGCAAGAAAGCAAGAAAGCAAGAACGAGGAAGAGGAACCATGCCCCTGACCCCCACCGGCGACCTGGTCGACCGGACCGCGAGCGGCGTCGGTGCGTTCAACGTCGCCCTCCTCGAACAGCTCGAAGCCATCCTCGCGGGCGCGGAACGGGCGGCCCTCCCCGTCGTCGTCCAGATCAGCGAGAACGCCGCCGGCTACCGGGGCGCCCTCGGCCCGCTCGCCGCCGCCGCGCACGCGGCGATCGCGGACGCCCAGGTGCCCGTGGCGCTCCACCTGGACCACGCCACCAGCACCGACCTGGTCAAGGAGGCCGTACGGCGCGGCTTCACCTCCGTCATGTACGACGGCTCGCTGCTGCCCTGGGACGAGAACGTCTCCCGTACCCGCGAGATCACCCGCTGGTGCCACGACCACGGCGTGTGGGTGGAGGCCGAGCTCGGCGCCGTCGGCGGCAAGGGCGGACCCGAGGACGGCGTCGGCGTCATGGAGAGCGCCCACACGCCGGGGGTGCGCACCGACCCGGCCGAGGCGGCCCGGTTCGTGGCCGACACGGGCGTGGACGCGCTGGCCGTCGCGGTCGGCACCGCGCACCGGATGACCCGGCGCACGGCGGCGATCGACCTCGCGCTCGTCGCCGAGCTGCACGCGGCGGTGCCCGTACCGCTGGTGCTGCACGGCTCGTCGGGGGTGGACGACGGCACGCTGGTGGCGGCCGTGCGGGCCGGGATGCGCAAGATCAATATCTCGACGCATCTCAACGGCGTCTTCACGGCGGAGGTACGGGACCGGCTCGCCGCCCGCCCGGAGACCGTCGACCCGCGCCGCTATCTGGGCCCGGGGCGGGACGCGATGGCCGGGGAGGTGGAGCGGCTGCTGCGGCTGCTGGCGGGGAAAGCGGAGGCGGGACCTACGTGACGGCACCCAGCGCCGCCACGTCCGCCGCGCTCCAGTGCCCGGCCGCACCGGGGCAGGCCGCCAGGTAGGCCGCGATCGTGGCCGGGTCCCAGGCGCCCGTCTCCCGCAGTCCGGCGTACAGATGGGCGAGGTAGACGGCGGAGGGCGGGTTCCCCGGGACGTCGTGCAGATGCCAGGGGGCGGTGAAGGTGAGGAGCGGCAGGCCGTCCCGCGTGCCCGCGCGGACCAGCGTCTCGTACCGCCCGTCCCCGAGCGTCTGCCGGCCGGTGGTCAGCGCCCGCGTCAGATCGAGATCGGTGCCCGGCTCCCGGTACATCTCCTGCGCCGCGATGTCCGAGAACTGGCCCACGGTGACGAGATGCGCGCGGGCGAGGACGCGGCCGGGGGCGTCCGGGTCGTAGAAGGCGCGTCCGCCGCCCCACAAGTCCGATTCGGTGGCGAAGTACAGCGCGCCCGGCAGCTCGACGGGTACGGAGGCGGCCGGTGGACGCCGGTCCCGGCACCCGGGGTGGACGCGCGAGGCGCCGGGCGGGCGACCGCCGTTGATGTAATGGGCGAGCCGGCCGAGGTGCGTGTTGGAACCGTACGAGGTGTACCAGACCTGGCGCGATGAATGCGGGGCCGTATCCGCGGACGAATGCGGAGACGTGTCCGAAGACGTGTCCGAAGACGAACGCGGAGGCGTGTGCGGAGGCGGGTACGGGCGCGAGCGGGACGGTTCGTCGCCGACCGGGCGGAGGTACCCACTCCTTTCCACTCTCAACGTATAGCGCATGGGGGGCCTTGCCACAAGCCCCGGTACGTACCGCAGAATCGGCGGCCGAAGCGGGAATCCGCGGGAATCCGATGGACATCTGGGGGTCATGAAGTGCGTGTGCTGTTGTCGACGTACGGGTCGCGTGGGGACGTCGAGCCGCTGGTGGGGCTCGCGATGCGACTGCGGGAACTGGGCGGGGAGGTGCGGGTGTGCGCCCCGCCGGACGAGGACTTCGTGGCGCGGTTGGCGGGCGTCGGCGTGGAGCTGGTGCCGGCCGGCCCGTCGGCGCGTGCGATGACGAAGGCGGCGCCCCCGCCGTCCTCGCTGCCGCAGCGCGCGGCCGAGGTGGCCGCCGGCATGGTCGACGCGGTCACCGCGGCGGCCGACGGCTGTGACGTGGTGGTGGCGACCGGTGTGTACCCGGCGGTGGCCGCCGCGCGGTCGGTGGCCGAGAAGCTGGGCATCCGCTCGGTGCACGTGACCTTCCAGCAGCTCACCCTGCCGTCGCCGCACCGCCCGCCGCTGGCGTACCCGGGCCGGCCGTTCCCGCCGGAGGTGACCGACAACCAGGAGCTGTGGGACCTGGACGCCCGGAGCATCGACGCGCTGTTCGGCGCGGCGGTCAACACCCCGCGGGCGTCGATGGGCCTGCCCCCGGTGGACGACGTCCGCGGGTACGTCATCGGTGAGCGGCCCTGGCTGGCGACGGACCCGGTCCTGGACCCGTGGCGGAGGACGCCGGACCTCGACGTCGTACAGACCGGTGCGTGGCTCCTCCCCGACGAGCGCCCGCTGCCGGACGGGCTGCTGGCGTTCCTGGAGGCGGGACCGCCGCCGGTGTACGTGGGCTTCGGCAGCATGCCCCTGCACGGTTCGGGGGACGCCGCGCGGGTGGCCGTCGAGGCGGTGCGCGCGCAGGGCCGCCGCGTACTCGTCTCCCACGGCTGGGCCGACCTGGCGCTGATCGACGACCGGGACGACTGCTTCGCCGTCGGCGAGGCCAACCACCAGGCGCTGTTCGGCCGGGTGGCCGCCGTCGTGCACCACGGCGGCGCGGGGACGACGGCGACGGCCACCCGGGCGGGCGTGCCGCAGGTGGTGGTCCCCCAGTTCGCGGACCAGCCGTACTGGGCGGGCCGGGTGGCTGAGCTGGGCATCGGCGTGGCGCACGACGGTCCGGCGCCGGCTTTCGCGTCCCTGTCGGCCGCACTCGCCACGGCCCTGGCCCCCGGGACCGGGGCACGGGCGAAGGCGGTGGCCGCCACGGTCCGTACGGACGGGGCGACGGTGGCTGCGGAACTGCTGCTCGCGGCCGGCGCCGGGAGGGACGCCGGCTAGGACCGCGGCCGGTGCCGGGAGAGGCACCGGCTAGACCGCGGCCGGCTAGGACGGCAACCAGTGTGGACCGCAGTCAGTCAGGACCGCAGTTCCAGTACGACGAAGCCGCCCGCCTCCCCGGCGATCCGGAACGCCTCCTTCGGGTGGAGCTGTCTCGCGAACGCCAGTGAGTCGCGCTCCGGGGAGCGCCGGTTGTCGAGGGCGATGTAGTCCGGTGCGACGCCCCGCGTGTTGCCCAGCCAGAAGACCCGGCAGCGCGAGGTGAGCCGGCTGATCGGGGCGGTGTTGGCCTCGACGCTCGCGCCGTCGGGGATCCGGTCCAACAGCGCCTCCACCTCTCTGACCTGGTCGGTCACCCGGTACGCTGCGGGCTCGGTCAGCGCGGAGAGCGGCAGCGACGGCGTCAGGGCGAGCGCGGCGGCGGCGACCGCGGGGGGCAGGTGGTACGCGTACGAGCGCACCCACGGCCGGGCGCGCGAGGCGCGGCGCACGCCCGCGCACGCGTCCGCGAGCGCCAGCGTGACGACGGGCATCAGGACGGCGCTGTAGTGCCAGGAGGTGCCCCAGTAGTGCTCCTCCGACGAGAGGAAACGCCAGCCGAGGGTGGGCAGGGCGGCGAGCAGCAGCGGGGAGCGGAGGGCGAGGAGGCCGGTGGTCGGCAGCAGCACCCACAGGAGCGTACGGAACTTGATGTCGACGCCGTCGAGCGGACCGCCCCCGCCGCCCATCTTGGCCCAGTAGTCGTACGTTTCGGCCGAGTTGAAGGCCGGGATGACGACGGTGAAGGTGAGGAGCGCGGCGAGCGTCGTCAGCGCCGCGGCCCCGAGGGCGTACGGGACGACGCGCGAGGCCGACGGCGTGCGCCGGGCGCGTACCGCCACCAGCAGCGCGAGGGCGGCGGCGGTCAGCCCCAGGTCCTCCTTCACCAGGACCAGCGGGACGGCCCACCACAGCGCGGCCCGCCAGCGGTGCGAGAGCAGCGCTTCGAGGGAGAAGGCGATCAGCGGGACGGCGAAGGCGATCTCGTGGAAGTCGACGGCGATCGCGCGCTGGAGCCCCCACGACATGCCGTACGCGACGCCGAGCGCGAGCCCGGGGCGGCGGCCGAGGAGACGGCTCGCGGCGCGGGTGACGGGCACGGCGGAGAGCGCGAACAGCGCGGCCTGGGCGATCAGCAGGGTGAGGGGGGTCGGGAAGAGCCGGTACGCGGGCGCGAGGAGCGCGGTCACGGGGCTGAAGTGGTCGCCGAGGATGTGCGTGCCGCGGCCCTTGATGTCGGCGATCGGGGCACGCAGCTCCGCGTACGCCCGTACCGCCTGCTCGAAGATCCCCAGATCCCAGGAGGCGGTCGCCATCAGGCGGTGGCGGCAGACGGTGAGGGTGGCGTACGCGCAGAACAGGGCGAGGGCGAGGGCGTACGGGGCCAGGGCGCCCGGGTCGCGCAGCAGGCCGCGGACGCGCTCGCGCAGGGGCCGGCGCGGGGCCGGCTCGGGTATGGGGTCCGGTGTCCGGCCGGCCCCCGCCGGGTCGGTCGGGGCGAGGCTGGCTCCGTGCATGAGGTCGGTCCCGTTCTCGCGGTCTCGGGTGTGTCAGGGCGTAGGAGCGATGGTCTCCCACGCTGGTTCCCGGTTCCGGAGAGGGGCCGCCGGAGTTTCGCGCCGGGCCCGCGAGCGCCCCGCGTTTTCAGGGCCGGGCGAGTGTCTCCCCGAGGGCGTCGGCGAACCCCGTGACCATCGCCGCGGCGGCCGGGGTCGCCGGGAAGCGGGCGCGCAGGAAGAGGCCCTCGTGCGTGCGGGAGAACCAGAACTGGGCGTCGTCGGCCGTGGTCACGCTGCTGATGTGGTGGGCGTTCGCGTCCTGGTGGTGCGCGGCCCCCGGCAGCCGCCGGTAGTCGATGTACGACACCATGAACACGTCGTCGCGGGTACGCCGGAAGGCTCCGCCCAGCAGGGGCAGGACCTGCGCGAACGGCACCTCGGCCAGCGCCCGCGCCGCCCGGAACGCGTCCCGCGCGCCGCGTACGCCGTCCTCGATCCCGCGTACGCCGGTGATGTCCAGGGTGAGCGGGGCGATCGTCGTGAACCAGCCGACCGCGTGCGTCCACCGCTCCTCGTACCGGGTGTGGAGCGGTGTGCACAGCCGCAGGACGTCCCCGCCGCCGAGCCCGCGCGCGGCCAGGGCGACGGCGGTGAGCACCCCGGTGAAGGCGCTGCCCCCGGCCGCCCGGCAGCGCGCCTCGAACGCGTCCGCCGCGTCCGGGCCGAGCAGCGGGCGGGTATCCGTACCCTGCGGGACCCGTGCGCCGGGCGGCACGCCGAGGGGGAGCGGGAAGGCGGGCGTGGTCCCGCCGCAGCCGGCGAAGAACGCCGCCCAGTCGCGTACCCGGGGATCGCCCGCGTCCACCGTCCGGGCCGACGCCCGCGCGGCCTCCTCGGCGCAGTGGTCGACGAAGCTGCCGGTGGCGGGCAGCGCGCCGGCGGCGCCGGCGTAGCTCTCGCGTATCTCCCGCACGGCGACGGCCAGCGAGTAGGCGTCGGCGTTGCAGTGGTCGAACCCGCAGTACACCGTCCCGCCGCCGGGCCGTACCACCACGGCGAAGAGGTACGAGGGCCAGTTCAGCGGCCGGCAGGCCGCGCCGAGCCGCCGCGTCAGCCACTCCCGTACCTCCGCGCCGCGCGCGAACGCCCCGGCGTCGCGCGCGACCAGCCGGTACGCCGGGGCGCCCACCACGAAACGCCCCGGGTCGGCGGCCGGGGCGCGGAAGCCGCTGCGCAGCGTCTCGTGCCGCCGCCCCCACGCCTCGAACGCGGCCCGCAGCGCTTCGAGGTCGACGGGCCCGTCCGGGAGGTCGAAGGCGCAGGCGAGCCAGTGCCCGGCGCCCTCCGGGGTGTGCTCCGCGGTGGCCAGATGGAAACGCTGGTTGACGGACGGCGGTACGGGGACGGGCGGGGCGCCGTCCGCCGCGCGGAGCGCCGCGGGGGACGGTACGAACTCGACCACCCGGCCGGGGGCGGGCTCGTACCGGTCCATCGTCGTGACGCGCACGGACTCAGTCCCCCGTGGCCCGCACCCGGTACTCGCCGCTCCGGGCGATCTCGCGCAGCACGTCCCGCAGCCGCTCCAGGAAGCGCGGCACGTTCTCCCGGGCCGCCGCCGTGTCCGGGTAGGTGACCTTCACATACGTACGGTCCCAGAGGCGGTTCACCCAGATCGGTACGTCGGTGCTGGTCCCGGGCCCGGCCAGGCCGTGGCAGTTCGCCTCCGCCCAGTCCTTCGAACCGGGCGCGTGGCGCAGGTCGATGTACGACACCATGGGCAGCACGGCCCCGGCGCCCGGCTGCACGGCGAGCCCCGGCACCAGCTCGGCGACCCGCACGGGGGAGACCCCGGCCAGCTCACGGGCGCGGGCGAAGGCGGTCCGCGCGCCCGCCAGGATGTCGGCGAGGGTCGGCTCGGTGTCGGCGGGTGTCGCCTCGGTGCCGGCCGTCGTCTCGGAGCCGGCCGGGGCGACCGGGAACTGAACCGGCACCAGATTGATGAACCACCCCTGGGACAGCAGCCAGCGCGGCTCGTCCCTGGTGTGGACGACGGAGAGCGCACGGTACGTACGGTGCCCGCCCAGCTCGTACCCGCTGATGCCGAGCGCCCCGAGCACCCCGGCGGAGAACCCGGCGCCGTGCGTCCGGCAGACCTTGGCGAAGGCGTCCGTCTCGGCGGCGTCGAGCAGATCCACGGAGAGCGAGAGCTTGGGGTACGTCGCGCCCGGCTCGGTGCCCAGGTCCAGCGGGAAGGTGGGGGGCGGCCCGGCGCGGAAGAACTCCAGCCAGCGGTGCACCTCGGGCGAGTCGGCCGTCAGCAGCGCGGACCGCTCGCGCTCCAGGGCGCAGAAGTCGACGTAACTGCCGGCCGGGGGCAGCTCGGCGACCGTCCCGGCGACCTCCGCCTCGTACAGCGCGCGCAGTTCGCTGAAGACGAGGAGCGCGGAGAGGCCGTCGCTGTGACAGTGGTCGACGGCGTAGTAGACGGTCGAGACATCGTCCCGTACCACCGAACCCACCACGAAAGGCGGCCAGTTGAGCGGGTCCGTACCGGTGTCGAAGAGCTCCAGCAGCCAGTCGCGGATCGCGTCGGGGGAGTCGTAAGGGCCGAGGGACGCGGCCTCCACCGCGACGGCGGAAGGATCGACAACACGCCGCACGATCCCCGACCCGCCCTCGCCCTCCTCACCCTCCTGGAGGGAGAACCAGGTGAGCAGGGTCGGATGCCGCAGCACCCACCGGTTCAGCGCGGCGGCCATGGCGTCGGTGTCCAGCCGCCCCGGCACGTCGTACATGATCCCGACCCACGCGGACTGGGCCCGGCCCGCCGCACGGTTCGCGAGCAGCCGCCGTACGTGGTTCTCCTGGACGTACGAGAGCGGCGCGGGCGAGACGGCCGAGGGCGCCTCGTCGGCACCGGGCACCTGGAAGCGCACCAACTCGCCCGGCGCGGGCGAGAGTTCGAGAAGGGGTGTCATCAACACGGGGCGGGCTCCTGCTGCCGGGCGGGCACGAGGTCCCGCAGAAGAACGTCTTTCACATCGGCCGGTTCGCCGGGCGGACCCACACCGGCGACACGGTTCATCAGCCGTCCGGTCCCGGCGACGAGGCGGGAGACGGCGAGCCGGGCGTGCTCGGTGGCGGGGTGGCGGAAACTCAGGTACACGCCTTCGTACGTGCGGTTGATCCACAGGTAGACCTCGTCGGGGTCGACGCAGCGGCTGCGCAGCGCCGCCGCCTTCCACGCACCCCACTGGCGCGCGCCCGGCGTCCTGCGCATGTCCATGTACGACACGACGAACCGCGGCCGCAGCGGCGTCCCGAGCAGTTCGGAGACCCGGGGGAACGGTATCGCCGCCATCTCCCCGGCCCCGTCGAGCGCGGCGGAGGCGGCGGGCAGCAGGTCGGCGAAGGTGTCGCCGCCGCGCACGGCGAAACGCAGCGGCGCCAGCCCGACGTACCAGCCGACGGAGTACGCCCACCGCGCGTCGCTGCGCGTGTGGAACGGGGTGAGAGCCCGGAACTCGCCCTGGCCCCGCGGGTCCAGGCCCATGTCCGGATCCAGGTCCCGGCTCGCGAGCGCGAGGCAGGCGAGGACACCGGTGAGGAAGTTGCCGCCGTGGTCGCGGCAGGCGCTCTGGAAGGCACCGGCGGCCGAGGCGTCCAGGAGCCACTCGCACCCGCCGATCTGCTCTCCCACGGCGTCGTCCGGCCGGCCCGAAGCGCCCGGCCCGTCCGGCCCGGTCAAGGCGCCCAGGCCGCTGAAGGCGCCGCCGGCCGCGCCGGGAAATTCAGGCAGCCGACCACCCCCGGAGCCAAGGAATTCACGCCACCTCACCACGGCCTCGTGCTCGTCGTGCACGAGCGCCGCGTATTCCCGTTCGGTGTCGGCGAAGTCCAGATAACTTCCGACCTCGGTGAGCGCGGCCGGAGTTCCGGAGGCGACCGCCGCATACAGCTCACGTATTTCATGCGCGATGAGCAGGATGGAATATCCGTCCACATTGGAGTGGTCGAAGCCGAGATACAGCGTGAGACCACCGGCATGCTCAACGGTGGCGAACACGAATGACGGCCAGGCGAGCGGATCGGTCTCCGCGTCGAACACATCCTCAATACGGGAGGCGAGCAGCTTCCCCGACTCGAAGTGCCCCTCGACACCGCGCCGCAGCGCCACAGCTCCGGCCGGCAGGGTGACACGCCGCAGCCCTCCACCGGCCGCCTCGTCCACCTCGTCCGCCTCGTCCGCCGGTACGAGCCGGCTGCGCAGCGACTCATGCCGGTCGATCCACGCGAGCAGCGCCCCCTCCAGCACCCCCGCATCGGCCCCCGGCATCTCAAAAGCGCTGGCCAGCCACGCAGGAGCCCGCTCCGCACCCCTTCCGCCCGCCAACGCCCCGGCGATATGGGCCTCCTGCACATACGAGGCGGCCCGCCCATCGGCCACCCACCCGGCACCCCCCACCCCCACCGGCGCACCCCGCGGCACGGCCCGCCAGACGGTGAGCAGTCCCGGCGTTACATCCAACTCGTCCATACTCGTGAATTTCACGTGCCTGCCTTGCGCTCAATTCGTGCGTGTGGGGGTGAGCGTGGTGAATGAGCTGTTTCCCCGCTATTCCATAGGGGTTTCATTCCGCTCCGCGGCCGGATGAGGCCATCGCCACTCGGCGCCCGGCGGACAGCGGTGGCCATCGGCGCGTGACGGGATCGTGGCCGGATTCCGTCGGTGACGAATGCTACGCAGATTCGAGCCGACGCTGCAACAGCGCAAATGTCAGGTATTCGCAGGTCGTTGGCGGTAGCGGCACATCGGCGGCACATTGTTTTCACCTCTGTGTCACGTGAGTTACGGGATCCACTCTTCGATGAAGTCCGTGCCGTTCTCGCCACCCCTCCACCCGTGGGTGCGGTCGGCGTGCCGTACTCCGGTCACGTCCGTTCCGTGGGCGTCCGGAGCCTTGCCGACCCGGCGGGGAGCGCCCTACCCTCACGGTTGGAAAGCGCTTTCTCCCGCTTGGTGTCATGAAATGTCATGCGCATGGCATGTGGCGACGAACGATGAACGACGAACGAGGAGAGACGGATATGACGGATATGACGAAACGAGTCGCACCACGATTCCGTGCTGCGCTGGTCACCGTGGCCCTCGCGGCCGTGACCGGTGCGGTGGTGTCGGTACCCTCGGCGTCGGCCGCGGTCGGTGGCGCCACCGGCTACGCGACCCAGAACGGGGGGACCACCGGCGGGGCCGGCGGGCAGACCGTACGGGCCACCACGGGGACCGCGATCCATCAGGCGCTGTGCGGCCGGGCCAGCAGCAGTACCCCGATCACCATCGAGGTCGAGGGGACCATCAACCACGGCAACACCAGCAAGGTGTCGGGCGCGAGTTGCAACACCGCCGCCGGTCTGATCGAGCTCAAGCAGATCAGCAACGTCACGATCTTAGGTGTCGGCAGCGGCGCCGTCTTCGATCAACTCGGCATCCACATACGCGAGTCCAGCAACATCATCATCCAGAACGTGACCGTGCGGAACGTCAAGAAGTCCGGCTCGCCCACGTCCAACGGGGGTGACGCCATCGGCATGGAGCGGAACGTCCGCAACGTATGGGTCGATCACACCACCCTGGAGGCGTCGGGCGGGGAGTCGGAGGGGTTCGACGGCCTCTTCGACATGAAGGACAACACCCAGTACGTGACCCTGTCCTACAGCGTCCTGCGCAACTCCGGCCGCGGCGGGCTCGTCGGGTCCAGCGAGAGCGAGCTGTCGAACAGCTTCATCACGTACCACCACAACCGGTACGAGAACATCGACTCCCGTACGCCCTTGCTGCGCGGCGGCGTCGCCCACATGTACAACAACCACTACGTGAAGCTCAACGAGTCCGGCATCAACTCCCGGGCCGGGGCCCGGGCCAAGGTGGACAACAACTACTTCGAGGACTCCAAGGACGTCCTCGGTACCTTCTACACCGACACGGTCGGTTACTGGCAGGTCGGCGGCAACACGTTCGACAACGTCACCTGGTCCACCCCGGGCAGCGAGAACAAACCCGCCGGGCCCAACCCGCAGTCCACCACCACGGTCAGCATCCCGTACTCCTACAGCCTCGACGGGGCGGCCTGCGTACCGAACATCGTGAGCCGGACCGCGGGCGCCGGCAAGGGGCTACAGGTGTCGGACGGTAGCTGCTAGGCAGCGACCGGGGCCGGTTCCGCGTCCAGGGCGGCGCGCAGCCACTCCTGGGCGGCGCCGAGGGTCGGTTCGAGGGGGCCGGACAGTTCGCCGCTGAGTTCCCAGTAGCGGTCGAGGACGGGATCGGCGGTCACCGTGAGCAGGACGCGGAGCCGCTGCCGGAAGACCGGGGTGTCCCGCGCGTGGTACGTACGGGCGTGGGCGGCGACGAAGCAGTCGAGCGCGTCGCCCGCGTACGGCCGCCGCCGCGCCCGCAGTTCCGCCGAGGCCAGCTCGAACGCCTCGCCGAGCCCCTCGAAGAGCACGGCGGGGCGCACCTCGTCGTCCGTCCTGCCGCACATGGTCCGGCCGGCCGGGGAGCGCCAGTGGTCGACGGGGGGCCTGGCGTCGGATACGAGCGCGTGCAGCCGGGCGAAGACCAGGACCTGGGCGGGCGTCGGATCCACGGGAGGCTGCGGAACCGCCGCGTCCACGATCGAGGCGCGCAGCCCGGCCGGCAGCCGCGCGGGCAGTTCGCGGCGCCAGAAGCGGGCGAGCGCGGTGGTGCTGGGCGGCGCGGTCATGGCGCCGACGAGGCGCAGCCGTTCGGCACGTTCCCCGGGGGCGCAGTCACGGAGCGACTGGAGCGCGGCCTCCTGCCAGCGCAGCGCGGCCAGCCGCGAGCCGACCTCCCGCAGCCGCGCGGCGACGGCGTCCTCCAGCGCGGCGTCCTCCAGCGTGGCTTCCTCCCCGAGGACCCGGCCCACGTCGGGGACCGGCAGGTCGAGGGAGCGCAGTGAGCGGATCAGCCGGAGCCGGTCGAGCGCCTCGGGACCGTACCGGCGGTGTCCCCCGGAGCTGCGGGCGGCCTCGGGCAGCAGCCCGCGGTCGGAGTAGAAGCGGACGGTCTTGACGGTGACGCCCGCGCGCCGGGCCAGCTCCCCGATGCTCCATGTGCCGTCATCCACGGCTTGAACCTCCCTCAGGGGGAGTTCCTACGGTACCGGCGTACGAGATCGGCGTACGAGCCGATGCAGGCCGATATGAGCCTGTACGGGCTGATACGGAGCGAAGGAGCGGTGGTCATGACGGCGTTCGTGCTGGTGTCGGGCAGCCATACCGGCGGCTGGGTGTGGCGGGAGGTGACCGCCCTGCTCCGGGCGGCGGGATCCGAGGTGTACGCGGCGACGCTCACGGGCATGGGCGACCGCCGGCATCTCGCGGGCCCGGACACGGACCTGGAGACGCACATCCAGGATGTGGTGAACCTGATCGACACCATCCCCCCGGCCGATCCCGCGGACTCCGCCGTTCCAGGGGATGTGGTGCTGGTGGGCCACTGTTACGGCATCCACCCGGTGCTCGGCGCGGCGGACCGGCGTACGGAGCGGGTCGCCCGGATCGTCTACCTCGACGCGGGCCTGCCCCAGGACGGCGACACGGCGCTCGCGCTCGCCCCCGACCAGGCGATCCGCGACCGGCTGGCGGCGGAGGAGCGCGACGGGAGCGACGGGAGCGGTGACGGTGACGGGGACGGCTGGCTGATCCCCCCGCCGCCGCTCGACGAGCCGGAGCGCTGGGGCGGTACGGCCGGCATCCCCGAGCCCGCGCTCGAACGGCTGGCCCGGCACGCCGCGCCCCAGCCGCTGGGCACGCTCACCCAGCCGCTCCGCCTGCCGCACGCGGACGCGCTCGCCGCGCTGCCGACGACCGGGATCTTCTGCACGGCCAACGGGTCAGGCATCGCCCTGGTCGAGATGCTGGTCGGGACCGGACAGCCGCGCTTCCAGGCGCTGGCCCAGCCCCGGGTGGGCTTCTTCGAGCTGGACACCGGCCACTGGCCGATGCTCTCGGCCCCCGACGAGCTGGCCGGCGTACTCCTGCGGGCTGCGGCGGACGAGGGGCGCCGGGTGACGGCGGAGAAGCGTGAACGCCCCGCGCACCTGGGCCCCTTCCTCCTGGACGTACCGGACGCAGTCGACGTGCCGGAGGAGACGTCGGAGGAGGCGTCGCACGAGAGCCAGGAGAGAACGGAACGCACCACCCTCTACTTCCCCCGAACCCCGAACCCGCACCCCCGCCCGGCGGTCGTCTTCGTCCACGGCGGCCCGCTCCCCGCCGACACCCGCCCCACCCCGCGCGACTGGCCGGTCTTCATCGGTTACGGGCGGTACGTGGCGAGCCTGGGAGCCGTCGGCGTCACGGTGGACCACCGCCTGTACGGGCTGACCGACTACGCCCGCGCCGCCGAGGACATCGTCGCGGCGGTCGAGCGCGTACGGGCCGATCCGCGCGTCGACCGGGAGCGCGTCGCCCTGTGGTTCTTCTCCGGCGGCGGACTGCTGCTGGCGGACTGGCTCGCGGCGCCGCCGCCGTGGCTGCGGTGCGTGGCGGCGACGTACCCCGTCCTCGCGCCGCTCCCCGGCTGGGGGCTGGTGGAGCCGCGCTTCCGCCCCGCGGCGAAGGTCGGCTCCGCCGGGGGGCTGCCGATCGTCCTGACCAGGGTGGGCCGGGAGCGCCCGGAGATCGCGGCGACGGTCGAGGAGTTCCTGACCGCTGCTGGAACCGCGGCCGGGGGCGGCGGGGCGCGGGTGGAGGTGATCGACGTACCGCTCGCCCGCCACGGTTTCGAGACCGTCGACCACGCAGCCGACCCGGAGGCGGCCGAGCAGGCGCGGCACGCGGTGGAACGCGCGGCGCGGTCGGTTCTGACCCATCTGACCCGGGTGGCGGCGGAGCCGGGGACGCCGTCCACCACATGAGGCGTCCCCTCCATCGGCAACGACCTGGTCCCGTAGAAGTCACGCAATCGGACTGACGTACTGCGGGTGAATACGACGAGATGGCGGTGTGCCCGGGGCGGGGGACCGGCACTCTGCTGAGTGCTGAGGTGTCCGTCCGGTTGACGCCTCAAGGGCCCGGAACGGGCCGGTGCGAGGCGGAGGGGGACTGTTGTCACGGCAGCCGGGGGAGCGTCCATGACGGCTGACCGAGCCGACGGCACGTCCGCCGACCCGTCGCAGGCCCCAGGGGAGCCCCGAGGGGTTCCGCGTCACGTCGCGTGCGTGATGGACGGGAACGGCCGGTGGGCGGCGCGGCGGTCCCTGCCGCGTACGTCGGGCCACCGGGCGGCCGAGACCACGGTGATCGACGTCATCGAGGCGGCGCGGACGGCGGGCGTGGAGTGGCTGAGCCTGTACGCGTTCTCCACCGAGAACTGGCAACGCCCCAGCAGCGAGGTCGACTTCCTCATGCGCCTGGTGCGCCGCGTCGTACGCAAACACGCCGCGCTGCTGCACGCGCGCGGCATCCGCTGCCGCTTCCTGGGCGTGGCGGACCCGCGGATCCCCGTACCGCTGGCCAGGGACTTCGCCGACCTGATGACGCTGACGAGCACGAACCGGGGCATGACGCTGACCGTGGCGTTCGACCACGGCGGACGCGGGGACATCGTCGAGGCGGCACGCTCCCTCATCCGCAGCGGGGTGCCGGCCGACGCCGTCGACGAGCGGCGCTTCGCCGCCCATCTGCCCTTTCCCGACACGCCCGATGTGGACCTCGTCATCCGGACCTCCGGTGAACAGCGCATCTCCAACTTCATGCTCTGGCAGGTGGCCTACGCCGAGTGGACCTTCCCGCAGGTGCTCTGGCCCGACTTCCGCGCACCGCACTTCCTGGAGTGCCTGCACGCCTACCGGCAGCGCGATCGCCGCTTCGGCGGCGTGACGCCGTACACGAACGGAGAACCTCACCCGTGACGGACCCAGGCACCGGCCTCCCCGGAGCCCCCCACGCCAACAGCACCCCCACCCCCACCTCCACTCCCACCCCACCGACGGCAGACACACCGCCGGGCTCCCTCTTCGGCCCGGACTCCCAGTTCCACCGCTTCTTCAACGATCCGCGCTGGGCACTGGCCGTGGTCAGGGCCACGGTGCTGGAGGCCGCCCACCCGCGGATCGGCGCGGCCCTGACCGACAACTCGACGTTCGTGGCGCACCCGTGGCGCCGGCTGCGCAACACCCTCTTCAGCCTCCAGCGCATGTTCGGCGCCGACGAAGACGAGCGGCAGCGGGAGGCGGCGCGCCTCAACCGCCTGCACGCGCGGATGAGCGGTACGGACGCCCGGAACCGGCCGTACGACGCGATGGACCCCGAGCTCCGCGCCTGGGTGGTCGCGACGCTCTTCGAGAGCTCCGTCACCATGTGCCGACTGAGCGGCCAACCGCTCGACCCGGCCACCATGGAACGCCTCTACGCCGAATTCCAGGCATTCCTGGCGGCGTTGGGGGACAGCGAAGGCCATCTGCCGCCCACGCTCCAGGAGTTCTGGCCGTACTACGACCATGTGGTCGAGGAGGAACTGGAGAACACGGAGGCGCTGCGCGTCATCCTCTACCAGCTCTTCGACCACCTCCCGGCACCGGCCCTGCTGGACGGCCTGCCCACGGTCTGGGCGGCGGGCCGCGCGCTCGCGGGCCCGGTCATCGGCGCCGTCACCGTGGCGTCCCTCCCCGAGCCCTTCCGGCGCCGCGCGGGCCTGCCCGAAGTCCCCGGCGCCCGGACGCTGATGCACAGCGCCTACCTGGCCGCGGGCCTGGCCCGGTTCCTGCCCGACCACTGGATCAGGACCGAGAACCTCATCGGCCTGCTCCACCTCTCCTCCACGGACACGGAGGCCGCCCGAACCGCCGCCCTCACCGCCCTGCGCGGCCGGATGGACCAGGCCGGCGCCCTGTTCCGCCTGGTCACCCCGTTCCCCGTACACGACGCTCCCGCCGAGGACACCGGGACGCGGCGGAGCGCCGACGCCTTCTTCACCGAGGTCCTGGACCAGACCGGCAACGGATACCTGGACTGGCCCGATCTCGCCGCCATGGCCCGGGAGTTGTCGACCCGCCTCGACCTGGCGGAACCGGAGGAGACCAGGCTCTACCAGGCGTACGCCGCGTGGTGGAGGGAACTCCAGGCAGCCCTGGACACCGACGGCGACGGCCGCATCAGCAAGGAGGAATACGCCGCGGCCACCCCCTCCCTCGCCGGCCCCGCACTGATCAGGGTCGCCGAAGTGCTCTTCGACGTCACCGACGCCGACGGCAACGGATTCATCGACGAGGCCGAGTACCGAACCCTGTTCCGGACCGCCTTCCGACGCACGATGCCCGAAGCCGACCCGCGATACACCCGCACCGCCTTCGTGAAGGACTTCCTCACCTTCATGTCGGGCCGCCGCCGCTCCACCCCGTACGACCCCCTGCTCGCGGACGCGTAGACCGCCGTACGTCTGCCCTGTACGACCTGTCGCCCTGTCGCCCTGCGGGTGATCGACTACCGTCGTGACCTCCCGAACGGTGGCAGGGGAAGGAAGATATGGGCGACACGGGCAAGGTCCTGGACATCTCCACCCAGGACTTGAAGAGGGCAGCCCCGACATTCCAGGAGCAGAGCGAGGCTCTCGGGAATGCGGCGAAGGCGCTCAAAGAGTCGCTGGCCGCGCTGGGCTCCCCATGGGGGGATGACGAGCAGGGCGCGAAGTTCGGAGACGCGTACACGCCGAGGCGTAAGGAGATCGAGCGAGGGGTCGGCATTCTCACGCTCGGTCTGATGAGCATCCATGCTGCCATGGTCGACATGGCTGACGGCCACGTGGACAACGACGAACTCATCGAAGGCATGTTCACCAAGGTGGCGATGCCCGGCGCGGACGGGGACAAGGGCGCCCGGTGAGCGCTGAGGACATCGCCAAAGACCTTCTGATGAAGGCCGGCATGTGGTGGCCGGACGCGAACTCCGGCACATTGCGATCGGCTGCGAAGGCATGGCGGACCTTCGCCGAAGCGGTGGACGATGTCATCGGGCCGGTGAACGGCAAAGCCGGTTCGATCATCCTCCACAACAAGGGGGAGGCGATCGATGCGTTCGAGCTGTTCTGGTCCCGCTACCACAAGAGCGAAGGCGTGGGGTGGCTGGACGACACGGCCGCGGCCGCCCGAGCCATGGCCAAGGCGCTCGAAGAATTCGCCGACGCCGTCGACGACGCCATTGAGCAATTATGGATCGAGATCGGCATCGGAGCCACGGTCATCGCCGCCGGCGTGGGACTCGCGGTGTTCACCTTCGGTGCGTCCACGGCGGCCTCCGCAGCCGCGACCGCGACCATCATCGAAGTCGCCGCCGGGCTCGGCGTCACGGTGTCCACCACCGTCGCCACCATCACCGCGACCACTCTGACCGGCATCGCCTTCGGCGCGATCGAGGGCATCACCATCGACCTCGCGGTCGCCCAGCCGCTGAGGATGGCTACGGGCCTCCAGGACGGCTTCAGCCTCGACTCGGTGGAACAGGCAGGCATCTACGGCGGCGCGTTCGGTGGCGCTTTCGGGGGTGCGGCCGGTGCGGGGCGTGTCGCGGGCGAGGTGGGAGGATTCCGTAACCTTTACGGGCAGGACATCCCCATCGGAATCGCGAATCCGAATCTTGCGGGACTCGGGCGAGGCCCCCTCGTACTTGACGACATGGGGAAGCGGCGCACCTGGGATCTGTTCCGGAGCGAGGACTCGAAAACTCCCGTTCCGCCGAAGGTGCCGGGCGATCACGCACTCATATCAGGAGATCCCGTTTACTTCGGAAAGCGGGTCACGACCATCGGATACGACGAACGTACGTTGGGAAATACGCAACGCGTCGCGCGTGTCCCCGGAAAGCATGATGTCGTTATTCACGGTACGAACCAGGGTGTGTTTTTGCCTGGCCGGGTGAACAGTTCGGGAAAGATCCTCATGGATTTCGAGGTGCACCCGAGTCATATTTCGGACGCCATCCGCAGCAACCCGAACTACGGTGGTGGCCCGGTCCGCCTGATCTCGTGTCACTCCGGCTACGCGGCGCCGAACTCCGTGGAGCTTCCGCTCGCCCAGAGCGTGGCCAATGACCTGGGGGTGCCCGTCATGGCGCCGACCAACAAGGTGGGGACGTCTGCCGGGCTCGGCATGGAACAGACGCCCGAAATCGGTAACAATGGATATTGGCGTACGTTCCTGCCGATGGCCAACTGACAGAACGAACAACGGAGACGCAATGATCAAGCGAATCGGGTTCTATCGAGAGTTCGAGTCGCAGGACCCTGATGCCTCGGCTCCGTCCATTCGTGACGCCGTTCGGCCCCATGCGCTGTACGATGAGTCGCGGATTCTGGAGTACATGTCGTCAGGTGTCGAAATTTTCAGCACCATGGGGGCGGACCGCGATGTAATTTCCTCTGACGAATGGATTTCGGGCGCCGGATCGCTCGTCACCGATGGCACCTGGCTGTGGCCTGTCGAACTCCAGCATTATGTTCATCGCTACCATGTGGAACTGCCGGAAGAATTTCTGACGGATGTCCGTGGTTCGTATTACACCGTTCCCGCGGTTTCGTCCGTGCGTGCCGGAGAGATCGTGCGGGAGGTCTTCGGCCCGTCCGCCTTTCGTGCGGACGGGAACGGTGTGCGGGGCGCGGGAGGTTTCTTCGCCTGGTATCTGTCGGATCTGAATGCGCAGAGCTGGGGCCGACTGCTGGGAGCCCTGAAGTCCGCCGGGCTGAACACGCGTCATCGCCTTACCGGCGACATGGTCCTCTCCCGTACCGACGTGGGCGGTGAGCACCCCCGGCCCGTGGAGAACGCGCCCGACGTGGCCGCGCTCCTGGCGGACCCCGGTGACGGAGAGGTCGCGCTCCACCTGTGGTTCGCTTCGGACACCTATACGGTCGTTCGGGTCCGCCGGCTGGATGGTGCCACGACGGCGGTGGTGTACGACCTCGCCGGCCTGATGGAGCCGGAGCGCGAGCAGGTGGTGGCGGCACTGGTGCGAGCGCTGCACCCCTTCCGCGATGACTGCCAGGGTTTCGTTCTCGACCGTGCGGGACGCAGTTCCCGCGACACCTGGAACACGCTGATCCTCGAACACGCCTGGCCGTCCGAGCCTTTCCCGGACAGTGTCGCGGTCGACACGGACCGGGGTGCCCGGCCGCCGGCGTCCGACGTCGTCACGCGCACCGCGTACGGGCATCTGACGGTGTTCAACAGGAGCCGGACGGACGATTCCCAGGCGTAGGGCGCTGCCCGGACATCACGGCCGGAGCTACCCTCTGGTTCCGGTGCGTTCCCCCATGGTTCCGGTGTGCACCCCGAGGTGGCCGGGCTCACCCCCGTGAAACCCGGCCCCTGCCTGGGAGTTCACGTACACCCCAAGGAGCGGAGACGCCTGACCAGTGCGTGAACACTCTGGTGTGAGCCGCTCCCCCATGAACGTACACCCTGGTTGCGGTGGATGGGCAACTACAGTGGGGAAGATGTCAGGGAACTCCCTGCTCCTCACGCACCGGAGTGGACACAGCGATGATCGTGACAAGGACGTACCGGACGTGACAGACGACGAGCCGCGTACCTTCGCACAGCTTCTGGACTACCTGTTCGAGGAGGTCCACCCGGAGAACCGCGGGCCCTACACGTACGCCGAGGTCGCCGCGGGTATCCAGGAGGCTTCGGGGGACCAGGGCAAGGGGCTGACCGCGAGTGCGATCCAGCAACTGCGCACCGGGGCCAAGAAGAACCCCACCAGGTACACCATCAAGGCGCTCGCCGACTTCTTCGGTGTGCCCGCCGGGTACTTCGTCGACGAGGAGGCCGCCCACCGCACCCGGGCGGAGATCGCCGTCCTCGCGGCCATGCGGGACCGTAACGTCCGTACCGTCGCCCTGCGCGCCAACGGGCTGAGTACGGAGACCCTTCAGATGGTGGCGACGGTGATCGAGCAGGCGCGGATCCTGGAGGGGCTGCCGGGCGAACCCGCCCCGGACAACCTGAACTTGGACGACTGACGGCCGCTTTCGGCATCCGGTCGTCAACTCCCGCCAGGGGAACGGGAATCCCTTGGCCGGGCATGAGTATTCGCCTAAGCTTTCGATCGGTTCGGCGCGGGGGCACCCGGATCACTCCCCTCCGTGCAGGGGTGTGTTCGCAGGAGGGCAGACCCGGGCGACGTCAGGACCGACCATGGACCTTGAGCGGCTTCGCGAGGCGTGCGAGGAGCGCGTAGCGGCCCTTCGGCTTCCCCACCGCTTCAGCACCCGCGATCTGTGCGACGCCGTGGCGGAGCAGCGCGGCCGTCCGATCGTTCTCAGGCCGCTGAGCACGCTCGGCGCGATCGACGCACCGTGTGGCATCCGCCTGGAGACCTCCGACGCCGACCTCCTCTTCTACGAGGAGGGAACGTCCGCCCTGCACCAGAACCACATACTCGCGCACGAGGTCAGTCACATCATCTGTGACCACCCCGGCAGTCTGGAGCTGGACGCCGACACCTTCCGCGCCATCGGCTTCAACCCCACCCTCGTCCGGCGTATGAACGGACGTACGAGCTACTCCACGGACGACGAGCGCGAGGCCGAGATGATGGCCACCGTCATCCGACAGCACATGTACCGCGGACGTGAACTTCCCCCCAGCGAGCCCGCGAAGGGCGCCGAGCGCTGGGAGGCCCTGTTCGCCGAACCCACCAGGAAGGGCCATCGGCACACATGATCAACCTGTTGTTCTCCGGCGTCGCCCTCGTGCTACTCCTCGCCGCCGGCTACTGGGTACGCGGGCGAGGCGGCCACAGACCCACCGGCACCTGGCCCATGGCCGCGCTGCTGGCGTCCTTTGCCCTCGCCTTCGCCTCGTACATACCGTTCGTGGAAAGCGCCGCCGAGAGCGTCGTTCCCCACGTCGGCCGCCTGCTCAGCAACTCGTTCACGCTGGCCGCCGCGACCGCCGTCCTCGTGTTCATGCTCCAGCTCAATCTGGAGCCCGAGGAGGCCCGGCGGAGCGTCCGTCTCCGTCTGCTGTGCCTCGGGGGCTCCGTCGCCGGCATGACGGTGCTGTTCGCCGCCGAGCAGATGAACGACCGGTCGCCCCAGCTCTACGCGCTCTACGTGCTGATCTACATCACCTATCTGGGTGTCACGGCGAAGGACTTCTGCGCGCAGACCTGGAAGCAGTCCCACCGCTCACGGCGCAGGAGCCAGCGCATCGGGCTGCGCGTCACCGCCGCCGGCTGCGTCTTCGCGCTGCTGTACGCCGCGTACAAGGTGTTCACGCTGGTGTCCATCGGGCTCGGACTGGGCCTCATCCCGGACGGCGCCCGCTGCTCGACGCCCTTCACCCCCGTCCGCTGCGTGTTCAGTGTGACGGCGCCCGCCCTCGCCGTACTCCTCATGGCCCTGGGCCTCACCCTCCCCGCGGTCGTCTGGCCGTTCAGCCAGTTCCTGCGCCGGCGCTGGGAGTCGCGGTCGCACGCCGCGCTCGGCCCCCTGTGGGAGGCCGTCACCGGCGCGGCACCCGAAGTCGTCCTGGCGGAGGCCGAGTTCGGCGAGGAGAAGAAGGCCGACGACTTCGCCTTCTTCCTGCACCGCCGCGTGATCGAGATCAACGACGGCGGCCTCGCCCTGCGGCCCCACCGTTCCCCGCGCGTCCAGGAGCACGCCGAACGGGCCGTCGCCGAACTGGGCATCGCGGGCAGCCCGGAAGGGGACGCGACCGTGGAGGCCGCGGTCCTGCGAGCCGCCGTACACGCCAAGAAGGCCGGGAGCGCACCGCGGACGGAAGCCGCGGCGCCCGCCCCCGGTGCCGCGGCCCGGGCGGGCAACCTCCGCGCCGAGACCGAGTGGCTGCTCCTGGTCGCCCACGCCTATGCGCGGAGCGAGACCGTACGTACCGTCGCCGAGGAACCGGCGCCCTCAGAAATGGAATCACCGGCGTGAGCGACCCGTTGCGGGACCCGCGGTTCTTCGCAGACCCCTACCCGACCTACGCCAAGCTGCGCGGCACCGCCCCCGTACAGAAGGTGCCCACCGGTTCAGGAGGCCACTACAGCTACCTGATCACCGGCTACGCGGAGGCCCGGGAGGCATTCACCGACCCCCGGCTGTCGAAGAACACCGCACGCTTCTTCGCGGACAAGCCGTCGCGGCGCGCACTCCATCCCGCCGTCTCCCGGAACATGCTGGCCACGGACCCGCCGCAGCACTCCCGGCTACGGACCCTGGTGACCAAGGCGTTCACCACCGGGGCCGTCGCGCGGATGCGCCCGTACATCGCCGCACTGGTCGACGAACTGCTCGACGCCTGGCCCGACCACGGCCCGGTGGACCTCGTCGCGAGCCTCGCGGTCCCGCTGCCGGTCACCGTCATCTGCGAAATGCTGGGGGTACCCGCATCGGACCGCCCCCTCGTCCGTACGTGGTCGAGCGAACTGTTCGCCGCCGGCGACCCCCAACGGATCGACGCCGCCTCCCACGCCCTCGCCGACTACCTGACCGACCTGGTCGCCACCAAACGCGCCTCGCCCGGCGAGAGCCTCCTCGACGACCTCATCGCCGTACGCGACGCCCAGGACCGGCTGACGGAGGACGAACTCGTCTCGCTGGGCGTACTCCTGCTGGTGGCCGGCCACGAGACCACCACCAACTTCATCGGCAACGCGGCCCTGGCGCTCCTCCAACACCCCTCGTCCCTCGCGCGATTGAGGTCCGATCCGCGGCTGCTCGGGGATTCCCTGGACGAACTGCTGCGCTTCGACTCACCGGTAGGAATCGCCACGTTCCGCTACAGCACGGAAGCGCTCACACTCGGCGGTACGGAGATCCCGGCAGGCGTCCCGGTACTCATCGCCCCCGGCGCAGCCGACCGCGACCCGACCCGCTTCCCCGCCCCGGACCAACTCGACCTCGACCGCGACGCCACAGGCCACCTCGCCTTCGGCCACGGCATCCACCGATGCGTGGGCGCCCCCCTGGCCCGAGCGGAGGGCGAACTCGCCCTGGGGGCAGTCCTCTCCCGCTTCCCGGACGCGCGACTGGCGGTGCCGGAGGAGGAGTTGGAGTGGCGGCACACCCGCCTGATGCGGGGCCTCGTGTCCTTGCCGCTCCTGGTGTGAGGGAGCGGGCCGGAACCGAACCCTTGGGCTGAGGGTGACCCGGCAGTGGCGCGCGCCGCGTCACCTTCGGCCGAAGGGCTCCACCCGTGAGGGGTGCCCCCAACACGCTTCCCGAGCGTTCGTTCGCGCGTTCGGATACGGTCGTGGGCGTCCTGAACAGCGGCGGAGTGGTCTGTGCAGTGACGTTCGGACGCCATTGAACGTAGGTCAACAAGACCAGAGCTGAGACCACTGGGTGGCGGGCCTGGAGTTCGCCTCATTCGGCGAGCGCTGCCGCTAGCCGGAATTCCTACTTATTTGATGATCGTGCCCCATGAGTGAGATCCCGTACAGCGTTGGTGAAGGGCCGGCGACCAGGGTCAGCCTCTCCCTCCCGGAGGGACGGTTCCGCGCACGAGTAGGAGCGGGCACGCCAGGTCTTCGACGAAGTGTTCGCCGAGGAGGGGCTGTGGCCCGCCGCAAGCCGAGCGACGAAGACCCCTCGCTCTCGACTGCGAGGGCCTGTCGAAATTCGTCAGTGACCACGAACGTTCGGAATAGTTCTGACTTGGGGTGGAGCCGGGGCAACTCGGGCGACCGAACGATGCTGTTACGCCGGTCAACGTGTCCAGAACTGGGGCCTTTACGAGGCATGGCCGAGGCGGTAGGAAGCCCGGCTCGAAGGTTCGACGGGCATCAGTTCAGCGGTGGACCGGCCGGGCCCATGCCGAGGAACTGAGCGAGGCGTTGTGCGCCTGGGTGTGCGCCCTGCGCATCAACTCATGATGTTCGTCCTCTGTCGTACAGCGCTCTCAACTGCTCTTCTGAGACCGAAAGGATCTCCTGAGTCAGGCACGGATCACAGTCGCGGCGGAGAAGGTGGGAGCTTGACAACAGAGTCCGAATCCCAAGGTCAGCAGGAGTGGCCCGTCCGAAGCTTTCTGGGCGGGCTGTCGGACCCCATTCGTACTTGTCTGCTGCGGCTCGGAACCCGCTGCCGCTATCTGCCCGGGGAGGTCCTGATCCGTGAGGGCGACCGCTCCAACCATGTGGTGCTCCTGCGCTCCGGATTCGTCAAGGTCACTGCCCAGTTGGACAACGGTCACGAGGCGCTGCTCGCCATCCGGGTGGGCGGGGACATAATCGGCGAGATGGCTGCCATGGACGACGGCGCGCCGCGGTCGGCCACAGTCACTGCCTGTGGGGAGATTGCCGCCAGCGTCGTTCGCGAATCCGACTTGCATGTCTTCCTCGCTTCCCACCCCGAGGCTGCGCGGGCAGTCAACCGCATCGTCGTCCGTCGGCTGCGCTGGGCGAACCAGCGGCGGGTGGAGTTCGGAGGCTATCCCGTCAAGGTGCGGCTCGCCCGCGTAATCGCGGAACTGGCCGTCTCTTACGGACATCCGGTCCCCCGCGGGTTAGCCATCGGTGTTGACCTCACTCAGCCGGAACTGGCCGCACTCACCGGTTCGGCAGAGGTCACGATCCACAAGGCGCTCGCCGAGCTGCGCAGGGATGGCCTCATCACGACTGGCTACCGGCGCAACGTGGTACTCGATCTGGCCCGACTACGGGAAATCGCCAGGCTGGGGCCACCTCTCCCGTAACGCGTGTATCGCCCACCTCTCCTACCGAAAACCGTATTTCTACGACCTAGAGCGGTGTTCTCCGTATCCGGCCGCACAGTTGACGCGCACATCAACTACGGCAGGCAGGAGAACCGGTCCGATGACATCGCAGTCGCATTCGTGGTCCCGCTCGCAGGAGATCATCACCCGCCATCTCTGCATGGCCGCCGACGTGGAGAGGTACAGCTTCCGCGACACCCTGGACCAGGAGACGGTCCAGGCCGACCTGGTCCGGGTGCTGGAGGAAGCTGCGGTGCTCAGCGGTCTGGACCGTACGGCGTGGGAACGTCAGCCGCAGGGTGACCAGGAGTTCGCCGTGCTGCCGCTCGATACTCCGGAGCCGGAGGTGCTCGGTGGCTTCGTACGGAACCTGGCCACTCGGCTCGGCGAGTCCAATGCCAACCGCGCCGAGAAGGAGCGGATGCGGCTCAAGCTGGCCATCGACTTCGGTGTGGCACGTACGGCCGCCCTCGGCCACAGCGGGCCCGCGCCGGTTTCTGTGGCCCGCTACCTCAACGCGGAGCAGCTCAAAGGGGTGTTGAAGGCCATCCATTCGACCGATCTCGCGGTCATCGTCTCCGACCGGCTCTATCAGGACGTGGTCAGGCTCCGAGGCGAAGGAGAGGGCCTGGACCCGGCCCGGTACGTCCAGGTGCATGTTCAGGAGAAGGAATTCAGCGGCTACGGATGGATCCACGTACCGGAACACGGCCCGGAGGAGCTGGAACCGCTGATCTCCGTCCCGGATCCGGACCAGAACCCGTCCCCCGCACCCACCAATGTGGTGAAGCGGAACAAGGGCGGCGTCTTCCACTTCGGCAGCGGAGACGCGGCGAAGACCATGAACAAGAACTACCAGCGGTGACGGGTGTGCTTGCCATGGAGGGCATAACCGATCCCGTCAACGAATCCCTTGACAAGCCGTCGACGGAACCGTCTGCCACCGGGCAGGACGACGTGTCCGTGGAGACGGCTGACGACCAAGCCGACCACATCCGTCGGTTGCGTGAACAGGGCCTGTTCTCGGTTTCTGTCGAAGGGGGAATCAAGAGCAGAGCGGTCGGCTTCGGCAGTGGGGACGCCGCCGCGACGATGTACAAGAACTACTTCACTGTCCCGGACGTCGATCCCGTCGACGGTCGGATCCCCGAGGACTATCTGGATGAGCTGAGCGAGTTCTACGTCGCGCCCGCCAGCCATGAAAGTCTTGTCAAGCACCTGGTCAAGCACGGTGTCGCGGTGTTGCGTGGCGCTCCCGGTACCGGACGTTACGCCACGGCACTGCTCGCCGCGCGAAAGGTGATGCAGACCGGTGTCGTCGTACTGGACTCGGACACGGGCGTGCGCCGGCTCGTCAAGAAGGACGGGGGACTTCAACCGGGCCGGGGGCATGTCGTCGAGAGCGATGGCAGGAAATGGGCCAACGAGCTGAGTGCGCACGTGCTCATCCGGTTACGGGAAACGACCTACGGGCGCTCCCCGTTGGTGATCGTCGTCGACGATCAGGTTGCTGTCCGGGGCCTGGACGAGCACGTGGTCGAGCACGAGATCGCGGTCGACATGCGGTTCGAGGTGCTGGAGCGGCACCTGACGGTCCTGCTCGCCGATCAGCCGGAGCGCTGCCAGAGACTTTTAGAGCACCAGCGTCTCCGGGAGGACTTGCGCGGTCGCCGATCCATGCAGAAGATCGCCGTTCTGGCCCGTCGGCTGGCGCGGCGTGTGCGGGACGGCGATGACATCGACCGGATTGCGCAGGGGCTCGGGGACGAGTTGCGGGTCAAGGCGGCGAAGCTGTTGGGGCCGCACCCCGCGACAGGGGGTGACGACGCCAGGAAAACGGAAGTGTCCTTGTGGTCCCGGGCCTTTCTGCTGGCCTGCGTGGTGCTCGACGGGACGACGCTGAGCCGGGTCAGCCGGGAGTCCCACCGGCTTGCCGAGCTGCTGCACGGCGTGCGCTCGCCGTCCTCCGTGCCCGAGATGCCGCTGTTCCGGGAGAGCGTGCAGGACTGGCTGGGCGATGCCGATGTGGAGTTCATCGACCGCAACGGGCACCGAGTGGATGCCCGGCATCCCGAGTGCCGGGTTCGGGTCAGTCACCACGGGCTCGGTGAGGCAGTCATGGAGGTGCTGTGGCATGACCACAGCGGGGCACGGGGCCCATTGCTGGAGTGGCTGGACAGCCTCGTCGTCGGAGGGGAGGAGGAGATCCGGGTGTCGGCCGCCCAGACAGTCGGTCTCCTTGCCACCTTCGACTGGAACTACGTACTTGAAGAGCGTCTCGTGAGTTGGGCCGCTGACAAGGAGCATGCTCCCCGGCGGCAGTTCGCGGCGGCGTGGGCACTGGAACGAGCGGTGACCGAAGGGCTGCCGACCTCCCGCGTCCGGATGCTGCTGCGGCGTTGGTCCCAGCGGCGAAGCTTCCGGAAATGCGCACAGGCTGCGTACGGAACCCGGATCGGCGCGATGTTCCCCACCGAGGCACTGAGCGGTCTCGAACAGATCGCCCAGTCGGGGATGTGGAGCGTGGGGGACGCCGTGCGGGAGATCTATGCGGCCGGATCGCGGGTCCAGGTGCTGGAGCGACTGGCGAACTGGTCCGCATCTTCCCGGCATTGGCTGCGGGATGACGCCGCGAAGTGCCTCCTTCGGCTCAGCAGATTTCGAGGAGCGCAAGCTGTCACGGCCTTCCTGGGCGAACAGGGCCCACGTGCCGACCTTCTGCGGCTCACTCGGCAGGTCTTGCTCAGTCCCACCCGACACCACCGCGGGTACGGGTGGAACGCCATCCGGATGTGGGTGGAGCGGGCCGGCGAGGAGCCGGGGCTCGATGAACTCCTGGCCGAGTTCATCGCCGAGCTGCCCGAGCCGGGAGCCGAGGGCGCCGACATGCGTGAGCGGTTCCTGTTCTACCTGCGGCTGTGGGGGCATCAACTGCCGGACGGCCAAGCGGCAGCCCATATCGGATCTCTGGTGACGGAAAGGTGGTCGATGTGATCAGGACACGGCGCCGCAGTGCTCTGGCATGGTTGCGAGCTCTGTTCGGCGGTCTGTCTGAGCCGTTTCTGCCCTTCGCGGCTACGACAGCCGATGTGCCGGAGATAGAAAAGGTGCACCGCAACTCCACCGTTTCGTTCGAAACGCCCTCCAGGGGCGGTGGGTTCGACTTCCGGGTCGAGATCCGCTGCGAGTGGTGTGCCGAAGGGCGCTTGGACCAGGAGACGCTGGGTCGTGCCATCGACAGTCACCAGGAGGCCATGCCGCAGTACCTCCTCGACCGGGTTCGCGACATCGCCCGCCTCTACGAGCCGTTCCGGGTTGAGGAGGCGGAGCTGGCTGTCAACGATGACCTGCGACAGGGCGAATGCTTCGAGAACGGGCTCGTGCGCTGCCGTACCGTCGCCTATTTCCAGCCCTCGCCGGAGGTGCTCGAGCGGCAGCGTAAGGCCGCCTTGGAACTTCAGGACATCGAGCACCGGTACGCGAAGTCCGCGCTCCAGGTGGAGTTGCTGGGGCAGGTCTCCGAGAAGTGGCGCACGTTCCTCGCCGGTGGGCTCGCCGGTGTGCGCCAGGACGATGACGTGCTGTCCTGGCTGACACCGTGGGCGGTGTTGCTCGCCGAGAGGCCGGATCAAGCGGCCACTGAGGTCGGGGACATGTTCCAGCAGCGGCAGAAACAGCTCGACGAGTTCGGGAAGATCCTGGAACGGCAGGCAAAGGGGCACCAGGAGCGGGACCTCTTCGATTTCGTCATCACCAACGAGAAGCAGCTCGGCCACGCTATGCGGTTGTTCGGTCTTGAGCTGCCGGGCTCCCCCGCTTCCGGGGGCGGACCGGCCGAGCCGCTGCCTCAGCAGAACAGGAGCTGACGGAACGCGGCGCGATCTCTCAAGACAGCAGCGGGCCGGTGAGGAGGGAGAGTCCGGCTGCCACCGCCATCAGGCCCGTCCAGATCACGCCCCGGGCTATGTACCGGTGCTTGGTCATCGCCACCCGGGCGAGTACCGGGATGAGCTGCCAGATCTCCCGCCGTTCGCGGTCCTGATCCGCTGGGGGAGGGGTGCCGTCGGCGATGGCCAGCAGCGGCAGGCTGAACCGGTTGGGGGCGGGGGGAGGTCCCAACCGGGGACGCAACGCCTGAACGACGCAGTAGACGGCCGGCAGGAACCCGGTCACGTGCAAGAGCAGCAAACAGAAGGCGATCCAGGCTCCTGGCCCACCACGCTTCCAAGCCTCTTGTACGACGTCCCCCTGCGGCAAGGCTGCGGCCAGCAGCCCTGCCTGCACCGCGCTGAGAACTCCGACCTTCGCGTCGGCGAACTGGGCCGCGCTGCGAAGCGAGGCGCAAATGGCCAGTCCCGTCTCCATGCCTGTGGTCTCGGGTGTGTCCGAGGTGGTCGATCCGGCTGGGCTCCTGGTGGGGCGTACGGGACTGGACACGAGTGCCTCCTAGGACCGAGTGGTCGAGAGATCCCAGTAACCCCCCCAGCACTGTCCGACAAAAGTTACAAATACGTATTTCACCATGGAGAGTTCAATGAGTCCTTTGATGCGAATGTCCTCCACTCGGTTTCTCTCTGCCGTAGTCGTGCTGACCGCCCTGGTGGCGGGCAGCGGGTGCAGCGCCTTCGAAGGGCCTACCGCGCGGCCCTGTGCGTGGCTTGACCGTGTTTCCGACGGCGCTTCCGGCGGCACCGGAAAGACCCGGCCACGTACCGCAGTGCTCCTTGACCGCAGCTCCTCCACCCGGCCTGACAAGACGAGCGGGCCGGGGGTACGGGTGCCGGACTGGGCAGCCACGCTCGTGGCCGCCGAGGGACTTGCGCCGCCGGAACTGGAGGGAGGGTTCCTCTCCGTCGCCGGCTTCGACGGAACCCGAGCCACTGTCGATTGGGGTGTGGACCAGGTGTCCGTCACACCGGTGAAGGGCAACGACACGCTGAAGAAGGATCGACGGAGCGCGCAGCGCCGCTGTCTGGAGAAACGACTGCGGGAGTTGTCCGCCGGAGCGCCGGGCACCGATCGTACGGATGTGCTGGGCGCACTCGCCGCAGCTGCCGACCAGCTCAGCTCTGCCCGTGGTGACCGCAAGATCGTGGTCGCGACCGACGGGCTGACCAATACCGGCTGCGCGGACCTGCGCTCCGCCGGATTCGACGGCACGGAGGAGATCAAGGCGACGGTGGAACGCTGCCGCAGGGCGGGTGAGCTACCCAACTTGAAGGGAGCCGAGGTGGACCTCCTCGGCATCGGCCGCTCGCCTCGGGGCGAGGCACCGTCGTCCCCACAGACCGCTTGGCTGACCGCTCTGTGGACACATCTGTGCGAGGCGACCGGAGCATCGTCCTGCGAGGTGGCCGCTACTGCCCGCGCTCGAGAGCCCGAGGTGGGGAAGGGAACCACAGCCGGCACGGCCGAACCCCAGGTGACCTATCCGACTGTCTCCGAACGACCGAAGGGCCGGGTCACCACGATCACCCTTCCCGGGTCCGTCCTCTTCGACACCGACCGCGCGGAGCTGTCACCTGCGGCACAGAGCACCCTGGACCGAGCGGCGCGCCGTATACAGAAACTCGATCCCCTCGTGGTCGCAGTCTCAGGGCACACCGACTCCCGTGGCGGAGAACGACACGGAAGGCAGCTCTCCCTGGCCCGGGCGCAGGCCGTACGGTCCGCCCTCGCCGGACGCGGGATCGCGGTCGATTCGGCCCACGGCTACTCCGACGAACGGCCCACCTGCACTCCCGAGTACCGAGACGGTGCTCCGGATTACGCAGCCATGGCCTGCAACCGTCGGGTGGAGATCGCTGTCACGGTCCGTCGATGACCGCCTCCCGACCGGTGCACACCGCGGTGAGGGGGCACTCCTTCACAACTCGCAGAAAAGGACGTCATACATGTCCCAGAACCACCAAGGCTTCCCCTGTCATCACGGCTGCGGATGCGACATACGGCACCTGGTGAAGAGCGCGGAGCAGGGTCCGGAACGCGCCCCGGAACATCTGGACAACGGCGAGATGCGGATGCTGCTGCGCGCGGCCCGCGAGGTCGCAGACCTTGTCAGCCACAACCGAGAACAACTCGCGGCTGCCCGCGCCCGTACGATTGGCGCCCACGCCCGGACCGAGGAGGCCGTCCAAGCCCTCGCCCGCTTCGAGGCGATGGCTTCGCTCCGGACGGCTCGTGCGGCGCAAGAGACAGTTGAGGCACGTCATGCGGAGGATGGCGCCCACGACCGACGTCGCCGTGAGCTGTGGATACGAGTGCTGCGCTGGCCGGTCATCGCCGCCATGGCCGTGTTCGACGCCTGGTATTTCATGCAGGTCTTCCAGTACCTCACCGTCAATGAGGCAGCGGTCTCCTTGGCCGAGCAGACAGTCTCCTTCCTGCCCGGTGTCGTTCTCGCCCTGGCTCTGATGCTCTCCGGATACACGATCGCGGCTCCGTTGCACCGTGTACGCGAGCGGCTGCACGCACTGCGCGAGTGTCGCCCCGTACTCGCGTTGCTCGGCTCTCTCAGCCTGCCCGCTCTCTACCTGCTCACCGTGCTGACCACTGTCACCGTGTGGGCCCTGCTGCGGGCTCGTGATGCGGGAGTGGGGGACGTTGAGGGAGCCAGGTTCGCGCCCGGGTGGGTCGCCTTGCTGATGCTCGTGCTCGCGATCACCGCGGTGGCTATGAAGATCGTGGCCTATAACCCGTACGCGGACAGCGCCGTCGAGGCTCGCCGCGGCCTGTTACGTGCTCGGATGACCTACGCCTTGCTGGTGCGGAGGGCGGGAGCCGCCCTCCGCAAGCATGAGAGAGCGTGGAGTGACCTGTGCGCGCTGCGTGACGAATTGGCCTCACAGGTACGACTGGAGAGCATGCGAGTCTGGGAGGCTGCGATCCTCACCGCCCGCATGTTTCACGGTCAGGCTGGCCACATCCCGCCCGCTCCGGCCGTCTTGCTCGAAGGAACGGAGGCGTCGGCGCCGACGGCTGCCTGGATGGCGCCGCTCTTCTCCGGCGTGGTTGAGCCCCCGCCAGAGCTCGGGCCCCTGGTCGAAGCCCACCGAATCACCGTCACATGCACTCCCGCCGAGCTACGCGAGCGCCGGACAGAACTGATCAGCCGCATCGACCGTCAACTCGGACCGGCCTGATGGCTGAGCGACAGGAAAGCATCGAGGCCACTGCGGCAGATGCCGGTTCGGCCCTGTTGGAGCTGGTCCGGGGCAACCGCCAGTTGTATAGGCGATTGGTCACGGCTTTTGCAGGGACGAAGCCGACAGACCTCGTCATTGACGTCGTCCTGACATCGCTGGACCCCATCCAAGTGCGTATTGCTCCGCCCCGGCAGGAACTCACCCTGGCGCGACGGGCGGTCATGACGGTAAAGCCGGGGCCTGCCTGGACTCCCTTCGTACAGCGGGGGCTCGCCACTCTGGCCGGGTGGCAGGCCGGTGATCAGATTCTGAGTGCGGAGGCGAGACCAGAACGCTCCAGGGCCTCCGACCGAAAGTGCCTACCGGAATGCTTCCGCAGTGGTGGTGCCGGAAGGCTTCGTATCGGAAGTGGGCGTGTTTATCCAATCCGGCCCGGCGAATCGGCGCAGGTCAGCTCCGAGACAGGACATGAGAGGACAGAGCAATGACCGTTCCGCTGTTTGGCGACGCATTCACCCGTGTCTGCAGATGGGTGGAGGACCAATATGCCGACACGTACCTGTGCTTGCGCACGGGGACAGACACCATGCCTCTCTGCGATGAGGAACGCATCTCGCTGAGCGATTTACGTTCCAAGGCTGTACAGGGGGATTTCGGTAGCCCTGCACGCGCCGACGTCTGGTGTCACATTGCGCACCACATCCACGAAGAGACCGGGAGCGGGCGGGAAGAGCGGTGGACGTTGATTGTCCTCTGGCTGCTCACACCCCGCTTGAGAGGGGCAGCACGCGTGATCGCCCGGCGTACGGGGGCGGAACAGGCCGACGTGTGTTCCGCGCTGCTACAGGGAGCGTTGGAGGGGGTGCGGACTCTCGACAGGGCGGACCCTGCGGGAGCCGAGCAGCACCTTGTTGATGCGGCGTTCGCCGTCGGATGGCAAACCGGGCGGCGGAGCTCCCACGAGACGCCAATCGGGGAGTGGGACGTGGTGAAAGGCATGGTACCCGGCCAGCTTGTTTCGGCGACGGCAGACTGCGACCTCGTGCGGGGTGACGCGATGTCCATCGCGCTCGCCCGGCGGGCGCAAGGTGAGCGACTGGGTTCTCTGGCATACCGCTTGGATCTCCTGACGCATGTGCGCCGGGTGCGCCAGCTCCGGCGCGCCCGGCCGCGCCCGGCGGGTAGCGAAGCCCACCACACACCGATGGGACAAGATTCACTGTTCGATATGCGGGGGCCTGCAGATGACACGCCATCGTGATGAGTCCGTCCCGTTCTCGGAGATCTTCGGACTCCCTGCCGAGTTGGATCTCAGGACGGCGGCGAAAGCGCTGAACCTGGGATTGGCTACTGCGTACCGGCGAGCCAAGCGGGGCGACTTCCCCTGCCCCCTTCGGAAGGTGGGACGACGTTATGTCGTGCGTCTGCCTGACCTGATGCGTGGACTCGGTATCCAGGACGTGCGGGTGCTCTATGACGACATCGAGGCGGGTGCGAGATTCGCCAGTGGACAGACCGAGACCTAGCCGCGCCCACGGGCTGCGACGCCTGACTGCCGGCACCGCTGAACTCAACAGCGCACGCAAGACGCTCGGCTGGGTAACCCCAGCCGAGCATCTGTCTACACTGCTCACCGCCACACATCGGTGATCACGTGGCGCGACAGCCCCTGGAATTCGCCGCCCCGCAATTCCGCAGTGGCGACAAGGCTCACCGCGCCCGCACTAGGGCTCCAAGTCAGGGTTTGGCTGTCATCCGAGTTTTCCTGGTGGAGCATATGTGCACTGTTGACGAGGTCGTGGCACTCTCGCACGATCGCACGGGGTAGCTGGAGAAGTGTGCTGTCGGTGTAGGCGATCGTGGGGATCCTGTGGCGCTGGGTGATGCCGCGTTGAGCAGGTGCTTTGCATGTCTGAGCGAGGTTCGTGCCGGAGAAGGGAAGGAACGTTGGCACACCATGGACCACGGTGCAGTGACTGCGGCGGTGCCACGGGGGTTCTCAGGCAGACGGCAGGTGAGACGCAGGCGGGGGTTCACCGGGGATCCTTGTACGATCCGTTCCAGTCCTCGGCCTCGTCCGTGCGGTCGATCCGGCGCAGAATCTCGTCGCCCTGCGGAACCCCGATATCGCTGAGGACTCGAGCCAGGTTGACTCCGACGAAGCTGTGGTCTTCCGGTGTCAGTGACTGAAGCGTCGCCGCGAGGGTGTGCTCCCAATTGTCCTTGTCGGACAGGAGGTTGCGGTGGGTCACAGTCCAGTCGAGCACGTCCTTCGCCTGTTCCGGCTGGTGCAGGAGCCAGAGAGCGGCCAGGCCGACGGGACCGCCGGCGACAACCTCCCGGTAGAAGCGGTAAGCCTCACGGTGGGCTTCGCCGAAGCCTGACGGGAGGGCGGGTTCCGCACCGGTGCCGGGGGTGGGCAGAAGCGCGGCAGGCGGATCCAGGAACCAGTATGTGAGGCCGAATCCGTCGATCACCTGTGGTTGGCCGGGCGGTTCGACCTCGGCCGTACCGAAGTGGGGCGGTGGCTTCCGCAGTGGGTCGGCGGCTCCGGGCAGAGTGGCGTTCTCGCTGATGTGTCCGACCACCAGGTGCCGGGCCTGTTCTTCGGTGATCCGGTTTCTCGCCGCGACGACCGGGTTGCTGATTCTCCAGGCGACGCCGTAACGGGCAGGGGGTTTCGGCGGCCGTCGCGGGATGTCGACCGCAAACCGCCGTTCCGCGAGCGAGACCCAGACGATCTCGAAGAATTCCCCCTGACGGACCGCGCGCGAGGTCGGCCGTGGATAGCCCCAGTAGTCGCCGCCGTTCGGCGCCACCATGCCGTCGGCCCCGTTGTCCGCGAGAAACACCAGGGCTCGGTCCTCTGAGGAACTGATACGGAGGCGGATCAGTTGCCAGACCGGCGAGGAGTTCAGAGGGGTGATGAGCGGACCGGTCACGGGGCGAACCCTTCTGCTGAGGAGGCCGTACGGACGCGATGGCGGCGCAGGACGAACCGCAGGACGCCTCGGTGGCTCCGCGCCGTGTCCGAGAGTGCGGTGAGGAAGTGTGGGAAGGCGGTGCGATGCCGTAGGGCCGGGTCGCTCTCGATCCGGGACAGGCCCGTCGCCGTCGCTTCGTACGTTGCGGGATCGTCCAGGGCCGCGACCACGAGGCCGAACGTCCACTCGGGGTGCTCCACGAGCAGGTCGGCGAGACTCACACGCCGTTTGCATGGTGCGCCGGGCGGGGGGAAGGCCGCCCGGCTCATTGATTCGATGGCGTGCACGGCCAGGGCATGACGCGGGGTGTCCGGATCGGCTGCTTGCCATTCCCGCAGGCGATCGAGGACGAGAGCGTGGTTGGCATTCTCCGAGAGGAGAGTGCTGAGGGCGAAGGACACCGCAGTACGCAACCTGCCATCCAGGCTTTGGTCCGGCTTGCCGAGTACGGCGTCCAGAAGGTCCAGGGCGACGACGGGGCGGGCCAGGCCGAAGCTGCCCGCGCACGTCTCTGCCACGGTGCAGCGGAGGGGGACAGCGGCGGAGCGGCTCCATTGCCGTAGCTGGTTCCGTACCGCGCCGGTGATGGAGGGGGACTCAACCATTTCCCCGAGCGCGTAAGCCACCAGACGGCGGCGCCAGCGCGTGTCCGAGGCCGCGAAGGAGTGCAGCTGGCGCAGTGTGTCCGGGCCGGTCGAGTGGGTCAGTACCCTTCCGATCGCCTGACCAGCCGCGAGCTCGATGCCGGAGTGATGGGGAGCCTGGTCCAAGGCATTCCACAGCAGGCCCGCCATGCCTTCGTAATCCAGCCACAGGCACCGGAGCAGGGTCTCCGCCCGGTGCCGGCCGGAGAAGGCGACCGGCTGGACCGGAAAGCGCTGCCCCGCCTTGAACCGGGTCGGCAACGGGCGTGCGCCGATGGCCTTCAGCCGGGCCTCGAAGGCTGGTCCGAGAACGTCACGCCGCGGCTGCGGCCCCTCAGCGACCGGTCCGCGCGTATCGATGCGCTCCGGCCGTCCGGCCGTGGCCAGTGCCGGGGCGCCGCGTGCGTCGATATGCGTGCGGAGAATCGCGCTGAATGCTTCGACGACCGTACGGTCCTGTTCGGAAAGCAGCGAGATTGCCGCAATGAGGGCGAGATGGTCGGCCTGGTGGCTCGATTCGGCCAGCGCTCGGTGGGCCGCCGCAGGGCTTCCGGTCCGCAGCTCGTCGATGACGGAGGAGGCGGCCTTCCCCGACACGATGAGATCGCACAGTCCCGCCGCCACGTCGACACCGTCCTGGGGCAGTCGATGGCTGCGCAGATAGCTGGTGAAGTCTGCGGAGGCGAGGTGTCCCAACGCCGCAGCGCCTTGCGCAGGGGTGAGTTCACCAGCTACGACCACGGTGTTCAGGCGCTTCGTGGCCACCTCGGCCGGTGGCGGCGGACGGTGTACGACCTGCCAGGCCGTCGTGTCGCCAGGCAGGGATGTCTCGGCCCCTACAGTGACGACCAGGTGAGCTCCCGTTCGTCGCAGCAGCGTGGCCAGCGCATTGAGCACGACTTCGCCGAGCGAATCGGCCGCCGCCGGGGACAGGCCCTGGAGCAGATAGCCGCGTGCCTCCGTCGGGCTCCAGCGCGAGAGGTCGTCCGGTGAGTCCAGGCCGGTGATGCCGTCGGCTCCGTACCGCTCCGCGAGCAGTGCGAAGGCGGCGGTGCTCGCGCCCGTCCCCCTGTCGGCCCGCAGCAGCAGAATGTGGCTGTCCAGCATCTTCCGGCACTGCGCGTAGGAGGGTGGTTCGACGAATGCCCGCAAGCGGTCACGGACATCGGCCGCGGGATACGGGCCTTCCCGCAGCCGAGGTTCGACGATGTGGTCCGTAACGGCCTCGTCGCGGATATGCACGGTGACGTCGCCGTGGATTGCGCCCATGACAGCCAGGCCCTGCTTCAACCGCTGCTGGTTGTCCCGGTAGGAGTCCCGCACCTCCGTCAGGCCGTCGTCCTCCGGGCTGTCCACGCCCGGGTGGTCGTCCGCTTCGGAGTTCACCGGTGATCCCCGGCTCCGCCGACCTGCTTGTCGCCCCCCACATTGTCGCCGCTGCCCCAGTGCTGGTTGGTGCCCTGGTACGACGTGGAACCGCCGGTGTACGTGACGTCCCGCCCGACGCTCCCCATGACGGCGGCGCCCTCGCCCACGTGCTGCTTGTTGCCGCTGTAACGCGTGCCGGAACGCGTCTTCGAGACCCGTTCCTGACCGGCGGCCGAGTCGGCCGGCGCCGCGGATTCCTCGCGCGGTCGCACACCGGCCTGGAGGAGGTTTCCGGACGGCGACGGGACATACAGCCAGGCACGCTGCGAGAAGTTCTTCCCCTCCACCGTGGCCGGAACTTCCACGCAGCGGTCGGGGTGCAGTGCGGTGTACGCGCCGAGTACCACGTCCTCGTAAACGCGCTGGGAGATGACCGCGGCCAGGTGGGTGACCTGCTCGCTCGCGGCGGCCAGGATGGCCTTGACCGGACGGGAGTCCAGCAACCGGTGCGTGTCGTTGCGGGCTGTGCCGCTACCGTCGTCCGGCCCGTCCGCGTCGGGCAGCGGTCCGACGTGGACGCTGGCCCGGAGCCGGATGCGAGGGCCCACACATTGCTTGTTGTACGCGCCGAGGATGTCGTCCAGCACACCCAGGAAAGGCCAGAGGACGAAGGGCAGCAGAGCCGGATCGAAGCCGAACACCACGCCGTCCCCGGTGTTGGCCGGAAACCGCTTGGAGTCGCGGAGTCCGTGAAGTCCGGCTCGTTCCAGCGCCTGATCGACGAGTTCGGGGATCAACTGGCTCACCGGACCGTGCTGTATGGCGGGAAGGCCAGTGAAGTCCTTCGCGTCGACGGCGAACAGGGCCCGGTAGGGAGGCAGAGGCCGGCTCTCGGCGTACGGGGAGGGAACGTGCGTGGACATGCGTGAGCTCCTCGTGGACGGTGGGACGGTGACGAAGCCGGTGGTCGGCTGATTCGAGGTTCCGTCGGTTTCAACCGTCCGACTGCACAGCGCTGGGCACTTCACCGGTGTCCCACGTCACAGCGGGGGCGGGCTCCGGCGATGTTCCAGCTCCCCCGCGCGGGTGCGTTCATTCAGCCGGGGACGGTGAGCGGGGCGGCGTCGGCGTGGTGTTCGGGGTGGACATCGCCCAGTCGTGCAGTGTCTTCATGTCCTTGATAATGATCATTCTGCGGGCCGTCTCCACCGCGCCGGACTCCCGTAACCGTTGCAGTCCGGTGATGACCGCGTTGCGCGTCACTCCGGTTGCCTGGGCGATCTCCTCCTGGCTCAGGCCGGTAAGCCGTACCACATCCGATTCGGAGCCAGGCGCGGTGAGTTCGGCCAGCCGCAGGAGTGCCCGTGCCAGTCGGACGACCAATGGAAGGGTCAGCAGTTCGGTGCGGTGTGCGTCGGACTCTCGCAGTCGGGAGAGCGCTTGGCGCATCAAGTCCATAACAAGCCCACGCTGTTCGACAAATCGGCGGAACCGTTCGGCGTTCAGCACGACAGCGGTGCACGGGGTGAGGGCGATTACTTCCGCCGTGCGCGCGGTGCCCTGGAAGACGGACACCTCGCCCAGCAGGTCGCCCGGCCCTCGGAAGGCAAGCCAGGTCAGTACTCCGTCCGGCTCCCGGCACACGACCTTGGCGAGACCACCGGTGAGGGCGAGCAGGTGCGTTCCCGCGGACCCCTGTCTCAGCATTACGCTGCGTTCGCGAAAGGTGCGGGGCGTCCCCTGGCCACATAACTCGCGCCATGTCTCTTCCGGCAGCACTCGTCGCCTTCCCCATACGCGGGCTCGTCCTGCACTGTCGCGGCCTCATGAGTTCTACGGTCGCTGCCCGACTGCGCTCAGTCAGGCGCCATATGACGAGAACGACTGCCGCGTCCATGCCAACACACGGACATGTGTGAGGGCGAGTGCCGAACAGGTCTGCCCAAAGAATCCCGCCGGACACAACTGATTGGCGCGAGAGATGGACGCGCGGGCGAACGCCGAGGCGCGCATGCGCTACTGCCTCTCCGCGCTGCTGACCGCGGTTGATGAGATACGAAGCAATCTCATCGCGGGCAATCCGGTCGTCGTGGAGAGCTGCTTTGCCCGTTGCCTCGCCAACCACCGTGCTCTCGGCGTCGACCTCGATGTCACCCTGCCCCTGACCTGCCGCAGCCTGTCACCTACCACTTGGTCTGTACGGAGGACGAACGCCGGCCCCGCCTCGCTCACCGGGGCAAGCCGGTCTCCCGCTGGGACGTCCTCACGGAGAACGTCGCCGACCGGATCACCCGTGCCGAGCCCCTGGGCGTGCTCTGCGACGCGGTCTGGACGAGCTGCTCCTGGCATTAACGACCTTCAGGCCCGGCTGACCGCGCTCGGTGCCGTCCAGGCATTCCCTCGCACCCTCCTCACCCGCAAGATCTTCGAGAACGACGCGCTCGACAGCGGTGCCTGGGTACGCCTGCGCGACGAGGGCACGCGCTCGACGCTCACGCTCAAGCAGGTCACCTACGCGACCACGACCGACGGCACCACAGAGATCGAGACCGAGGTCACGGACCTGCACGCCATGGCCGAGATTCTCCGGAACGTCGGCATGCGTGAGGTCCGCTACCAGGAGAACTACCGCGAAGAGTGGCGCCTGGGCGAGGTCGCCTTCGACTTCGACACCTGGCCTGACCTCCCGACATTCGTCGAGATCGAGGGCCCCGACGAGACATCCGTCCGGCAGGCCGCCGCGCTTCTCGAACTCGAATACTCCGAGGCACGGTTCGGCAGCGTCGACGAGATCTACAAGAGCGAGGCCGGCCGCGACATCCTGGCCGAACCCACCCTCCTCTTCGCCGACGAGGAGAAGAAAAACGCTGGATCGGTCCCGGCATCCACCCAGGGCCACTGACCGCAGGCGCTGAGCCGTGCTGATGGAAGTGGCCGTACCGCATCAGGTGATCAACGGGATGACCGAGATCGCCCGCAGCGGTCCGCCTACCCCGGCAGCCACCGACGACGGCAACGCGTGAGTGGACGGCTTCTGCTGGCTCTATTTCGGCCAGCCGTTCCCGCCGAAGTGGAGCGGCCGCGTGGACGCCGGAGCGGAAAGCACCGAGCGCCAGGACGTCTGGGCCGCGGCCAGAGCCTCTCGTTTGGGTCTTGCGGGGCTCGCGTGGCCTGGTGCCGCGCCCTGATCCAGCCAGATACAAACGAGAGGCTCTGGGTGCTCACTACTACGAGGCCGGCGTGCCGCGCGTATCCAACCGAACAGGACGCACGATCCGACGGAAGTGCCGCTCATCCCTCACCGGGGTAGCCGGTCCCTGACCGCTCAGAGGATCCGGCGGTATCCAGGGGCCCGGGCATCTGCCCCTTCATGCCGAGGAGTGTCGGGCAGGGCGCCGCCGACCAACTGAGACCACGCACGTCGAAGGGCCCCACCGCGACCGGTGGGGCCCTTCGACGTATTGCCCGGTGAGAGCAATGGCGGAGGATACGAGATTCGAACTCGTGAGGGGTTGCCCCCAACACGCTTTCCAAGCGTGCGCCCTAGGCCACTAGGCGAATCCTCCGCGGCAAACAATACAAGACGCTGGGCCGTGCTCGCGAACTCGTTCGCCGGGGTCGGGATCGGGTACTGTGTGCGGAGCCCCTCACGTGGCGCTATCTGACTGAACTCCCCCAGGGCCGGAAGGCAGCAAGGGTAGGTTGGCTCTGGCGGGTGCGTGGGGGGCGCTTGCGTTGTGGGTGGCGGTGGAGGGCGGGTTTGTCGTAGGGGGCCGATATCGTCGTAGGTGTGTCGTCCCTTGCGCTGTACCGCCGTTATCGCCCCGAGTCGTTCGCCGAGGTCATCGGGCAGGAGCATGTCACTGACCCGCTGCAGCAGGCCCTGCGCAACAACCGGGTCAATCACGCCTACCTGTTCAGTGGGCCGCGTGGCTGTGGGAAGACGACCAGTGCGCGCATCCTCGCGCGCTGTCTGAACTGCGAGCAGGGGCCGACGCCCACGCCGTGCGGTACGTGCCAGTCGTGCCAGGACCTGGCCAGGAACGGGCCGGGGTCGATCGATGTCATCGAGATCGACGCCGCTTCGCACGGTGGTGTGGACGATGCGCGTGATCTGCGGGAGAAGGCGTTCTTCGGGCCGGCCGGCAGTCGTTACAAGATCTACATCATCGACGAGGCGCACATGGTCACCTCGGCGGGGTTCAACGCCCTGCTGAAGGTGGTCGAGGAGCCGCCGGAGCATCTCAAGTTCATCTTCGCGACCACCGAGCCCGAGAAGGTCATCGGGACGATCCGGTCGCGTACGCACCACTACCCGTTCCGGCTGGTGCCGCCCGGGACGCTGCGGGACTATCTCGCCGAGGTGTGCGGCAGGGAGGGCGCCGTCGTCGCGGACGGGGTGCTGCCCCTGGTCGTACGGGCAGGTGCCGGGTCCGTGCGTGACTCGATGTCCGTGATGGACCAGTTGCTGGCGGGCGCGGCCGACGACGGTGTGACGTACGCCATGGCCACGGCCCTGCTCGGGTATACGGACGGCTCGCTGCTCGACGCCGTGGTGGACGCGTTCGCCGCCGGGGACGGCGGCGCGGCCTTCGAGGTCGTGGATCAGGTGATCGAGGGCGGCAACGATCCGCGGCGCTTCGTCGCTGACCTGCTGGAGCGGCTCCGGGACCTGGTCATTCTGGCCGCCGTGCCGGACGCGGGCGAGAAGGGGCTGATCGACGCCCCCGCCGATGTCGTCGAGCGGATGCAGGCCCAGGCGTCCGTCTTCGGCGCGGCCGAGCTGAGCCGGGCCGCCGATCTCGTCAATACGGGGCTGACGGAGATGCGGGGCGCCACCTCGCCGCGGCTCCAGTTGGAGCTGATCTGCGCGCGGGTGCTGCTGCCCGCGGCGTTCGACGACGAGCGTTCGGTCCAGGCGCGCCTCGACCGGCTGGAGCGGGGAGCCGCCGCCACCTCCTCGGTCGCCGGGGCCGCCTTCTCCGGTGCGGGCGCCGGGCCCGCGGCCGGGTACGTTCCCGGTCCCGACAGCCATGCCGCCGTACCGCCGCCCGCTCCGGTGGAGGATCCGGCCGCTGCCGCCGCTCGGGCAGCCGCCGCGGCGCAGGCCGCGCAGGCCGCCGCCCAGGCGGCGCCCGCCCCGCCGGCCCCGGCCCCCGAGCCCACACCAGCCCCTGCCGCCGAGCCCCAGCGGCCCGGGGCCTGGCCCGGTGCCGGCGCGGGTGCCGCCGAGAGCGGGCGGCGCCCCGGCGGCTGGCCCACCGCTTCCACGCCGGGGCAGGGCGCGCCTCAGGGGGCCGGTACACCCGCCCCCGCGCCCGCCGCCCCGACGTCCGCTCCCGCGGCCGGCCCCGCTGCGGGCGCGGCGAGCCCGGGGATGGCGCAGGGCGCCGGGCAGGTGCGGCACATGTGGCCGGACATCCTGGAGGCCGTCAAGAACCGCCGCCGCTTCACCTGGATCCTGCTCAGCCAGAACGCGCAGGTCGCGGGGTTCGACGGGACGACGCTCCAGGTCGGCTTCATCAACGCGGGCGCCCGCGACAACTTCACGAGCAGCGGCAGCGAGGCCGTGCTCAAGCAGGCCCTCGCCGAGCAGTTCCACGTGCAGTGGAAGATCGAGGCGATCGTCGACCCGTCCGGCGGCACCCCGCCCCCCGCACCCTCCGGCGGCGGTCCGGGCGGCGGCGGTGGGGGTTACGGAGGTGCCGGTGGGGGGTACGGAGGCGGCGGTTACGGCGCTCCTGGAGGCGCGGGAGCCCCGTCCGGCGGTGGCGGGGGCGGTTACGGCGCTCCCTCGGGCCCCGGCCCCGGCTCGGGCTCCGGACCGGGCCCCGGCTCGGGCTCCGGCCCCGCGTCCGCCTCCCAGGCGTCGCGCCCCGCCGCGCCCGCCCCCTCCCGCCCCGAGCCGCCGCGCTCCGACAACAGACCCGCCTCACCGCCCCCGCCGCACACCGTGGCCCCCGAGGACGACACGGCGGAGGAGGACGATCCGGATCTCGTCGACTCCGCGCTCTCCGGCCACGACCTGATCGTCCGCGAGCTGGGAGCGACGGTCGTGGAGGAATACACGAACGAATGACGGGCCGCCCTTCGGCGTCTCAGCCAACGGCCCGCACACGGGCCGGCCCGCCCGCCCGGTTAGGCTGCCTCACGTGAAGGTCCTTGTCATCGGCGGCGGCGCCCGCGAACACGCCCTGTGCCGCTCTCTCTCCCTCGACCCCGAGGTCACCGCTCTCCACTGCGCGCCCGGCAACGCCGGCACCGCCGAGGTGGCCGTGTCGCACCCGGTGGACGCGCTGGACGGCGCGGCCGTGGCCCGTCTCGCCACCGAGCTGGAGGCGGATCTCGTCGTCGTCGGACCCGAGGCGCCGCTGGTGGCCGGGGTCGCCGACGCCGTACGGAACGCGGGCATCCCCTGCTTCGGCCCGTCCAAGGAGGCCGCCGAACTGGAGGGCTCCAAGGCGTTCGCCAAGGACGTGATGGCCGCGGCGAACGTCCCGACGGCACGCAGTTACGTCTGCACCACCCCGGAGCAGGTCGACGAGGCGCTCGACGCGTTCGGCCCGCCCTACGTCGTCAAGGACGACGGGCTCGCGGCCGGCAAGGGTGTCGTCGTGACCGACGATCTCGCCGCGGCCCGCGAGCACGGCATCGCCTGCGGCCGGGTCGTCATCGAGGAGTTCCTCGACGGCCCCGAGGTCTCGCTCTTCGCGATCACCGACGGCGAGACGGTGCTGCCGCTCCAGCCCGCGCAGGACTTCAAGCGCGCGCTCGACGGCGACGAGGGCCCCAACACCGGCGGCATGGGCGCGTACTCCCCGCTCCCGTGGGCCGACCCCAAGCTCGTGGACGAGGTCCTGGAGACCGTCCTCCAGCCCACGGTGGACGAACTGCGCCGCCGGGGCACGCCGTTCGCCGGGCTGCTGTACGCGGGCCTCGCGATCACCCGTCGCGGGGTACGGGTCATCGAGTTCAACGCCCGCTTCGGCGACCCCGAGACCCAGGTGGTCCTGGCCCGCCTCAGGACCCCGCTGGCCGGTGTCCTGCTGGCGGCGGCCGAGGGGAACCTCGCGGAGCTTCCCCCGCTGACCTGGCGCGACGACGCGGCGGTCACGGTGGTCGTCGCCTCGCACAACTACCCGGACACCCCGCGCACCGGCGACCCGATCGAAGGGCTCGACGAGGTCGCGGCCCAGGATGGACCCGACGCGTACGTCCTGCACGCCGGGACCCGGCTGGAGAGCGGCCGGGGCGTCGGCGGCGACACGGTGGTCAGCGCCGGGGGGCGCGTGCTGTCCGTGACGGCCACCGGCAAGGACCTGACGCAGGCCCGCGAGCGCGCGTACACGGCGCTGGGCCGGATCCGCCTCGCGGGTTCCCAGCACCGTACGGACATCGCGCGCACCGCCGCCGGCGCCTCGGACGCCTCTGGCGCCTTGGAGGGCTGATACCGGCGGCCGGTCCTCGCCGGTCGGTCCCCCCAGGTAGTCGCGTACGTATGCGAGCCGTAGCCCGTCGCCGGGCCACGGCTCGCAGTCGTACGGAGGCCCAGGGAGCCCCGGAGGAGTCGTGACGAGGCTCTGAAGCGTGGGCGTCAGCAGCTTTGACCAGAGCCATTCCATCGGGTGACGGTTGGGCCATCCGGATGACGGGTCTTCGGGGTCCAACTAGGGTGCGGCGCATGCGTTCCGGCACTTGGCCCACCGGCATTGCGATGTCAGTGGCGGGTGCCACAGTGGGGGAGTGAGCAACGCAGCCGACACGGCAGAGGGGGTGAGGTCCGACCATGTCCGGTTCCGGGATCGGTGACGAGCTGGGCGCTCAGGGTGCCCGTGTCCGCGCGCTCGCCGTGCTGCGGCTGCGTGGCAGGGCTCTGGCCGTCGCGCTGCTGCCCGCGGCCTTCGCCGTCGTGCTGCTGGCCGGCGGGGCGACGGGGCACCTCGGCGGCGCGGGGTGGAATGTCGCGCGCTGGGTGGTCTCGGTTCTCGCCGTGGCCGTGCTGGTGCTCGCCGCCGCTGTCGCCGTCGTCGTCGTGCGCGCCAAGCCCGCCCTCAGCCCCACCGTCGCGGTCTCGGAGAAGGCCGCGCCCGATCTCTACCGGCTGGTCCGCGATCTCGCGGAGCGCCTTGAGGTTCCCGCTCCCTCCGCCATAGCGCTGACCCCGGACTGCGACAGTTGGCTGGAGGACCGTACGCATCCGGGGCACCTTCAGTCGCGTGGACGCATGTTCGATCGTGCACTCGGCCGGGCGGTTCTGTCCCCGGCCGCTCCGGGCGGTCCCGCCGGTGGACGGGGCGCCGAATCGGCCGCCGGTACGAGCAGCGGCGCGGGGCCCGGCGGAGTACGGGGCGGGGCCGTCGCCACCCCCGTTCTCGTGATCGGCTCGCCCTTCCTCTGGTGGATGCGCGTCGCGGAGCTGCGCGCCGTCCTCGCCCCGGTCGTCGCCGGTACGGGGCTCTCCGCGCACCCGGACATAGCCGCGGCCCGCCGCTTCGTCCGGGGGCTCGACGCGGCGGTCGCCGTCGCGGCGGCCCCGGGGCTCGGGCCGGTCCGCAGGGTGGCCCTCGGCATCGTCGGACGCGTCGCCCGCGTGCTGCTGCGCGGCTGTGGCGAGCACGCGGCGCTGATGGAGCGGGGCGTGGCCTCCGCCGCGTCCGAGCGCGCCCAGGCGGTGGACTACGGCCTGCGGATCGTCGCCCAGGAGCAGGTGGGCCTCGCGTACGCGGGGTGGGACCGGCTGCTCACGCGCGTCGCGCTGCCCGCCTGGCGCATGGGGCGCTGGCCCTCCCGGCTCGACGCCGGTGTGGTCTCCGCCCTGACGGAGCTGTCCCGCCGCGACCGCCTCGCCGAGGGCTTCGCCTCCCGGCTCGGCGAGCGCCCCGCCTGTGACCTGCTCGAAGAGCCGGGCACGGTCGACGAGGCGGCCTCCCTGCTCGCCGCCCGCCTCTTCCACGGCGGCCCGGCCGAGGCGGGCCCGGACTGGTCCCCGGTGGACTGGCAGCAGTATCCGGAGGAGGTCGTCGACCGCAAGTGGCGTACGGAGGCCGCCCGGCTGCACCGCGTCCTGGACAGCATGGAGGTCGGCGCCGGGGTCGGTACGGGCGCCGGTGCGGGTGTCGTACCGGTTGCCGCGCCCGTTGCCGGTACGCGCGGGCGGGGCGCCGGCTCCGTGTTCGGCCCCGGCGCCCAGGGCCCCGGCGCCCAGGGCCCCGGCGCCCAGGGCCCCGGCGCCCAGGGCCCCGACGGCTCGGGCCGCTCTGTGGGCTCGGACGGCTCTGTGGGCTCGGGGGGTTCCGGCCCCGTCCAGGGGCCCACCCTGGCGCGCGTCATGGACCACCTCTCCGGCTCCCGACGCGGGGGCGGCGAGACCGGTGAGGCCCTGGCCGCCGGCATCAGCGCCGAGCTGGCCAGGGAGGAGGCGGCGGCCCCGGCCACCCCGGCCGAGGCCGGAGGGGACGCCCTCGCGCTCTGGGGCACCGACCCGCTGCCCCTCTTCCCGCTCCAGCCGCCCCGCACCGGCCGTGAACTGCTCGCCGACCACGTCACGGCGATGGTCTGCTGCTCCGCCGTCGACACGGCGGGCGCCGCCCCCGGCCTGGACTGGCTCGACGGCCCGGCCCTGCTGGTCGACGGCGTGCGCAGGGCCGATCTCGGCGGGCGCGTCCTCAGCCTGGTCGAGGGCGGCGACGCGGAGCCGCTCCGCTCGTGGCTGGCCTCCCTGGGCGTCCGCGCGGAGAAGCCCGTACGCCTCGTGTGAGACCGCCCGCGACCGCGTGCCCCGACCGCCCGACCCGACCGACCCGGTCGCCCGCGCCCGCCTGGCCCACCGCCTGCCCCGACCGCCCGCGCCCGCCTGACCACCCCGCTCCCGACCCGGCGGTCGTCGCAGGGGCCCCGCCCGCTCCGGACCGGCCGCGATCAGCCCGCCCCCGTACCCCCGGAATCTCCGCTACCGGGTGGCTGAATGCGTTCCCCGCTCGCGCCGCCGCCTGTTCCGTTTCGCCCTCGTACGCGGATATTTGGCCCCCTGGAACGCCAACCCCCCATCCTGGCCCGCGTTCCGGAGCGTTCCGTTCCGTTCACTTCAATTCGCGACGAACGGTGACGGGCCACACGCGTTTTGTGATGTGCTGGTGTCCGGAGCCGACCGTCGACCGTGTCACTGACCGGTCAAACGGCCGTATTACCGTCGTATTACCGGCGCGTCGGCGCACGCATCGACGCGTGCATCAACATCCGTGCCCCCTGAGGGCGCGGCGGCACGGAGGAGGGGCGCACCATGGGGGCGGACCAGATCCGGCGGTGGGAATCGGGCGCTCTCGCCCACGCGGTCAGCGACCCGTTCGGCCAGGGCCCGCTGCCCTGGCTGCGCGGCAGCGAGAACTACCTCGACGACACCGGCCAGGTCGTGCCCTGGTACGCGGACCCGACGCTGGGCGCGGGCCGCAGCGGCGGCCCCCGTACCGCCGACGACGTACGGCGGCAGATCAAGGGCTTCGTGTCCGACGGCGCCGTGGCCCCGGGTGAGGCGATCGACTTCCACGTCACCGTCGACCCGCCGCAGGACTTCTTCGTCGACATCTACCGGATCGGGCACTACGGAGGCGACGGCGCCTTCAAGATCACCACCAGCCCGCGCCTCCCCGGCGTCGTGCAGTCCCCGCCCCTCACCGCCGACCGCACGGTCTCCTGTCACCACTGGTGGCTCTCCTGGCGGCTCCAGGTCCCGTCGTACTGGTCCCTCGGCGCCTACGTCGCCGTCCTCACCACCGTCGACGGCTACCGCTCCCACGTTCCCTTCACGGTCCGCGACAGCCACCCCGCCGATCTGCTCCTCCTGCTCCCCGACATCACCTGGCAGGCGTACAACCTCTATCCCGAGGACGGCCACACCGGCGCCAGCCTCTACCACGCCTGGGACGAACAGGGCCGGCTCCTCGGCGAGCAGGACGCCGCGACGACCGTCTCCTTCGACCGCCCCTACGCGGGCGCGGGCCTGCCCCTCCACGTCGGCCACGCCTACGACTTCATCCGCTGGGCCGAGCGCTACGGCTACGACCTCGCGTACGCCGACGCCCGCGACCTGCACGCGGGCCGCGTCGACCCCACCCGCTACCGGGGCCTGATCTTCCCGGGCCACGACGAGTACTGGTCCGTTCCCATGCGGACCACCGTCGAAGCCGCCCGCGACCACGGCACCTCGCTCGTCTTCCTCTCCGCCAACTCCCTCTACTGGCAGGTGGAGCTGGGCCCTTCGGCCTCCGGCGTCCCCGACCGCCTCCTCACCTGCCGCAAGCGCCGCGGCCCCGGGCGCCCCGCGCTCTGGCGTGAGGTGGACAGGGCGGAGCAGCAGCTCCTCGGCATCCAGTACGCGGGCCGGGTCCCCGAGCCGCACCCTCTTGTCGTACGGAACGCCCACCACTGGCTCTGGGAGGCCGTCGGGGCGGCCGAGGGCGACGAGATCGCGGGGCTGGTCGCGGGCGAGGCGGACCGGTACTTCCCGCGTACGGCGCTGCCCGAGCACCAGGACCGGATCCTGCTCGCGCACTCCCCGTACCGCGACAGCGAGAACGCCAAGCGCCACCAGGAGACTTCGCTCTACCGCGCCCCGTCCGGCGCGCTCGTCTTCGCCTCGGGCACCTTCGCCTGGTCCCCGGCGCTGGACCGCCCGGGCCATGTCGACCCCCGGATCCAGCGCGCGACCGCCAACCTCCTCGACCGGATCTGCAAACGGGACTGACCGGGACCGCACCACCGTCCGGCCGACCCCCGACCGACCCTCCGGACGCCCCTCCGACCGACCCTCCGGACACTCCTCCGGCCACCCCTGCGAGCTGCGGCTTCCGGCATACGGGAGAATCAAGGCGATCTCCTAGATCGGACAGAACCACGGGGAGGAACCGTGTCCGGATTCGTAGAAAAGCCCGAGCCCGTTCAGGTGCCGGGTCTGGTGCACATCCACACCGGCAAGGTGCGCGATCTGTACCGGAACGAGGCGGGCGACCTCGTGATGGTCGCCAGCGACCGCCTGTCCGCGTACGACTGGGTCCTGCCCACCGAGATCCCGGACAAGGGCCGGGTCCTCACCCAGCTCTCGCTCTGGTGGTTCGAACGGCTGACGGACCTCGTCCCCAACCATGTGATCTCCACCGAGGTCCCCGAGGGCGCCCCCGCCGACTGGGCCGGCCGCACGCTCGTCTGCGAGTCCCTCGACATGGTCCAGGTGGAGTGCGTCGCGCGCGGCTATCTCACCGGCTCGGGCCTCGCCGAGTACCGGCAGACCCGTACCGTCTGCGGGCTCGCGCTCCCGGAAGGGCTGGTCGACGGGTCCGAGCTGCCCGCCCCGATCTTCACGCCCGCCACGAAGGCGGCCGTCGGCGACCACGACGAGAACGTGTCGTACGACGAAGTGGTCCGCCTGATCGGCACCGAGAACGCGTCCCTGCTGCGCCGGACGACCCTCGACGTCTACGCACGGGCCCGCGACATCGCCCGCGACCGGGGGATCATCCTCGCCGACACGAAGTTCGAGTTCGGCTTCGACGGCGAGCGCCTGGTGATCGCGGACGAGGTGCTGACGCCCGACTCCTCGCGCTTCTGGCCCGCCGCCACCTGGGAGCCGGGCCACGCGCAGCCGTCGTACGACAAGCAGTACGTACGCGACTGGCTGACCTCGCCGGCCTCCGGCTGGGACCGCGCGAGCGAGCAGCCGCCGCCCCCGCTGCCGCAGGAGATCGTGGACGCGACCCGGGCGAAGTACCTGGAGGCGTACGAACTCCTCACCGGCAAGAGCTGGTAGGGCTCCAGATAACGAAAAGCCCCCGGCCGAATCGGCCGGGGGCTTCCCGTTCTCTGAGCGGACGACCAGGTTCGAACTGGCGACCTCAACCTTGGCAAGGTTGCGCTCTACCAACTGAGCTACGTCCGCATGCGCCGCTGTGCTTCCGCCCTGTTGCGCGGTGGCGCGACGCCAACTATACCCAACCCCGCTCGCGTGCGAGACGCACTGCGGCATGCCGGTTCTCCGCCCCCAGCTTGGTGGCCGCGGACGACAGGTAGTTCCGTACAGTCCCCTGCGAGAGGGAGGCGCGCTCGGCGATCTCCGCGATCGGCGCACCGTCCACCGCCAGCTCCAGGACCTCGGCCTCACGGGCGGTCAGCGGCGAGTCCCCGGCGGAGATCGCGTCCGCCGCCAACTCCGGGTCCACGAAGCGGTTACCGGCGTGGACGGCACGGATGATCTCGGCGAGCTGCCGCGCGCTGACCGTCTTGGGTACGAAGCCGCGCACCCCGGCCGCGAGCGCCCGCTTGAGATGGCCGGGCCTGCCGTGGCTCGTCACGATCATCGTCCGGCAGCCGGGCAGTTCGGTACGGAGGGATGTGGCGACTTTCACACCGTCCGCCCCCGGCATCTGGAGGTCCAGTACGGCGACGTCGGGCCGGTGGGCCAGCGCCATCGCCAGCGCCTCGGGTCCGGTGGCCGCCTCGGCGACGACGATCAGGTCGTCCTCAAGGGCGAGCAGCGCGGCGACGGCCCCCCGGATCAGATGCTCGTCATCGGCCAGGAGGACCCGTACCGGAGCGGGGCCCGACGCCACGGAGGGTACGGAAGGCCAGGAGGGTACGGACATCACGCCGCCACCTCCGTGCCCGTGCCCGCGCCCGTGTCCGCGCCGGCCGGCGTCGTCGGCCGCGGGCCTGGCCGCTCCTTCGGCAGCGGCACCCGTGCCGTCAGCCGGAAGCCGCCGCCGCTCCCCGTGGGGCCCGCCTCCAGCGTGCCGTCCACGGCGGCCAGCCGCTCCCGCAGCCCGGCGAGCCCGGACCCCTTCGACCGCTGCCCCGCGGAGCCGTCGGCCTCCGCGCCGCCCTCGGCCGGATCGGGCTCCGGCACGCCGTCGTTCTCGACGATCAGAACCGCCTCCCAGCCCCCGGATCCGCCCTTCTTGGACGTCCGTTCCGACGTCCGTTCCAGCGGCTGTTCCAACAGCCGTACGGTGCACCGCCGCGGGTCCCCGTGCCGCAGGACGTTCGTCGTCGCCTCGCGCACCACCCACCCCAGCGCGGACTGGACCCCGGTCGGAAGCCCGCCGCCCTTGCCCTGTCCGCCGCCTCTGCCCCCGCGCCCGCTCCGTGCGCCGTTCAGCATGTCGCCCTCGATCGTCTCGATCCCGTCGATCCGGCAGTCGATGCCCGCCGCTTCCAGCACGCTCCGGGCGCCTTCCAGCTCGGTGTGCAGATTCGCCTCGCGGTAGCCGCGTACGACATCCCGCACCTCCCGCTGCGACTCCCGTGCGATCCGCTGCACCTCGGTCATCTGCGTCATCGCCTCCGGCCGTCCGCGCTCGGCGAGCTGCACCGCCAGCTCGCTCTTCAGCGCGATCACCGCCAGATTGCGGCCCATGACGTCATGCATGTCGCGGCCGAAGCGCAGCCGTTCCTCCGCGACCGCGAGCCGCGTCCTCAGCCCGTTCGCCGCGTCCAGCTCCCAGACGACCCTGACCAGCCAGATGGAGAAGACGAAGGCGCTGGTGAGCACCGAGACCATGGCCAGGACCCCGATGAAGTTCAGGCCGGCCTGGCGCCATCCCATGCCCAGGAGGAGGGTCGCGACGGCCGTCGCGACGGGCGTGCCGAGCACGGCGTACACCCGCTGCTCCGTCGTCCGCAGGCCCAGGGCGAGCGAGGCGACACCGAAGCCCCCGAGGGTCATCAGCAGGGCGGCGAACCTCCCGTCCGCGGGTATCGCGCCGGTCTCGATCAGCACGAGCAGTCCGACGATCCCGGCCGCCGACAGCCCGCCCACGGCCAGCATCAGATGGACGGGCCTCGGGCGCCGGCCCAGCCGCCACTCCATGGCCTGCACCGTGAGGGCGCAGCACAGCACGGAGTGCACGAGCAGCAGCAGGGTCGGCCAGGGCCCCTCCCGGCCGGTGAGGTTCAGGGAGAGCGCCCCGAATTCGAGGCCCCCCAGCCCGTAGAACGTGTAGCGGGTGTACACCTCCACCACGTGGGCGGAGTTGGTTTTGGCGGACATGTGGCGCAGGTTCCACAGACCGGTCAGCCTGGTCATGGGCCCAAGGTCTCCTCTCCCCGTTCGGCGGATCTCGGTGAATCCCGGTGCGGCCCGGCGACTCCGCGCCGTCTCAGCGGCGCGGCTCCCAACGGAACCACCGCTGTACGGCGAAGCCGGCGAGCACGATCCAGGCCAGCGCGTTCAGTGCCGCGCCGAGCAGGTCGTACCCCTCCGTACCGCCCAGCCAGCCCGCCCGGATCAGGGTCATGACCCCGGTCACCGGCAGCAGCTCGCATATGGAGGCCACCCGGTCGGGCAGCACTTCCAGGGGTACGAACAGGCCGGAGCCCGCCACCGACACCAGGAACAGCGGCATGGTGGTGATCTGGGCGCTCTCCACGGTACGGGTGAATGCCGAGGTCGCCGCCGCCAGCGCGCTGAGCAGCACCAGACCCCCCAGCAGCCCGCCGATCAGCAGCAGCGCGTTCTGCGGCGCGCGCACCCCCAGGAACGCCACACCGCCCGCGATCATCAGACAGGACTGGGCGAAGGCCAGCACGACCGCGGGCAGCGCCGTACCGATCAGGATCTCGCGGTCGGACGTCTCGACCGTACGGAGCCGCTTGAGCACCAGGTCCTCGCGCCGGGCCGTGTAGGCGGCGGAGAGGTTGGCGTACACGGCCATGATCAGCACCATGCCGATGCTGCCGGCCATCGCGACCTCGATACCGCTCAGCCCGACCTCGCCCAGGTCGACCTCCTTGAGCGACATCTTGATCGCCCCGATCATGGCCACGGGCACGATCAGCGCCGAGAAGAGCGCCGTCCTGTTCCGGACGAGCATGACGAACTCCGCCCGTCCGAGCGCCTTGAGGCGCCCCGTGACCGTCGTCCGCCTCCCGCCGGGCGGGTCGTTCTCCGTACGCGCCATGGCCGGACCGTTCGTCCTCTTCACCTGATCCGTCCTGTTGCCCGTCGTGTTGCCCATCGTGCTGTCCGTCGTGCTGTCCGTCCCGCTGTTCGTCGTGTTCATCGCGTGTCCCCCGATTCCGTGCGCTGTGAAGCGATGTCGAGAAATGCCTCTTCGAGAGAGGCGGAGCGGGCGTCCAGCGCCTCCAGCTCCAGGTCCGACTGCTCGGCCCAGCGGATGAGTTCGCCCAGGTCCCGCTGGAGCCGCTCGGTGCGGATCTCCACCCGTCCCTCGCCCTGCTCGGCCGCGCGCAGCGACAGCGGGAGCCGCCCGGCGGGGACGCCCGCGGGCAGCTTGAAGCGGATCCGCGCGGGCCGCGCCGCGGTCACCTCGGCGGGGGTGCCGGAGGCCACGATCCGGCCCCTGTGCATGATCGCCAGCCGGTCGGCGAGGCTCTCGGCCTCCTCCAGGTAGTGCGTGGTCAGCAGGACGGTGGTGCCGTCCGCCCGCAGCTCCCGCACCAGCTCCCAGGTGTCACGCCGCCCTTCGGCGTCCAGCCCCGTCGTCGGCTCGTCCAGGAAGAGCACCTCGGGCCGCCCGAGCAGCGCCAGCGCCAGGTCCAGGCGCCGCTTCTCGCCGCCGGAGAGCTGCTTGACCCGTACGCCCGCCCGGTGGCCCATCCCCACCAGCTCCAGCGCCTCGCCGATCGGGCGTGCGCCGCTGGTGCATCCCGCGCACATCCGCACCGTTTCCGTGACCGTCAGGTCGGAGGGGAAGCCGCCCTCCTGGAGCATCACGCCCACCCGGGGGCGCACGGCGGACCGTTCGGTGTACGGATCGTGGCCCAGCACCCGGATCGCGCCGCCGCTGGGCCGGGCCAGGCCCTCCAGCAGCTCGACGGTGGACGTCTTGCCCGCGCCGTTCGTCCCGAGCAGCGCGAAGAGCTCGCCGCGCGCCACGGAGAAGGAGATCCCGTCGACCGCCGTGAACCCGCCCGTGTACGTGCGCCGCAGGGCGTTCACGTCGATCACCGCGCTGCCGTCGTCCCGGGGCGCTTGAGTCGGTACCTGCGTCGAAACCTGAGTCATGACTCCAGGATTTCGGCGGAGCGGGCTGTTCGGCAGTGCACCCTGTCACCGTCTCCGATGACATTTGTCATCAGCGCCGAACGCCGCACACGAAGAAGGCCCCGGTCCGGAGACCAGGGCCTTCATTTCTGAGCGGACGACCAGGTTCGAACTGGCGACCTCAACCTTGGCAAGGTTGCGCTCTACCAACTGAGCTACGTCCGCATCGCACCGATCGAGCTCTGCTGAGCGATGCGTCCATCACTGTACCTGATCCATTGAGCCGGACCTGAAGTGATGTAGAGCGGGTGACAGGAATTGCACACTGCGCCTCCCCCTTGGAAAGGGGGCGTTCTACTACTGAACTACACCCGCACGCTGCCCGGGCTTCGGCTTTTCGGCCTTGCCCCTCGGCGTGTTCCAAACTCTAGCCGATCAGTGGGGGTGCTGTGCAACTCGGTGCGCATACCGGTCACTCGACCGGCTGCGCCCGGCGTGCACCGGGGCGTGGACCCGGCGCGCGCCGCGCGGGCCCTGCCACTCAACTCGCCTCGTGGAACGCCTCGTACACCCGCTTCGGGATCCGGCCGCGGGCCGGCACCTCCACCTTGTGGGACTGGGCCCAGGCCCGCACCGCCGCGGGGTCGGGTGCGAGCGCCGTGTGCCGGTAGGTCGAACGGGCCTTGCCGCGCTTGCTGCCATTTGTCTGCTTTCGGCCGGCCGCCATGAAGGGCGCCAGGGCCTTACGCAGTTTCTTCGCGTTGGCGGGATTGAGGTCGATCTCGTACGACTTCCCGTCCAGGCCGAACGCGACCGTTTCCGCCGCGTCCCCGCCATCGATGTCGTCGGAGAGCGTGACCACTACGCGCTGCGCCACGGATACAGGTCCTTTCTTGCGGTACCGCTTGTGCCCGAACGCGCCCGACATGTGCGGGAAACGTGTTGACGTGCGGCGATACCGGCCTTCCGGCTGTTATGGGGCAATGCTTCTTTCCGCTGTATTCCTTTGTACAGCGAAAGAGGGCGCATTGTGAAGCCCAGCCAATTACATCAGCGTGTCCCCCGGCAATGGGTGGCCAGATTTTTTCCCGGGATTTTTCCCGGCGTTGTCCCGTGGTGGTCCCATCGGCCTCAGTGTTCGCACGGATCCGGAAAACGGACATATCTACCCGCGTAGATTTTCTGGCCGGGTACGCTGAGGTACCTCGGGGGGTCTGGGGGATTCCCCGGAGAACGCAACAGCGAGAACCAGCCGCACCACACCACCGGGAGTGCACGTGGCACGCGTCGTAGTCGACGTCATGCTCAAGCCGGAGATCCTCGACCCGCAGGGCCAGGCGGTGCAGCGCGCACTGCCCCGCCTGGGCTTCGAGGGAATCGCCGACGTCCGCCAGGGAAAGCGTTTCGAGCTGGAGGTGGCGGGGCCGGTCGACGAGGCCGCCCTCGCCCGCATCCATGAGATGGCCGAAACCTTTCTCGCCAACACCGTCATCGAGGACTTCGTCGTGAAGGTCGACGAGTCCGTCTCCGCCGATGGCGTCGAGGTCGTCGGTGCCGCCGACCAGGGGGCGAAGTGACTTCTCGTATCGGAGTCGTCACCTTCCCCGGCACGCTCGACGACCGGGACAGCCTGCGTGCCGTCCGTATCGCCGGTGCCGAGCCCGTATCGCTCTGGCACCGCGACAAAGATCTCCATCAGGTCGACGCGGTTGTCCTGGCGGGCGGTTTCAGTTACGGCGATTATCTCCGGGCCGGGGCCATCTCCCGGTTCTCGCCGGTGATGGAAACGATCATTGAGCAGGCGAAGGCCGGTATGCCGGTTCTCGGCATCTGCAACGGCTTCCAGATCCTCACGGAGTCGCATCTCCTTCCGGGCGCGATGCTCCGTAACAACCATCTCCACTTCATCTGCCGCGACCAGAAACTGCGGGTGGAGAGCGCGGACACCGCCTGGACCGCCGACTATTCCGCCGGTCAGGAAATCTCCGTACCGCTCAAGAACATCGACGGCCGGTACGTCGCCGACGAGCGCACGCTCGACGAGCTGGAGGCCGAGGGCCGGGTCGCCTTCCGCTACCTGGACGGGAACCCGAACGGTTCGCTGCGCGACATCGCCGGGGTCACCAACGCGGCGGGCAACGTCGTCGGCCTCATGCCGCACCCCGAGCACGCCGTGGAGCCGCTGATCGGTACGGGCCGTACCGACGGCCTCGGATTCTTCACCTCGATCCTGAAGAAGCTGGTAAGCGCCTGATGACCATCAAGAACCTCGACACGGTCAAGCACGCGACCGGTACCCCCGACGCCGACCAGCCCTGGAAGGAACTCGGCCTCAAGGAGGACGAGTACGCCCGGATCCGCGAGATCCTGGAGCGCCGTCCCACCGGCGCCGAGCTGGCCATGTACTCCGTCATGTGGTCCGAGCACTGCTCGTACAAGAGCAGCAAGGTCCATCTGCGGCAGTTCGGCGAGAAGGCCCCCGCCAGCGAGGCGATGCTCGTCGGCATCGGCGAGAACGCGGGCGTCGTGGACGTCGGCCAGGGGTACGCGGTCACCTTCAAGGTCGAGTCGCACAACCACCCCTCGTACATCGAGCCCTACCAGGGCGCGGCCACCGGCGTCGGCGGCATCGTCCGCGACATCCTCGCCATGGGCGCCCGCCCGGTCGCCGTCGTGGACCCGCTGCGCTTCGGCGCTGCCGACCATCCCGACACCAAGCGGGTGCTGCCCGGGGTCGTCGCGGGCATCGGCGGTTACGGCAACTGCCTCGGCCTGCCGAACATCGGCGGCGAGGTCGTCTTCGACGCCTGCTACCAGGGCAACCCGCTCGTCAACGCCGGCTGCATCGGCGTCATGAAGCACGAGGACATCCACCTGGCGAAGGCGTCGGGCGCGGGCAACAAGGTGATCCTGTACGGCGCCCGCACGGGCGGCGACGGCATCGGCGGCGTCTCGGTGCTGGCCTCCGAGACCTTCGAGTCCACCGGCCCGGCCAAGCGCCCGGCCGTGCAGGTCGGCGACCCGTTCCAGGAGAAGCTCCTCATCGAGTGCACCCTGGAGATCTTCGCGGAGAAGCTCGTCGCCGGGATCCAGGACCTCGGCGGCGCCGGCCTCTCCTGCGCCACGAGCGAGCTGGCGTCGGCCGGCTCCGGCGGGATGCGGGTCGAGCTGGACACCGTACCGCTGCGTGACGCGACCCTCTCGCCCGAGGAAATCCTCATGAGCGAGTCGCAGGAGCGCATGTGCGCGGTCGTGGAGCCCGACAAGGTCGACCGCTTCATGGAGATCTGCGAGAAGTGGGACGTCATCGCCACCGTCATCGGTGAGGTGACCGAGGGCGAGCGCCTGGAGATCTTCTGGCACGGCGAGCAGATCGTCGACGTACCGCCGCGCTCCGTCGCCCACGACGGTCCGGTGTACGAGCGGCCCTACGCGCGCCCCGACTGGCAGGACGCCCTCCAGGCGGACGACGCCAACAAGCTGGCCCGCCCGGCCACTTCGGCGGAGCTGCGCGAGCAGGTCCTGAAGCTGGTCGCGTCGCCGAACCAGGCGTCGAAGGCGTGGATCACCGACCAGTACGACCGCTTCGTCCAGGGCAACACGGTGCTGGCGCAGCCCGAGGACGCCGGCATGGTCCGGATCGACGAGAACACCAACCTCGGCGTGGCCATGGCGACGGACGGCAACGGCCGCTTCGCGAAGCTCGACCCGTACACGGGTGCGCAGCTCGCGCTGGCCGAGGCGTACCGCAACGTGGCCGCCTCCGGCGCGACGCCGCTCGCGATCTCCGACTGCCTGAACTTCGGCTCGCCCGAAGACCCGGCCGTGATGTGGCAGTTCGCCGAGGCGACGCGCGGACTGGCCGACGGCTGCCTCCAGTTGGGCACCCCGGTCACCGGCGGGAACGTCTCGCTCTACAACCAGACGGGCGAGACGGCGATCCACCCGACGCCGGTCGTGGCCGTGCTCGGCGTGATCGACGACGTCAACCGCCGTACGCCGATCGCCTTCGCGGCGGAGGGCCAGCTCCTCTACCTGCTCGGCGACACGCGCGAGGAGTTCGGCGGCTCGGCCTGGTCCCAGGTCGTCCACGACCACCTCGGCGGACTGCCGCCGGCCGTGGACCTGGACCGCGAGAAGCTGCTCGGCGAGATCCTGATCTCCGCCTCCCGCGACGGCATGATCGACGCGGCGCACGACCTGAGCGACGGCGGTCTGATCCAGGCGGTGACGGAGTCCTGCCTGCGCGGCGGGCACGGCGCGCGGCTGGTCGTGCCGGACGGGCTCGACGCCTTCACGTTCCTGTTCAGCGAGTCGGCGGGCCGCGCGGTCGTCGCCGTACCGCGCAGCGAGGAGCTGCGGTTCACGGACATGTGCGGGGCGCGGGGCCTGCCCGTCACCCGGATCGGTGTGGTGGACGGCGAGGAGATCGAGGTGCAGGGCGAGTTCAGTCTTCCGCTGGGTGAGCTCAAGGACGCGCACGAGGCGACGATTCCGGCGCTGCTGGCCTGAGCGGCCGGTCAACCATCAGGAGGGGAACGCATCATGGCGTACGAGTACAAGGTCGTCACGTTCAGGGAATCGCTCATCGGCGACGCCCTGGACAGCGACAAGCTGGAGAAGGTCCTCAACAAGCACGCCGAGGACGGCTGGGCGCTGAAGGCCATCACGGCGGCGGACGTCAAGGGCCGGATCGGCCCGGGTGCGGTCGAGGGCCTGCTGCTGACGCTGGAGCGCCCGCGCGCGTGACGGCGTGAAGGTGTGAGGCGTGACGGCGTGACGGCGTGACGCGCTGAACTGAGCCCCTGTCCCGGGTTGTCCGGGATGGGGGCTCAGTCGTCCGCGCGCCTGCGTGCCCAGGTTTCAAGGGATTACGTAATTACGTACTATCGGCGCGTGGAACCGTCGAGGGGGAACGAAACGATGTCCGCGACCGAAGCAGAAGTACCGGAGACACAGGAGACACAGGAGATACGGGAGAGCCGCCGCGGCCGGAGGCTCGCCATGAACGCCTTCCGGCTGTCCTGGCTGGTCTTCTGCGCCCTGGTCCTCGCCGGGGCCTTCGCCGAACTGCCCTTCGGCTACTGGTGGACGTGGCTGCCGGCCGGGATCGGGATCGCGCTGCTCGTCTGGATGGGGCGCACGGCACGGGCCCAGCACGCGGTGCGCCCGCCGACGGTGGAGGTGGACGCACCGGTCAGGGGCCGCTGGTCGGCGGTGAACAGCCCGGCGAACAAGGTGCCGAGCCATGGGACGTACGCGTACGGACAGGCGTACGCGATCGACATCGTGGCGGATCCGGATCCGGGCTCGGATCCGGATCCGGAGTCGGAACCAGAGCCGGAGCCGGGCTCGGAGCCGGAATCAGGCTCGGAACCCACCGCGCCGTCCTCCCGCCCGGCCTTCGCGTGGCTGTGGCCGGTCGTCCGCCGCAACCGCGACTTCCCGGCCTTCGGCGAACCGCTCCTCGCGGTGGCCGACGCGACGGTCGTGCACGCCTCCGACGGCCAGCGCGACCACCTGAGCAGGAACTCCCTGCCCGCGCTGGTCTATCTGATGCTCTTCGAGAGCGCGGTACGGGAGTTGGGCGGCGCGCACCGGATCACCGGCAACCATGTGGTTCTCGACCTGGGGAACGGTACGTACGCGATGTACGCCCATCTCCGGCGCGGCTCGCTTCAGGTCCGCGCGGGCGACCGTGTCGTGGCGGGTCAGCTTCTGGGCCGCTGCGGAAACTCCGGCAACTCCACCGAGCCGCATGTCCACTTCCAGCTCATGGACCACCCGGACCTGGACATCGCCCGCGGTGTCCCGTTCCGCTGGCGGGGCGTCGGCGTTCCGCTGAGCGGCGAGCCCTTCGTGGGCTGAACGGCACCCCTGGGGCCCCGCTCAGCCCACGCTCACCTTCAGGCCCCCTCAGGCCCCTCAGGCACCCGGTCTCCCGCCAGCCCCAGCAGCGTGCCCGCCGCGAGGGCCATGCGGTCGGGGAGGTCGGCCAGGGTGACGTGTTCGTGACGGGCGTGCGCGCCGTCGCCCAGGGCGCCCATGCCGCACAGGACCGGGCGGCCGAGGGCGGCGACGAAGTTGGCGTCGCTGCCGCCGCCGACGTACAGCTCGGCCAGCGGGCCCCTGAGGTGCGTCGCGACGCCGTCCACCAGCGCGAAGAGGCGGCGGCCCGCGGCGCCGGGCCGCATCGGCGGGCGGTTCCAGCCGCCGCCGACGGTGAGGGTGACCCGGGGGTCCGTGGCGGTCAGCCCCGCCAGGACGCCGTCCATCCGCTCGATCTCCTCCTGCGTGCTGACCCGGATGTCGACGAGGCAGGTCGCCTCGCCCGCGATGACGTTGCGCGCCGTACCGCCGCTGATACGGCCGACGTTGACGGTCGTCCCGCGCTCCGGGTCGGCGGCGGCGACCAGGTCGCGGATGACGTCGGCCAGTCCGTGGATGGCGCTGGCACCCTTGGCCGGGTCGAGGCCGGCGTGGGCCTCCAGCCCCGTCGCCGTGAGGTTGAAGATGCCGACCCCCTTACGGCCCGCCTTGATCCCCCACGCGCCGCCCGGCTCCATGACCAGGGTGGCCACCGCGTCCTCCGTCGCCCGTTCGATGAGCGGCCGGGAGATGACGCTGCCTGTCTCCTCGTCGCCGTTGAACACGAAGCGCACGGTGGGGCGGGGCAGTCCGAGGGCGCGCAGCGCGCGCAGCGCCCAGATCCCCTGGGCCAGGCCGGCCTTCATGTCGAAGACCCCCGGACCCGAGAGGGTTCCCTCGGTGAGGGTGAACGGCCAGTCGGTGACGGTACCCGCGGGCCACACGGTGTCGTAGTGGCCGACGACCGTGACCGTACCGCCGGAGTCCCCGTCGTACTCGGCCTCGATGACGTCGCCCAGTTCGGGGTGGCGGTGGCGGACCGTACGGCTCGGCTCGCCCAGCCGTACGGACAGCAGCTCCAGGATCAGATCCGCGGTGGCGTCGAGGAGGGCCTTGTCCTCGCTGGGCGACTCCTGTTCCACCAGACGGCGCAGATCGGTGAGGTAGCCGTCCCGTTGCTCCCGCTCGTCGCACCAGGACGCGATACGGGAGAGCGCGGCCGGGTCGGGGCCGTTGGGGGAGTGCGGCATGGGGGCGGGGGCGGGTGCGGGTGACGGCATGGTTTCCGTGTTTCTCCGAGTTCTCTTCGACAGATGGGTGAAGGGGGTCAGTGCGTCGGCGCTCCCGGGCCGAACGGCAGGCCGAGCGCGTACCAGGCCAGGAACAGCAGCGTCCATACGACGAGCATCGACAGCGCGACGGGGAGCGTCAGGGACATGAGGGTGCCGATGCCCGCCTTGGGGCGGTAGCGGCGTACGAAGCCCAGACAGAGCACGAAGTACGGGCTCATCGGAGTGATGGGGTTGGTGCAGGAGTCGGCGATCCGGTACAGCGCCCAGGTGGTCTCGGGGGCGACCTTCAGCAGCATCAGCATCGGCACGAACACCGGGCCGATCAGCGCCCACATGGCGGAGCCGCTGGTGAGGACCAGGTTCATCACGCTGACGACGAGGATGACGCCGACGAAGATGACCGCGATCGGCACCCCGGACGAGTCCAGCAGCTCCGCCCCGGTGATGGCCATGACCTCGCCGATGGAGGTCCACTTGAAGTAGGCGAGGAACTGCGAGATCGCGAAGAACAGCACCAGGATCGGGGTGAGTTCGCGCAGTCCCAGCGCCATCATGTCCGGGATGTCCTTCGCCGTACGGACGACTCCCACCGCCCGGCCGTAGGCGACGCCGGTCGCGAAGAAGAGCAGCGACAGGAAGACGGCGATGTTGTGGACGAGCGGCGAGTCGATGACGGCGCCGTGGTCACCGCGCAGTGGTGAACCGGTGGGCATGGCCGCAAGGGCGATGGCGGCCAGCAGGGCGAGGGCGGTGAACCCGGCGGCGCGCAGTCCGCGGCGCTCGTCGTCCGTCAGGGAGAGGTCGGGCAGTTCCTCGGTGGCCTCCGGGGCCGCGACGGTCTCCGGGGCCGCGGCGGCCCCGTCGGCCTTCCCGGACTCCCCCGCCTGCCCCGCCTGTCCCGCCTGTCCCGTCTTCCCGGACTCCCCCGTCTTCCCGGCCTGTCCCGCTTCCGCCTCGTCGTCCGCCGTCATCATCGCCACCCGCCGGACCAGCAGCGTCTCCGCGACCAGGGTGATGACCAGCGCCAGAACGACGGAGGAGACGAGCGAGAAGAAGTAGTTGGCGACCGGCGTGACCGTGTACGAGGGGTCGATGGTGTGGGCTGCCGCCGTCGTCAGCGCGGCCAGTGTGGCGTCCGAGGGCGTGACCAGCGGGCTGGCGGCGTGCCCTCCCGAGACCGCGACGAAGGCGACGACCGCGCCCAGCACGGGGTTGCGCCCGACGGAGCGGTAGGCGATCGCGCCCAGCGGGATCATCACCACGAACGCCGCGTCGGAGGCGATGTGGGCGACCATCCCGGTGAACGCGATCATGAAGGTGACGGCCCGGACCGGGACCTTCGCGAGCGCGGCCCGCAGCATGGCGGTGAGGAGCCCCGCCCGGTCGGCGACCGATACGCCGAGCATGACGACGAGGACGACCCCGAGCGGCGGGAACGTCGCGTAGTTGTCGATCAGGCCGTCGAGCATCATCGTCACGCCCGCGTCGGAGATCAGGCTCCGCACCGTGACCGTCGCGCCGTCCGTGGGTGATTCGGCGGAGACCCCGAGGCCGTGCAGCGCCCAGCTCAGGACGAGCAGCACCGCGCTGAGGATCACGAACAGCCAGAAGGGGTGGGGCAGCCGGTTGCCGACGCGTTCTATGACACCGAGCACGCGCAGCGTGATCGCCACCGAGCCGGAGACCGGGCCGGGCGCGGAGCCCTCGGCGCCGTCGGCCCCCGGGTCCGCCGAGGGGTCCTTCGGGCGGTCCTCCGTCGTCCTGGTCACCACATCGGTCCCTCTCTTCTCGCGTGATGGTGCATTGGTTCGCTATAAGACTTCAGAATGAAAGATTGTGTCAATGGATTCGAGGCGTGCGGCTGTTTCGTCCTCGTAACTTCCTGATGATGGAGTGGCTCAGCAGGGGCAACGACTAGGATCAAGAGATGCCGCCGTCGTCAGCGCTTTCCTCACCGAACCCCTCCACCGCCTCCACCACCGCCCCCGCGTCCCCCGCGTCTGCCTCCGCCATCTCCGCCATCTCCACCGTTTCCACCGTCTCCACCCGGCGGTCATCGGCGCGTCCGGAGGAGCGGCTGCTCGACGACGTCGACCTCGATCTGGTCGCCGCGCTCCAGCTCGCCCCCCGTACCCCGGTCAACGCCCTCGCCGAAGTGCTGGACAGCTCGCCGAGCACCATCGCCCGCCGCCTCGCGCGGCTGCGCGCCGAGCGGCTGCTCCGTGTGGTCGGCCGACTGGACTGGCCGCTGATCACCACCGAGAACCCGCGGCAGGTGTGGATCACGTGCGAACCGGGGCGCTCCCAGGAGGTCGCGCGGCGCATCCTGGAACTGGCCGAGGTGCAGACCCTGCTGCTGACGACCGGCAGCGCCGACCTCTACTGCAGCGTCTACCCCCTGCTCGGGACCGATATCTTCGACCTGCTGACGCACCGGCTGCCCGGCATACCCGGCATCGTCTCCACCGAGTCGCAACTGGTCCTGCGCGCCTACACCATGGGCCAGAGCTGGCGGCTCCACCGGCTCTCCGAGGAGCAGACCGGGCGGCTGCGCGAACACGCCGTACAGATCACCCAGGAGCGCAGGACCTCGCCCGACGAGCTCTCCGAGCTGGAGCGGCGCACGCTGGAGCTGATGGTGGACAACGGCCGGATCCCGGCCGCCGACATCGCCCGCGAGCTGGACGTCAGCCGCTCGACGGCGTACCGCACCTCACAGGCGCTCCTGGAGTCCGGCGCCCTCTGGCCCCGGGTGGAGATCGAACCGGCCCTGCTGGGCTATCCGCTCACCGCCCTGCTCTCCCTCACGGTGCTGCCGCAGGCGATCCCCCGTCTGCTGGACACCCTGGGCGGGCACCCGTCGGCGCGTTACGTCTCGATGGTGGCCGGATCCACCTCGGTGATCCACCACGGCGTCTTCCGGGACGAGGAGGACCTGGCCGACTTCATCACCACGGACCTGGGGGCGTTTCCCGAGGTCACGCGGGTCAACACCTGTGTGGGTGTACGGGTGCTGCGCCGGCACTGGACCGCGCGGGACGGGGTACGGCTCGGCAGCCGGGTCGACGGCTTCCTGCGGCGGAACGCGCCCGATTAGCCTCAGCCCATGCCACCTGCCAAGAAGCGCGCCCGCCGGTACGACTCCGCCAAGATCCGCGCCGCCGTCACGGCCCAGTTCGGACACGTACGGGAGGCGGTCGCCGGGCTCACGCCCGAGCAGCTCGCGCTGCCCAGCGGGCTCGGGGAGTGGAGCGTGCGGGAGCTGGCCGCGCACATGTGCATGGGGGTCGAATTCGTCAACCGCGCCATCGAGCAGGACGGGCACGGGCAGGGACAGGGGCACGGACAAGGGCACGCGGGGCCGGACGGCGACCTGCCCGCCGTCACCGTCACCCTCGCCGCGTGGCCGCTGGCCACCGCCGCGCACGCCGGCGCCATCTCCGAGGACGTCGAGGCGTACGCGGCGTCCGCCCCCGCGGAGGAGCTGTTCGCCCGTACCGCCGCGCGGCTCGACGCCCTGCTCCCCGGCGCGGACGACGACCAGGTGCCGGTGATCCGGCTCGGACCGATGCGGTTCGGGGACTTTCTCGTCACCCGGACCGTCGAGCTGATCGTCCACACCGACGACCTGAACCGGGCCACCGGGCTCGCCGTGCCGTTCGACCGGCAGGCGCTCGCCGCCTGTACCCGGGTGCTGGCCGACGCGCTCGCCACGAAGGCGCCTGGGGCGTCGACGGAGGTACGGGTGCCGCCGTACGCCGTCGTGCAGTGCGTGGAAGGGCCGCGCCACACCCGGGGGACCCCGCCCAATGTCGTGGAGACCGATCCGCTGACCTGGATCCGGCTGGCCACCGGCCGTACGGGCTGGCGCGAGGAGGTCGAAGCGGCGCGGGTCCGCGCGAGCGGGGAGCGGGCGGATCTCGGCGGTCTGCTCCCGCTGATGGGGTGAGGGCGCGGGGGACGCGCGGGGGAGGCGGAACCGTACCGCGCCCCTCCCCGTCCCACCGATATGCGGAAACAGAAGATCACCCACATCACTCGTGTCACGGACACCACTCGTGTCACGTACACCACTCGCACCACTCCTCTCATGCGCGCCACTCGCACCACTTCCCTCACGCACGGCACGCGCGTCACCCACATCGCCGCCGTCACCTCCGCCGCCCTGCTCGCGCTGACCGCCTGCGGCACCGAGACCAAGGACGGTGACGGGGCCGGTACCGGGAACCGGGCCGTGGGGACCGAGCTGCCGCTCACCGATGTCCACTGGCGCGTCGACAGCGTGACCACGGACGGCAAGAAGACCGCCGCGCCCGCCGGCGCCGGCGTGGAGATCAGCTCCGAGGGCCGGGCCAGCGCGCAGACCGGCTGCAATCGCGTCAGCGCGAAGGTCACCGTCAAGGGCGACACCGTCACCATCGGAGACAAGGAGTCCACCCTGATGGGGTGCGACAAGGAGATGGGCGGCTTCGAGAAGGCGCTCGACGGCGCGTTCGCCGGGAAGCTCACCGCCAAGCTCCAGGACAAGAAGCTCACCCTCACCACGACGGACGGCGACACGATCGCGCTGACCGCGGAGGAGCCCGCGCCCTTCGCCGGGACGAAGTGGACGGTCAACTCGCTCGTCGACAAGGGCGTCGCGTCCTCGCTGCCCGAGGACGCCGCGGGCAAGGCGTTCTTCACGTTCACTGTGAGTAAGGAAGCGCAGGCGGGCAAGGAAGGGGAACAGACCGGCACCATCGAGGGGAACCTCGGCTGCAACCGCTTCAAGGCCCCCGCCACCGTCTCCGGTACGACCCTCACCCTCGGCCGCCTCACCGCCACCCGCATGCTCTGCACCGGACCCGGGATGACCGTGGAACGCCAGGTGCAGAAGGTGCTGGAGGGCAAGGTCACATATGAGCTGCGCCACCGTTCCGTCACCCTCAGGACCGCCGAAGGGGCGGGCATCGAGGCCGGTGCGACCACCCCCGGGAAGTAATCAGGAGGACGCCGGAAGGGCCCGCGAGGGCCCCGGTCCGTATCCCCAATTCGGACCAGTGGTCGATCTCGCCTACACTCGGTGGCGTGCCTCGTGGTGATGGACGACTCAACCACGACCTGCTCCCCGGAGAGAAAGGCCCCCAGGACGCTTGCGGCGTCTTCGGAGTCTGGGCCCCGGGTGAAGAGGTCGCCAAGCTCACCTATTTCGGACTGTATGCCCTACAGCACCGTGGACAGGAGTCCGCGGGCATCGCAGTGAGCAACGGGTCCAAGATCCTGGTTTTCAAGGACATGGGCCTCGTCTCACAGGTCTTCGACGAAACCTCGCTCAGCTCCCTCGTGGGGCATATCGCGGTGGGCCATGCCCGCTACTCCACCACCGGAGCCTCGGTGTGGGAGAACGCGCAGCCGACCTTCCGGGCCACGGCCCACGGCTCCATCGCGCTCGGCCACAACGGCAATCTGGTCAATACCGGCCAGCTCGCCGAGATGGTCGCCGACCTGCCCAAGGAGAACGGCCGGACGACGCGCGTCGCCGCCACCAACGACACCGACCTGGTCACGGCCCTGCTGGCCAGCCAGTCGGACGCCGACGGCAAGCCCCTCACCGTCGAGGAAGCCGCCGCCAAGATCCTGCCCGATGTCCAGGGCGCCTTCTCGTTCGTCTTCATGGACGAGCACACCCTGTACGCCGCCCGTGACCCGCAGGGCATCCGCCCGCTCGTCCTCGGCCGGCTGGAACGCGGCTGGGTCGTCGCCTCCGAGGGCGCGGCCCTCGACATCTGCGGCGCCTCCTTCGTACGGGAGATCGAGCCCGGCGAGCTGATCGCCATCGACGAGAACGGTCTGCGCTCGCAGCGATTCGCGGAAGCGAAGCCCAAGGGCTGCGTTTTCGAGTACGTCTACCTGGCCCGTCCCGATACGGACATCGCCGGTCGGAATGTCTATCTGTCCCGGGTCGAGATGGGGCGGAAACTGGCCAAGGAAGCTCCGGCCGAGGCAGATCTGGTCATAGCCACGCCCGAGTCCGGCACCCCCGCCGCCATCGGGTACGCGGAGGCCAGCGGCATCCCCTACGGATCCGGCCTCGTCAAGAACGCCTATGTCGGCCGGACCTTCATCCAGCCGTCCCAGACCATCCGCCAGCTCGGCATCCGTCTGAAGCTGAATCCGCTGAAGGAAGTCATCCGCGGCAAGCGCCTGGTGGTCGTCGACGACTCGATCGTCCGCGGCAACACCCAGCGCGCCCTGGTCAAGATGCTCCGCGAGGCGGGCGCCGCCGAGGTCCACGTCCGGATCTCGTCCCCGCCGGTCAAGTGGCCCTGCTTCTTCGGCATCGACTTCGCCACCCGCGCGGAGCTGATCGCCAACGGCATGACGGTCGAGGAGATCGGCGTCTCCATGGGCGCCGACTCGCTCTCGTACATCTCCATCGACGGGATGATCGAGGCGACCACGATCGCCAAGCCCAACCTCTGCCGCGCGTGCTTCGACGGCGAGTACCCGATGGCTCTCCCCGACCCCGAGCTGCTCGGCAAGCAGCTCCTGGAGACCGAGCTGGCGGCGGGACCGGCCGGTACCGCCGCGTCGGAAGCGCTGCGCCGCCCGTAGCGCCCGGCCGGGCCGTTCCCGACCTCTCCGCATGATGTTCGACGACCTCACGACGACAGGAAAGTACCCAGCCATGTCCGAAACGACTACTGGTGCCAGCTATGCCGCCGCGGGCGTCGACATCGAAGCCGGTGACCGCGCGGTCGAGCTGATGAAGGAGTGGGTGAGGAAGACGCAGCGCCCCGAGGTCCTCGGCGGCCTCGGCGGCTTCGCCGGCCTCTTCGACGCCTCCGCCCTCAAGCGCTACGAGCGCCCGCTCCTCGCCTCCGCCACCGACGGCGTCGGCACGAAGGTCGACCTCGCCCGCAAGATGGGCGTGTACGACACGATCGGCCGCGACCTCGTCGGCATGGTCGTCGACGACCTCGTCGTCTGCGGCGCCGAGCCCCTCTTCATGACCGACTACATCTGTGTCGGCAAGGTCCACCCCGAGCGGGTCGCCGCCATCGTCAAGGGCATCGCCGAAGGCTGTGTGCTGGCCGGCTGCGCCCTGGTCGGCGGCGAGACCGCCGAGCACCCCGGACTTCTCGGCGAGGACGACTTCGACGTCGCCGGCGCGGGTACGGGTGTGGTCGAGGCGGACCGGCTGCTCGGCGCGGATCGTATCCGTACGGGTGACGCGGTCATCGCGATGGCGTCCTCGGGACTTCACTCGAACGGGTACTCGCTCGTCCGCCACGTGGTCTTCGACCGGGCCGGCTGGTCGCTGGAGCGCGAGGTCCCGGAGTTCGGGCGCACGCTCGGCGAGGAGCTGCTGGAGCCCACCAAGATCTACTCGCTGGACTGCCTGGCGCTCACCAGGACGACCGAGGTGCACGCGTTCAGCCACATCACCGGTGGCGGCCTGGCGGCCAACCTCGCCCGGGTGATCCCGGACGGGCTGCACGCCACGGTGGACCGCTCGACATGGACGCCCGGCGCGGTCTTCGACGTGATCGGCGCCGCGGGCCGGGTGGAGCGCCTGGAGCTGGAGAAGACGCTGAACATGGGCGTGGGCATGATGGCCGTCGTCCCGGCGGAGTCGGCCGACGCCGCGCTCACCACGCTCGCCGACCGCGGGGTGGACGCCTGGATCGCCGGCGAGATCACCGAGCGGGCGGGTCACTCCACCGGAGCGGCGCTGACCGGCGACTACGCGAGCTGATGTGCCGCCCCGCGCCGACTACGCGCCGCCCCGCGCCGACCGAGGGACCGCCGGCAGGACCCCGTACGGGAGTGCCCGGCCGGCGCGGGAGCGCGTGGACAGCAGTGCGTGGACAGCACAGAACCCGGTCCAGGGCTGCGGGCCCCGGACCGGGCCGGATGCTGATGACGAGCTGACGCTCGGGATGTACGGACGTCAAGCGCCGCGGCGCCGTGCCGAGGGTCCGGACTCGTCGTCCTCGTCCTCGTCGTCCTTGTACGGGTCCGCGTTGTAGCGGTCCGCGTACTGTGCGTACGGGTCATCTTCCTCTTCGTCGTCCTCGAACGGCTCGCCGTTCGGCGGTTGACTTGAAGGCGATGCGCCCAGCTCGTTGGCCAGACGCGACAGGTCTGTCCCGCCGCTGTTGTACTTCAGCTGGCGGGCGACCTTCGTCTGCTTGGCCTTGGCCCGGCCGCGCCCCATGGCTCGACCCCCTCGGTGACGGGGCTCGACGGCCCCAGAGTCTTGACACGCGTTCATGAATCAGAACGAGCTCTCCGCGGAGAGACCCGTCCGTAGGGCTTCAACGGTACCTGCTTCCGCGGCCATACGGTACGCCGCCCGCATGACGTGCCCCGGTGCAGGGTCGGCGAGACGCCCCGTCCTCGCTGGTCAGCAGCGATTTTAACCTCTTCTGGAGGGGCGACCCGCCGACCGGCGTGAGTCTGGTCTCCCCGCTCGCCGCCGCCCGCTCCGGCGCTCCGCGCACGCGCCGGGATCACCCCTCGGCGTTGAGGTGAGCACGCTCAGGAACGGCTCAGGAAGACTCAGGAACGGCGGGCTTCGGCCATCCTGTGCTCGGCGATCCGGTCGGCCGCCGCGGCCGGCGGAACCCCGTCCTCCTTCGCACGTGCGAAGATCGAAAGGGTCGTGTCGAAGATCTTCGCGGCCTTCGCGTGACACCGGTCGAAGTCGAAGCCGTGCAGCTCGTCCGCGACCTGGATGACCCCGCCCGAGTTCACCACGTAGTCGGGCGCGTACAGGATCCGGCGGTCGGCGAGGTCCTTCTCGACGCCCGGGTGGGCGAGCTGGTTGTTGGCCGCCCCGCAGACCACCGTCGCGGTGAGCGCGGCCACCGAGGTGTCGTCCAGCGCGCCGCCGAGCGCGCACGGCGCGTAGATGTCCAGGCCCTCGGTGCGGATCAGCGCGTCCGTGTCGGCCACGGCGGTCACCCGCGGGTGGGCGTCCGTGACCCGGCGTACCGAAGCCTCCCGTACGTCCGTGATCAGGACCTCGGCGCCGTCCTTGAGCAGGTGCTCCACCAGGTGGTGCCCCACCTTCCCGACGCCCGCGACCCCGACCCGGCGTCCGCGCAGCGACGGATCGCCCCACTGGTGCTGGGCGGACGCCCGCATGCCCTGGAAGACCCCGAAGGCGGTCAGCACGGAAGAGTCGCCCGCGCCGCCGTTCTCGGGGGAGCGCCCGGTGGTCCAGGCGCAGGTGCGGGCCACGACGTCCATGTCCGCCACGTACGTACCGACGTCGCAGGCGGTGACGTACCGGCCACCGAGCGAGGCCACGAAGCGGCCGTAGGCCAGCAGCAGCTCGTCGCTCTTGATCTGCTCGGGGTCCCCGATGATCACGGCCTTGCCGCCGCCGTGGTCGAGCCCGGCGAGGGCGTTCTTGTACGACATGCCCCGGGAGAGGTTCAGCGCGTCGGCGACGGCCTCCTCCTCGGAGGCGTACGGGTGGAAGCGGGTGCCGCCGAGGGCCGGGCCCAGGGCGGTCGAATGGATCGCGATGACGGCCTTGAGGCCGCTGGCGCGGTCCTGGCAGAGCACGACCTGCTCGTGGCCCCCCTGCTCCGAGCGGAAGAGGGTGTGCAGTACGTCGGTGTGCGCGCCGGAAACATCGGTCACGGTGGTGACTCCCCAGTAAGAAACGGCGTTGGGCGGTCCCTCCCGTGGGTGGTGGAGCGACCGGTCGGGCAAGCAAGAGGGTAAGTCCTCGGCAGGCGTGGATCAGCCGCAGTGCTGAGGATCACCCCCTCGGGGGTGACGGGCATGGGACGATGCGGCCCATGCCGGCGGTGTCTTCTGTCCATGTCCCTTACGCGTCCTACCTGCGGGTGTACGAGCCGCTGGGAGCCTTTCCCGAACCGGAGAGAGGCCACTGGGCGCGTTACGCCAAGCGGGACCGTACTCCCAGCGCCCAGGACGAACTGCGGCGTTCCCTGGCGGACTTGCTGCCCACCCCGCCGGTGCCGGTACCGGTGCACGAGAGCGGGGACGCGTTCGTCACCGAGGTGGACGGCGTGGTGTGCGTCTGTCCCTGGCGGACGCGGCTGCGCGGCTGGCTGGCGCTGGAGGAGCTGACGGAGACGCTGCCCGCGCCGCTGCTGGACGCGGTGCTGCCCCCGGTGGTGCGATTTCAGGCCACATCGGACTACGAGCACTGGCGGGACCGGAATCCGGACGCGCGGCCCTGGATCAGGACGGCGCTCTGGCAGGTCCCGCCGGGCTGGTTCGCCCTCTTCTCCGACGAGGAGCGGCTGTACGAGAAGGAGGGCCCGGCGGAGGAGGACGGCGACGGGGCGCCCGTACTGCGCTACCGGACCCCGATGGTGCAGGCCAGGCGCCGGCTGGCCCGGGCGCTGAAGACGCTGCGGGAGACGCTGGACGACGGTCCGATGGTCGAAGGGCTGATCGAGGTGGGGCGGTGGCTGGAGGAGTTCCACCCGCGTTCACTGGTCGAACTGGACTACGGCGGTCTCGTCCATGTGATCTCCCGGGAGCAGTTGGCCGACGACCACTCGGCCGCCGATGTGGCGGCGGCCGTCGCTGCGCTGCGTGACGGGGACGGCGAGGCGGCGGGGACCGCGTACGGCCGGCTCATGGAGCGCTGGCGCGCGGTACGGGACCGGCAGTACGCGAGCTGAGCCGCCGCCCGGCCCGCCGGAGCGACGGGAACATCCGGGACATCCGGGACGGATCGGCCGAACGGTCAAACGGGCATGGGGAGACCGTGGAACGGGCTTGGTCAGACCTTGAATCGGACATCGGGGCAGAGGTCCCGAACCGGGCCTTTGCCTCAAGCGTGACGGACCGCACTAACGGGGCTCTTGCGTCCATCACCCTTCCTCGTGTCAAAATAGGACAAGGAGTCCGGGGAGGGCTCCATCCGTCCAAGTGTGGGCGGAATGCTCGGCATTGCACTCTATGTAGGGGGGCCAGTGACTCCTGATCATTCTGTGACTGATCGTATCTGTGACGTGACTGTCCGCTATGGCATGGTCCATCGGCTTCCGCCGCTGATGAACACCTCAGAGGGCAATTCCATCGGTTTGGCCTACGTGGCTGGACGGATGGTGTAGTTGTAGTGCCGAGGACAAGCCGTTCGTCCTATAACCGACTCGGCCCGCGTCCGCCATTTCGGGCAACGCGGGTCAAGGTGCAGAATTTAGAGGAAAGAACCGAGATGGTTCGGTTCTCCCGAGGAGGCCGCTCATGACCGCTCGCACCCCTGATGCCGAGCCGCTGCTGACCCCGGCTGAGGTTGCCACGATGTTCCGTGTGGACCCGAAGACGGTCACACGCTGGGCAAAGGCCGGCAAGCTCACGTCCATCCGCACGCTCGGTGGGCATCGCCGGTATCGCGAGGCAGAGGTCCGCGCACTGCTTGCGGGTATTCCGCAGCAGCGCAGCGAGGCCTGAACACCCCAGTAAGGCTCATTTAGGGCTCAAATCAACCAGGGCACAGCCGGGTCCCCCATATCCGGTCGTCCCGACCCATGGCTCCACACGACGGGCACCTGCCCCAACAGGTCCCATGCCCACGCACAACGGGTAAGTCGTCGATCGCGCCGGACTCCGCCGAGTCCGGCGCGATTTTTTTGTGCGCGGGCCAGTGCGGAACGAGTGGTTCCGGGGAGTACGGGAAGCGGGAGGAGAGGGTTCGGAGGAGCAGTGCAATTGCACATATTAAATTCGTGTCTTGTAGGAAGGGTGTAAGTCCTGTCCTGTGCAGGAAGTTACCGCGTGACTCCCGTCACACCTCTTGGCTCCTGTCGACGGGGCGCGAGCCCCTCGTCGGGTACGTGTCAGATGATGGTGGCCGCCCCGCCGGAACGCACACCGCCACGCGGGCCGGTGCGGAACGAGGCGGGCCGGCCGTCGGCCGGCGGCTGAACGGCAGTCAAACGTCAGCTCACGGGAGGGGGTTGGTCCCCGGGTAACTTCTCCACGAGGAAACCCCCGCGCCCGGGAGCCGGGTCGAGAGCCGCCACGGACTCGTCGACGAGCCGCTGGAGGCGATGGCAGACCGGGCAGTACCCGGTGGCGTGCGGGCGCCCTGAAGCGGCTGCCAGGTGAGCGCGCAGCAGCGCGCCCGTCTCATGTTTCGTCTGCCTGACGGGCCCGGGCCTGTCGGCCGGCCTCGCTGTCGATGCGGTCACGCACACCACCCCCGGTGCGGCCCCGGGATGTGACGGACAAGGGGCCTTCTGTTTAGGTACCCCCGGGCCATGAACCCCGTCAAGGCGCATCGCCCCGGGCGCGGCGGATTTGGGCACGCCATTACTGCGGCGTTACCGCCGCGTCGACGGCGCTTGCCGTATGCAATGGAGTCGGGCGTCCAGGGCCGAGGGGCGCCAGATACGGCGAAAGGCCCGCATCCGCGGGAGGTCGCGTACGCAGAAGGCCCGCGTCCGGTGGGGATGCGGGCCTTCCCCACTGCGGTCCTGACGGGATTTGCTGTGTCCGACGGCGGCTTCGCCGTGGGCGCGGCCTCCGGGCGGCGATCGGGAGCCCCGCGTACGTAGGAGGTCGCGTACGCGAAAGGCCCGCGTCCGTCTCCGGATGCGGGCCTTTCCTGCTGCGGTCCTGACGGGATTTGAACCCGCGGCCTCCACCTTGACAGGGTGGCGAGCACTCCAAACTGCTCCACAGGACCTTGCTTCGCGGCCCCGTAGTGGCGGCTGCGAAACCAGACTCTACAGCAGCTCGGAGGGTGCGGTCGAACTGGATGAGCGAGGCCCCCGCGTCACGGCGCCGCCGCGTCGATCGCCTTCACGATCCGCTTGTCCGAGACGGGGTGCGCGGTGCCCAGCGCGTGGGCGAAGTAGCTCACCCGCAGCTCCTCGATCATCCAGCGGATGTCCAGGACCTCGCGCGGCACCGGCCGCCCCCGCGGAAGCTGTTCGAGCAGCCACGCGTACTCGTCCTGCATCTCGTGGACCTTCTCCATGCGCGTCGTGTCGCGCTGGACGGCCGTGGGCATCTGCTGGAGCCTGCGGTCCACCGCCACCAGGTAGCGCATCAGGTCCGGCAGCCTGCGCAGCCCCGTACGGGTGACGAAGCCCGCCGGTACGAGGGCCGCGAGCTGGTCCCTGACGTCCTGGACGTTGTTGACCAGCACCAGACTGTTCGTGGCCTTCAGGCGGCGCTCACAGGACTGCCAGGCGGCCAGGATCTGCTGGACCTGGCCGACGGTCCGTACCGTCGCGTCGACCAGGTCGGCGCGCACCTTGTCGAACAGCTTCCGGAACGACTCCTCGTCCCACGCCGGGCCCCCGTGGTCGGCGATCAGCTTGTCCGCGGCGGCCGTCGCGCAGTCCTCGAAGAGCGCCTGGACCGATCCGTGCGGATTGCGGGACAGCGCCAGCTTCTGCTGGTTGCTGAGCTTGTCGGAGGCGAACTTCGCCGGGTTGACCGGGATGTTCAGCATGATCAGCCGCCGGGTCCCGGCCCACATCGCCTGCTGCTGCTCGGCCTCCGTGTCGAAGAGCCGTACGGCCACGGTCGCGCCCTGGTCGACCAGGGCCGGGTACGCCTTCACCGGCTGGCCGGCCCGGCGGGTCTCGAAGATCCGTACGAGCGTGCCGAGCGTCCACTCCGTCAGGCCCGTGCGCTCGATCGTCTCGCCGCCCGCCCGTTCCGCGGTGGCCGCGGCGGCCTGGGAGAGGGCCTGGCGGGCCTTGGGGCGGAGCTGGAGCCTGAGCGCCTCCAGGTCCTTCGCCTCGGCGACCTTGCGGCGCCGTTCGTCGACGATCCGGAACGTGATCTTGAGGTGGTCCGGGATCCGGCTCAGATCGAAGTCCTCGGCCGTGACCGGCACGCCGACCATCCGCTGGAGCTCACGCGCCAGCGTGACCGGCAGCGGCTCCTGGAGGGGCACCGCGCGGTCCAGGAAGGCGGCGGCGTAGTTCGGTGCGGGCACGTAATGGCGGCGTACGGGCTTGGGAAGTGACCGGATGAGCTCCACGACCACCTCCTCGCGCAGCCCCGGGATCTGCCAGTCGAAGCCCTCCGAGGTGACCTGGTTGAGGACCTGGAGGGGGACGTGGACGGTGACGCCGTCCGCGTCCGTGCCCGGCTCGAACTGGTACGTCACCCGGAACTTGAGCGGTCCCTGGCGCCAGGAGTCCGGATAGTCGTGCTTGGTGACCGAGCCGGCCTTCTCGTTGATGAGCATCGACCGCTCGAAGTCGAGCAGCTCCGGCTCGTCGCGCCGCTTCGCCTTCCACCAGGAGTCGAAGTGCGCCCCGGAGACCACGTCGTCCGGCACCCGCTGGTCGTAGAAGTCGTACAGCGTCTCGTCGTCCACGAGGATGTCGCGGCGCCGGGCGCGGTGCTCCAACTCCTCGACCTCGCCGAGCAGTTTGCGATTGTCATGGAAGAACTGGTGGTGCGTCCGCCAGTCGCCCTCGACCAGCGCGTGACGGATGAACAGCTCCCGCGACGCCTCAGCGTCGATCCGGCCGAAATTCACCTTGCGCTGGGCGACGATCGGCACCCCGTACAGCGTGACCTTCTCGTACGCCATGACGGCCGCCGCGTCCTTCTCCCAGTGCGGCTCGCTGTACGTCCGCTTGAGGAGATGGCCGGCCAGCGGCTCGATCCACTCGGGCTCGATCCGCGCGTTGACGCGCGCCCACAGCCGGGAGGTCTCCACCAGTTCGGCGGACATGATGAAGCGCGGCGGCTTCTTGAAGAGGGCCGAGCCGGGGAAGACCGCGAACTTGGCGCTGCGGGCGCCCAGATACTCGTTCCGGGCGGAGTCCTTCCGCGCGCCGTCCTTCCCGCTGTCCTTCTTGGAGGACTCCTTCTCCTTCACGTCCTTCATGCCGACGTGCGACAGCAGGCCCGCGAGGAGCGAGACATGGACGGCCTGTTCGGCGGCGTCGTCCTCGTTGAGGTGGATGCCCATCTGCCGGGCGACCGTACGGAGCTGCGAGTAGATGTCCTGCCACTCGCGGATCCGCAGGAAGTTCAGGTACTCCGTCTTGCACATCCGGCGGAACGCGGAGGAGGAGAGCGCCTTCTGCTGCTCCCGTACGTACCGCCAGAGGTTGAGGAAGGCGAGGAAGTCGGAGGTCTCGTCCTTGAAGCGGGCGTGCTGCTGGTCGGCCTGCGTCTGCTTCTCGGAGGGGCGCTCGCGCGGGTCCTGGATGGAGAGCGCGGCGGCGATCACCATCACCTCCCGTACGCAGCCGTTGCGGTCGGCCTCGATGACCATCCGGGCGAGCCGCGGGTCCACGGGGAGCTGGGAGAGCTTGCGGCCGAGCGGGGTGAGCCGCTTGGTCCGCTCCTTCTCCCCCATGTCGAAGGCGCCCAGTTCCTGGAGGAGTTGCACACCGTCGCGGATGTTGCGGTGGTCCGGCGGGTCGATGAACGGGAACTTCTCGATGTCGCCGAGCCCGGCCGCGGTCATCTGGAGGATGACGGACGCCAGGTTCGTCCGCAGGATCTCGGCGTCCGTGAACTCCGGGCGGGACTCGAAGTCCTCCTCGGAGTAGAGCCGGATGCAGACGCCGTCCGACGTACGGCCGCAGCGGCCCTTGCGCTGGTTGGCGCTGGCCTGGGAGATCTTCTCGATCGGCAGGCGCTGGACCTTGGTGCGGTGGCTGTAGCGGGAGATCCGGGCGTTGCCCGGGTCGATCACGTACTTGATCCCGGGGACGGTCAGCGAGGTCTCCGCGACATTCGTCGCGAGGACGATCCGGCGACCGCTGTGGCGCTGGAACACCCGGTTCTGCTCGGCGTGCGAGAGCCGGGCGTAGAGAGGGAGGACCTCGGTGTTGCGGTGCGAGAGCTTCTGCAGCGCCTCGGCGGTGTCGCGGATCTCCCGCTCGCCGGAGAGGAAGACCAGGACGTCGCCGGGCTCCTCGTACTGGAGCTCCTCGACGGCGTCGGCGATCGCGGTGATCTGGTCGCGGTCGCGCTCCGAGCTGTCGTCCTCCAGGAGCGGGCGGTAGCGGACCTCGACCGGGTACGTACGGCCGGAGACCTCGACGATGGGCGCGTCCCCGAAGTGCCGGGAGAAACGTTCCGGGTCGATGGTCGCGGAGGTGATGATCACCTTGAGGTCGGGGCGTCTGGGCAGGAGCTGGGCGAGATAGCCGAGCAGGAAGTCGATGTTGAGGCTGCGTTCGTGGGCCTCGTCGATGATGAGCGTGTCGTACGCGAGCAGTTCGCGGTCCGTCTGGATCTCGGCGAGCAGGATGCCGTCCGTCATCAGCTTGACGAAGGTCGCGTCCTGGTTGACCTGATCGGTGAAGCGGACCTTCCAGCCGACCGCCTCGCCCAGCGGGGTGTCCAGCTCCTCCGCGACGCGCTCCGCGACCGTACGGGCGGCGATCCGGCGCGGCTGGGTGTGCCCGATCATGCCGCGGACGCCACGGCCCAGCTCCAGACAGATCTTGGGGATCTGGGTCGTCTTGCCCGACCCGGTCTCCCCGGCGACGATCACGACCTGGTGGTCGCGTATCGCCTCCAGGATCGTGTCCTTCTTCTGGCTGACGGGCAACTGCTCGGGGTACGAGACGACGGGCACCCGCCCGGCGCGCAGCCGGGTCCGCTCGGCGGCCTTCTCGGCCTGACCTGCGATCTCGTCGAGCACGGCCTGTCGCGCTTCGGGCTTACGGATGCGCCGTGCGCCTTCGAGACGGCGGCCGAGCCGCTGCGCGTCGCGCAGCGGGACGTCGGCCAGCAGGGTCTGGAGGTCGGCGAAGGAAGTAGACATACCGAAACCAGGATCTCACCCGGGCCGACGGGGAGGCGAACGATTTCGTCGCGGGCCGGGGGCGGGCCGGGGGCTGAGCCGGAGTGCCGTACGGGAAAACCCCCGCCGGATCTCCCTGGCGGGGGTTCGTGCCCTTGCGGGCGGTGGTGGCTGGGGCCGGGATCGAACCGGCGACCTATCGCTTTTCAGGCGATCGCTCGTACCAACTGAGCTACCCAGCCACGCAGCCTCACGGCTGCAAGCGGTCCTGACGGGATTTGAACCCGCGGCCTCCACCTTGACAGGGTGGCGAGCACTCCAAACTGCTCCACAGGACCAAGCAATGTGCGAGCACCAGTCTCGCACACAGTGTTGCGTGCCCCCAACGGGATTCGAACCCGAAATCGTCACCTGGCTGACCTGCGGAGATCCGCGAGTGCCGGGCAACCACGCCCGTTTGCGTCGCCCTGGGCCCGGGGCGCGGGGGTGGTGTCGGACGCCCATGATTCCAGGGTTCTGCGCGATTTCGTGGTGTTTTGTGGAGTTCTGGAGTTCTGGAGTGCGATGAGCGTGAAGCGGCCGAGCGTGGGGTGAACCCCGGGTAGCGGCGGGTGGCCGCTACCCGCGGTCACTACAGGCCGAGGGCCTGGGCGGCGAGCTCGGTGCCCCGCAGGCGGGCCTCGATCTTGGCGAAGGCCGTGTCCCGCGAGGTGGAGGTGTCGTCGGCGAAGGGGGCGAAGCCGGCGTCGTCGCAGGTGCCCAGTTGATCGACCGGGATGTGGCGGGCGGCCTCCAGGACGCGGTCGCGTACTTCCTCGGGGGTCTCGACCCTGGGGTCGGTCGGGTCGGTGACGCCCACGAACACCCGGATCCCGGGACGCAGTTGTTCGGCGATCATCCCCAGGACGCGCTCGCGGTCGGGCTCGCCGGCCAACTGGAGGTAGAAGTTGCCGACCGTGAGCTGGAACAGCTTGGGCAGCAGCCCGGCGTAGTCGACGTCGAGGCTGTGGGTGGAGTCCTGGTCGGCCCCGGGGTCGGTGTGTACACCGAGGCGGGCCCGTTCGTCTTCGGTGAACCGGCTCAGGACCTTGTTGTTGAGGGCGACGAAGTCGTCGAGGACACCGCCGGAGGGGTCGAGCTTCAACGACAGCCGGCCTTCCGTGAAGTCCATCTGCACGCGGTGCGCGCCCGCGTCGAGGCATCCGCGGATCTCGGCCTCCGCCTCGTCGGCGAGGTCACCCAGGAACGCCTCACGGGAGTATCCGTCGATGCCGTCGGCCGGGTAGAGCAGGCTCAGGGCCGAGGGGGCGACCACAGCCTGCTTGACGGGGAGGTCGGTGTGGGTGCGGGCGGTGCGGAGGTAGGTCTCGGCCCGGACCTGGTAGCGGAACGGTCCGCCGGTCAGGACGGGCATCTGCCGGGTGTGCCCGTCGGCGAAGGGGATGACGGCGCCGTTGGCCGCAAGGCCCGCAAGGCCGGTGAGGGGGTAGGTGAGGGAGCTGGGCTTGCCCTGGTCGCCGTCGACCAGGACCTGGCTGCCCAGCTTCTCCAGCCGGGCGAGGGTGTCCGCGACAGCCTCGCCCTGGACGCGCGCCAGCTCCGCGTCGTCCAGGCGCCCTGCGGCGTGCTCGGCGAACGCCAGATGCAGCACGTGTGGACGGGGAAGGCTGCCGATCGGCTCCGTAGGAATGCTCATGATCCGCACCCTAGAAGTCACCGGGATGCCCCCGGATACGGGAGTGAAGCCCTCCTGATGGCGGTCGCTCCGCGATTCCCAGGGCGTTCGGGGAACATCGTCACAGCTCATGAACCAAGCGATTCACCCGATCGAGCGTCCGCCGGAGGGTCGCAGGTTGACTTTCCGAAGTGTCATTGCCCATGACAGGTCGTGCCACCCGTCACCAAGCCCGCCCGCCCGCCCATACGCTCATCCGCCAAGTGAAGCGCTCCGTCACACCGAACTGTCCGGCGTACGGTACGGGGGACGAGGTGCCCCGCGATCACCGTCGCCCCGGGCCCCCGCAGCGCGCCTACGCCTTCGCGATGTGCCAGACGTCCTTGATGCATCGCCGGTCGTGTCCCCGGGCCTCTTGTCCTTCAAGAAGGTGTACAGCGGCTTGCCGTCGTAGGCCCAAGTAGTTGTCAAGAGTTGTGGATCGCACGAGGGCAGGGCTGCCTGTTCGGAGTGGAACCGCTGAACTTCCTGCCGAAAGACTGGCTTCTAAGGATGTTGCTCCCACTTGGTTCGGGTGAGTTCGTACTCAACTTCGCCGTGCTCGGAGCCTTCGATCGCCTCCGGCCAGTCCCCGCTGAAGTCGCGGAGGAACGACAGGCCCGCCTTCTCCATCACACGCCGGGATCCCGTGTTGACCGTCATGGTGTTCGCGATCACCCGCTGTACTCCGAGATCCGTGAAACCCTTGCGGATCAGGGCCCGTGATCCCTCGGTGGCGTAGCCGCTTCCCCAGGCGGCCTTGTTCAGCCGGTAGCCGAGTTCCGCCACGGCGGGGTTGTGGTCGTCCAGGGGGCGGAATTCGAACCAGCCCAGGAAGACGCCGGTGTCCTTCTCCTCCGCGGCCCAGTAGCCGCGGGTCCCGAAGCACGGGTAGTCGTGGAGGAGCCTGGGCAGGGTCTGTGCCTGGATCACCTCGCGGCTTGTGGGCCGGCCGCCGTTGATGAAGCGCATGACGTCGGGGTCGTTGTCCAGCGCGAGCAGGTGGTCGGCGTCGGCCTCGGTGAACGCGCGCAGCGCGAGCCGATCGGTCTCCAGGAATGTGTTCATGCCGCGATCCTCACCACCGGCGGTTGGGCCCACCACCGGATATTCGCGGCAGGCCGACGAAGGAGGGGTTGTTCCTGCCACGAGGGTCTCGGGGCGTTCGACGAGGTGACCGCGTTCGAAAGGCCCGCAAAAGGGGCCGGACGGCCTGGCTGGACGCGCGGGCGTGGGCAGTCCATGGAGCGTTACGCCACGGAGAACCTCCCCGACTCCAGCCAACACCCACGTCGGATCCGCAGGTCACCGTGCCTGCTCAGCCAGCCGGTCAGCCAGCCAGCGGGCCGGCCCGCGACCCGTTCGGCGGGGGCAAGCTCCGCCGGCTCGTCCGGAGTGCGCCGGGAACGGCAGCCGGGGAAACTGGGAGCAGGGGCCCTGACGGCACGGCGGAGGTTCGCAGAGAGGCTGCCCTGATGGATGCGGCGCGATCTGGAGACCGGGCAGCGGAGGAAAGCGCATCCGCTCACCGCGCCCACGCCGAGCAGGTAGCACTCCACTACGTGACGGTGCGGCTCAGGACCGCCTTCCCCAGCGTCGGCCACGACACCGTTGACGCCCTCGTACGAGCAGCCCACGACGCACTGCGCCACGCGAAAGTACGAACCTACATCCCCATCCTGGTGGAACGCAGAGTGAGGAACACCCTCGCCTCCACCCCCACGAACACCGCACCCCCGAACCCCACCGCACCCCCGCGGCAGGCCGAGACCGATCCGGCCTGAACCCTGGGAAACCACCACGCGAGGGCCGGACCCAGGGGCGCCGGTCGGGTCAGCCGCGCTGGTGCGGATTCCCCAGGAAGGGGAAGTCGGTGCGCAGGTCGGTGTGGGGCCGCAGCCCGTCGTGGGGCACAGTGCCGTTGCTCAGCTCGGCGATCCCCATGTTGATGACGTCGTCGGTGAGGTTACGGCCGTTGGGGAATCCTTCGGCGCTGGTGCGGTCATACTCGTTTGTCGTCGTCGTCCTGGTTGAAGTTGTTGTCGATCCCCGGTCGCCCTGGACCAGTCGGCCGTCGTGCGGAACCAGGACTCTGGCCCAGACACCCACCCGCGGGTTCGGGCCGAGCGCGCTGTTCGGGACGTCCAGCACGATGCCGAACACGTTCTTGTCGGCGAAGAACGGGTCGCCGCGGAGCCCGGCGAAGAACCTGAAGTCACCGGACTCGGTGATCCGCGGCTCGGAGCCGAAGGTCACCGGTGCGTCGCGAAGGATCGTGTCCCTGCGTCGGGGTCGGCCGCGGCCTCCCGGCCGGTCGCCCGTTGCACGCTTGCGGTCTGCGCGTTCTCCCGTACGGGTGAGAAGCGGATGCGGAAGGCGATGGGCGAGGTCGGATTGATGTTGATCACCAGGATCGTCCTGCTCGCATCGCCTGGCTTCTGGAATACGTAGAGGTCGGTGATGTGGCTCCTGGGGTCCATGCTCGTGGGGCTGATGCCCAGGCCGGAGACGTGGTGTGCCATTTCGCGACTCCCATCAGGCGGCGATGCGGACCGAGTTGCGTGGCGTGGCGGGGCGGGTGGAGCATGGGCGGCTCGTCGCCGAGAGGCAGGGCCTCGGCGTCGCCCCCTCACCCGGGACGATCACCCGTTGCCGACCTGCTCGCAGGTCGTTGAGGCCCTCCTGAGCATGAGGAACGTCGAGAGCAACGATCTTCCTGTCGTCGGCGGCTGTATATCCGTCATCCGACGTATTCGCCGTGGTTCGAGCGACCACGCGGTCCTCATCCGTAGTTAAGAGCGGTCCGGCGGCACGGGTAGTCAGGCGGATTGTTCGAGTGGTGGTGGCCTTGGCGGGCGCCGGATGGACGCCTACATACGACCCGTTCCCAGAGGACTCCTGTGAGACCGAGCGCGTCTCGGCGCCTCCCGGCCACCACCACTGCTGAGTGGCTGCTCATGGTGTGGCCGCGCGGGCGCCGGATGGACGCCTTGTACTTACCCGGCCTGGTGCCCAAATGTAGATCGTGCGGCATCCGGCGCCCTCGCAGCACCCCACGCAGAGTCGAGTGTTGGCGCCCGCCGGCGCTGGGCGGACGCCTGTTGCGGTCCTGGCTCTGATGTCTTAGCGCAGAGCGGCGCCACCCAGGGCCGTCGAGCGTCAACACCCCTGACTTGATCACTCGTTGGTGTTGGTGGTGCGAGCCCGCTCCACGGTGACCTCGCACGAAGCCCGAGCCCTACGAGCTCCCGCATAGACCGAGGCCCGCGGAACGAGCTGGTGCCACGAACGGCTACTGAGGTGGCGGACCGGCCGGCATGGCTGAGTCCTGGGATTAGGTAGCCCCGTGGTTCCTCACGAGCTCGTGACCAGCAGAGACAGCACGATGGAGGGGAAAGAGCTGATCTACTGCGGCATCGACTGGGCCGAACGAACGCATGACGTCGACCTCGTCGACGACACCGGCCAGCTACTGGCCAAGCGGCACATCACCGACGACATGACCGGCTACAAGATCCTGCTGGACCTGCTCGCCGAATACGGTGACAACGAGGAAACCCCCGATCCCGGTCGCGATCGAAACTTCTCGCGGACTACTGGTCGCAGTGCTGCGAACGGGCAAGCGGCAGGTGTTCGCGATCAACCCGATGGCGGCCGCCCGCTATCGCGACCGGACGTCCGTCTCCCGCAAGAAGTCCGACCCCGGCGACGCCCTGGTCCTGGCCAACATCTTGCGGACCGACATGCACGCCCACCGTCCGCTGCCGCAGGACAGCGACCTGGCCCGCGCGGTCGCCGTCCTGGCACGTGCTCAGCAGGACGCCACGTGGAACCGGCAGCAGATCTCCAACCAGCTCCGCTCTCTGCTGCGGGAGTATTACCCCTCCGCGCTGGCCGCCTTCGACTCCTGGCGCAACGGCCTGTGTCGGCCGGAGGCCCACGAGCTCCTCAGAGCCGCGCCGACACCGACGCGAGCCGCGCAGATGGGCCGCCCGCATCTGCAGGCGGCCCTGAAGCGAGCCGGCCGCCAGCGCGGCATGGCAGCCGAGGCCGACCGGCTGCGGGAGGTTTTTCGCGCCGGCTGGGCCCACCAACCGACGTTGGTCGAGAACGCGCTCGGCAAGCAGATGCTCGCGCTCCTGGTCCAGCTCCAGGCCGCCTGCACCGCTGCCGACGACCTCGCCAATGCGGTCGAAGAGGCTTTCCCTCAGCACCCGGACGCTGAGATCATCCTCAGCGTCCCCGGCCTCGGCATCCAGATCGGCGCCCGGGTGCTCGCCGAGATCGGAGACGACCGCACCAGGTTCGCCGACGCCCGCGGCCTGAAGGCATACGCGGGCGCCTCACCCATCACCAGGGCCTCCGGCAAGAAGTCCAGCATCACCCGCCGGTGGGTGAAGAACGACCGGCTCAACCACGCCGGATACCTCTGGGCCTTCTCCGCCATCACCGCCTCACCCGGCGCCAAAGCCCACTACCGGCGCCGCCGCGACGGCCACGGCGACTGGCACGCCGCAGCACAGCGCAACCTCTTCAACCGCATGCTCGGCCGGCTCTACCACTGCCTCCAGCAGAGTCAGCAATGTGACGAGGCATCAGCCTTCCCAGCTCCACCCGGCGAAGTGGTCACGGCGGCCGCGTAATGAGAGGCCACATCGCACAGGCAGCGATCAGGAGGACGCCTATCGGGGCAGGCGACCCACCACGGCACGGAGCCTCTCTCGCCCTGCCGTGACGCTCGCGTCCCACAGACCTGCGGCGTCACCGCTCAGCGAGAGGGACTGGAGCCGTTGTTCGTCGGCCAGAAAGCTGGCACCTGCCACATTCTGGTCCAGCATGCCCATCGCGGTGAGTGCCGCATGGCCGCAGGACACCGCGTCATCAGCGTTGCCCGAGTTGTGGGCCAGCAGGGCATGGCGCAGGCAGAGGGCGGCGAAGAACGCGTAGGTGTCGGCGACACCGGTGATTCCCTCATCGTCCGGCTGGAGCTCCGGAAACCGCTCAAGCCAGCGCACTCGCTCGGCGCCGTCGGCGAGTGGCTTGTCGGCAAGCCAAAGACCGCTCACGGACTCCACATAGAGGTCCAGGTCGGCTTCCCGCCCCGGTACGCCCGCCCGCAGGCCGACGAACAGGGGCGCCATGCGTTCCGCACAGGCGGCGACATACAGGCGGACCGCTTCGCCGCGCCCGTCGCGAAGCGCCTCTTTGACGGCCCCCTCCACCAGCGTCTCCACGTCTCACTCTCATCCCGTTCGAACAGATCGACAGGCTACACAGCGGGCTGAGGGCCGCAGCTTGACACGTTGACTGCCTGAGGTGTCTGCACTGCGTCTCCGAGCACGTTCCGAGCCCGGAAGTACCGGAGTCGGGCGCGGGGAACCTGTTCCTGTCGTTCGAGCCGGGGATCAGCAGGGAGACCTGACGAGGACCGGTAGGGAAGTGCGGTCAGTGGTCCACGCACGTCGGCGGGGGCGGAGACGATGAGGGTGCAACGAGATACGGGACGAGTCCCCAGCGAGCTCGGTCAGCGAGGACACCCCGCCGAACGCGAGGAACGCGCCCGCATCCGCAGCGAGAAAGACATCTCTTCCCCGCGCCTCGGAACTCCTGACGGAAGGACTCTCAACACCTCTTCGGGGTTGGGCAGTGGCTAGCAGCCGTGTGCGAGGCTGTGGTTGTGCAGGATGAGATCGACGCCGTGGGGTGGGGCTCCATACCGGGCCATCCCGACTGGTACGAACCGGATCGCGTTGCCCGTGGTCTACGTGCCCTTTTCGAGGCCGCGAACTCGGTACAGGCGGCGGATGCCGACTCGCAGCTCGGCGGCGGTGGAATTGTTCATGGGCACAGCGCCGCGGTGTTCCCAGCGGCTGTGGTTGCGGCCCCGCTGCTCCTGGACATTGCCCAGCGGGGTCACCCGGCCGCAAGGGACACGGCGTTGGGGTTGCTCGATGAGGCTCTCTCGTCCTACCCGCATGCCGGGTTCACGCGGGTGGCGGCTCCTGACGGCAGCGCGGTTCCCATCTGCTGTGCCATCGCACACCATCTGCGCGATCGCACCGATTTCCTTGTCGGACTGGGCAGGAGAGGCAAGTCATTGCTGGCCGACGCGGCCGCGCACTGGCGCTTCGAGATCCGTGAGTGCGTCGCCGACAACAGCGACACAGCAGCCTTTGGCGTCTTGGCCGGCTGTTTCCCCGGCGGCGTCCATGCGGCGGAAATGCATCTCGCCGGTGCCATCACCATGCTCGGCGAACTCACCCTTGAGTACCCATCCGCGGAGGGCTCTCTCGAAGCATGCCTGCGGGTGATCGCACGGCACCCGGGCGAACTGCCGTCAGGTGCCGTGCTGTTCCCAGCGGAGTGCGGGGATCGCGTGCACTGAGTGGCTCCGGTGCATCAAGGACCGTAGCCGGGGGCGGCCGCGCTTACCGCGTACCGATGGCACCCCTTCACTTGGAGGGCCCACGAGTGCCGGCTACGGTCGACCGCCCGCCAGGAGCTCTACCGCGTGCGCTTGCTGACCACGGATGTCCAGTTGGTACGCCGTGCTGATCCAGGCTCAGGCCGAGTGCTGGTAGGCCGGGTAGGTCAGGTAACCGGCGTCGCCGCCCTGGTAGTACGTGGCCACGTCCACCGGAGCGATCGGGAGTCCCGTGCGCAGTCGCTCGACCAGGTCGGGGTTGGCGAGGAAGCCGCGGCCGAAGCTGATGAGGTCCGCTCCCAGCCCCAGCCAGTGATCGGCGTCCTCCCGTCCCGTCTGCTTCGCACCGGTCGGTATCACCGGATTCATCAGCAGGGTGCCCGGCCAGGTGCGGCGAAGGCCGATCAGGATTCCCTCGTCGGCAGTGGCCTCGATGTGGACGTAGGCGAGCCCGAGAGGCGCGAGCTCGGTCAGCAGCGCGGTGTAGAGCTCGGGAACGTCGGCCTCCTCGACACCCCAGAACATCCCGGCCGGGGAGAGCCGGATGCCGGTCCGGTGCGCGCCAACGGCTTCGGCGGTCGCGGACACCGCCTCGACGGCGAAGCGGATCCGGTTGGCGATCGGGCCGCCGTAGCGGTCGGGGCGGGTGGCGGCGCCTTTACTGGTGGCCATGGGCCGGATTGTACTTGTGGGTACATTTTCTGGAACCTACCTTGAGCCGCATGAAAGCGATTGTTGTCAACCAAGCAGGCGGTCCGGAGGTCCTGCGGCTGCGCGAGCGGCCGGCACCTCGTCCGGGCCCGGGGGAAGTCCTGGTGGACGTCCGCGTGGCGCCTACGCATCGTCGAAGCCGCCGCGGCCGAGATCCGCGAGCGCGGCACAAACGTCACCACGCTCGACCCCGCCCGCCGTTGGCGTGCACGGCGGCGGTCACCGGCTGCCACGCGGTTACCTGCTCGTCGGTGTGGAGCCCCGGCGTACCCGGGGCGGCCTGGCCGACCGGAGTCGGCTGCACGCCCTCGGACACGATGAGGCCGGCGGTGGCCCGCTGGGCGTAGTACGTCGCCATCGACGGTGAACTTCTTCGACACCGCCGTCCGCGGACAGGCGCTGGCCGAGGTGCCGGGCGCGGAGGGCGCCGGCGTGGTGGCGGAGACGGGCGAGGGCGTGCACGGATTCGCCCCGGGCGATCGTGTCGCGTGGTTGGCGATCAACAGCCACGGCAGCTACGCCGAGCAGATCGTGCTCCCGGCGAACGGTGTCGTCGCGGTGCCCGACGCCGTCGACGACGAGACGGCCGCGGCCGTGCTTCTGCAGGGCCTGACCGCGCACCACTTCGCCACCGTGTCCCACCCGGTACGACCGGGGGACGTCGCGCTCGTGCACGCGGCCGCCGGCGGGGTCGGGATCATGCTCACCCAGGTCGTCAAGGCCCGCGGCGGCACCGTGATCGGCCTGGTGTCGCGACCGGAGAAGGTCGAGCTCGCCACCGAGGCGGGCGCTGATCACGTCCTGGTCTCCACCGGTGACGCGTTCGCCGAGCCGGTGAGCGAGCTGACCGGCGGCGAGGGCGTGCACGTGGTGTTCGACGGCGCGGGCGCGACCACGTTCGCCGCGTCCCTGCGAGCGCTGCGCACGCACGGCACGCTGGTCTTCTACGGGCCGCTGATCGGGGACGTGCCGACCATCGCGATGAACGACATCCCCCGCAGCACCCGCCTCACCTACGCCGTGACCGAGGACTACATCCGCACACCCGAACAACTCACGGCACGCACGGCCGAGCTGTTCGCGCTCGTCGAAAGGGGCGAACTGATCGTCCGGATCGGCGGCCGCTACCCGCTGGCCGAGGCGGCCAGGGCTCACGCGGACATCGAGTCGCGCACGACCACCGGGAAACTACTGCTGATCCCCTGACAGTGATCACGTGACCGGTGGTTCCGCCGATGAGCCCGACTCGCCCTCTGACCGACTTGGCCGACTGTCCTGTTGGGGATTTGTCGGCTGCGGGGATTCCGGCGACGAGCGATCCACTCGGCTCGGTTCTCCGCATGCAATAAGGCCCCGATCCGAAGATCGGGGCCTTGGCTGTGGCTGGGGCCGGGATCGAACCGGCGACCTATCGCTTTTCAGGCGATCGCTCGTACCAACTGAGCTACCCAGCCACGAAGTTCACAAGGAACTTCAGCGGTCCTGACGGGATTTGAACCCGCGGCCTCCACCTTGACAGGGTGGCGAGCACTCCAAACTGCTCCACAGGACCTGGCACATCGCGCATCCCGCTAAGGAGTACGTGGTGTTGGGGGGTGGTTCCGGCGCTGGCGCCTGAACCGGTTGCTGACTATACCCGACGAAGACCGACGGGATGAAATGAGCATTTTGCCCGCTTTGGTGGTGCTGTGCTGCACCTGCTCGCTGCCTGATGTACGCCATGCGGCGCACCGTGAAACGGAACGCTGCTGACACGGTGCTGACGTACCGAAACAAAGAGTCCCCCTGACCGGCGTTTCCGCTGGTCAGGGGGACTATAAGTGTGGTGCCCCCAACGGGATTCGAACCCGTGCTACCGCCTTGAAAGGGCGGCGTCCTGGGCCACTAGACGATGAGGGCTAAGGGCCCGCCTGGGCGCTTTGCAGCGCGTCGGGGACGTCCGCAGCATATGCGATGCGAGGAGCTATCGCCAAAACGGTTTACGGGCCCCTGGGGCCGGCCCGGCCGGGGCGTTCCCGCGAGCGGTCAGGGCTCGGGTACGGGGAGCCCCGGCGAGGGCCGTGCGGGGGAGCCGGGGACCGGGCCCGAAGGGGCCGAAGGGGGCGCGGGGGACGTGGGGGACGTGGGGGACGCGGTGTCCGAGGGGTCCGTGCCGGGTTCCGCGTCGGGGTCCGTGCTCGCGTCCGTACCGGCGTCGGTACCGGCGTCGGTACCGGGCTCCGCGCTCGGCTCCGTACCCGGCTCCGCGCCGGGTTTGCCCGCCTCCTCCGGGAGGTGACGGCTGACCTCCGCCGTCGTCAGCCCGAGACCGCCCAGCGTGATCTCGTCCCACGCCTGGAGCCGCTTGGTCGTCCGGTCCAGGTAGAGCACGGAGGCGCGGACCTTCTCCGGTTTCTGGTTCTGGAGCGCGCGCAGCCCGCCGCCGCCCGTGGAGCCCTCGATCTTCAGTCGGGTGCCGTACGGCAGCACCTCGGTCTTGCGCTGGTGCACATGGCCCGCCAGGACCAGCGGCACCACACCGTCCGTCTGCCGCGCGGCCAGCGGGTCGTGCGTGACCGCGATGTCCACCGGCGTGCCGGCCCGCTCCTGGTCGCGCAGGGCCGACGCGAGCTGGATGCCCGCCATGCGTTCCGCCGGGTCGCCCGGGGCCTTCCTGGAGCGGTCAGGGGTGAACTGCGGGTCGCCCGTGCCCGCGATCCGCACCCCGCCGACGGACACGGCCCGGCCGTCGTCCAGGACGTGCACGTTCCGCATGCGCTCCAGGTACTCCTGGGTGACGTCCGAGTCATGGTTGCCGCGTACCCAGACATAGGGGACACCGAGGTCGGCGATCGGGTCGAGGAAGGTGTTCTCGGCGGAGGCGCCGTGGTCCATCGTGTCGCCCGAGTCGACGATGACGTCGATCCCGTACTGCTCCACGAGCGAGCCGATGATGTGCCAGGACGCCGGGTTGAGATGGATGTCCGAGACGTGCAGGACGCGGAGGGTGGCCGGGTCGGGCTGGAAGGTGGGGAGCGTGGAGGTGGCGTCGTACAGCTTGGTCACATTGGTGACCAGCCGGGCCAGCTCCTTCTGGTAGACGTCGAAGTCGGTGACGATCGAGCGGGCGTTGCCGACGACCTGGGGCGCGGAGGAGAGCAGCCCGGAGAACTTCGGCTCCAGCACCGACTGGGGGTTCCAGGTGGCGTACGCGCCGACGGCGGAGGCGCCCAGCAGCGTGAACGCGAGGCCGCCGGCGGCGAGCGCGCGGCGCGGGCGGCGGTAGACGGCCAGCCCGAGGGCGGTCGCCCCGGAGACGACGGCGACGACGGAGCGTACGGCCAGCTCCGTGGTGCCGGACTTGACGTCGCGGCTGATCTCGCTCTGCAGCCCGGAGAGCCGCTCGGGGTGCTCCACGAGGGCCGTGGAGCGGACGGGGTCGAGCTGGTCGACGTCCACGTCCAGCCGTACGGGCCCGGTGTGCGTGGCCAGCTCCAGCGCGCCCAGCGGCGAGACATTGATCTTCGTGCCGCCGCTGACGGACGGGCGGAGCGTCATCCGGGTGTCCATCGGGCCGACCGGTGTCCGTACGCTCCCGACGATCAGCAGCCCGAGCCAGGCGCCGAGCAGGACGACGGCGGTCAGGCCGAGCGCGCGGGTGACGGGGTGCGCGGGATGGACCTGGACGAGGGCGCTGGTGGGGGCGGTGCGGCGGGCGCGGAGATGACCCATGACGGCGGTGAGCCGGGTGCGGAGGGCACGGAAGGGGAAGCGCGGGACATCACGGGCCATTGGGCGCGTATGCCCGGCGCGGTGGTCCGCCATGCCTGGCCGCCGCCAAGAGGAGTAGTCGGCGTACGGGGGCGGGGCGGGGCCCGTACGGGTGAGGGTGGGGGCGCGGTCATGGGTGAGGGTGGGGGGCGCGGTCACCGGCACGGGTACGGGTACGGGCGCCTGGCCGCGCCAGGTCTTCGGCCCCCCGGCCGTCAGCCCTCGGCCCCCGGCCGTCAGCCCCCCGGGCCGTCAGCCCCAGCCGAGTTCGTGCAGCCGGTCGTCGTCGATGCCGAAGTGGTGGGCGATCTCGTGGACGACGGTCACGGAGACCTCGTGGACGACGTCCTCCGGGCTCTCGCAGTACCGCAGGGTGGGGCCCATGTAGATGGAGATGCGGTCGGGCAGGACACCGGCGTACCACTCGCCCCGGTCGGTGAGCGGCGTCCCCTCGTACAGCCCGAGGAGTTCGGGGTCGGAGGGGTCCGGCTCGTCCTCGACGAAGACGGCGACGTTGTCCATGACCCTGGTCAGCTCCGGGGGGATCTGGTCGAGGGCCTGGCTCACCAGTTCTTCGAAGGTCTCGCGTGTCATCTCCAGCACAGGGCCATTGTCCGGCAGATCCGTCCCCCGGCAAGATCGTCGGCTGCTCCGTACGACCCGGGCGTGTCCCCGGCGGTGAAAAGGGAGTTGGGCAGGGCGAACCGTCCCCGCCGTCGGCGGGAGCCCCGTCGCCACGCCCCGGAGGTGCCGCTCGTGCGCCAGTTGTCCGCCCCTGGCCGTCTCGCCGTCTGGATCGTCACGTCCGTGGCGGCCCTGACCTCCACGGGCTGTATGAGCGTCGGCGACGACGCGGGGAGCCCGGCCCCCTCGCGCCCGGCGGACCGTACCGGCGCCGCCGCCGAACCCGACGGCGGTACGGGGGCCGCGGCCGGAGTCGGCGGTTCCGACGCCTGGCCGGGCCATACGGAGAAGAGCGGCAGCGGTGCGGCGCACGCCGAGGCGGGCGGCGACGCGGGCCCCGACGGCAAGGGCGGGACCGGGGACGGGGCCACGGAGGCGGAGGCGGGCAAGGGGGCCTCGCCGGAGGCCGGTTCGTCCGACGCGCCGTCGCCCAGGCCGTCCACGGGCACCCGGCCGCAGCCGGGGAACGGGAAGCCGACCGCGCCGGGGAACGAGCCCGGACCGACCAAGGAGCCCACCCGCTCCGCGCCGCCGGCCACCCAGCAGCCCACGCAGACCCCCGCGCCGGTGGACCCGGACCCCGAGCCGGAGCCGACGAAGCCGCAGGAGCCGCCGTCGGCCTCACCGGCGGCGGACATGCGGATGGGCGCGATGGCGTTGGCGGACGGGGCGGGGATGCTGAAGGAGCCGACGGCGTCCGCGCAGCCGGTGCCGGTGTGACGCGCGTCTCTTTCCGCGCTTCCCCGTGGTGGGAGCGGGGGGCTCGGTTTGCCTAAGTGGGGGACGGGTGCGTATGGTAGTAGATCGTTTGATCATTGCCCGGCGCCGACACAGAAGAGCGCCGCGTGGCGCGTACTCTCCCTTGCCGTGGCTGACCGCATTGAGGCGGTCGATTTGCGAATCTCACGGAGTTTGGGCGCGTGCCGAGACTCCGGAAGGTTTCGCATTTCGCATGTCCATTTCCAGTACTGACCACACCGTCATGCCCGAGAACGTCGAGGCCGTAGCGGCCGTCGTGCCCGCCGATGTGGCGGAGATCACCGAGACGTCCGAGGCCGCTGAGACGGTCGAGGCCACCCAGGCCCCCGAGGCCGCTGAATCCCCCGAGACGGCCGAGGCCGACGCGACGACCGGGGCTGACGAGACGTCAAAGGCGGCCCCCGGCCTGACCTTCGGCGACCTGGGCCTGCCCGACGGCATCGTCCGCAAGCTCGCGCAGAACGGCGTCACCGCCCCCTTCCCGATCCAGGCCGCGACCATCCCGGACGCCCTGGCCGGCAAGGACATCCTGGGCCGCGGCCGTACCGGCTCCGGCAAGACCCTCTCCTTCGGTCTGCCGCTGCTCGCCACGCTGGCGGGCGGCCACACCGAGAAGAAGAAGCCCCGCGGCGTCATCCTCACCCCGACCCGCGAGCTGGCGATGCAGGTCGCGGACGCGCTCCAGCCGTACGGCGACGTGCTCGGCCTGAAGATGAAGGTCGTCTGCGGCGGTACGTCGATGAGCAACCAGATCTACGCCCTGGAGCGCGGTGTCGACGTCCTCGTCGCCACCCCGGGCCGGCTGCGTGACCTGATCAACCGTCGCGCCTGCTCGCTGGACCAGATCCAGATCGCGATCCTCGACGAGGCCGACCAGATGTCGGACCTGGGCTTCATGCCCGAGGTCACCGAGCTGCTCGACCTGGTGCCGGCCGGCGGCCAGCGCATGCTCTTCTCCGCCACGATGGAGAACGAGATCAGCTCGCTGGTCAAGCGCTACCTGACCGACCCGGTCAGCCACGAGGTCGACAGCGCCCAGGGCAACGTCACGACGATGACGCACCACGTGCTCGTCGTGAAGCCCAAGGACAAGGCCCCGGTCACCGCGGCGATCGCCGCCCGCAAGGGCCGCACGATCATCTTCGTACGGACGCAGCTCGGCGCGGACCGGATCGCCGAGCAGCTCCGCGACTCCGGCGTGAAGGCCGACGCGCTGCACGGCGGCATGACGCAGGGCGCGCGGACGCGGACGCTGGCCGACTTCAAGGAGGGCCTCGTCAACGCCCTCGTCGCCACCGACGTCGCCGCCCGCGGTATCCACGTGGACGGCATCGACCTGGTGCTCAACGTGGACCCGGCCGGGGACCACAAGGACTACCTGCACCGCTCGGGCCGTACGGCGCGCGCCGGCAAGTCCGGTGTCGTCGTCTCGCTGGCGCTTCCGCACCAGCGCCGCCAGATCTTCCGGCTGATGGAGGACGCGGGCGTCGACGCCTCGCGCCACATGGTCGGCGGCGCCGGCGCGTTCGACCCGGAGGTCGCCGAGATCACCGGCGCCCGTTCGCTCACCGAGGTCCAGGCGGACTCCGCGAACAACGCGGCCAAGCAGGCCGAGCGCGAGGCCGCCGACCTGACCAAGCAGTTGGAGCGCGCCCAGCGCCGCGCCACCGAGCTGCGCGAGGAGGCCGGCCGACTGGTCGCCCGCGCCGCGCGCGAGCGGGGCGAGGACCCGGAGGCGGCGGTCGCCGCGGTGACGGCCGAGGCCGAGCGCGCGGTCGAGGAGGCCGCCAAGGCCGCCTCCGTACCGCAGCAGGCGGCGCCGCGCGACGACCGCGGCAACTTCGGCCGCCGGGACGACCGGGGCGAGCGCAGCGGCCGGGGCGGCGCGCGCGGTTACACGCCGCGCGACGACCGCGGCGGCGACCGCGGTGGCTTCCAGCGCCGTGACGACCGTCCGGCGGGCGGCGGCTTCCGCCGCGACGACCGCAAGGACGACCGGGGCGGCGACCGTGGCGGTTTCCAGCGCCGCGACGACCGTCGTGACGACCGCGGCGGCTTCAACCGCGAGCGCGGCGGCGAGCAGCGGGGCGGCTTCAACCGCGACCGTGGCGCTGACCGCCGTGACGACCGTGGCGGCGAGCGCCGTGACGACCGCGGCGCCCGTCCCTTCGAGCGCCGTGACCACCGCGGCGGCAGCGACCGTCCGTTCAACCGCGACCGCCGCGACGACCGCCCCTCGGGCGGCTTCCGCACCGGCGGCCACGACCGCCCGGCCACCCGCCGCGACGACCACCGTGGCGGTACGACGGGCACCGGCACCGGCTCCTTCGGCCGCCGCGACGACAAGCCCCGCTGGAAGCGCAACGGCTGACCGCCACCGCTCCTGACCCCTCACCAGGGCCCGCGCCCCACCCCCAGGGTGGCCGGCACGGGCCCTGGCCCGTCCCCGCCCGACTTCCGGGCCCCGCCTCCCCCGGCGCCCCTCCCTCCGCCCCTCCCGGCGCCACGGGGCATCCCCACGGGGGGACCCGATCGGTGCACGCCCCCGGGCGGGCTATGCTCGTGTGTGTTGTGTCGAGGGCCGTTAGCTCAATTGGCAGAGCAGCGGACTTTTAATCCGTTGGTTGTGGGTTCGAGTCCCACACGGCCTACCACCTCAGCCCCAGGTCAGAACCTTTTCTGGCGTGGGGCTGACGCGTATCCGAGGGGAAATCAGGGTTCTGCCGGCCCCCTGCTGGCCCGAAGGGTAAACGATCAAGAAACCACCGAGCCCCGCCGTGGAAGCGGCGGGGCTCAGTTGACCCTCCCTCGGCTGGGGAGCAGGTGGAGAGGGGCGTCAGTGGATCGCCAATGAAGCGACCGTTTGGGTACTGATCATGTTCGACAGGGTTGAGCGTTTGTCGAGTGCCAGCTCGTCGTACGCCTTATCCGGCGGACCATTCAGCGTTACGAGTCAGGGACCCGGGACCCGCGGTATGTGGACCTGCTGGTGATCGCTACCGGACTCGGCGTCCCGCTGTCCCGGCTCGTTCCCGACGTGCTTCCTCGCCCTGGCGGTGTGTGGGGCGAGGAAGCGGAGCCCGGCCGGCGCCCACGGGGGAGGTCGACCGGCCGGGGCGGTAGAGAGGGCCTACGGCTCTGTGGTGCCGCCGGGGCAGGTCTCGCGGGACGGGTGGGGCTTCTGGTGCCCGCTGGTCGGCTGTCCGGGCGGGGAGCCGACCGTCTGCCCGCAGGACGGGCAGGTGCCTGCGCACCGGCCGGGATCGAATCGTGGTGCTCGCCGTGCCATCAGTTCCTCCTTGCGTAGGTGGTGCTGACAGGTGGTGCACTCCAACCCGGCCGTCGGCCGGGAGGTCTCAGAGTTTCCGGACGAACGCGCGCGCGCCGTTGTGGAAGTCGACGGTCAGACCGTGCTTGGTGTCGCCGTCTCGGGTCGACCACCGGACGATGGCCTTGATCTCGGGGCACTCCGCCCGCGCGAGACAGGACGCGAGCCAGCCCTCATGGTCGCCCTCCGTCGGCTCGGGCCACGTCGCCTGGAACACGGTGTCATTGACCGGGGTGTCGGGGTCGTCGTGTTTCTCGCCGGCACCGAGCTGGCCGATGATCTGCCACCGGGTCTCGCCGCCCGAGGTCGTGATCGCCAGTCCGTACGGATGCTGGGTGTCACCGGCCTCGGCGAGCGTCTGAACGCGGGTGGCGCCGGCGCTGTTCTTGATCAGGTCCAGGGCGAAGTCCTGGAAGCGGGCGGGTCGCATTTGTGAATTCCTTACCTTGGCGGGGGCAGCCAGCAGTCTAGGCGGGGGTGCAGCGGTGCGGCTGGGACTGGCGGGCACTGGCCGATCGGAGCGGTGGATGGGCCGGCCGCCAGGGTGGGACGGCCGGACCCGGGCCCGTGCGCCTGGGTGAGCACCCCAACGGCGCACGGGAGCCTTGCTTACGTCGGCGGTTACCGTCTCCGGGACCTCGCCCGTCTGGGGGCTGCGCGTCTGGGTGTATCTTCGAGCGGCACGACCACGGTCAGGTCGCCGCTGGTCTCCGTCGTCCACTCGGTCCCACCTCCATAGAGCGGGCGCAGGACGTAGGTACCGCTGCGGACGTCGGTGACGATGCCGTCCCGACCGGTGCGCTCGTCGTGGATCTGGTCGCCCACCCACGCCTTGCCGTCCCTCACGGTGCCGCCCCTGTTCCGAGCGGCGCCTGGCCGTGCCGGATTGATCGATCGCAGCGTGCGCAGATCATGGCGGCTCCTGAGGATCGGAGTGCGGGCTGAGGGCGGGGCGCGGGGGCGAGAGCGTCACCAGGTTGTACTGGGCCCGGCATGACGGGCATGCCCTCACCAAGAGGCCCGCCGGACTGTCCACGACCAGTGCCGTCTCGTCGGCCAGGCCGTCATGCCAGTGACACCAACTCGGGCGGGACGTCATCGCGCGGCCGCCGCGCCCATGAGAATCCGCTGCCGAGCGGTCGCCTCCTGGAGGTACAGCTCAACGGCGGCCTGGCCCTGGCCCACTGGCAGCGGATCCAGACCGACGGCGAGAAGGGCTTGCCCGCCGCGCCCGAGGTGCTCCTTCCATTCCTGACTGATGTTCGATACCCGCAGCAGGTAGTGGTCGTGCCCGTAGTCGAGGGCAACGATTCCGGACCGGATCCGAATCCGGGAGCCGATGCTCGGCACGCGGTCGGCCACCGGACGGAGACCCAGACTGCTGGCCATCGCGCGGAGCCCCGCCTCGATGGAGGCGGCGGTCTCGGTGGGCCGCCGCGGCGGCGGATGCCCGACCAGCAGCCAGGCTGTGCGGCCGACAGGGGTGACGTCTATCCACGTGCTCGTGGTGCACCCGCTGAGGAACCCCGGGCCCGGAAGGGCGCCGGGCGCCGGCCGCTGCCTGAGGAGGGTCTCGCAGATCTCTCCGAGCACATAGACATGCACGGCCACGGGGAGGGGTTCGTGGGTGGGTTGATACGCGAGGGCCGCCCGGGTGGCGGCAAGGGCGTCAGCGGGCTTCTGGTCTTCGGAGGCCAGCTCCGGGGCGAGACGGACGATGTGCTCGTGCAGCTCGTCCCGCAGGGCATCCAGGTCCGCCATCGACGGCAGTGACCGATCGGCGGTGAGGATCTTCGACGCGCGGAAGATCGACCCCTTGACACGATCCAGTTCAGGCGCCGTGGCGTTCTTCATGAGATGTCCCCGCTCGTAGCTGAATGCTGTTCAGGTACGAGTTCAGGGTTGCGCTTACGCAAGGCGACAGCGCTCACAGATTTGTGAGCGCTGTGAGTGCCCTACAGTCCGATCCAGGCGGCCATGTGGTTCAGAGTGTCCGGGGTGCTGCGCGTTTGGTGGACCAGCCCGGAGATGGTCTCTCGTGCACCCGGGTGGTACCGCGTCTGTTCCGGCGCGGCCTTCCGCGCCTGGACGAGATGCTTCAGGGCCGCGTCCGAATGGCCAGTCTCCATCTCGACCAGGGCCCGGTCGACGAGAAATCGGGCGCGTCGGCTCATGAGCATTTTCGGTGGAAGCTTCACCTTGCGGGCCTGGACGAGCGCTTCGTCGTAGTGCCGCATGCTGAGCGACGCGCCCATCTCGTGCAGTGCCACATTCGTGTGGCCGAAGCTGAGCCAGTGAACGTCGCGGGCTTCCCCACCGACCCGGTCCGCCAGTTCGCGGGCGGCCTCAATGTGCATCGCGACCGCCCGTTCGTCGCCCGCCCGGGCGGCCACGGCAGAGGCGCCGAGGTGCAGTTGCCCGGACACGACAAGTGCCTCCCGGGATGACTCCAGGGAGAGCAAGCTGTGACCCGAGGCAATGAGGCGCTTGCCGACGACGTGGGATCCGATCTTGTGGTAGCCGAGGGCCCGCTTGTATTGACGGATCGCAGCCAGGCACGGGTCCGATGCCCGTGCTGCGGCCCAGTCCATCCGGTCCAGAGCCACCGCCGAAAGATCGAAGTACCCGAGCTTCAGGGTGATGTCGTGGGCGGTCCGGTAGGCCGACGCAAGGGCCCGCCACACAGGGGTGGAGCGGGTCTTCCAGGCCACGGTCGTCAGCTCCGCGATGATCCCAGGTAGATCGCTGGCCGCCTTGCGCAGGTGCGTCGCGCGAACCAGTTGGCAGACCCGATCCGCCTCGGCAATGAGGACCGAGGCCGGCCGCGCCCTCAGGTCCTCATTTGCACCGAGGTCGTACAGGTCCATCGCTTCGCGCACCGGCCGAACGAGCACCGCGAGACGGTCCTGCTGAAGTTCACTCACGTACGGCTCCCCAGTCAGCACATCAGGATCGACCTTAAGCGCCCGCGATACCGCTGCCACGAAATCCGCAGTAGCCGGCCGGGCGCCGCACTCGACCTGATTGAGGAGGCTGTACGAATATGGGATCCGATCCGCCAACGCTCTTTGCGTAAGGCGGGCCAGCTTCCGCTGCTCCCTGATGCGGGTACCGGTGTGGTCGTCGTCGGGACATCTGGGCAACTGGTCTCCGTTCCTGACTCGTCATCTGGAACGGTACGCGCGTCGCCCCCGATCCAACCTGGTTCGGGGGCGGTTGCATGTGGTCGACTGGGCCTATGACGTCGACTCTCTACTTGTTCGGCAGCGCGGCGCCCCCCGTTTTCGACGTGGCGCAGGCGATCGAGGACGCGCAGCAGAGGGGGTGGGACGTACGCCTCGGGTTGACGCCGACGGCCGCCCGCTGGCTGGAGCCGCAGCACGCCGAGCTGGAGCGGCTCACCGGCGGCCCGGTGCGGTCCGAGTACAAGCTCCCGCGCGAGCCAGATGTCTGGCCGAAGGCGGACGCGATCCTGCTGGCACCGGCGACCTTCAATACGATCAATGAGTGGGCTCTCGGGCTGACGAGCAAGTTCATTGTGGGGGTGGTCGCCGAGGGCATCGGCAAGGGCATCCCCATCGTGACGATGCCGTGCGTGAACGCCGCCTACGCCCAACATCGGCGCTTGGACCGGAGCGTCGAGGAGCTACGGGAGATGGGAATCAGGGTGCTGTACGGGGAGGGCGGGTTCGTACCGAACCAGCCCGGAGAGAAGAAGCCTTTCCCCTGGCCGAGCGCGCTTGACGCGATCGGCGCCCCCGACAGAACCAGGCTGTAACGACCGGCGGCCCGTCCCTGTCGTTAATCTGAGCGCATGTCCACATCCCAGCCCTCCGGGCCCGCGCGGTCTGCTGCGGCAGTGAACGCGGACATTCGCGCGCTCTGGGACGGCGCTTCCGGCGTGCTCACTGCCGAGGAGCGGGCCCGGTACGAGCAGTTCCTCGTGAGTGGGCGGCCGCCGTCCGCGAGGAGGGTGAGCAGGCCGCATAGCCTCGCCTCACCCGTACGAGTTGCGGCCGGCGCATTCGGCGAGGAACTGCCCGGCCCCGGCAGTTGGCTGCGGATGGACGCGGCGGGCAGCGCGTCCCAGTCCACCGCCCGAGCAATCGAACCGCCATGCGGGATTGGCCAGGTGGTCTACCTGCTGCCGTGAGGATGTCCGCGCCCGGACGTGACGAAGCGCCCCTCTGCCCGCCCTGCGAGAGGGGCGGGCAGAGGGGCGTGGCAGTCAGGGGCGGCGGCGTTCTGCGGGTAACCCGAGCACGGTCGGCCCGGGGGCTGGCGTCTGCGGTGTCTGGGGAGTGGTGCCGTCGCGTCGGCAGACGAGGGCGTCGGGGTCTGCGGGGGGCGGCTGGAGGTGTACCCGGCGGGGCAGGTCTGTCCGGTCGCGCCGTCGCGGCCCGCCGGCCCTGCGTGCCCGGCGGGGCCGGCCTTCCCGTCCGCGCCTGCCGATCCCGCCGGCCCTGCGGGGCCGGGTGGTCCTGCCGGTCCGGTCACGGTGGCGCCGGGTGGTCCGGTGACCGTGACCCCGGGTGGTCCGGTGACGGTCCGGCCGGGCGGCCCGCTCGGCCCCGGGGATGCCGTCGGTGTGGGCGCGTCCCGTCCCGGCTGTCCGGCGGCGCCTCGCGGCCCCGGTGGGCCGGGCGGACCCGGGACCGGGACTGGCACCTCGGCGTGGGCCGGGAGGTCCTGCACCGCCCGCGTCGGATCCGGCGCGGCCGGCGTTCCGCCCTTCGCCTGAATCTGCGCGCGCAGGACCCGCACGTCACCCGCCAACGTCGACACGGCCGTGCCCCGGCGGTTGGCCTCGTCGGCCGGCTCGGCCGCGCGCTGGTCGGCCTGGTCGATCCGCAGCCACACCAGGACGACGGCGCCGGACAGGACCAGGAGCACGGCCGCCAGGGCGAGGCTCCGCCACCGGCGGGCGAGGATGTCAGGGCGACGATGCGGAACTCATCTCTACCCCCGCCAGAAGGTGAGCTTCCACGGTACGCCGATACAGCGAACGCGCCTCGCTCCCCTGGGAGTTTCGGGCAGACGCTCAGGCGCTGCGAGGGTGACCGTGATCGCCCGTGTCGTGGAACACTCCAGGCGTGCCCACCTGGATAACCCCGCGCCGGTTAGGCGTCACCGCGACTCTGTACGCCGTCTTCGTCGGCGGCTGGTACCTCGGCCAGCCTCTCGACGGTGTGGGCTGCCGGTCCTTCGAAGCGACGGCCGAGCGCGGCCCCGGGCCCGCGGACACGATTCGGGAGCCCGGTGACCTCTCCGGGGACTTCTCCGGGACGTACCAGGCCGTGGAACGGGTCCTCACCGCAGAGGTCGTCGACACCTCCTCGATCGTCGCGTGCGACTCGGGGACGCCCCGCCCCCGCTTGGTGGCCTGGGTGACCGGCGACTGGCGCTGAGGGAGGGCCGGAGGGCGGGCCGGGGGGGCGGGTCGGGGGAGGGCCGGGGCGGGGCTGCGGCCTAGAGCTGGCGCAGGTGGTCGCGGAGTCTGCGGGCCACCTGGGCCATGAGGGCGTCCGCGCCGGGCTGGGTGCTGGCGGGGACGCGGGATTCGGTGAGGACGGCCACGGCGAAGCTCTGGCCGTCCGCGTGTTCCACGACGCCGATCTCGTGGCGGAGGTTCATGAAGGTGCCCGTCTTGGACGACCAGGTGGAGGCGTCCGAGCTGAAGTCCGGGGTGAGCCGCTGCCGCATCAGGTTGTCGCCCATCAGGGTGCGCAGGCGTGCGGAGACCTCCGGGTGGACGGCCGAGGGTGTCCACAGGGCCTGGAGCAGTTCGACGAAGGCGCGGGCCGTGCCGGAGTTCGCGCGGGTGACGTCGAGCTGCGGTACGCGGTGGCCGCGACCGCCCGTACCGGAGTCGATCGCCAGGGCGTGGGCCAGGTGGACATCGGCGGCGGTGAAGCGCTTGACGGGGGTGTCGGTGAGCGCGTTCATCGTGTGCCGTACGAAGATGCCGCGCAGCCCGAGGGCGCCGAGCATCTCCGCCACGTCGGTCGGCGGGGTGAGGGCGAACAGGGTGTCGGCCGCGACGTTGTCGCTCACCGCCATGCTGAGGTAGAGGAGGTCGTCGAGGGCGATACGGGCGGGGTGACGGAACCGGCTCAGCCCCGTGGGGCCCGGCTCGGTCATCCGCCCCGGGATCACGTCGACGGCGGACGCCCCGTCCAGCTCGCCCCGGCGGATGCGGTCGAGGGTGGCGAGTGCGAGCGGGACCTTGACCAGGGAGGCGGCGGGGAACTCCACGTCGGGGTCGATGCCCAACTCCTCGCCCGTGTGCAGGTTCCGTACGAGCAGCGAGACGGCCAGGCCGCCGTCGTGCAGGTCACGCCGGAGCGCGCCGATCAGTCGTTCAGGCTTCATGAGGGGTGCCGTCCTCCGTTTCCGTCACGGTCCGCGCGTCGAGGCAGCGGCCGATGTGTTCGCCGAGCCGCCGCCGGATACGGTCCGACTCCCCGCCCGTGTCCGCGACGACGGTGAAGCCCCGGACGAGCTCGACCTCCCCGAGGGGCCGCCAGTTGAGGCGGAGGTCGGCCGCCTCGGCGCGGGAGCACAGCAGGAGGTCGTCCGAGCACAGCGCCTCCGCCGCGCCGGCCGCGAGCCCGCTCGCCATGAGGTGCTGCGAGGGCCGCAGGCCGACCGCGTCGCAGAGCCGCTTGAGGGGGTCGCGGATGTGCGGGACGTCGTCCTCGGGCTGGATCCAGATGCGCCGGTACGGGGCGGTGTCCGTCCGTCCCGGCCGCAGCGTCTCCACGTAGACGCGCTCCACCCCCGGGTCGCCCGCGCCGGCGAGCCCGAGGGGCACCTGCCAGGTCGCCTCGGCCGGCGGCAGGGCGATCAGGGCCGCCCGTACCTCCTGGGAGTGGAGGAGTTCGGCGCGGCGCGACGGGGCGGCGAGGCAGAGTTCGAGGGAGATGCCGTCGCGGCGGCCACCGGCGACGAGACGGGCGAGCCGCCCCGTCGAGCAGGTGTCGGGGACGGCGAGCCGCAGCCGCCTGCCCTTGGCCGTCTCCGCCTCGTCCTCCAGGGTGTCGGCCGCCCGCAGGAGGCGCCGCGCCGCGGGGAGGACGTCCTGGCCGAACGGTGTGAGCGCGACCCGGCGTCCGTTCCGCTCCAGCAGGACCTCACCGAGGTGCTGCTCCAGCGCGGCGACGCGGCGGCTGGCGACCGACTGGGACATCCGTGCGGCCGCCGCGCCGATCGTGAAGCTGCCGCGCTCGCTCACATGGACGAACGCGAGGCACGCCCTGACCAGGTCCATGACGCGCCATCCTATGCGGAAACAGCATCGCATCGGCCATTTCTGTCTTGGACCGCATAGCCGCTCCGCCGCCAGGATGCTTCCAGATCACCGGCCCGCACTCCGGCGGGCCGGTGCGCCATGCGCCATGCGCCCTGTGCCATGCCGTCATCGGAGGTTCGAACCATGCGTGACGTTCCCGCTCGTCGTATTGCCCTCGGCACCCTCGTCCTCACGCTTCTGCCGCTCACCGCGTGCGGCGGGGCGGAAAGCGCTTCGGGAGCGCGGGAGGAGAGGACCCGTACCGTCGCGTCCGTCTCCGACCTGGGCGGCGGCTCCGCGTCCGGCTCCGAGGCGTCCGGCGGCTCCGTATCCGGCTCCTACGACAGCCGGTTCAAGAAGCTGGAGAGCAAGTTCGACGCGCGTCTGGGCGTCTACGCCCTGGACACCGGCACCAACCGCGAACTGGCCTTCCAGGCCGACCAGCGGTTCGCCTACTGCTCCACGTTCAAGGCGCTCCAGGCGGGCACCGTCCTGAAGAAGCACAAGCTGGCCGGCCTGGACAAGAGGATCAACTACACCGCGGACGACCTGGTCCCCCACTCGCCGGTGACCGAGAAGCACGTCGACACCGGTATGACCGTCGGCGAACTCGCCGACGCCTCCGTCCGCTACAGCGACAACACCGCGGCCAACCTGCTCTTCGGTACGATCGGCGGCCCCGCGGGCCTCGGCGCCGCTCTGAAGGGCATCGGTGACGACGTCACCCAGGTGGACCGTTACGAGCCCGACCTGAACGAGGCCACTCCCGGGGACCCGCGCGACACCAGTACGCCCCGGGCGCTCGCGAAGAACCTTCGCTCGTTCGTCCTGGGCGACGTCCTCGGCAAGAGGGAGAAGGCGCAGCTCACCAAGTGGCTGACGACGAACACGACGGGCGCGAACCTCATCGCCGCCGGGATGCCGGACAACTGGACCGTGGGCGACAAGAGCGGCGGCGGCGAGTACGGCACCCGTAACGACATCGCCGTCGTCTGGCCCGACCAGGGCGCCCCCATCGTCGTCGCGGTGCTGTCGACCCGGGACGAGCCGGACGCCACGTACGACGACGCGCTCGTCGCCGAGGCCGCCTCCGTCGTCGCGGACGCCATGGACCGCTAGGTCCCAGAACCCACGGCCGCACGCGCGGGCGGGCCGCGTTCCGGTATTCGCGCATTTCTTGCCAGGACGGCACGCTTCGGCCATTGTCTTCCGCCCCGGGTCTGGCCGGATGAATTATTGGCTACCTTTGGGCGCTGTTCCGGGGAATTCCGGAGCACTCCAGTCACCTGGGATCCCTCGGCGCACACGTGCCGCGCATATGCCGCGACCGGTTGCCGACGGAATTCATGGGGAGCGGAAGAGAGGGGTGTCGCACCATGCGCGAACACATTTCCCCGGAACCGGAACTCGACGGGAGTCTGCTGGAGCAATTCGGGGAACGCGGGTATCTCGTCCTCCCCGGATTTCTTCCGTCCGGTTCGCTGGATCCGCTGGAGCGGGAAGTGGATCTCTGGGTGGACAGCGGTCTGCGGCAGAAGTCGATCGACGCGTGCCGGAAGCCCGAGGTGTACGGGACGCCGGAAGTGGTGGAGATACAGCTCGAAGCCCATGGCGAACTGGCCGTGCATCCGCCGCTGATGGCGCTGCTCTCCAGGGTGCTGGGCCCCTCGTTCGTCTTTCACCACATGCACTGCGACCGGCGCGCGCCCGGCGCTCCCGGCAAGGGGTGGCATCACGACTACGAGCAGCTCCCGCAGCGCGACCGGGAGCGGGTCATGGTGCACGCGCTGCACTACATCCGTGGGCTGCGGCCGGAGATGGGCGGGCTCGCCGTGCTGCCCGGGTCGCACCGGGAGATCGCCGAGAAGACCGCCCGCGCCCATCTCGGCACCCGGCGGCTGCCCTCCGAGGTGGTCATCGACGACCTGCCCGCCGGGTCGACGGTGGTGATCCACTCCGCGCTGTTCCACGCCCGCCGCTCCGCCCCCGGCGCCACGGGCGGGCCCCGGTACATGATCGACGCCTCCTACTGCCAGACCGGCACGCGCTGGCCGCCCGTCAAGCCGTACTGGCGTCATGTGCTCGCCACCGCGCGGGGGTTGGGGCTCGACCGGGGGCGGTGGCCCGATCTGTTCGACGAGCGCCACTTCACCGAGTACGAGGCGACCGGGTACGAGGCGTGACGGATGCGAGGGATGAGAGGAGAGAGAGGAGAGAGAGGCATGAGAGTGGTCGCCGCCGTTCCGTTCGAGACCGTGCAGCGCCGTTTCGCGCGGGCGCATCCGCTCGAACTCGCCCACGAGGCCAATACGAACGACGAGGCCGAGGAGCACATCCGCCAGGCCCAGTCCACGCTGGGGGCGTGGCAGCGCGTGCTGCTCGACCGGGACGATCTGCTCGGGATGGTGCTGCCGTGGCACCTGGGCGAGGGCGGCGAGCGCGAGCTCGTCCCCGCGTCGGGCCTGACCGTCGCCGAGGCGGTCCTCCGGTTACGGGAGCTGGGCGACGCGTACGCCCGTACGAACCCGGTCTGTGCCCGCAAGCTCGAACGGATGGGCACCGCGCCCTTCACCCCGCTCTTCCTCAGCACCCACGCGGTGCCCGGGGTCGACTACGAGGGGCTGGTGGTGCGGGAGGGGCTGATCCATCTCGACGGGCTGCACCGCGCGCTCGCGTGGGAGCGCGCGGGCCGGCTCACGCCGGGCACCCGGATCGAGGCGTTCCTCGCGAGCCACGCCCCGGCCGGCGCGGCGCCGGAGTCGGAGCCGGAGCCGGAGCCAGGGCCGGGGCCGGGGCCTGACCGGGGCCCGGACTCAGCCGCGTCCCACGTACGGCATCGCGCTGGGCAGGACGGCGACGGACTGGACGTTCACGCCCCTCGGTAGGTTCGCCATGACCAGCACCATCTCCACCACATGACGGATGTCCATCGTCGGCTCCACGCGCAGCGTCCCGTCCGCCTGCCGGACCGCCGGCTGCTCCCGGCCCACCGGGGTCACATTGCCGATGTCGATCTGGCCGCACGAGATGTCGTAACGCCGGCCGTCCAGCGACAGCGAGCGCGTCAGCCCCGCCACGGCGTGCTTCGCCGCGGTGAAAGCGATCGAATCCGGTCGCGGGACCTGGGCGGAGGGGGCGCCGTTGTTGATGATCCGGCCGCCGCGCGGCGTCTGGTCCTTCATCATCCGGTACGCGGCCCGCGAGCAGAGGAAGGTGCCGGTGGCGACGGAGTCCATGACGCGGTGCCAGTCCTCGGCGGAGACGTCCTCCGTCGGGGTGTACGGCATGGTGTCGGCGGCGTTGTTGAACAGCAGGTCCAGCCGTCCGAACCGTCCGCCCACCTCGTCGAACAGCCGGGTCACGGCGTCCGCGTCCGTGATGTCCGCCGGCACCGGAACCGCACGCTCCGCCGCCGGGCCCGCGAGCGCCGCCGTCTCCTTCAGCGCGTTCTCGCGGCGCCCGGTCAGTACCACCGTCCAGCCGTCCGCCAGCAGCCCCAGCGCACAGGCGCGGCCGATGCCGCTGCCCGCGCCGGTGACGACGGCGATCGCGATCTTTTCGGCCAATTCAGTGGATTCGGTCATGCCCGACTTCCTTTCGCCGCATTCTGGATCTCCGTGAAGGCGGAGACGAGTCGACGAGTCTGGGGATTGATCGAGATGCTCGTCAAGACAGCGTCAAACAAGACCGCGTGAAACAAGACCGCGTGAAACGTGAGTTCGTCGAGTCCTCCTAGGTCTTCGAGGCCGTCGAGACCGTCGAGGCCGTCGAGAACCTGAATCTTTCGAACAAATTCCCGGGCAGGAGTGGCCATGATCCCGTTGAATCCATCCGGCATACCTGATTCCGGCGTTCCTGGATTTCCAGGCGTTCCCGCCCTCGGCGGAACCGCGAACAGCAGCGCCCTGTTCGAGCGCGCCAAGAAATCCCTCGCCGGCGGAATCAGTTCCTCCTCCCGGCTCACTTCCACCGGACCGCACCCGTACCCGCTCTACATCACCAGCGGCTCCGGGGCCCGCATCCGGGACGCGGACGGAAACGAGTACATCGACTACCTCGCCGCCTACGGCAGCGCCGTACTCGGCCACGCCGCCCCCGCGCTCACCGACGCCCTCACCGGTGTCCTCGCCGGCGGGACCATGTTCGGCACCTGCAACGTGCCCGAGGTCGAACTCGCCGAACTCATCCGCGCGATGGTCCCCTGCGCCGATCTCGTCCGCTTCGCCAACTCCGGCTCGGAGGCCGTCCAGGGAGCGGTACGGGCCGCGCGCGGCCACAGCGGGCTGTCGAAGGTCCTCAAGTTCGAGGGCCACTACCACGGGTGGACGGACACCCTCGCGATCTCCAACCGCCCCCCGGAGGCGGCGGCGGGCCCCTACGACGCCCCGCACTCCGTGCCGCACTCCCCGGGCATCCCGTCCGGCGTCAGCGGCGATGTGGTCGTCTGCCCCTGGAACGACCCGGACGCCCTCGTCGCCGTACTCGACGCCCACCGCGGTGAACTCGCCGCCGTCATCTGCGAACCCATCGTCGCCAACAACGCCTGCACGATGCCCGCCCCCGGCTATCTGCGCTTCCTGCGCGACGAGTGCACGGCGCGCGGCATCCTCCTCGTCTTCGACGAGGTCTGCACCGGCTTCCGCACCGGACCCGGCGGCGCGCAGGCCCTGTACGACGTCGTGCCCGACCTGGCCGTCTACTCCAAGGCCCTCGGCGGCGGGCTGCCCATCGCCGCCTTCGCGGGCCGCCGCGAGGTGATGGCCGCGCTCGCCAACGGCCGCGTCAAGCACGGCGGTACGTACAACGCCTCACCGCTCTGCGCGACCGCCGCCCTCGTCACGCTCACCGCGCTCGCCGACCCCGCCGTCGTCAAGAGGATCGACGACACCGGCCAGCGGATCATGGAGACCATCCGCAGGGCCGCCACCGACCACCGGGTCGCGTGCGCGGTGCAGGGCGTCGGCGCGATGTTCCAGGTCGTGTTCTCGCCGGGCGGCGACCCCACCCGTACTTACCGCGACACGCTCCACCTGGACCAGCGGCGGTACGACGTCTTCCGCCACGAGCTGCTGCGCCGCGGCATCCACACCAACGCGCACGGACTGGCCTGCTGGTTCGTGTCGGCCGCGGTGACGGAGGACGACACGGACCGCACCTGCGCCGCGATCGACGAGGTCTTCGCGGTGCTGGGGGGAGGGGGAACACCGGGAGCGGAGGGGCGGATGTGACGCACGCTACAGTCCGGTACGGAAATCAGCGCCCCCGAGATGCTGCGTACGGAGCGGGATCGACGCACTCTTGGCCGTATGAGTGATGCACCGATCGTCGTCCACCGGGCGTCCGGGACAGGCGGGCGGCGGGTCACGGTCCGCGGGCGGATCATGGGACTCGCCCATTCCGACGACCACCTGGTCGAATTCCTGCGGCTGGCCGGGCTGCCCGACGCCTGGGAGCTGCTCGACGACCCGAGCTGGGTGGAGTGGCAGGGCGGGCCCGCGCACGAGTACAGCGTGGTGGTGTGAGGGCCCGCCGCCCCGGCCGGGCAGGCCGACGGGCCCGCCGCCCGGCCCGCCGCCCGGCCGACGGGCCCCTCTACAAATGATCAGTCCGCGACGAGCGCGGCGAGCTGCGTCAGGCCGTCGATCCGCCAGTCCGCCGCCTTGACCACGGCCGGGTCGTCCGCCCACAGGTACCCCCACGGCCCGCGCCGCAGATGAGCCGTGCGCAGGCCCGCCTCCTTCGCGGGGAACAGGTCGTACGCCGGGTGGTCGCCCACGTACACCGTCCTGTCGGGCGCCGCCCCCGCCGCCTCGCTCACCCGCGCGAAGAACTCCGGGGACGGCTTGGCGACGCCCCACTCGCCCGAGGTCGCGACGAGATCCGCCGGCAGGTCCAGGCCGCGCAGCAGCTCGCCGGCCCTGGCGGTCTGGTTGCCCGCCAGGACGACCCGGACGCCGAGCTTCCTGAGGCCCGCGAGGGCCGGCCGTACGTCGGGATAGAGGTCGGACTCGTCGAGGTGCTGGCCGCGCCCCGCGGCCTCCCTGGCGCGGTACGCCTCGGCGACGTCCATACCGGGTCTGATGAGGCGCAGCGCCTCGGTGTCGTCCTTGTCCTGGACGGTGGCGGCGCCGACGAGCGCGGAGATGGTGTGGCGCGGGATGCCGAGCCAGTCGGCCCAGGAGGCCCAGTGGCGGTCGTCGCGCACGAGGGTCTCGCCTACGTCGAACACGATGCTTTCGATCACCGGTCCCAGCGTAGGGGGATACGCTCCGCCGATTGTCAGTGGCTGGCCGTAGCCTTGCTCCTATGTTCGCTTCTTCTTCCACCCCGAAGTCCGCGTCCCCGTCCCCCGTCAGATCCGCCGCTGTGGTGAACGCGGAGATCCGCGCGCTGTGGGCGCGTGCGGGCAGCGCGCTGTCGTCGGCCGAGCAGGAGCGCTACCAGCGGCTGCTGGTGGAGTGAGCCGCCGCCGTACGGGCCGATGTCGTGGAGGCCGCGTAGCGCCCTTCCGGAGGCCCCGCCGGGTAAGTGGTCATGACCGTGCTCCGGATGGCGTAGAGTTGCATTCAACGGCGCGGGGTGGAGCAGCTCGGTAGCTCGCTGGGCTCATAACCCAGAGGTCGCAGGTTCAAATCCTGTCCCCGCTACTGGAAGAAAACGAAGGCCCGGATTCCTTGAGGAATCCGGGCCTTCGTCGTGTTCCGGTCCAAGACTCCGGCCCCGACGTCGGGGCTTGACCTTTACGTAACGTCAACTTCTACCGTGAACGTCATGGAGTGGTCGATCCAGGACATCGCGAAAAAAGCCGGTACGACGAGCCGTACGCTCCGGCACTACGGCGAACTGGGGCTGCTGGAGCCCAGCAGGACCGGTGCCAACGGCTACCGGTACTACGGCCAGGACGCCCTGGTCCGGCTCCAGCGGATCCTGCTGCTGCGGGAGCTGGGGCTCGGGCTGCCGGACATCGCCCGGGTACTCGACGGCCGGCAGGACACGGCCGCCGCCCTGCGGGGCCATCTGGGGCTGCTGGAGCAGGAGCGCGAGCGCATCGGACGGCTGATCGCGTCCGTGCGGACCACTCTCCACAAGACCGAGAACGGAGAGGAACTCATGGCGGAAGAAGTGTTGGACGGCTTCGCGCACACGCGGTACGAGCAGGAGGTCACCGAGCGGTGGGGCCGCCCCGCCTACGAGAAGAGCGACCGCTGGTGGCGCTCGCTGAGCGAGGGGGAGCGCCGGGCGTTCGTCGAGCAGCACGAGTCGATCGCCCGCGACTGGGGGCGTACGGCGGCGGCCGGGCACGGCGCGTCGAGCGACGAGGCGCAGGCGATCGCCCGGCGTCACTGCGACTGGCTGTCGGTGACCATGGAGCCCACCAGGTCCTATGTCATCGGGGTGACGGCCATGTACGTCGATGATCCACGTTTCACCGCGACGTATGACCAGTACGGTGAAGGTACGGCTGTGCTCGTGCGGGACGCCATGAAGGTGTACGCCGAGCGCCACCTGACCGACTGAGCGTTTCCACATCGGTTCTCCGTGGTCCAGTACCGGTCTCCTGTCGGCAGTACCGGTCTCCTGATCGGTGGTACCGGTTCTCCGTAGCCCAGTCGGCCGACGGCGGGTCGCTGCCCGGCGCGGCAGCGGCCAGCCTGGGTGGAGCGCGGTACCGTCCGCAGCCGTCGGCGGATCGGGCAGGAGACGACTGGTGGGGAAGCTCAGGAAGATCGGAGAACGCCTCGGCGGCAGGACCAGGCAGGACGCCGACGGCGCCGGGTTCTGGGGTGCCGACGGTGCGGGTTTCTGGGCCACCGGTACGAACGGGCGCGACCACCGGCGCGACCCCGCCAGGGACCTGGGACAGGCCGGGGACCGGGCGCCGTACGGACAGCGCGGACCGTACGGGTACGGGCGGCGCCTCGCCGGGCGCCGGTTCGTCCGGTTCCTGCCCGCGCTGGTGATCATCGGCGGGGTGATCCTGGACCTGGCGACCCCGACGCGGGTGACCTCCTCGCCGCTCTTCGCCGCCGCCCCGCTGATCGCGGCGCCGTTCTACCCGCTCTTCGGCACCCTGCTGGTGGCCCTGGCCTCGCTCGCCGCCGAGGTGGCGCTGCGCGCCCATACGGGCACGCTGACCACGGTGGTGTCGATCAGCGAGCTGCTGACGGTGCTGGTCGTCTCCGCCCTCGCGCTCTACATCAACGGGGTCGTCAGACGCAGCGGCGAACGGCTGGCCTCCGCCCGCATCATCGCGGAGACCGCCCAGCGCGCCGTGCTGCCCAGACCCGCGGAGCGGATCGGGGGGCTGCGGATCGCGGCGCGGTACGAGGCGGCGCAGGAGGGCGCTTTCATCGGCGGGGACCTCTTCGCCGTACAGGACACGCCGTACGGGGTGCGGCTGGTGGTCGGTGACGTACGGGGGAAGGGGCTGGAGGCGGTCGAGGCGGTCGCCGTGATCATCGGGTCGTTCCGGGAGGCGGCGGAGCAGGAGAGTTCGCTGGAGGGGGTCGCGCAGCGGCTGGAGCGCTCGCTCCTGCGCGAGGGGACGCGGCGGGACGGGCTCGATGTCTTCGAGGGGTTCACCACGGCCGTACTGGCGGAGATCCCGCACGGCGAGGGCGTCGTACGGCTCGTCAACCGGGGGCATCCCGAGCCGCTGCTGATGTGCCACGACGGAGCTGTACGGATGCTGGCGCCGCGCGACCCCGCGCTGCCGCTCGGCATGAGCGAGCTGGGCGCGTGGCCGGACCGGGCGGAGCAGTCCGCGTACCCCGACGGCGCGACGCTGCTCTTCTACACGGACGGGCTCACCGAGGCGCGCGACGACCAGGGGGTCTTCTACGTCCCGCGCGAGCGGCTGAACGGGCGGATCTTCCAGGGGCCCGACGAGATGCTCCAGGCGCTGATCGACGACGTACGGCTGCACACGGGCGGCGGCAGCCAGGACGACATGGCGCTGCTGGCGGTCAGCCGGCCCACGGAGGGGGAGCCGGAGCGGCGCAGGACGATGCCGATCGTGCCGTGACGCGAGTCCATGAGGCGAGTCCGTGAGGCTCCCCGCGTCGGCCTCCGTCGGCCCCCGTGACGCGAGTCCGTGAGGGAAGTGTGAGGGGGCGTCACCACCGGCGGTCACGAACCGTGATCGGTACGTACCCCTCCGCACAACAAATGACATACCGTCAAGTATGTGCGGTGGACGGATATGCCCCGGGCGTCGATCAACTCGCCCTGATGCGCGTTCTTGTGTCCCGGTACGTCCGATGCGAAGTCGTTAACGATCACCGGGAACAGCTTGGAATAACGCCCTGGTCTCTATTAACGTTCGATAACGCAGCGCGGTCGTCCCAGCCGTCGTCAGAGATGGCACCGTGCGCGCGCGCCGAATCCCGCGAGGGAACCGGGGAACCACCCATTGGGGTGAATCGGGAGTTACTTGCCGCTTTGCGTGGCAGGGGACACCCGTAGGAGACCTTCCTGCTCCGAACCCGTCAGCTAACCCGGTAGGCGAGAAGGAAGGAAAGGAGCACGCCTCAGTGGCGTCCAACCAGTCTGCCCCCACGGCGACCTTCGAACCCCACTCCTTCGGCAGCGGCGGTGAGAACGAGGCGCCCGGCACCTGGGGGGAGTGGAACCCCACCGAGGAGTCCGTCCGTCCCGTACGCGGCAAGCACCGCGTCGCCAGACAGCGCAACGGACTCGCCCGCAGCTCCACCGTCCTCGGCGTCGGCGTCATCGCCGCTGTCGGCGCGGGCGGCATCGCCACCGCGCAGGACAAGCCCGCTGTCTCCATATCCCTGCCCGATGCCATCGCGGACAACCTTCCGGACGCCAAGTCCCTGCCGGGGATGGCCTATCTCGGCTCGGACGACTCGGACTCCGAGTCCGACGTGCTGGCCCGTGAGCCGCTGACCACCGCCGGGCTGACGATCTCGGACACCGAACAGGGCGCCACCGACGCCGGCGAGGCGCTGCGCGCCCGCATCCTCCAGCAGGCCGAGCGGCAGCAGACCGAGGCCGACGCCACGCAGAAGGCGGCGGTGCAGGACGCGGCGGCCGAGAAGGCCGCGGCCCAGGCCAAGGCGCGCCAGACCGACGCCGAGAAGAAGATCGAGGCGGCCAAGAAGAAGGCCGAGGCGGAGGCCAAGGCCAAGGCCGAGAAGGAACGTCTCGCCAAGCTGGCGGCCAGCTACTCCCTCCCCACCTCCTCGTACACCCTCACCTCCTCCTTCGGGCAGTCCGGCTCCCTCTGGTCCTCCGGCTACCACACCGGCCTGGACTTCGCGGCGCCCACGGGCACCCCGATCAAGGCCGTGCACAGCGGCACCGTCAAGTCGGCCGGCTGGTCGGGCTCGTACGGCTACCGCACGGTCCTGGAGCTGGATGACGGCACGGAGGTCTGGTACGCGCACCAGTCCTCGCTCTCCGTCAGCGCCGGGCAGAAGGTCTCCACCGGTGAGGTCATCGGCCGTGTCGGCGCGACCGGCAACGTGACCGGGCCGCACCTCCACCTGGAGGTCCACACCTCCGGCGGTGCGGGCATCGACCCGATGGCCTGGCTGAACGGCAAGGGCATCAACCCCTGAGCCCCGCCCCGTCCGCCCTGGCCCCCGCCCTCGCGGGGGATCAGTACTGCCGGTACGGGTTGTAGCCGTCGTAGTCGATGTACGGCGGCGGTACCCGCACCCGGCCCGTGGCCCGCGCCGCATAGGTCAGCGCGGGCCCCGCTATCTCCTTGCGCTCCCACAGGTGGTGCAGCAGCTCCTGCTCGCGCTCCACGAAGTCCGGGCCGACCGGGTCCCGCCCGGCCCGGTGGCGCAGGAACGCCAGGGCCGTCGCGAACGCCTCGTACTCCCCCACCACCCGCGCCGCCGCGCGCCCGTGGCTGCGGCTCGCGAACCCCCGCGCCATGGTGCGCGCCCGCATCGAGGAGAGCGCGAGGGGCGCGGCCGGGGCCAGCCAGCCCGCGGCGGCGTACGCGGGCAGCTCGGCCGCGAGGGTCCGCAGCTCGCGCTGGCGGCTCCAGATCGCCAGCCAGGTCAGCAGCCCGAAGACCGGCACCATGAACGCCCCGTACACGGCGTAGAAGCCGAAGGGCCCGAACAGCGACGCCGACCCGTTCCACAGGGCGTGCATGCCCATCGCGAGGACCAGCCCGAGCAGCGGGAAGACCACCCGGCGGACCTTCTGGCGCCGGGCCGCCACCGCCGCCAGGCCGAAGCCGATGCCCGTCGCCGCCGTGAAGAGCGGGTGCGCGAACGGCGACATCACGACGCGTACGAAGAAGGTCGCCGCCGTGACCGAGTTCAGCCCGGAGTGCCCCTGGCTCTGGTCCTCGCCGAAGGCGTTGCCCAGATAGAGGATGTTCTCCGTGAACGCGAAGCCGGTGGCGCTGAAGCCCGCGATCACCACGCCGTCGACCAGCCCCGTGAAGCTCCTCCGGCGGAAGAGGAAGATCAGCAGGATCGCCGTGGCCTTCGCGCTCTCCTCGACGACCGGCGCTATCACCGTGGCACCCAGGGACTCCGCGCCGGCCGGGTCCGCGGTGGCGGTGGCTATCCACTCCGTCGCGAAGGAGTTCGCGATGATCGCGACGAGCGCCGCGGCGAAGGCGCCCCAGGCGAAGGCGAACAGCAGATTCGTCCACGGGCCCGGCTCGACCCGGTCCAGCCAGCGGAAGGCCGCGGCCAGCAGCGGTACGGGCAGAACGGCGAGCCCGAGGCCCACCAGGAAGCCCTGGGGCCCGGTCTGCTCCCGGACGAGCGCGAGGATCACCAGTGCGCAGAGCGCGAGCACCGTGATCAACGCCCCGGCCCTGACCGCCCTGTTGCGCCAGAACGCGCGCGTCGGCCGGTAGCGCCTGCGGGCAGGCTCGGGCACGGCGCTCCACAGGTCGCCGAGCTGCTCCTGCTGCTCGTAGACGGGGATGGCCGGATGCGGGTCGAGGCGCTGCGGGGACGGTTCTGACACCCCATGACCCTAACGAGGAGCACTGACACCCGGCGATCACCCCGGGTGATCCCGGGGGACCCTAACCGTTGTCGGTACGGCGGAACAGCAGGTCGTGCACCGCGTGCCCCTTGTCGAGCCCCTGGCCCTCGAACCGGGTCAGCGGCCGGAAGGCGGGCCGTGGCGCGTAGCCGCCGTCCGGTGCCGTGTTGCCGAAGTCCGGATGGGCCGTCAGCTCGGCGAGCATCTGCTCGGCGTACGGCTCCCAGTCGGTCGCGCAGTGCAGTACGGCCCCGGGCTTCAGCCGGGCCGCGGCCAGGTCCAGGAACTCCGGCTGGATCAGCCGGCGCTTGTGGTGCCGCTTCTTGGGCCAGGGGTCCGGGAAGTAGACGCGTACTCCGTCGAGCGACGCGGCGGGCAGCATCTCGCGGAGCAGGATGATCGCGTCGCCGTTGGCCACCCGTACGTTGGACAGCCCGTTCTCCTCGGCGAGCCGGAGCAGATTGCCCTGGCCCGGGGTGTGCACGTCGACGGCGAGGATGCCGGTGCCGGGGGCGTCGGCGGCCATCCGCGCCGTCGCCTCGCCCATCCCGAAGCCGATCTCCAGGACGACCGGCAGCCCGTCGAAGAGCGCGCCGGGGTCGAGCACCCGCTGACCGTCGATGTCCAGGCCCCAGGCGGGCCAGAGCCGCCGCAGCGCGTCGGCCTGCCCGGTGGTCACCCGGCTGCGGCGCGGCTGGAAGCTGCGGATGCGCCGCTCGAAGTGCGAGCCGGCGGGGTCGGCCGCGGGGCCCGTGCCGTCCGGGAACATCCGGCTCGCGGGACGGCTCACCGCAGGGCGGCTCACCGTGGGGCCCGTGGGACGGCTCGCTGTGGGGTTCTCGGTCATCTCGGCAATCCGGGCTGGTGGGAGTGGCTGGTAGCGGGGGTGGGGTGCGGGTACGGGGTGCGGTACGGCCGGGATCCGGCCGCGCCGCACCAATTCTACGGAACCCGGCGGACCGCCCCGGGGCCCTGCTCCTCCGCCAGCACCGCGAGCGCCCTCCGCGCCACCTCACGGCCGATGGGCAGCGACGCGGTCGCCGCCGGTGACGGCGCGTTCAGGACGTGGACCGTGCGGCCCGCCCGCCGGATCAGGAAGTCGTCCGCCAGGGTGCCGTCCCGCAGGACCGCCTGGGCCCGTACGCCCGCCGCCGCGGGGCGCAGGTCGGCGTCCCTGACCGCGGGGAGCAGCCGCCGTACGGCCGTCGCGAAGGCCCGCTTCGAGAGGGAGCGGCGCAGCTCGCCCGCGCCGTACCGCCAGTGGTCGCGCGCCGTGCGCCACGCCCCGGGCCAGGCCAGCGTCGTGGCCAGCTCGGCCGGGCGTACGGCGGTCCAGGTGTACCCCTCGCGGGCCAGCGCCGGGACCGCGTTCGGCCCGACGTGCACGCTGCCGTCGACGGAGCGGGTCAGATGCACCCCGAGGAACGGGAACGCCGGATCCGGCACCGGATAGACCAGCCCCCGCACCAGCTCCGGCCTGGCCAGCTCGTAGTACTCGCCCCGGAACGGCACGATCCGCATCCCCGGCTCGTCGCCCGCGAGCCGGGCCACCCGGTCGCAGTGCAGCCCCGCGCAGTTGACCAGGGCCCGCGCCCTGACCACCGCCCCGGACGCGGTGCGGACCGCGACGCCCCAGGGGCGCCGGTCGACCGCGGTGACCTCGGATCCGTACCGTACGGACGCGCCCGCGGCCTCCGCGGAGACGGCGAGCTGCCGGGCGACCGCCGCGAAGTCGCAGACGCCCGTCGTGCCGACCTGGATGGCCGCGACGCCGCGCACCTGCGGCTCGTACTCCATGATCTGCGCCGGGCCCAGCTCCCGTACCGGCAGGCCGTTCTCCCGGCCGCGCTGGACCAGGGCGTGCAGCCGGGGCAGCTCGTCGCGGCGGGTGGCGACGATCAGCTTGCCCGTGACCCGGTGGGGGATGCCGTACTCCGCGCAGAACTTGACCATCTCGGCGGAGCCGCGCACCGCGTACCGCGCCTTGAGCGATCCCGGTCGGTAGTAGACGCCGCTGTGGATCACTCCGCTGTTGTGGCCCGTCTGGTGGCGCGCCGGTCCCGGCTCCTTCTCCAGCACGACGACGCGGGTGCCGGGGGCCGCGCGCGTGATCGCGTACGCCGTCGACAGGCCGACGATCCCGCCGCCGATCACCAGTACCTCGCAGTCGAACCCCACGCGTGTGCCCATCGCGCGCGTCACCTCCCACCCCGATAGTGCACTGGCCCGGGGGCGGTGTGCTTAAACCCGCGCGCGGACACCAACGCGACTGGGGGCCTCCCCGGCACCGTCGTGACGCGTTCCGGCGGGTCCTACGCGGGCGCCACCAGCAGCGGCCTGGCCCGCTCGCGCAGCTCGACCACCCGCGGCTCGTCCCCGTACGGCTCCAGCCGGTGCAGCAGATCCCGTACGTACTCGGTCGTACGGGCCGACGAGATCCGCCCCGCGACCTCCACCGCCCGCGTACCGGCCGCGCATGCCGCGTCCAGATTGCCCGACTCCAGCTCGGCGACCGCGCTCACCACCAGCCGCAGGCCGTGCGAGCGTACGAACTCCTCCGTCGGCCGGGAGAGCGCCTGCTCCGTGAACTGCCGTACCTGGCGCGGCGCCTTCAGATCGCGGTAGCACTCGGCGGCGTCGGCCGCGAACCGGTCGTACGAGTAGAAACCCAGCCACCCCGGATCGGCGTCACCGTCCCGGGAGCGCTCCAGCCACCCCTCCGCGGCCTTCAGCGACGCCCCGGCCGCGACCGCGTCGCCCGCCTTCGCGTGGGCGCGCGCCTCCACCAGCCGGAAGAAGCTCATCGTGCGGGCCGTGGCCAGCCCCCGGTTGCGCTCCAGCGCCGCCTGGGCGAGGTCGACGCCCTCGTCGGCGAAGCCGCGGTACGTCGCCTGGAGCGACATGGACGCCAGGACATAGCCGCCCAGCGGTACGTCGGCCGCAGCCCGCGCCAGCCGCAGCGCCTGGATGTAGTAGCGCTGCGCCGCCTCCTGCTGACCGGTGTCGAAGGCCATCCACCCGGCCAGCCTGGTCAGTTCGGCCGTGGCGCCGAAGAGCCCCCGGCCGACCTCGTCGCTGTACGCCCCGAGGAGCAGCGGCGCCGCGTCGACCCGCAGACACTCGGGGACCATGGACGAACGCCAGTCCCCGCCCCCGTACTTGGAGTCCCAGCGGCGGGCGTCGGACGCGGCCTCGCGCAGCTTGGCGACGTCGCTGTGGCCCACACGCAGCGGGGACAGCTCGCCGGGTGCCCCGGCCGGGCCGGTCGTGTCGGAGGCTCCCTGCGTGAGGTGTCCGCCCCCGCCGTGCGCTCCCTGCGCCGCCTCCGCGACCGCCGGATCACGGGCGACCGAGGAGTCGGCGGGGGTTATCAGCCACCGGGAAGCGGGCGTCGCGTAAGCGCTCACTGCGAAAGATCCGGCCAGCGACTGCCAGATGCCCCCGCTGCCCGCGCGCCGGCCCGCGAGGTCCAGCCGGTACAGCTCCGTCGCCGTGCGCACCGCCTCCCCGACGTCGCGGGGGAAGGCGAGCCCGACCTCGGGGGCCGGGTCCGCGTCCGCGAGCCCTATCTCGTGGAGCGGGACAGGACGTCCCAGTTTCGCTCCGATGGCTGCGGCGATGAGATGGGGCGCCGCACCCTGCGGAACCATCCCCTTGGACACCCATCGCGCCACGGAGGTCTTGTCGTAGCGAAGAGTCAGACCGCGCTGCGCCCCGAGGTCGTTGACCCGCCGGGCGAGGCCGGCGTTGCTGATTCCCGCGAGGGCGAGAACGGTGCCGAGCTTCTCGTTCGGCCCGCGTAGGTCCCTGGACATGCGCCACCCCTCGACACACAGACGGCCGCCGCTCTGCGGCATAGGCACGCGGCATTCGTAAACCCAGCGTAGTTCGCCACATCCCTACCGTTAAGGGCCGGACTTCCGGATGGCGGGATTGTTGTCCGTCCCGGGGCCGCCGAGGAGGCCCCGGAGAGGCGCGCCGTGCTCCGGGTGTGTAGCGTGCGCCCGGCCGTGCGCTCTTGGCCCCGCGGGAGCCGGAGCGCTTCCATGAGACCTGCGTGGGTCGGCCCACTGCGTACTGGAACGAGTGGGCTGGGGGATACCGCCGCCCCAATCCCCGCGGGCGGTGGACCGGTCCGGGAGGCGAATCCCGCCTCCCGGACCGAACGTTCGCCGGCGCCGGAGCCCGGACGGGGTCCGCCCGCCGCGCCGCGCCGTGTTCGGAGATTGGCTGAATGCTGCCCATCGGTTGTCGGTCGGAAGAGCGCCGTTTCTCCGCCACATGGCCAATGCCAGGGGCGCATTCCCCTTCGCGCGCACGCTTCCGTAGGCCCTCCCGTGCGCCGTTGTCATGGCAGCATGGTCCCGAACGGCTTCGGTTCGAGCTTCTCAGCTTGAGCTTCGACGCGGGATCATGGACCCGGGACCGCACGATCCTGGTTCCAGGGGGCCCCGGTCCGGGCCCGATTGATCCACAGGCTGTGGAAGCGTGGAGGCGGCGATGCGGTGGTTGGTGGGATGGAGCAGTATCGCCGCGCGCTTCGGCACGGCCGGGGCGGTCGGCCCCGTCGGCGACTCCGAGAGCGGCAGCGTCCACCCGGTCGGTTCCCAACTCCTGTGGGGTGACCCGGATCCGCTGTGGGCCGTCGGCGACTGGCGCCCCGACGAGGTCAGGGTCGTCACCGTCGACCCGTTCACCCGGCTCGCCGTGCTCGGCTGCTGCGGGGCCACCGACGAGGAGCTGCGCGTCGGCCTGTTCGCCGCGCGCGGCGGCGCGCTGCGCCACCTCACCGCCTGGTCCGGCAGTTACACCGCCGTCGCCCAGATCGGCCGCCGCATCACCATCGCCGGCGACCTGGCCGGGGCGCGCCCCGTCTTCTACACCCCCTGGGCGAGCGGTACGGCGTACGCCACCGCCGCCCTGCCGCTCGCCGACCTCATCGAGGCCCAGCTCGACATCGGCCACCTCGCCGCGCTCCTCGCCTGCCCCGAGACCCCCGAGGCGCTGCGCGACTCCACCCCGTACGAGGGCGTCAAGCGCATCCCGCCGGGCCACGCGCTCGTGCTGCGCGAGGGATCACGCGAGATCACCGGGTACGAACCGGTCGCCTCCCTCGCCGTCGCGGGCCCCCAGCGCGACCCCGACCTGGCCGTCGAAGGCGTACGGGACGCACTCGTCGACTCCGTACGCGCCCGGCTCCTGGCCCCGCGCCACGCCCCCGAGACCCTGCCGCAGGACCCCGGACCCGTCCCCGGCATGGGCCCCGCCGACCGGCGCGCCGCGCGCGGGGGCGCCGGGCCCGTCCCCGGCATCGGCGCCGACCTGTCCGGCGGCAGCGCCTCCGGCACCCTCGCCCTGCTCGCCGCCGGGCTGCCCGGCGCGCCCGGCACGATCCTCGGGCACGGCACCGGCGCGGGGGAGCGGCTGCTCGCCGTCACCTTCAACGACCTGTCCACGGCGGGCCGGGACGAGGCCGAACTGGAGCGGGCCAGGGCCATCGCCGCCAACCCCCGGCTGCACCACGTGGTCGTCGCCGCGGGCGAGGAGGCCCTGCCGTACGCCGAGTTGGAGGGACCGCTCACCGACGAGCCGGGCCCCTCCCTCGTCGTGGCGGAACGGCACCGGCGGCGCCTCGCCGCGGGCAGCGCGGACCACTTCACCGGGGCGGGCGCCCGCGAGGTCCTCGACGCGCACCCGGCGCGCCTGGCCGATCTGCTCCTGGACCGGCGCAGACGCCACCTCCTGCACCCGGTCACCGCACTGGCCAGAGCCGAAGGCCCGTCCCCCGCCTCCCTCTTCATCCCGGTGACCGTCTACCGGGCGGCGCGCAAGCTGGCCCGTACCCCCTACCGCACCGGCCTCGAAGAGGCCGCCGCCCGGCTCCCCGAGGCCAACCGGGCGCTGCTGTCCGCCGCGTCGAACGGCCCGCTGGGCGCCTCGCTGGCCGCGCTCACCTGGTCACGGCCCGGTCCTGCGGCCCGCTGGCTGACGGGGGAGGCCCTGGCGGAAGTATCGGTTCGCCTCATGTCGGGCGCCACCCGCCCCACCTCCGTCCAACGCCCCGGCGAGGCCCGCGCCCGCGCCGCCCTCGCCCGCTTCGCCGCCGACCACCGGGTCTTCGAGCAGGCGGGCGAGATCCGCAGCCAGCGGCTGCACGCCCCCTTCCTCGACAACCAGGTCGTACGGGCCTGCCGCGAACTCCCCGAAGCGCTACGGGTCCAGCCGGGCGCCCGCGCCGAAATCCTCCGCACGGTCCTCGCCGGCACCGGCATCCACGACCTCCCCCCGGGCTGGGGCGCCACCTCCCGCGCGGGCTCCGCGGCGGCCACCCGGGTCGGCCTGCGCGCCTCCATCGGCGACCTGATCACCCTCTTCGACGCCCCCCTCCTCGCCGACGCGGGCCTGGTGGAGGCCCGCGTCGTCCGCAAGGCGCTGCGCGCGGCGGCCGAGGGCGAACCGGTCCCGCTGGACGGCCTGGCGGACCTGGTCTCCACGGAACTCTGGCTCCGCCGCCTCCTCTCCCGCCGCGGCACCTGCTGGACGGGCACGGCGGCCCCGCGCCAGCGCGCGGTCGCGGGCGGAGTGGTCCCGCGCCCGACACTGCGGTCGTAGCGGGCGCGGGGCCCGGGCTCGGCGCGGTGCCTGGGCTCGCGCGGGCGCCTGGGCGTCGTTCGTCCCGGCGCTGAAGACCGACGCCGGTCCGCTGATCCGAGTCTCCGCCGGGCCGGTTGGCGAGGATGGGCCTGACGGGACCTCAGCCCTAGAATCGGGCCATGGGAAGAACCGACCGCGCCGTCCGGGTGATCGCGGCACCCCCGGCGGCCGTCTACGGTGCCCTCCTCGACCGGGAGGCCCTTGAGGTCTGGCTGCCGCCGGACGGCATGCGCGGACGGGTCGAGCGCTGGGACCCCCGGCCCGGTGGCGGATTCCGGATGACCCTCACGTACCTCGACCCCGCCGGCGGCCCCGGCAAGACGTCGGACGCGACGGACGTCGTCGACATCGGGTTCGCCGTCCTGGTGCCACAGGAACGTGTGGTGCAGCGGGCGGTGTTCGAGGCCGCCGACCCGTCCTACGCGGGCACCATGACGATGACCTGGCACCTCACTCCCGCCGGTGCGGGGACCGAGGTGACCGTCACCGCCGTGGACGTGCCACCCGGCATCGACCAGGCGGCCCACGAGGCCGGGATCGCCTCCTCGCTGGCCAACCTGGCGTCGTACGTCGAAGGGGCCGGCTGACTCGGTTCGGCTGAGCCCCGGGCCCGGCCACGTCGTAGAGACGCGGCGGCGGGTTCGAGGTGACGAGGAGACACGAATGTTCGCGTGGCCGGGGAGGCAGTGGTGACCGCAGGCGAAGGCGCAGGTGCAGGTGCAGGTGCCCCAACGCCGCAGGGCGGCGGACCAGGGCAGCAGCCGCCCCGTAACACCCGAGGAACGCCCGCCGTACCGCCGATGCCTCCGCATCCGCCGCGCGTACCGTCGCCGCTGCGGAGCAGGGCCCAATGGACAGCCGTTGTCTTCGCGGTGATCGCGGCCTTGGTGCCCACCTTGCTTCTCGGTGGATGGGGCTGGATATGGACCAAGATCACCGGACCGTCAGGAGCGACGGTCTACTCGGACGGTACTTACAGTTGCCCCAGATACATCGATGTGCCGAAAGCCGAGGCCCGAAAGGACCTGAACGCCGCATACGATCGGGGCGTCCGGGTCAGCGACAAGAGCGGCTTTCCCGCCGAGCTGCCCTTGACGTTGCAGGCGAAGACCGCACAGGCGGTTGTCGTCACCGGCGTGAAGGTCAAGGTCCTGTCCAACAGGGCGGTGCCGAGTTCAGGATTCGTCGTATACGGGGAGTGCGGGGGCGGCATGACGCCGCGCCCCTTCGACGTGAACCTCGCCAAGACACCGGTGTCAGTACGTCCGGTGGCCCCTGCCAAGGGTGACGACGCGGTTGATTTCCCGTTCAAGGTCGCCGACAGCGATCCGGAACAGATCACCCTCCACCTGCAACCCGGCGAGCGGGACATCCGGTTCACCGTTGAGGTGGAGTGGGTGGCCGACGGCGAACACGGCAGCAAGGTCCTGGACAACAACGGGCAGGCTTACCGCGTGATGGGAACCGGCGGTCTTCCCGTCTACGGCTACGGCGAGGTACTCCGGTAGCCGACGAGGCGGGCTTCCCTCACCACGACGGCCACTCCGGTGACCACAACCGGCACAGTGGCCCTCCCGCCCCCGCTGCCGCAGCCGCCCCAAGGGCCTGCTGTGAAAGCCGGTGTTGCCGTCAGCCGGTGGTTGCGGGTGGCGACGGGGTACGGGGGCGATGGGCCCGCACGTCCACAGGACGTCCATCGGGATCGCGAGCTGTCATCGTCCACTGGGTGGGCAGGGTCTCGATCTCTCCGACCGGCCACCCGGCACCCAGGATCTGTTCGCGAACCTCGCACAGTTGCGCATACGTTCCTACGCGCAGCCCCCATCCGGCCCGGTTCAGGGGGTCGAGATCAGTGGTCGGGGCGGTAGCGGTTTCGACGATCATCAGGTGGTCGTCCCCGCCTACATCGATGACCGCGATCCGAGGATCAGAAGGGGTCGCAGCGCGCTCGAACGCGAGCGTTGCTCCGAGCAGCTCCGTGTAATACGTGACGAGCCGGTCGAGGTCGGTCGTGGACAGCGTCAGATGGTTGATTCCGAGGAGATCGGGCATGGTTGGCCAACTGTAGTGCAGCCGCTGGACGCCACTTGGGTCGTTCGGGAAACCTGGTCACAGTGCCCGACGTATCAAGGTGAGTTGGACGGTGGCCTCATATCCACTCCAGTCCAGTCCAGTCCGTCTGGACTCCGACCCCCGAGGTCGCCGAGAGCGACTCCGCCGCACGCCGCCGGCGGAGCCGACCGCTCGGATCACTCAGGACGCTGGTTCATCAGCGCGTCGCCCGTGACCGTCCGGGTCGTGCCGTCCGTGAGGGTGAGCGTGACGGATCCGGTGATCAGGCCGTCCGGGTTGCCGTCCGGCCACCAGGCGGTCCAGCGGCCGTCCTGCACCGTGGCGTGGACGGTCTTTCCGGAGTCGCGCACGGTGACGTCCTTGACGTCGGCGCCCACCGAGCCGAGCGCGTAGTTGAACTCGCCGGCGTCGCTGCCGCGGGCGCCCAGCGTGTCCAGGCTGATGGCCTTGGCCGCGACCTCGGCCGTCGGGTCGATGGCCATCGAGATGCCGGTGCCGTCCGAAGCTGCCAGGCAGTACGACGCGTCCTCGGCCCCCCACATGACGATCATGGAGGCGACCTTGCCGCGCACGTCGGCGTTGACGATCGTGGGGGAGGGGCTGCCGGGGCGCTCCCCCGCCACCTCCAGGCACGCCTTCTCGGCGGCGGAGCCCTTGTCGGCGGAGATGTCCAGGGCGTTCGGGGTGGGTGTCCAGCTCGCCAGTTCCGAGGACGGGAGCGGTCCGGAGCCGCCGAGGCCGGGCAGGCTGCCCGTGACCGCCACGAAGGCCACGCCCGCGGCGAGTCCGCCGGCCAGGGTGAACACCGTGCGCCGTACGAGCGGGCGGCGGAAGGCGGTGCCGACGGACCGGGTGGGCCGTTCGGTGTCGCTCAGCACGGAGCGCAGCAGGGTCTCCTCGCGGTCGATCTCGGCGGCGGAGGGTTCGGTGCGGGGGGCGGCGTCCAGCTTGGCCAGACGGGAGAGAAGATCGTTGGTCATGGTCGGCTCCAGTCAGCGGGTCAGGGCGAGGGCGGGCGAGACGGCGGTGTCGGTGGTGAGGCGCGCGGCCAGTCGGCGCTTGGCCCGGGTGAGCCGCATGGCGTAGGCGGCACGGGTGCAGCCGAGGACCTTCGCCGCGTCCCTGGCGGAGAGTTCCTCCCAGACGTGCAGGGCGAGCACTTCCTGGTCGGCCGCGGCGAGTTCCTGCCAGGCGGCGCCGAGTTCGAGCCGGCTGTCCACCTGGTCCGACACATCGGGCGTGACCCGCGCGGTGGCGGTGTCGGGCGACTGCTGGATGTGCACGACGAGCGCGGACCGGCGGCGCATACCGCGGTTCGCGTTCAGCATGGCGTTGCGTGCCGTGCGGAAGAGCCAGGGGCGCGGATCCTCGGGCAGTTCGCTCCGGCGGCGCCACGCGGTGAGGAACGTTTCTCCGACGATGTCGTCGACGTTCATCGGGTGGGCGCGACGGCGTACGAAGCGCAACAGGTCCTCGTAGTGGGCCCGGTACACCTCGGTGAACTGGGCTTCGGTCTGGATGGGCATGGCGTCCTTTCCTCGCGTCTGCCCCTACGTGTCCACGACCCATGAAAGTGCAACAAGGCTCGATCGGATTCGTTCGGCATCGGTCTGCATCGACCGCCGGTGGGTGGGTGCGTACGGCTGGGAAACTGGACCGGTGAGCCCTGTCGACCCCGTCATACGCATCCGCTTCGGCCTGACCCCGCTGGAGAGGATCAGGCCGTGGAGCGCCGAGCGCCCCGTACCGCACTGGTTCGGACTGACCGACGGCTGGTACTGCCTCGACCTCGGCGGCCACGAGGTGCTGCGCTACTCCGAGCGCACGGTCGGGGAGCTACGGGGCGGGCGCGAGGGCGGGCCGCCGCATCCGTACGTGGACTACTACGTCGTCCGCCTCTGGGAGGACCTGATCGCGCTCGTGTCGGGCGCGCTGGAACCGGTGCCGCAGGACCTGGTGGACGTGGCCGCCACGCTCTCGCCGGAGTGGGAGTGGCGCGACACGCCGGAGGCCGAGGCGGCGCTGGACTGGCACAGCGCGGGCCACCTGTACACCGACTACCTGCGCGTCGCCCCGCACATCCGCTGCTGGCGCACCGTCGTCGGTACGGACGACACGGACGACACCGTCACCGTGGCCTGGGAGCACCGGCCGGACCCGGAGGGCGTCATCGAGTTCGCGAGTCCGAGGACGGGCCGGGCGGCCATGCCGACGGGCGAGTTCCTCGCGGCGGTGACCGAATTCGACCGGGCGCTGCTCGCCGCGATGGACCGGCGCATCGGCGCACTGGAGGAGTCGGGTCCGGTGCCCGGCGCCGAGGCGGACATGGAGCAGTTGCGCCGCGAGCACCGGGACCGCGCGACCTGGCTGCCGCGTGCGCGCGCCCGCGAACGGGGTACGGACTGGGACGCCGTACGGATCGGTGCGCGCCTGCTCCTCACCCCGGGACTCAGCGGCAACTGATCCGGGACCGCGCCCAGTCCGCGAGAGCGACGACGCCGAAGGGGGTGTGCGGTTCCACGACCAGGCGGATGGTGCGCTGTCCGGAGATCCCCACCTGTACGGGGACCGCCGCGTCGCCGCCGTGCAGTACGGGGGAGCGCCAGAGGCGGGTGCCGTCGCCGTAGAGGGAGAAGCGCACGGAGCCCTGGCCGAGCGTCAGGTCGTCCACGCCGACCAGGGCCGCGTAGGTGGCGCAGCTCCGGTTGAGGTCGATGGTGACGGAGGACGAGGCGTGCATGGTGACGCCGTGGGCGTAGCGCGTGCCGCCGATCGACACGCTCGACCGCTGCCAGAGCCAGCCGCTCTCCGAAAGCCGCACCTCGGGCTCCGTGCCGTCGCCGAGGATGCTGTACGCCAGCTCGTTCACCTGGTAGTCGGCGGGCGCGGGCGGTGGCGGCTTCGGGCGGGAGGTCGGCCTCGGCGGGGGAGGCGTGGGCGTGGGGGGAGGCGGGGGTGTGGGTGTGGATGTGGGCGTGGGTTTGGGGGTGGGGGTGGTACGGCTCGGACTCGGCCTGGGGTCCGGCGCGGGCTTCGTCGGCGTCGGGGTGGGTTTCTTCGGGGACGGGGCCGGAGGCGGCTCCGGGGGCGCGGCCGGTGCGGACGACGGGACCGGCACCTGCGGTACGAGCGGCTGCGCGACCGGCGGTTTCTCAGGGGCCTTGGCGTCGGGCTCGGGGCTGTTGCCGGTCAGCGCGTACACCAGGCCGGCGGCGGCGACCACCAGCAGCCCGGCGATGCCCGCCTTCGCCGGCGCGCCCAGCCCCTCGGACACGGCCCCCGCGCCACCGGCCCCCGCCGATCCACCGGCCGCTCCACCGGCCCCCGCGCCCGCCGATCCGCCGGCCGCTCCACCCGCTGCCGCCGCGGCGCCCGCGCCCGCCGCTCCCGCGGCGCCGCCCGCCGCGATCCCGGCCGCCTTGAGCGAGTACCCCGTCGCGAACCAGCCGATCACCGCGATCGGCAGCACGTGCGCCGGGATCACCGAGTTGACCTGCGCCAGCTCACCCGCCGCGAGACGGCACTTCGCGCACTCCTCCAGGTGCTTGCGCAGCCCGCGTTCGGCCCGCATGCGCAGCCCGCCCCGGGCGTACGCGCCGAGCCGGTCGGCGTACCGCGAGCAGTCGCCCTCCGAGGTCAGCGCCGAGCTGACATGCGCCTGGAGATACGCCTGCTTGAGGCCCTCGCGCGCCCGACTGGCCAGTACGGCCGTGGCGTTGGCGGTCAGCCCGAAGAGCGGCGCGATCTCGCTCGGCGACTCCTCCTCGACCGTGGTGTGCCACAGGACGGCCTGCCAGCGCTCCGGCAGACTGCGGAACGCCTGCATGGCCATGGACTGTTCGGCCTCGTGCATCGCCAGGACGTCCGCGCCCAGATCGAGAGTGTCCTCCGCCGAGACCTCGGAGGTACGGGCGGCCTGTGCGGCGAACACCGCGAAGTCGTCCACCAGTTGCTCGCGCTTCGCGGACTTCGTCCAGGACGCGGCCACCCGTCGTACGGTCGTCAGCAGATAGGCGCGAACCGCCTGCTCGGGCCCGGCGCCGCCCCGTACCGCCTGGAGCGTACGGGCGAACACCTCGGCCGTCAGGTCGTCCGCGGTGTGCGCGTCGCGGCAGCAGGTACGGGCGTACCGGCGCACCGGCTCCGAGTGGCGGCGGAACAGCTCCTCGTACGCGCTGTCGTCGCCGGCCCGCATCCGCTGGATCAGATCGGCGTCGGAGGGCGGCAGCTCTCCCCGGCCCGGGACCGGCACCGTCCCCGCGCGCTCGCGCTGCGAAGGGACGCTGCCGGAAGGCTCTTTGGGCTTGCCCTGGTTCGGCACCTGCCCTGGAACCTGACCCGGCACCTGGTTCGGCACCTGACTCGGAACCTGGCGAGAAGACGCCACATCGTCGGATCCCGCGCCGCCACCGGCACCACCGGCGGTACGGTCGGTACCGTCGGCGGCACTGCCGTCCAGCGGCTCGTCCCGTCCGTCACCGCTCATCGCGGAAGCCCCCGTACGTGCCGTCGGACGTGCCGCGTACGCACCGCTGTTGCCCCAAACACCGGGCCAGAGTGCCACAGCGCGCCACGCCGGACCCAGGGCTTCGAGCCCCGTGCCACTCGTCCGGGGGGCTTTCCCCGGTGACTGCTTTAACCTTCACCCGTTCGGGGTAAGATCAACGCCGCTCATCGGCAAGCCAGTTCGAAAAGGGCCGGTGCGCCGGTGCGCACCGGCCCCCGCCGCGCAACCATCACGCGGCACCGAACCACACGGACTGCACGAACTGCACGAACTACACGGGCCGGGACCGCAGTCCCTCCAGCAGGATGTCCAGCAGCCGTGCCGAAGCCGCCGCCTGCTGCACCGCGTCCGGCAGCGTGGGCGCCGCCGTCGCTATCACCAGCAGGACGTCCGCCACGGTCACATCACCGCGCAGCTCACCCGCCGCCCGCGCCCGCTCCACCAACTGCCCGACCACATCGAGCAGTTCGGCGATACCCGGGTCGTCCAGATCGTCGGCCGAGGCCGAGACCCGCGAACCGACGACCCGCAGATCGGGCTGGCGCGCCTGCCGCTGCTGCGGCACCCGCGCCTCGTCCGCCGCCACGCCCCGCCCGGCCGGCGCGTCGACCGCGCCGTCCGCGTCCGCCCCGACCCGCAGCACCTGCGGAGGCAGCAGCCGCCCCGCGCCCGACGCCACCGAAGTGCGCAGGAAGCGGGAGAGCGCGGACCACGGTTCGTCCTCCTGGCCGAGCGCCGCCCGCGCCTGGTCGGTCAGCCGGGAGGTCTCCTCCTCGGCTATTCGCCTGACCAGCACGTCCTTGCTCGGGAACCGCCGGTAGACCGTACCGACCCCGACCCGGGCGCGCCGCGCCACGTCCTCCATGGGAGCCCCGTACCCCAACTCGCCGAACACCTCGCGAGCAGCGCGCAGTACGTGCTCCAGATTGCGCTGTGCGTCCACGCGGAGGGGGGCGGCACGACCTGATCCGCCGACCCCCACCGCTCCCAATCGTCCCTCGTCGGCCACACGTCCGTCACCCTCCGTGACGACGGCAGCCTGCCAATGAGAATCCTGAATGTGCATAAGCGTTCCCCCGGTAATGATGTCTCCCCCCGGAGACTCCCCGCCTGGCTGCCGGGTTCCCGGTCCGGTCACCGGCCGGACACCCCGACGAGGTACGAACATAGTTGAGCCCGGGGCAATTCAGAAGAGGGTAGTTCCGCACAGAGCGCCCCCCGATCGGCGCAAGGACCGGAACATGCCTGATTCGTCCCCCGCCCCTCACCCGCGCCGCCCCCGCTGACCTGCGCGCCTCCGCCCGTCACCGCGCCGTTGCCCGCCCGGGACCGTCCGGACCCGCCGACGTTCTCCGGTCATACAATGCGTCGCGCCTGTGGACAAACAACGAACCCGGGTGCGTCATGGGAAGGTGACGGCTGAGATCTCCCGGGGAACGAGCCCCGCACCCGCGTCCGAGGCACCGCCGCCCGAGGCGCGTCCGCCCAAGGTCCGCGTTCTGGTGGTCGGCGGCGGCTACGTCGGCATGTACACCGCCCTGCGGCTCCAGCGGAAGCTGAAGCAGCGGCTGAAGAGCGGTGAGGCCGAGATCGTCGTGGTGTCACCCGACCCGTACATGACCTATCAGCCGTTCCTCCCCGAGGCCGCCGCCGGCAACATCTCGCCCCGCCATGTCGTGGTCCCGCTCCGCCGCGTCCTCGACCAGTGCACGATCCTCATCGGCGAGGCCACCGGTATCGATCACGCCAAACGCACCGCGACCCTGCGGACCCTCGCCTCCGAGGAGGAGCGCACCGGCACCGTCGACGTCACGTACGACGAACTCGTCCTCGCCCCGGGCTCCATCTCCCGTACCCTCCCGGTCCCCGGACTCGCCGAGCACGGCATCGGTTTCAAGACCGTCGAGGAGTCCATCGGCCTGCGCAACCACGTCATCGAACAGATGGACATCGCCTCCTCCACCCGCGACCCCGCGATCCGCGACGCCGCCCTCACCTTCGTCTTCGTCGGCGGCGGCTACGCGGGCGTCGAGGCGCTCGCCGAGCTGGAGGACATGGCCCGCTACGCCTCGCGGTACTACCACAACATCAAGGCCGACGACATGAAGTGGATCCTCGTCGAGGCCACAGGACGGATCCTCCCCGAGGTCGGCGACGTGATGGGCAAGTACGCCGTACGGGAGCTGCGCGCCCGCAACATCGACGTACGGCTCGACACCCGCCTGGACTCCTGCGAGGACCGCGTCGCCGTGCTCAGCGACGGCGCCCGCTTCCCCACCCGCACGCTCGTGTGGACCGCGGGCGTCAAGCCGCATCCCGTCCTCGCCGCCACCGACCTGCCGCGCGACGCCCACGGCCGGCTCCGCTGCACCGCGCAACTCGCCGTCGACGGCACCGAACACGCCTGGGCGGCCGGGGACGCCGCCGCCGTACCCGATCTGACCTCGGACGAACCCGGAAAGGACTGCGCGCCCAACGCGCAGCACGCTGTACGGCAGGCCAAAGTTCTCGCCGAGAACATCCTCGCTTCCCTGCGCGGCGAACCCCTGCGGGACTACCGTCACGCCTACGCGGGATCGGTCGCGTCGCTCGGTCTCCACAAGGGCGTGGCGCACGTCTACGGCCGTAAGCTCAAGGGCTATCCGGCCTGGCTGATGCACCGCGTGTACCACCTCAGCCGTGTTCCCACCTTCAACAGGAAGGCCCGCGTCCTCGCGGAATGGACCCTGTCCGGGCTCTTCAAACGGGAGATCGTCTCCCTCGGCTCGCTGGAACACCCGCGCGCCGAATTCGAACTCGCCGCGGGCGGCGAACGATCCCAGGGCGCCAACCGTTCCCAGGGCACCGACCGTTCCAACCGATCCAAGGGAACCGAGGGGTCCGAGGGCTCCGAGGAGACCGAGCGTCCCCGGGGAACCGAGGAGGCGTGAGGCCGGCGACCCCGGCGCCCACCGTCACCCCGCGTCCCTGTCAGTGCGCTCGGTCACACTGGACGTGTGACCATAGGTGGGCTCACCTCTGCGCAGAGTGATCCGGCCCGACCGCCCGCCACCGGACCCGCCCTGCCGCCCGACCGCCCCGCCGCACGGCCCAGACCCACAGCACGACACACGACACCATGAGGCCAGAGAATCCGTGAACTTCACGCGTTGGAGCGCCCGGCTCCCCGGTACACAGCGCCGCGCCGCCGCGCGGACGGACCGCGGTTCCGTGCCGGCGGCCCGTGGTGAGTACGAACAGAAGTCCGAGCCCCCGGCGGACATCCCCTCCGTCGCCTGCGCCTCCGCCATCCCTTCCCTCGAAGAGCTGTCGGTACGGGAGATCCTCGGCGAACTGCCCGCCCTGGTCGCCCTGGTGTACGGCCCCGACCACCGCGTGGCGTACGTGAACGGCGCGTACGCGGCGACGTTCGGCCCGCGCGCCCCGGGCGCCACGGCGGCCGAGAGCTGCCCCGAGCTGGCGGAGCTGGGCCTGCTCCCGCTGCTCGACCAGGTCCGGCGCAGCGGCACGTCACGCACGGTCAAGTCCCGCAAGGCACAGAGCCACCCCACCGATCGACCCGACCGTACGGACCGATCCGAGCGTACGGAGCGCCCCGACCGTACGGAGGGCTCCTACACGGTCACCTGCACCCCCGTCACCTGCCGGGGCACGGCAGGCATCCTGGTCCACGCCGCCGACGTCACCGACCACGCCGAAGCGGCCGAGCGGCTGCGCACCAGCGAGCAGCGCCACCGCCGTACGGTCGTCACCCTCCAGCGCTCCCTGCTCCCGCAGGAGCTGGAGCAGCCCGACGACCTGCGTGTCGCCGCCACCTACCGGCCCGGCGGCGAGGACGCGGCGGTCGGTGGCGACTGGTACGACGTGATCACCCTCGGCGCCGGTCGTACGGCCCTGGTCATCGGCGACGTGATGGGCCGTGGCGTGCGCGCCGCCGCCGTCATGGGGCAGTTGCGCACCGCCGTCCGCGCCTACGCCCGGCTCGATCTGCCGCCGCACGAGGTCCTCCAGCTCCTCGACGGACTCGCCGCCGAGATCGACGCCAGCCAGATCGCCACCTGCGTCTACGCCGTCCACGACCCCAACGAGGGCTGCCTCGTCTACGCCTCGGCCGGACATCTGCCCCTCCTGATCCGCGCCGAGGACGGCTCGGTCCAGCGCGCCGAGGACCCGACGGGCCCGCCGCTCGGCACCGGCGGCTGGCTCCACACCTCGGGCTCGATCGCCCTCCCGCCCGGCTCCACCGCCGTCCTCTACACGGACGGTCTGGTCGAGCGCCGCGGCGAGGACATCGACGAGGGAGTCGCCTCCCTGGAGCGTGCGCTGTCCGGCGCCCAGGGCTCGCCCCAGGTCGTCTGCGACCGGCTGATCCGCTCCCTCGGCGTGACCGACGACCACGACGACGACGTCGCGGTGCTCGTCCTCCAGCACCCCGCCCGTACGGGTGCGAACGCGGAGCTGTTCCACAACGCGGCGCTCGACCTGCTCGGCGGCATCGAGGCCGCCCCACGCGCCCGCGCCTTCGCGACGGGCGTGCTCTCCTCCTGGCGCTTCCCGGTCGAGCTGCGCGATCTGGGGGTGCTCGCCACCAGCGAGCTGGTCGCGAACTCCCTCCAGCACGGCACCCCGCCCATGCGCCTCAGACTCCGCCGCACGGACCGCCGGCTGATCATCGAGGTGACGGACGGGGACGACCACCTGCCCCGCCGCCGCCGCGCAGAACCGGCGGACGAGGCGGGCCGCGGCATCTCCATCATCGCCACGATCGCCTCGTCCTGGGGCTCACGCCGTACCCCCGGCGGCGGCAAGGCCGTCTGGTGCGAATTCGCCCTGCCGCACTGACCCTGCCCTACTGACCCCGCCGCACCGACCCTGCCGCACCGACCTCGCGGCGCTCAGCGCACGGGCTGCTCCACGACCACGAGGGGCGACGTCTCGACGGGCGCCCCCTGCGCCACGACCCGCGAGCCCGCCACGAGCGACGGCTGGTCCTGTACGGGGGTGAGCTGCCGCCCCAGCCGCAGGGCCAGCACCGTGATACCGAGCGAGAACAGTACGAACGTCACGATGTACGGGCCGTGCAGCGCGGCGCCCATCGGGCCGCCCACCGCCGGCCCCACCGCCAGCGCGACCTGCTTCACCAGCGCGAACGCCGAGTTGTACTGACCGACCGACTCGGCGGGCGCGAGATCGGCGACCAGCGGGGCGACCGTCGGCGACAGCATCGCCTCGCCGAGCCCGAACAGCGCGTACGTCGAGACGAACGCGGCCGTCGCCACCGTCTGGCCACCGTGCCCGAGCCCCGCGAACCCCGCGACGATCCAGGCGAGCGCCCAGATCAGCCCGACAGCGGCGATCACCCGGCTGCGCCTGCGCCGCTCGACCAGCCGCAACACGACGAACTGCGCGACCACGATCACCGCCGTGTTGGCGGCCAGCGCGATCCCGAGCGTCGACGGATCGATTCCGGCCGCCTCGGTGCCGTACGCCGCCAGCCCCGACTCGAACTGCCCGTAACAGGCGAAGAAGAGCACGAAGCCCAGCAGGCACAGATGCACCATGGCCCGGTGGCTCAGCAGGGCGCGCATCCCACGGGTCGGCGCGCCGGGCCGTGCGAGCAGGGCGGCGGGGCGGGGCAGCCGGACGGTGACGGCGATGGCCGCCAGGACGAGGAACATCACGGCTTCGACGGAGAAGAGCAGGAGGAAGCTTCCCGGCTCGCTCTCGTCGACGAGCTGCCCACCGATCAGCCCGCCGACACCGAGTCCGAGGTTGGCCAGGAAGAACTGGGTGGCGAAGGCCCGCGTACGGGTCGAGGGCGACGAGGACCAGACGATCATCGTGGCCAGCGCGGGCTGCATGACGGCGGTCCCGGCGCCGAGCAGCGCGGCGGCGGCCACGGCGGCCGGCACGCTGCCGGAGAACCCCATGGCGAGCGCCCCGGCGGCGGCGACGAGAGCGCCGCCCACCAGGACGGGCAGCGGACCGCGCCGGTCGATCACCCGCCCGATGAAGGGCAGCACCACCAGCGCGGCCAGTGCGAAGACCGCCAGCACGGCACCGGCCGTACTCGCGCCCAGATCCCGCACCTGAGCCACGTACACATAGAGATACGGAACCGTGAATCCGAGTCCGAACGCGCTCAGCGCGTTCCCCGCCTGGATCCGGCGCATCGCCGAGGATGCGCCCATCGCCCTGGTCACACTCACCTACCTCAAGGATCTGAAGAGTTCGGAGGCCCGAAGCGTCAGGGGAGCGAAGACTCAACCCTGAAGACTTCAAAGCTAAACTTAGAAGCTAAACAGTACACAGTGAAGGACTTCAACGCCAACAGAGGCCGTGGCATACTGCCCCGATGTCCGACACCCCCGAGAAAACCGGCCCGCCGGATCTCCAGGAGCCGAGCCTCGACGAGCAGATCGCCGCCTACCAGCGCGAGTTCCGCGATCTCGACCCCCAGGTGGAGCAGGTCGTCTCGGCGCTCGGCCGGCTGAACCGCCGTATGAACGTCGCGTACGGCAGACAGGTCGCCGACCTCGGCATCAGCAACGCCGAGTGGGAGGTCCTCAAGACCCTGGTGCTCGCGGGCGCCCCCTACCGCCTGGGCCCCGGCGAACTCGCGAAGCGCCTGGGCCTCACCCCGGCCGCGATGACGCACCGCATCGACCGCATGGCGGGCGAGGGCCTGGTGACGCGCGACCGCGACGAGACGAACCGGGTCCGCGTGATCGTGGAGCTGACCGACGAGGGCCGTACGAAGTGGCTCGCGGCGATGCGGATGGCCTCGGACTTCGAGGAGGAACTGCTCCAGGACCTCACGGGCGACGAACGCGGCGTGCTCGGAGAGATGCTGATCCGCCTCCTCCGCCGCGTGGAACAAGCCCAACCGGACGCCGGCGGACGCCTGACCGACCTGGACTGACCGGTACGGACCTGAGCTGACGGCAGGGCAAACAGGCGGGGCAATCGGAGGGGCGACAGCGGTTTGACACGCACCAGGTCGATCCGTAAGGTTCTTCGAGTTGTCACGGAGCCGGTACGGTTCTGCGACAGCCACTCCCGCCGCAGTAGCGGCACCCAAACACAGCACGATCCCCTGGCCGGGACGAATTTCGGCATGCCGGAATTCATTTCGAAGACTCGATTATGAGTCACCTGCGGAATCCGCTAGAGTTTGGAACGTCGGAACGGCCGAAGGGCCGGGAGGACAAGCCCCGCTGACTGGGAATCAGGCCCGAAAGGATCTGATAGAGTCGGAACCGCTGGAAAGGGAAAGCGCGAAAGCGAAGAACTGGAAAGCGAACCCCGCTCCGACGGGGAATCGGACACGAAAGAGTCTGATAGAGTCGGAAACGCAGG